>JAKQHS010000196.1 GCA_029557915.1 Bacteroidota bacterium | reverse complement strand
TGGCCACATAACCTCTCAGGGTGACCTTATTTATTTTCCTTTCCATTTCGCAAAAACCAAAACCGGCACCAAATCCAGTGAACCTGGATACCCAAAACCAATGATCCGGTCACAGCGAACCTGGTGCCGGCGTTTATTTATATTTCCGTGGAAGCGGATGCGGTGACTTCCAGCCGTTCTGTCTTGGGCAGGACTTCAAAACGGGAGAGGATGATTTCAGTGATGTACCGGGTAGTCCCGTCTTTGGCGGTGTAGTTCCTTGAGTTCAACCTTCCTTCGAGGGCAATTTTATTCCCTTTGTGCAAGGTTTTTTCAACCTGTTCGGCTAATTCGCCCCAGGCCACCACCTGGTGCCATTGAGTCTGTTCGACCTTTTTACCCTGCTTGCCTGCATAATTGTCGTGGATGGCAAGGGTAAAGCTGGCATTTTTAGAACCACTTTCAAATTGTTTGGTCTGGGGCTCTTTACCCAGAAAGCCCGTCAATTGGACTTTGTTCGCTTCATGTGTCATGTCGTTTAAATTAGTTGTTTAAAAAATTTGGATTGTTTCACCGGGAGCCTCGCCCCGGTCAGGCAAATATGCACTTCCACTCAGGCCTAGCCGGACATTAATCGATTACTTTCGTTTGTTACCGATTGTACACGGTTGAAAACGGATCTCCTCTTCATTCCGGCTTTATAAAAAATTGAATTTCTATAAGTTATGTGTAGATGGCCCAATTTCCTGCAGTTTCTTAACAGGTAAAAAAATGGAGAAATCTCAAAGGGAGGCTGGGCATTCGGCTGGAATTTTTGCGATTCATCAGGGGAATCCATGCATTTGCCGATAAAACTTTCGACCGGATCCCTCCGACCCTGAATTTTACCTCCGTAATCAAAAATTCTATGACACGTTTAATTCAATCCGTCAAATCCCTGGCTTTCATCCTGACTCTGGGTTTTGTACTGGCGGGTGGTTTTCTTCATGCCGATGCTCCGGATTGGATCACGGAGAAATACCCGGCCTACACCATCCACTACACCCTTCAGGATGAATGCAATAAACTCGAATACCTTAGCCTTATCGATGAGGGAATAAAATCGGTGGAGTCCTTTTTTAATTCCCCTTTTCAAAAACCATTCGAAGTCATCATCCATCCTGACCGGCATTCCCTGGAAACAGCCTGGCAAAAGCAGCTTAACCTGCCCGAATTCAAATCTGAATGCTGGATGGTTGCCAGCGGAGACGCCTACAGGCTGGACATGATATCCCCCCTGCTCTGGGAAAGGGAATCCTGTGAACACCGCTTTGCCGACAAAGACAAGACCCGGAAGCTGATCATCCATGAACTGGTCCATGTTTTTCACGGCCAACGGAATATAAGCCCGGATTTCAGCGAACTCTCCGGCATGGACTGGTTTGTGGAGGGAATGGCGGCCTATGTTTCCGGCCAATGTGATGAGGACCGGTTGGCACAGGTCCGGACCGCCCTGGAGCAACATAAACTTCCTGAAGATTTGGAAAACTTTTGGACAGGATCCTTCAAATACGGGCTTTCCGGCAGCATGATCCAGTACCTGCAGACCATTTACGGCAAACAACGGTTGGCGGACCTGCTTAAAATCAATTCCCTGAAAGACCTTCTTGCTGAATTGGATACCACTGAATCCGTCCTCCTCTTCGGATGGACTCAATTCATGAATGGTCCTGGTCATTGATGGGTGAAGGCCTTCGGGGATTTCGCACAGGGAAACCCCTATACTCCTTCCAACAGCATGATACTCCTGTGCTATTTTAAAGCATTTGCAAATATTATAAACGGTTTTTAAATTAAACCTCCATCCTTCTGAAAAGTCAAAGCGCCAAAGACTTTTCTCCTATGCTGCGCATTTTACCGATTCTGACCATAATGGTTATCGCTCCCAAGGCTTCCTCAACCAATTATTATATCTCCTCCAGCGACATCCGGGCAAATGACTCCAACCCCGGCACCTCCCCCCTTGCTCCCTGGAAATCCTTTTCCCCGGTAAACTCCAAAGCTTCGCTGGCCACCGGCGATACGATTTTCCTGAAGCGGGGAGATACCTTCCGGGAACAAATGAATCTGAAAGCGGGGCGAAACCTGGTGATTACGGCCTACGGCACCGGGGAGCTTCCTGTCATCAGCGGAGCCGACCAGGTGGCCTCATGGACAGGGGAAGATGGAATTTACCAGGTCAAGTTTTCAAAACAGGCGCTCAACTTTTTTGTAAATCACAAAGAACAGGTACTCGCCCGGTTTCCGGACGAGGGCAGTTATCTTACGGTCGACCAGGCCACCAACGACTATCTCCAGGATGCCGCGCTTGGCAGCATGGACCTGGCCACACTCAACCAATCCCAGGTATGCGTGCATACCGCGCAATGGTGTTGGGAGAAATCAGGGATTGTTTCCGCTTCTGGCAATAAAATTAATTATCTCCATCCGACGCTCCGCGTACCGACGGCCGGGTATGGTTATTTTCTTTACGGTCATCTGAGTTACCTGAATACAGGCAAAGAATGGGTTTACGATTCCATAAACCAGTTGCTTTATTACAAACCGGTGTCCGGCAATCCGAACACCATGACTTGTGAAGTCACGGTGCGGGCTTACGGGATCCTGCCCTCGAAATCGGTGACCGGGCTTCATATCAGCCAGATCGCCTTTGCAAAACAAGGAGAATCCGGAGTGGCCCTGCCTTATCCTGAAAACGAAAATTTTAAAATCGACCAGTGCCGATTTGAGGGACAATATCAACATGGGGTGGACATCCAGGGAAGGTATGCGGAAATCAGCAATTGCACGTTCAGGGAAGTGGACGGACTGGCCCTATTTATCCATGGTACCGGATTCGGAGCCAGGATCCATCACAATACGTTCCGGAATATCGGCCCTTTCCGGAACAGCGGCATTGGCCAGGAAATCAATCTTTCCGCGATCAAAGGGGCCTTCGTCGACAGTTGCCATATCCATCACAACGACATCGACAGCACCGGCTATTGCGGTATTGCCATGGATGGGAAATACAACCTGATCGAACGGAATATCATCCGCAATGCCATGTTGATCAACAACGACGGCGCAGGATTAAAAAGTTTTGGAAGCGGTTCCCAATACAATATTTACCAGAATAATTTCATCAGCCTCAGCGATGGAAACCCGGAAGGAAATCCACCCGGCACCCACTTCAGCACTCCGGCCATTTATTTAGACTTTAGCGTCAGCCGCTGTACCATCCAGGAAAATACGATCTACGACCGGACCCAGCGAGGCATTTTCCTCAACAGCGGGACCCATGACAATACAGTGACCGGAAACGTGGTATATGGCGCCAATTATTGCCTGGATTTCAACGGCAACCCGATCCTTCCCACACCAATGACCGGCATGACGGTGAAGAATAATTATTTTATGGTCAAAACGTCCGGCGATTACCTCATCCGGATGTTGGACAATACCGGTGGGTACCACCAGGGCGAAATAGACTACAACTGCTATTTCCAGCCTTATAACCCTTCCCTCTTTGCATTTCTGCCTCCCTCCACCAGCCTGGCTTTTAGCACCTGGAAATCCACGACCGGATTTGACCAGCACAGTAAAAGCAACACGGTCAGCTGGAATCCATCCAAACCCACCGATACCCTATTTATCAATCCCAGCGATAATCCCTTGACCATAAAGCTGGGCCCGAATAAATATACAGACCTTTCCGGGGAGGACCTCTGCGGTTCGTTTACCCTTCAGCCCTATACCTCAAGGATATTAATCAAGTCCTCCACCCTGTGTATTCCTACCAGGATGAATGGCAAGCCACGCTCCGGACCTGAAGTATTCCCCAACCCGGCCACTTCATTTATTCAAATCCGCTCGGAAGAAGCTATTAAAGAACTTGTTTTGACGGACCTGAATGGCAGGCAGGTGCTGAAAGTCAGTCACCCGTCTGCTGAAACCCCTATCGGTTTACCTGCAGGCCTCGGCCAGGGGATGTAGTTGCTTCAATTCAGCTCGGTTTCCGGCACGACGATCAAAAAAATCCATATCGTCCGGTAAAAAGGTGGAGTCCCAGCTGCAAAATTAACGGCCCCGGAAAGGAAAATCGAAAACCACACCATGGCCTTCAAATCTCCATTTCAAGAAGGGCGCTGCTCATGGTTTTCCCATGAGCATCGAGACCCAGGGAAGTGGTCACGCCGCCGGAGAGCGCGTGATGGCATACAAACAGCAGGGAAGAGATATTGGGCAGTGCATATCGGATGATTTCACCGCGAACGGTATCCTTCAGATGTTCCTTCACCTTTTCGACCGTGACTGTTTTACAGAGCCAATCGAAGTCCTTCTCCTCATAAGGGATCAGGGAAAGGGTGAGCGTATCTCCTTTGTCCCCCGCGCGGCTGTGGGCGATATCGTATAATTTCATGTGGATTTCAATTCTACCTTTGGAACAATCTGATCTCTCGGCATTAAAACAGAAACAATGCCGATCACTTCATTTATATTTTTCCGCACCCCGCCGCCGCCTGCAGGACCGTTGGTATAGAGGGCTTCCACTTCTTCACCAATCCTGCGGGCGAGGTCCTGGGTTTCCGTTTTACCCGCTATCCGGAGCCTGATTTCATAAGGTTCTGCGGCATGCCTGAAGGCAGTGCCATGGACAGAACCCAGTCCGATCAGATCAACCCGGAGATTCTGAACAAGACCGGATAGCCGTTCGCTCACGATTTCCGCTGCCAGCCGGGCCCTCCCTGCCGCATTTTCTCCGGCATAGGTGATTTCCCCTTCGCCCAGATAAAAAGCGGGATAGCCCACACTGACTTTTAAGGAAGAGGGTTTTGATTTGCCACTGCCACCCATCACTTCCACCCGGTCGGGACCAAGCTGTTTCAAGCGGACAGAGGTAAAATCCGCAATCACATCCGGTGTATAATATTCGTGTGGATTGACCACTTCATAGAGCAATTGTTCCTTGACGGTTTGCAGGTTGAGCATGCCCCCCGTGCCGGGGACTTTACCGAGGACCGTTTTACCATCGGGGTAAACATCGGCAAAGGGATGACCGAGTTTAGCCATGCCGGGGACCGGTTTCTTTAGCGGATCGGCAAAATAACCTCCGGTCAGCTGTCCCGCACATTCGAGCAGATGGCCGGTCACCGTGCCTTTCCCCAATAAACTAAAATCATCCGCCCGCCATAAAAATTCGTGCATCATCGGTGCAAGGAAAAGGGAAGGGTCAGCCACCCGGCCGGTGAGGATAATGGATGCCTCCGTTTGCAACGCTTCAAGGATCCCTTCCGTACCCATATAGGCATTGGCCGAAATGAGTTTCCCGATGGCCTTCAGCGGCTGTCCGGTCTCCAAAGTCAATAATCCGGGTTCCAGGTGATCCAGGACATCATCCCCGGTCACCACCGCCACCTGGATCCTGGTATTGGTCTCCTTTGCGATTTGAATGATTCGATCTGCAGCTGCCAGGGGATTGGCAGCCCCCATATTCGTAATCAGCCTTACTTTTTTATCCGGGATCAGGGGCAAGAGGGACCTGATCCTTCGCTCGAGCAAAGGGTCATAGCCGGAGGAAGGATCCTTCATTTTGGCTTTTTGGGCGAGGGCAATGGTACGTTCCGCCAGGCATTCCAAAACGAGATAATCCAGGCGGCCTTCCTTCACCAGCACTTCAGCCGGCTCGAGCCGGTCTCCTGAAAACCCGGCCCCGCATCCGATCCTTATTTTATCCTTCATAGGTGAATAGATCCGGTCAGGAGGGCCATAAGGGTCATGATTGCCGTTGTCCCGAAAGCCCATTTAAATATAAACTTTTGATGATCGGCCAGGTCGACCTCGCACAGACCGGTGAGCAGGAAGGTGGAGGCCGTCAGCGGGCTCAATGGAAAACCGACGGTCATCTGCCCGAGCAAAGCAGCTCTTCCGATTTCCAAGGGGTCCATTTGGTATTGTTCCGCCGCGGAACTCAGCACCGGGACCACCCCAAAATAATAAGCATCGGGGGTGAATACCAGACTGGCAGGCATGCTGGTTAACGCTGTCAATAAAGGCAGAAAGCGGGAATATTCTAAAGGAAGAATGTCCACCAGCGAACCGGCCATGGCGTCGATCATTTTTGAACCGGTGAGGATTCCGGAAAAAATGCCTGCGGCAAATATCATGGAGGAGACCATGAATATATTGGCCCCGTGTGATTTCAGGACTTTATGCTGGTCGCCAAGTCTGGGATAATTGATCCACAAAGCCAGCAGGCCCGCTACCATGAACAAAACCGGTGCTGCCACTTTTCCGCTCATCAGGGTTATAATGAGCAAGACGGTCATTAAAGCATTTACCAGGATAAGGCCGGGTCTCCGCAGGCTGCGTTGTTCTTCATTCAAATTGGATTTCAGATCGTAGTTCAAAGGCAGGATCCCCAGCCGGGCTCTTTCTTTTTTTCCAAAATAAAAAGCTACCAGGGCCACCCAGGCCATACCGGCAATTATCGCAGGAATATTGGGATTGAAGAGGTGCACAGCATCGGTGTTCAGTACCGTGATGGCCCTTGCTGAAGTCCCCGACCAGGGGACCAGGTGAAGGGGCCCCACACTCAGGGCTACCACTCCGGCCAGCACCAGCCTGTTTATCTTTAATTCTTTGTAAATCGGGAGGAAGGCCGATAAGACGATCATAAAAGTAGCCGTGCCGTCCCCGTCCAGATGGACCAGCATGGTCAGTACGGCCGTGCCCAGTACGACCTTCAAAGGATCTCCCTTGACCTGCCTCACTATCCGGTTGATCACCGGATCAAACAAGCCGGCGTCCAGCATTACAGCAAAATAAAGGATGGCAAAGATTAAAAGAATGCCTGTCGGGGCTACCTGTTGAATACCGGTAAGCATCATCCCGGACAATTCTTTAACGGAAAAACCGGCGACAAGGGCGGCCAGGAGCGGGACCATGACCAAAGCCGTAATCACCGACATCTTCCGGGTGAAGATCAGGACTAAAAATACCAGGATGGTTGAAAAACCCAGAATGGCTAACATCAGGTCCGCTTGTTATAATATTAATCAAAAGCCTGAGGATAAAGGTAAAAAAATGCGAAATGCGTACCTTCCGTCAATGGAGGTCATCGGTACGCGGGGTCTTTCCAAGTCTTTCGGACTCAACAGGGCCCTAGACCAAATATCCCTGAGTATAGGATCGGGAGAGATATACGGTTTCCTAGGACTGAATGGCGCCGGAAAAACTACATTGATCAGGAGCCTCCTTGGCATGATCAACCCTGACCAAGGCCAAATTCACTTGTTTGGCCGGGAACTTAACCCCAAATTTGACCAATGGAATAAAATTGGATACCTCGTAGAATCCGCCAAGGCCTATCCTGAACTTACGGTAGCTGAAAACCTAAAAGTATTTGGCCTCCTTCGTCGCATTAAGGTACCTGCCCTGGAAGCGGATGCGATTGAACGTCTCAAGCTGGCTCCATACCGAAACACCAAATCAAAAGCCTTGTCCCTGGGCAATCTTCAGCGCCTTGGACTTGCAAAGGCGCTTTTTCACAAGCCCGCCCTCTTGATCCTGGATGAACCCACCAACGGGCTGGACCCCGAGGGAATTGTAGAGATCAGAAATCTTTTACTCGACATGGCCAGGACGGGGACCACCATATTCATTTCAAGCCATATCCTGGCAGAGATTTCCAGACTTGCCGACAGGATAGGAATTATCCATAAAGGGAAGCTGGTCCGCGAACTCCATGCGCATGAATTGAACCGGCAAAGGACGACCAGCCTGCGGTTGCGGACAAGGGATAACCCTAAAGCCCGGGAAGCCCTTTTGAATCAAGGATTTCCGGCAATTCAAATCCATCCATCGTGGATTGAAATCAAAGATGAACGGGCAATTCAGAATCCTTCATCCCTCACCCGATGGTTAAGTCTGCAGAATTTGCCTCCTGAGGAAATCTATATCTTCAAGGAAGACCTGGAACATTTTTTCCTCCGGACCTTACAAATTGAAAATCAGGATGACTGACTTTTCCCATGCTGTGCGGGCAGAGTGGCTTAAGCTCAAAGGCAGCCCCATGGTGCGGTTCAGCTTCATAGCCTTTGGGCTGGCTCCTTTCATGGTGGGACTGTTCATTATTTTTATCCAATACCCCGAGCTGGCAGTAAAAGCCAGTTCCTTCTCTGCCAAAGCACAGGTCATGAATATCCAACCGAATTGGCCTTCCTTTCTGGCCGTCCTGCAACAAGCGCTCGCTGTGGGCGGCATCCTGGTTTTTGGTTTTGTAGCCAGCTGGATTTTTGGCCGGGAATTCAGCGACGGCACCTTAAAAGATCTTTTAGCCCTTCCGATCCGCAGAAGCACCTTGGTCCAGGCAAAATTTGCGATTTATTTCATTTGGTGCCTTGGCTTGTCCTTTTCTAATTTGGTCATAGGCACGGGGATTGGTATCCTGCTGCATTTAAAGGACTTCTCCGCCGGCCCTCAAAGCCTGACAAACTATGTTATCACCACATTCATGGTCATTTTGTCTGGCTCCCCGGTTGCTTTTATAGCCAGTTGGGGCAAGGGATACTTAGCCCCCCTGGCTTTTGTAGCGCTCACTCTGGTACTTTCGCAAATCCTTGCAGCAGCAGGATTCGGCCAATTTTTCCCCTGGGCAGTGCCCGGTTTATTCAGTGATATTTCAGGAGGCACAAATCTCTTGACCGGATGGAGCCATGTCATCTTGTGTCTGACCGGTATCACCGGTTATTTCCTCACCCGCATATATTGGACCAAGGCGGATCATATTTCCTGAACCCTTTTCAGATGCTCTTCTTTGGGTATATTCCCGTAAATTTGCATTATTACTCCCCCCTTCCGGGGTGCGGTCTGCACCAGGCCGATTTTGTGAAGTAACATAAAGCACTATTAAAATTTACTGACATGATTACAGTGATTATACCGGCATTGAACGAAGAAGACCACATCGGGAGCGTAGTCCGTTTTGCGAGGAGCCAGCCCCTGGTAAACGAAGTCATTGTCGTGGACGACAAATCGTCCGACCGCACCGTGGCCATCGCCCAGGAAAACGGCGCCAAAGTGATCACCAGCACCAAACTGGGGAAAGGGGCATCTATGAAAGAAGGCATCCTTTTTGCCACCAATGAAATCCTCACTTTCCTGGACGGGGACATTGACCCCTATCCTTTTTACACCATCAAACTGTTGACGGAACCCTTGCTCAAAGGTGAGGCGGAATTTGTAAAATCCGCTTTCAGCCGCAATGCGGGCAGGGTAACGGAACTGGTGGCCAAACCCTTATTGAGCATTTTTTTCCCCGACCTGCTTGCTTTCAGCCAACCCCTCAGCGGCATGATCGCAGGTAAAAAATCCCTTTTTGAAAAACTGGATTTCAGGGATGACTACGGCGTCGACATCGGGATCCTGATCGACATGCACCTGATGCAGGTCAGAATGAAGGAAGTGGAAATCGGTTACCTGGAAAACAAAAGCAAACCCTGGCAGGCCCTGGGAAAAATGAGCAAGGAGGTCGCCCAGACCATCATCTTTAAGGCCGCTTCCTCTAAAAATCCCAATTACAATGTCGAAGAACTCGGTGTGCTGAATGAAATACGTTCCCAAATGGAATTTGCACTGGTAGATCATCTGAGCAACCTGAGTAAACTCATGGCCTTCGATATGGATAATACCCTGCTTCGCGGCCGGTTTATCGATGCCTGTGCCAACCGGTTTGACTTTAAAAAACCACTGATGGATATCCGGTCCTCAGAAAAAGACGAAACGGTGCTGACTAAACGAATCGCCAATCTCCTGAAAGGCAGAACCATTCAGGAACTCATCGAAACCGTCGAACAGATTGAACTGGTGGAAGGGACCAAAGAAATTGTAACGGAACTTAAAAAAAGGGGTTATATCGTAGGAATCATAACGGACAGTTACGATTGCATTGCCAACCACATCAAAAATAAACTGGGAATGGATTTTACCTTGGCCAATGAACTGGAGTTTTCCAAGGGAATCTGCACCGGGGAAGTGAAAATCCCATCCTTCCTTTATAACCATCCCAAAAGCCTCTGCAGGCACACCCTTTGCAAAACCAATGCCCTGATCAGCATCCTGGAAAAGTACGACATCAAAATGGAAAATACCATCGCGATCGGGGACAGCAACAACGATCTGTGCATGATCAAAGAGGCGGGTATGGGCATTTCCTTCTGTTCCCGGGAAGAACTGCTCAACCACCATGCGGACCTGGTCATTTCCGAACCTTCCTTTGCTGAATTACTGGAAGTGACCTGACGACTGCAGCGCCGCTTAAAAAATTTGAAAGGGCATTTCCGGATGAACACAAACGGATGGAAGACTGTTTCTTTTATATACCCTTCTTTTGAATCAAGAAAAGTCATTTCAAAAAATGCCCAATATCCTCATTCTTTCATCCAGTGTCCGCCTTGGCCGCAACAGCCACCGCCTGGCCTTGTTTTTCCGGCAATACCTGCTTGAAAACCAACTGGCCCAGGCTGAAATATTGGATCTGAACGAATATCAATTCCCCATATTTGAAGAACGGCTGATGTACCAGACCAACCCGGATCCCAGGGTCCTGGAGTTTGCCGAAAAAATAAAAGCAGCGGATGGAGTGATCATCGTGACGCCGGAATACAATGGGGGTTATCCGGCCAGCCTTAAAAATGCCATAGATGTGCTGGAGCCGGAATGGTATAAAAAACCGGTTGCCCTGGTCACGGCTTCAGATGGGCAATTTGGAGGTTCTCAGGTGATCACGGCCCTTTTGCTGACTTTTTGGAAACTCGGTGCCGTGGTGGTTCCGGCCCGTTATCCGGTTCCCAAAGTCCAGGAAGCTTATGGCCCGGACGGAAGCCCCACCGATCCTGCAACCACAAACAAATTCGCCAAAAAGTTTATAAAGGAACTGTTATGGACCGTAAAAGCAGTGAAAGCAGGGATGAAGGAAACGAGTCCCGGAGCATAAGCATTGGGATAAAACAGGGATCCGATCCATCCGGTTTTCCAACTTAACCCAGGTTTCAAACTCCGGTACAAGGCTTATCTTTGCCGGGTGAAACGCCGCCTGACCAGCGAAGATTATTTGAGGGAATTAGAAGAATTCAGACGGTTTCCGGACATGAATCCGGGGCCTATGATCCGGACAAACCTTGAGGGGACTGTATTATCCTCAAACGTCGCAGCCCAGAATTTATTCGGTAAGGACTTTAACGGCAAAAACTGGAAACAAATTTGTCCGGGCATCACCACAGAAGTTTGGAACAAAATCCTGCAAACGGAATACGCGTTCCCGCTGGAGGCCCAGTTCAGCACCTTGTCCTATATATTCAATCACCGGGTGGATCAATTGGGCAGGATGGTATTTGTATTCGGTACCGATATCACGGTTCAGCGTTCGGCCGAAAAACAAATGAAGCAGGATAAAAAAATGGCTACCCTCGGTACGCTGGCGGCCGGCATTGCGCATGAACTGAACAATCCCGCCGCAGCGACCCGGCGTGCTTCTCAACAACTGAAGGAAACCCTTCATAAAATAGATTTGAACCGCCAAAACCTTTATACCGTCAGGCTTGGCCCGGGGGAAACCGATCTTATGCTTGAACTGGCCCAAAAAGCAAGTGAATTCACGAAACAACGCAGCAGCCTGACCGCCTTGCAAATTTCGGATAAAGAAACGGAAACGGAGGAATGGCTCGAACAACTCGGCTTTGAAAATGCATGGGAAATCGCCCCGGCCCTGGTAGCCATCGGGATCGAAAAACAATTTATAGACTCCCGGGCAAAGTCCCTAAGCCCCGATGCCCTGAAAGCAATCCTTCAATGGGTGGGCCTCCTGGTACCCGTTTACCAGCTGCTTCATGAAATTTATGAAGCGTCTTCCCGTATTTCGGACATCGTGGTTGCCTTGAAGAACTATTCTTTTCTCGGGCAGGCGCCGGTCCAGGCGGTCAATATCCATGAAGGGATCGACAATACCCTGCTCATCCTCAAACACAAACTTAAAGCAGGCATCACCGTTCAAAAACGGTATTGCGAAGACCTTCCCCCCGTCACCGCCTACGGAAGCGAACTCAACCAGGTCTGGACCAACATCCTGGATAATGCGGCCGACGCGCTCAAAGGGAATGGAGAGATCATCATCCGCACTTATAAGCTGGATAATATGGCTACGGTGGAAATCGAAGACAATGGACCGGGCATACCGGAAACCATCTTACCCAGGATCTTTGACCCTTTTTTTACCACCAAAGAACCCGGAAAAGGCACCGGGCTGGGACTCAGCACTTCTTACCTTATCATCACAGAAAAACACAAGGGACATCTGAGGGCCAGGTCGAGGCCGGGTTCGACCGTGTTTACCGTTCAACTGCCCTTTAACCAGGAAACCAACACGGAACCTCCACAAGGTTAAATCGAATTCACTCTAAACCATGTCCAAACCTGTAATATTCACTGTTGACGATGATCTGGAAGTCCTGGCCGCTATCCACAGAGACCTTCGTCAACATTATAAAAATACTTACCGGATTCTCAAAGCCAATACCGGCAATGAAGTTTTGGAGGCGGCCCGCGAACTCAAACAGCGTAGCGTGCCGGTAGCCTTATTTCTCGTGGACCAGCGTATGCCGGACATGACCGGTACCGAACTGCTGAAGGAACTGGTCAAATGGTATCCCGAGGCCTGCAAAGTCTTGCTGACCGCCTATGCCGACACGGAAGCCGCCATTTCCAGCATCAACGAAATCGGCCTGGATCATTATTTGCTCAAACCCTGGGATCCGCCGGAACAAAAACTTTTTCCCGTCCTGGACGACTTGCTCAGTAAATGGAACACCCGGGTGAAACTGCCCTATGAAGGCATCCGGGTAGTGGGTTCACGTTGGAGCGCCAGGAGTTATCAATCCAAGGAATTTCTCAGCCTCAACCAGGTGCCTTACCAGTGGCTGGATATTGAAGAGGATGGCCAAACCCGGGAACTGATCCTGCCACTGAGCAACAAGCTGAAAAAACTACCCGTCATCCTGTTTCCGGACGGTACTTACCTGGTCGAGCCTACCAATCTTGAACTGGCTGAGAAAGTCGGCATTCAAACCCGGGCGCAACAACAATTTTACGATCTCGTGGTGATCGGTAGCGGTCCTGCCGGCCTTGCGAATGCAGTATACGGCGCCTCCGAAGGCCTTCGAACCTTGTTGATCGAACGGAACGCTCCCGGAGGTCAGGCCGCGACGAGTTCCAGGATTGAGAACTACCTGGGATTTCCCGCCGGCATCACGGGAGCGGACCTGGCCCAGCGCGCTGTAGCCCAGGCAAAACGCTTCGGCGCTGAAATGCTTACCGCCCAGGAAGCCGTATCCTTCCGGCGTGAAGATCCGTACCGCTATGTAGTGCTGGCCGATGGCAGTGAAATATGTTGTTATGCCATTGTTTTTGCCACCGGCATGAGCGTGCGCAAACTGGAAGTCCCGGGAATAGAGCGGTTTCAGGGCATCGGGGTATATTATGGGGCGGCCATGAGCGAGGCGGCCATTTATAAAGGAAAAAACATTGGTATCGTTGGAGGGGCAAATTCAGCCGGCCAGGGCGCTGTCTTTTTTTCCCGCTATGCGCAGAGCGTGACCATGCTCATACGCGCTGAATCACTCCGGCCCGGCATGTCGGAATACCTGGTAGACCGCATTGAAGACAGCCCAAACATCAGGGTTATTCCGGAGGTGGAGGTGATCGCCGTGGATGGGGACCAGGCTTTGGAAAAAGTAACCATCCGTAATATCAAAACCGGAGAGGAAAAGCTACTGGACCTGGCCGCCCTGTTTATTTTTATAGGATCCCAGCCCCATTCGGAGATGGCAGCAGGCTTTGTCGCTCGTGATGCCAAGGGGTTTATCCTCACCGGGCCCGACCTTCCCAGGACCGGCAACAAGGTACCCGGGTGGACGCTGGACCGGGATCCCTTTTTATTTGAAACCAATGTTCCCGGAGTATTCGCCGTGGGGGATGTGCGGAGCGGAGCCAACCGAAGAGTGGCGGCGGCGGTAGGTGAAGGTTCGGCATCCATCTACATGGTGCACCGTTATCTCACTACCGTCTAGGTTAAGAAATATACCCAGCCATGTCGGCCCTCCTAAAAACCCGCGTCGAACAAACCCTTGGGCAAGCCATTCCTCTCACGGAATTTAATGCCTTTCTGGACCTTCTGTATTCCAAATCATTCGATAAAAAAAGTGTGCTGGCCGAAGAAGGCAAGGTTTGCAAGAACATTTATTTCTTCCAGAAAGGGTCGGCTTATTCCTATATCCTGGACACGAAGGCGGAAAAACACGCGATTCAGTTTGCCCTTGCCGGTTACTGGATTTCCGATCTCTACAGTTTTTTCTCCGGGCGGCCGGGCAAATACAATATTGAAACCCTGGAACCTTCAGAGGTGCTGGTATTGAATAAACAACAGTTTGAGGCGGCTTGCGATACCATCCCGGTTTTTAACCGATTTTTTCGCATCCTGATCCAGAATGCCTATGTCTCGCTGCAATTCCGGCTGGCCCGTACCAACAGCGAAGACGCGGAATTCCGTTACCGCGAATTTTCATCTTTGCATCCGGATTTTGTACAAAATATTCCGCAATACCTGATCGCTTCCTACCTGGGTGTAAAACCACAATCACTCAGCCGGATCAGGAAAGCCTTATTAAAATCATCGGCAAAGTGAACCTGTTTGAGATTCAGCCCAAACCGAGGTCGGGTTTTAAACTTCTTCAGCCCAAAGAATTCGGAAATGGACGAGTTTATATGAAGCCTCTTTTTGACAGAATCAGGAATTAATGAAAGATAATGAGTAACTTTGTCCCCTACCCGAGAGGCCCAAATATCATTGTATATCTATTTTTTATTTTTCAAATCAAACATGTCATTTCAATCGTTACAAATCGTAAAGCCGATTCTGAAGGCTTTAGAGGAAGAAGGTTATACCACTCCCACTCCAATCCAGGCGCAGGCCATTCCCATAGTTTTACAGGGCACCGACCTTCTGGGTTGTGCACAGACCGGAACCGGAAAAACGGCCGCTTTTGCAATCCCTATTCTGCAGATCCTGGGCGCCGCCCCCCACACCCCGAATAAGAAAAGAAAAATAAGGAGCCTGATCGTCACCCCCACCCGTGAACTGGCCATCCAGATCCTGGAAAGTTTCAGGGCCTATGGACGGCATACCGGATTGAACTTCACGGTCGTTTTTGGCGGAGTCAATCAAAATCCTCAAACCTCGGCCCTGCGCGCGGGAGTAGACATCCTGATCGCCACACCGGGCAGGTTGCTTGACCTCATGCAACAAGGTTTTGTGAGTTTACAGGATATCGAAATTTTTGTCCTGGACGAGGCTGACCGCATGCTGGACATGGGATTTATCAACGACGTTAAAAAAATAATAGCCCGGCTTCCCCAAAAAAGGCAATCGCTCTTTTTCTCGGCAACCATGCCCCCGGAGATTACCAAATTGGCCGGCACCATCCTCCACAACCCTTCCAGGGTTTCGGTGACCCCGGTCTCTTCTACGGTGGAAATCATCGAACAGTTTGTTTTTTATGTAGAAAAGGGCAATAAAAATGCCCTCCTCGTTGAACTTCTCCGGGACAAAAAAATTAAAACGGCCCTGGTTTTCACACGAACCAAACACGGAGCGGACAAAGTGGTCAGAATGCTGCATCAGCACCGTATTCCCGCAGCGGCCATCCATGGCAATAAATCACAAAACATCCGCCAGCGCGCCCTTTCTGAATTCAAGGCGCAGAGGACCCGGGTCCTGGTTGCCACCGATATTGCCGCACGCGGCATTGACATCGAAGACCTGGAATATGTGATTAATTACGACATTCCTAATATTTCCGAAACCTACGTTCACCGGATCGGAAGGACCGGAAGGGCGGGAGCCGGGGGCACGGCTTTTTCCTTTTGCGACGCCGAAGAAACCGCCTTTTTAAAGGACATCGAAAAACTGATTGGCAAAAAGATCAAGGTTATCGAAAATCATCCCTACCGGATGCAGTTCACCGGCGCGACCTTACCCAAAAACCTTCCCAGAAGCAAACGGAGTTCAGGCAAGTCCAGGAACAGTCCGGTCACCGGCGGCCGCATCTCCCACTACCGCAGCCCCTTGAAGGCGTCCTGGTGAGTTCTCTTGGAAACTAAGGCTCCTGTGTACAAATGGGATACCGGGTACGCGATATTGCTTCATTCGCCTTTCGCCTTTTACCCTTCGCCCCTGAACATCTTAACCTATGTGAACGACTTTCCCCCCTATCCCCCTGCAACTTTGTGTTATTAATTCAATAAAAACACAAAGCAATATGAAAAAACTGACCAAATGGGTCCTCGACCCTGCTCACAGCGAACTGCAGTTCAAAGTAAAACATATGATGATCACCAACGTCAACGGGGAGTTCCGGAATTTTGACGCTTCGGTCGAAACGGTTGATGATGATTTCACCAAAGGAAGGATGCATGTGGTGATCGACGCCACTTCCGTATTCACCAACAATGCCGACCGGGATAATCACCTCAAAAGCCCTGATTTTTTTGATGCGGAACAATTTCAGAACCTGGAGTTTGAAGGAACTTCCATTAAAAAGCTGGACGAAGAAAACTATCAGCTGAAAGGCCTGCTTACCATCAAGGGCATCCAAAAACCGGTGGTTCTCGATATGGAATATGGCGGGATTCAAAAAGATCCCTGGGGAAATGAAAAGGCCGGATTCACCCTCACCGGAAAGATCAACCGGAAAGAATGGGGACTCAACTGGAATGCCGCCCTGGAAGCTGGCGGTGTGCTGGTAAGCGAAGATGTTAAAATCAATGCGGAAGTCCAGTTAAAAAGGGCCTGATTGGTCCGGCATGGCCTCCGCAAGGCCATAAATCCTGCGGAAAGAATATTTTAGTCTTCATTTATTAAAATACAATTCTTATGAAAATTTTGGAAAACAAAGTGGCCATAGTCACCGGTGCGGGTTCGGGTATCGGACGCGCCATTGCGCTGCTTTATGCTGCTGAAGGTGCAAAAGTGGTGGTTTCGGACATCGCTGAAAAAGGAGGCCTGGAAACCGTTTCCCAGATAAAAGCTGCAGGCGGACAGGCTATTTTTGTCAAAGCCGATACGTCCAGCCCTGAGGATAATAAAAACCTGGTGGACCAGACCGTAAAGGAATATGGAGGACTGCACATTGCCGTCAACAATGCGGGCATTGGCGGGCCGCTTGGCCCGACGGGAGACTATCCGATCGACGGTTGGAAAAAAGTGATTGACATCAACCTTTCCGGCGTATTTTATGGCATGCATTACCAGATACAGGCTATGCTTGCTTCGGGTGGGGGCAGCATCATCAATATGGCCTCGATCCTGGGCATGACGGGTACGAAGGGATCCCCGGCCTATGTTGCGGCAAAACACGGGGTGGTCGGCCTTACGAAAGCAGCAGCGTTGGAATATGCCACCAGCAATATCCGGGTCAATTCCATCGGGCCCGGTTATATCCTGACCCCCCTGGTGACTAATGCCCTGGACGAAGCCACCCTGAAAGCACTGGTGGGCCTGCACCCGGTAGGCCGTTTAGGAAAATCTGAAGAAGTTGCGGAACTTGCCTTATTTTTAGGATCCGACAAGGCTTCGTTCATCACCGGCTCTTATTACAATGTAGACGGGGGGTACCTGGCCCAATAGTACATTCCAATAAAAGACTCACTCTAACCAAATCTGCCATTCCGGATCTCCGTGTGGCAGATTTTTTTTTGTGAATTTTTCAGGAGGAGTTGACCCGGACGAGCAAGTTTGGGAAAGGCTAAGCATAGACCTTGAAATGAAAATTTAGTAAGGCTCAAATGAAAATCACTGTAAACACCAAGGTCGTCGGGTTTGTCCAGGTTTTTCTTTGCACAATTTCCGGCTCTCCGCATTCTTTGCGGTTAATCAATTATCCCTGTATTTTTATAAAACATTATTAATGAATGAAAAATAAGTTCAGGCGGATCCCCATCCCCCGTTTCCCGGTGCAGCGGTTCCTTATTCTCCTGGCAAGCTGTATTTTACCGTGGATGAGCAAAGCACAGCCCGTGCAAAAAAATTATAAACTGGCCATGGTCCAAATGAAGGTGGAAGCCGGCAAACCGGAGGTCAACCTCGCCCGGGCCACCGAACGCATCGCCGAAGCGGCCCGGAATGGAGCTGTCATCGCCCTTCTCCCTGAAGCCATGGACCTGGGTTGGACCGACCCTTCAGCAAAAACGAAGGCTTATGCCATTCCTTCAGGCCCCACCTGCCAAAGCCTGATTCGCGCCGCGGTCGAAAACAAAATATACGTCTGCGCCGGGATCATCGAAAAGGATGAGGAACGCACCTATAACGCGGCCGTGCTTATCGACCCTACCGGCCAGGTCCTCCTGAAACACCGGAAAATCAATGAACTGGATATAGCCCACGATCTGTATGCGACCGGAGAGGGACTGCAGGTAGCCCATACCCCGATAGGCACCCTGGGCCTGTATATCTGCGCCGACGCCACGGCTAAAGGAAATACTTTGTCCAATTCCCTTGCTTATATGGGCGCCGATATGATCATCTCGCCCTGCGCCTGGGCTGTGCCTCCCGGATTTGACAATCAGAAAACCCCTTATGGGGATACCTGGCGCAAGGTCTACAGGCCTGTAAGCGCTCAGTTTGACCTTTGGGTGGTTGGGGTCAGCAACGTGGGAAAAATAGAAGCCGGCCCATGGAAGGACTGGGATTGTATAGGCAGTTCACTGGTTTACGCGCCCGGGGGCATAGAAGTTTTACAGGCCCCTTTTGGAGCGGAGGCGGATACCATTATTTATGTCGATATCGCCCTCAAAGACCGGCCCGCCCGCGGGACGACCTGGAATACCTACTGGCAGAATAAATAAGCTTTATCCCCGTTCCGAATCCAAGCCATACGATGAAAAGCAGCCAGGATGTCTTTTCGGTGCGGAATGCCCTCCCTTCAGAATTTGCAGAAATCGGTTTGCTGATGGTGGAGGCCTATTCCCAACTTGAAGGATTTCCCAAAGAAACGGAGCAACCCCACTATTACCAGATGCTGGCCAATGTAGGTGACCTGACGGCCAAACCCGGAGTGGAACTGCTGGTCGCGGTGTCCGGAGAGGGGGAGCCGGCGGGGGCCGTGGTCTATTTTGCGGACATGCTCTATTACGGCTCGGGCGGCAGTGCGACCAAAGCAAAAAACGCTGCCGGATTCCGGCTGCTGGCCGTAAGTCCGAAGTTCAGGGGCCGGGGCCTTGGCAAACTTTTAACCATAGCCTGCATCCAGAAAACCATTAAAACCGGACTTGGCCAACTCATCATCCATACGACCCGGGCCATGCAGACCGCCTGGAAAATGTATGAGTCCCTTGGCTTCCAAAGATCGGAAGACCTGGATTTTTTGCAGGGCGACCTTCCTGTGTTTGGATTCAGGCTCAGGCTTAAGGAATAAAAAAAATCCGTTTATAAAATATTAAACCCGGGGCCATGAAGCAGATCGAAACACAGATCATCATCCATACCAGGCCCGAAAAAGTCTGGGCTGTACTTATGGATTTTTCATCATTCCCCGATTGGAATCCCTTTATCCGGCTTATTGGAGGGGGCCATCAGGCCGGGGAATCCCTGAGGTTGACCCTGAAAGTTCCGGATGGAATGGAGATGACCATCGGCCCACAGATCCTCAAGGCCGAACCCAACAAAGAATTCCGCTGGAAAGGCAAACTGATCATCTCCGGGCTTTTTGACGGGGAACATTATTTTAAATTGATTGACCTCGGCGACGGCAGGACCCAGTTTATCCATGGGGAACAATTCAGCGGGATCCTGGTAGGCCTGTTTGGTGGCACGGTTGCCAAAACCAAAATTGGTTTTGAGAAAATGAACCAGGCGCTGAAAAAAAGATGCGAAGAGATTAAAAATTAAAACACCTGCAACGCATGGTCACGGCGGATCAATCCCCTGGCATCCACCTTCCTATGGTTTTTGGAGCAACCGGTGCGCGAGTTGTTCAGCCTGCGCCCGGATTTCGGGTGCGGCCAGGGTCTCCCATATAATGCCCCTTAACGGAAATCCCAGGGTATATAAAATATTGTGGGCGGTGCCGTCAGAATGAAGGATGGCGCCATTGGGCAGGGCATTCATACCCAGGTGAAAAGGATCAGGCTGCAATTCTGCCTTATTCAACAGGTTTTTGATCAAGGGATGGTCTACTTTAAAGTAATCCGTTTCAGGCCCCATGCAGTTGATCACCCGTGGGGAGGCTATGGTTTCAGGCCGCGATTTTCCGGCGGGTATATAAATCATTTCTAAATGATGATCTTGCGGCACCAGATCGGTGATGCGTCCCCTGACTACGGTCAACTGCCCCGATTCCTGCAGCCGCTTAACTACCTCTTCGCTTTCCGGGGGTATCCGGCTGCGAAGAATTTCAAAATACCGGAAAACATGCCTTAGAAACCTCGCTTTTTCTTCCGAGGTCAGGTTCATCCAGAGTTCCTGGGTATAGGGCCTCATTGAATCCATGACCGCATTGGCATCCTGTCCCAATTCTTTGGATTTTTTAATGTGAAGGCGCACCACCCTTAAAATCCCGGCAATAGAATTCTGTTTCATTATTTCCTCCCTGAAAGATGGGTATTCCTTAAAAGTGGAATGAGCCAGGGGAAAGAGTCCATGCCTGGACACCGCTATCATTTTGCCTTCATGCCTGATCCTGTTCAGGCGGACCAGGAGATCGACCGTGGTTTGCCCGGTACCAATCAGCACGACCGTCTCGTCCTTCGAGATGGAATCCAGTACCTGGTCGGGCCAGGGGTTCTGAAAGTAATGCCTGCTTTGAATAAACGAACGGTTTGCCAACAGCAGATGCCTTGGAGGAAAATTTCCCAGGGCCAAAACCACCTGGTCTGCATGGAAAGCATGATTCTCGGTAAAAACCTCCGCCTTTCCATTTCGGATTGAAATATCGGTCACTTCCCCTTGAATTCTGGTCATCGCAGTACCCTTGGCTTTTTTCTTCATCGCCTGCTGATACAATTCCTGGATGTATTCCCGATATAAAAGCCGGGGAAGAAAATCCCATTCCCCGGCGGATAGGCCTTTCTTTCGAACCCATTGTAAAAAATGTCCAGGGGCGGAACTGTACGCACCCATTCGTCCCGCGGTCACATTGAGCAACAATGCTTCCTCCCGGCTGCTGTAAGCGGGTCCCAGATCCCTTTCCGGATTGCGGTCAATCAGGGTAATATGGACCGGACCACCGCTCCCTCCCTGTTCAATCAAATTGATGGTTAACAAGGTCCCCGACAATCCAGCCCCAATGATGACAATATTTTTCATGGCATATCCGCGTTGAGCCCGGTTGAATCACCCGGTTGAAAGGACCTCCTGTACATCCCGGATAAATCCCAAGGCCTTTTGTTCTGCTTTTACGGCCAATTCTTCAAAGCGGTCCAAATCCGGATGTTCCGCCAATACGCTTTCGACAATTGAAAAACGGTCCCGGATGGTTGGAGGGATAAAGTGTTTATTCCAATCGCTGCCCCTGAATAGCTCCCAATAGGCTTTCTGGATGTTTTTGTTCTGCCCGGCAAGCCATATTTCCAGGCGATCGTCCGGGTAAACATAGACCAGGGCAATTTTCAGCTTAAGCTTTTTAAGATCAAGGGGCGTGAAAGGAAAATAGGTAATGGTCCCTTCCCCGACATACAATTGCCCGGTGTAATAATCCTCCCGGTATTTTTTTTCAAGGGCTGCTTTCAGTTGCTTCATGAAAGAAATCACACCGGGATTTGGCGACTTCTGTTTTGACTCCATGTCGACTGTACATTCAGAGGTTTATCAAAATTACTAAACGGCATTTGTTCAGTTCATGGTTTGCAGAACCTGTCAGAAACCAGTCTTTTCCAGATATTGCTTCAGCGTAACCAGCACCTTGGGCCATGCCTCCCGCACAGCCTGATAATACCAATCCCAGTCCTCTCCGTCCCGGTAACCGTCCTGGCAAAGGTATAGTTCGGTGGTTCCGCCCAGGTCCTTTGCCCGCATAGTCAGGCTCATGGGGCCGAACAAGGGCTTCCCCGGATTGAGATATACCAGATCTCCGATCCGGAGCACATGTTCAGGGTCATATTCCCTGACCAGTCCGGTCATCACGAAGGAGAAACCGTTTCCGTCCGCACTCCAGGCCAGGGTGTACAGGCCACCCACACCCAGTTTAATGAGGGAACGATCCACACCCCACCAGTCTTTCAGCATGTGTTCGCTGGTGAAGGCCTCCAGCGTTTTGGCCGGGTAGTTTTCAATAAGAATGCTGGATTCCACTTTTTTCATATTCTCTTTAGGGGGTCTGCATTTCGATCCAAGGATCAAAAGCCGGTTTAAAATACCCGGTTCATGGCCAATACTTGTATATTTTTTCCCTCAGAAAAGCGACGCTCCGCTCCAGTTGTTCCATGCCCTCCACCCCGTCTTCTATACTGATCCAGCCATCAAAGCCCACCCGCTTCAATTCACTGAAGATGGCATCGTAATCATTGAGCCCCTTCCCGATCTCTCCATGACTCAGCCTCCGGGCATAACCTACCGCTCCTCCCTCTTCTTTCCTTAAATCTTCGAGGGTACCCTCTTTCAGAAACCGGTCGCTGGCGTGCATGGTCACCACCCGGCCGGAAACCCGGTACAACAATTCCAGGGGATCTTCCCCCGCGAGATAGGTATTGCTTGGATCATAATTGACCCCAAAATTGGGGTGCCTTACACGGTCCACCAGTTTACAGAACACTTCCATTTTCTGGGCAAATTCCGGGAACTCCCAGAAATCGTCTTTATAATGATTTTCCAGGATGAGGGTGATGCCGCGCTCCCGCGCATAAGGCAGGCAAGCCTCAATGCATTCGGCAGCCAGGGATATGCCCTGCTCCGTGCTCAGCTCGGGCCGGCGTTGTCCTGACAAGACCCTGCAATAAGATCCGCCCAGGGCATAGGTCATATCGATCCATCTTTTTTCTTTTGTTATTTCACGGGCCCGGAATTCTGGATCAGGATGGGTGAAATCCGGGGAACAACACATCATCGGGATCACCTTACCCTGGTCTTCCACCCGCTTCCGGAAGGTCGTCCAGTTTTTTTCATCTGCCATTTCCAAAAATCCGGCGTACCATTCAAGGCCATCGATGTCCAGCGCGCAGGCCAGGTCGATCCATTCAGATAATTTCATGTCGCCTGTTTTGCAGAGATCCTGCATGAAGGCTTTGGGGAAGGCGGAGAGGAGGGGCATGGAGGAGGTTTGAGGGTTGAGGGTTGAGGATTGGGGGTTGAGGTCGTGCAGTCACAAAACAATTTTACAATTTAACAATTTAACAATTCAACACCGTATCAGGGAATGGTACTCCTGTCCTTCGGCGGATTTCGCCCGATAAACGGGTGCTGTTCAAGGTCCACGACCTGGCCGCTTACCGGACCCGATTCATCCCCCAGCCAATACACCGCGGCGGCGGCAATTTCTTCTGGCAAGAGAATTCTGCCGGATGGGGCGTACACCGTGGGCAGTTGCCGGTACCAGTCGTCGGCAAGGCCATGATCTCTCTTCCGCTGGATTTCGGTTTCCGTGAGCACCCAACCCGGGTTGATCTGGTTGACCCGGATTCCGTATTCCCGGTGCAGGCTGTCGCCCAGGTTACGCGTGAGGGTCATCAGGGCCCCTTTGGAGATGCTGTAAGCAAGCAGGTTGGGTTCGCCGCTGTATGCATTGACCGAACCGATGTTGAGCACGGCTCCCTTCGATGCACTGAGATGGGGCAAAGCCGCCTTGATCAGGGTAAAGGGAACCAGGGTATTGACCTCAAAAACCGCGCGGAGCAAAGCCGGGTCAGTGGTTTTAATATTGGAAGAGACGACCCGGGCGGCATTATTGACAATGCCATCCAACCGGCCAAAATGATCCAGGGCAAGGGTGACCAGGTGGCCCGCAGCCCCTTCCCGGCCCAGGTCTTCGATATGCAAAACCGCATTTTCAGTCCCCAGCGTTTTGACGACGGCCTCCCCCCAGTTTTTTTCCAGGCCGTGGACCACCACCCTGGCCCCTTCGGCAACACAGCGCAGGGCAATGGCCTTACCTATCCCAGTGGTACTGCCCGTGATGATAATGACCTTATCCTTTAATCGCATGGAACGGCGGCTCTTTCAAAGCGAAAATATTGAATAAAATCGTATTGCATCCTGGTTAAGTCGAAGTTTAGCTTCAGCGTTTCCCGCCAGGGCAACGGGTATAGACTGGTCTCCCACAAAGCCACGAAGTACACAAAATGTAGGCTATTCATAGATATCGGCTCAATCCCAAACATCCAAGTAAATTCTTCGTACCCTTCGCTTCGCTGTGCCGTTGTGGGAACCCTAACCATTGCGGCCAACGGGCATAAATTGGTCTCCCACAAAGGCCACAAAGTTCACAAAATATAGGCTATTCATTGATACCGGCTCAATCCCAAACATTCAAGCAAATTCTTCGTGCCCTTCGCTTCGTTGTGCCGTTGTGGGAACCCAAACCCTAGCGGGAAACAAGGTATAGACTGGTCTCCCACAAAGCCACGAAGTACACAAAATGTAGGCTATTCCTTTAGGCAGGTCATACGGGTAGGTTAATTCCCACGGTTTATTCCGGCATCGGAGATGCCTGACCTTAATGCTATAAAAATAAGAACAAAACAATGGCTTCGGAGAAGCTCAACAATCACATCCCAATTAAAAAATTAATATTATTTCTTTGATATAGGAGATGGTGGTGGCCATTATTTGGGTGGGGGATCCGTAGGGACAATAAGGTTGATATTCGACGATGTTGGGCTTCTCCGAAGCCGGGGATTTACTTGAATGAATATTAAAAACGTGGAGCATCTTCGATGCTTGAGAGGTTTCCCACAAGGTTATTATGGTTTGCCCACAACGACACAACGGGCACCCATGTTAGGACGAAGCTCAGCTTCGGCCCATCCCGCCATTTAAAAATTTTCCTCCGCGATCTCCCTCCCTCCGTGCGAAACATGTTAGGACGAAGCTCAGCTTCGTCCCATCCACCCCATTTAAAAATTTTCCTCCGCGATCTCCCACCCTCCGTGCGAACCATGTTAGGACGAAGCTCAGCTTCGGCCCATCCAGCCCACTTAAAAATTTTCCTCCGTGATCTCCCACCCTCCGTGCGAACCATGTTAGGACGAAGCTCAGCTTCGGCCCATCCCCCTATTCGGACTTCGGCCCAGAAAACAAACGGGATCTAAAAATTTTCATTCAATGTTAATTACCAGGTCGGAGCTTAGCTCCTCCCAAACATTGTACACATCCTTCGTGCCCTTCGCTTCGCTGTGCCGTTGTGGGAACCCAAACCTTGTGAGAGCCCTTTTTAGTCAATCCCAAAAATCCAAGTAAATTCTTCGTACTCTTCGTACTCTTCGTGCTCTTCGTGCCTTTGTGGGAACCCAAACCTTTGCGGGAAACAGGTAACTTCTTCACGGGATCACACCGGCCGAAGCACACTCTTCACCACCATCCGGTCATGCATTTGCTCAAAAGCATCATGCCATTCCGTGACCGGCCACACCCCGCCGATAATGGGTTTTACATTCAACTGGCCGCTCGCCAGGAGGGCGATCACCCTTTCCCAGATTGGCCAGTTATGGCTGAAACTTCCCTGCAGGGTCACATTTTTTTGCACCAGGGGGTCCAGGGAAAAACCCAGGGGATCCCTGCCCCAGCCTACTTTCGAAATCATGCCCTTGGGCCTTACCAGCTGAAGTGCGGTCTGCAGGGTGGCGCTGATACCCGCGGCATCGACCACACAATCCACGCCCAGGCCATCCCTCATTCTTGCCCATTCGCCGGCATCCCCGGTGATGATCTCCAGGCCATAGGCTTCTTTGGCAACCCGCAGACGGTGCATATCGGATTCTAGCCCCGCCAGAGCCACTTCACCGCCGCAGAGTTTGGCCATTACCGCGCACAGGATGCCGATGGTACCCGGACCCAGGACCAGGACCCGGTCACCCGGTTTGATCCTGCAGTTTTCTACGACGGCATTAAAGGCAACGCAGCAGGGTTCGGTGAGACAGGCCTCTTCAAAAGCAAGTGGGTCCGGCACCCGGTGCAGGCAGCGGGCGGGTACGCGGACATACCGGGTCATGGCTCCGTCCACTCCGTATCCAAAACCCTTGCGCGTGGGGTCGAGATTGTACAAACCCTGGCGGGACATCGGATTGTCCGTATCGATCACGGCAGCGGTTTCACTCACCACCCGGTCCCCTTCTTTCCAGCCTTTTACTCTTTTCCCCAAAGCCGCGATATGCCCCCCGAATTCATGGCCGAGCACAATGGGATAATTCACGGGCCAGCTGTGGTCCGCCGTCCATTGATGCAGATCGCTGCCGCAGACCCCGACATTGGCGACTTCGAGGAGGACATCCTCTTCGCCGATATCCGGTTTGGCGATTTCACGGATCTCAACGGACCCTTTGATGGGAGCGTAATTGACTACTGCCGGGAACTTCATGGTGGAATAACTAAAAGATTAAATTATTGAACTGCATGACTACTATAAACTGATCCCTGATCCCTGATTCCTTCTCATTCATAGGCGTGAATTTTTTCACAGATCAGCCTCAATGATTTTTCAAGGTCACCATCGGCTGTTTTAAAAGCGTCGGCGTCGATGGTCAGGGGAGCGCCGAGCACTACCAGGGGAGCCCCATATGCGGGGCATTGAATGGCTTGCTCCAGGCTGAGGCCGCCCACCGCCTGCACCGGTATTTTCACCGCCTGGACCACCTCCCGGAGCTGATCCAGCGGGCTGGGCATCCGTTTTCCCTGGGCCGCTATGCCCCTTCTTTCATCATAACCGATATGATGCACGATGTAATCGCAGCCCAGGTCTTCCAGCCGGGCGGCGGCACCGACCATGTCCGGGCAACCGAGATTGTCCCCCATGACCTTAACCCCAAAATCGCGGCCGGCTTTGACGACACATTTGATGGTCTCTTCATGGGCGCGGGCCATGACCACCACATGGGTGGCGCCCGCTCTGGCCATCATCTCCGCTTCTAGATAACCGCCATCCATGGTTTTCAGGTCCGCCACGATGGGTATATTCGGGAAGGCCTCACGCAGGGCCAGGACCCCATGCAAGCCTTCGGCAAGGATAAAGGGAGTGCCCGCTTCCAGCCAGTCCACCCCCGCCCGGAGCGCCATGGCTGCCGTATCCAGGGCTTCGTCCAGGTCAATGAGATCGAGCGAGATTTGTACGATTGGTTTCATTTTTCAAGCTAAGATAAAAGGAAAAGGCGGGTGGTGAGAATGCCCTTCCTCCTTTCCTTATCTTTAGCCCAGCCATGCTGCAGGAAACCTTCAATTTCGGCTTATTGTGTTTCACATCCTTTTTTACCCTGGTCAATCCCTTGGGCACCATGCCGGTCTTTATGACCATGACCGCTGACCTGGATGCGGCGCACCGCAACGCCACCGCGCGAAAGGCCTCGATCGTGGCCCTGATCACCGCCATCGCATTTGCCCTGACGGGTCCCTTATTGTTTGATTTTTTTGGCATATCCGTACCGAGTTTCAGAATAGTGGGAGGAGTGATCTTTTTTATGATGGGCATGGATATGCTCCAGGCCAGGCTGGGCCCGGTAAAAATCCAGCAGGCGGAAGTCAAGACCTATGTCAAGGATATATCGATCACCCCGCTGGCCATTCCCATGATCTGCGGACCGGGAACCATCACCAATGCCATCGTGCTCATGGAGGATGCCGGTACCTGGCCCAAAACGATCATTTTTTTTCTTTCGCTCATCGTGGTCATGTTGCTCAATTACCTGATCCTGCTCAGTTCGACCCGGATCATAAAAATCCTGGGACAGACCGGCAACAATGTCCTGATGCGCCTGATGGGACTGATCGTAATGGTCATCGCCGTGGAATCTTTTTTTAACGGATTGAAACCCATCCTGGCCGAAGCCTTTGCTAAATAAACGAAACGGTCCATTGAAGTCCATGAACTCCAAGCCCCATTTTTATCCTGCCCTGGAATCCACCCTGAGGAGGCTGGAGTCTTTACCCATCCCGGATGAAAGAAAAACAATCCTCAGTCCATTGATCGAAGAAATAAAGAATCAATGGGAAAGAGGCCAAGCTGCTAAACTTCATTTTATCTGCACCCACAATTCCAGGCGAAGCCAGTTTGCTCAGATCTGGGCTTGCACGGCTGCCGCCTGGCACGGCATCCCGGTGGAAACCTATTCGGGCGGGGTCGAAGTCACAGCTTTTAATGCGGGAGTGGTGTCTGCATTGAAAAGGGCTGGATTTAAAATCAGTTCATCCGGGGCTGACAACCCGGTGTATTGGGTATTTTTTGCTTCGGGGCCTCCCCCTGTGAAGGCCTGGTCCAAGTTGTTCGATGACCTGCTAAATCCCAAAACCGGTTTCACTGCGGTGATGACCTGCTCCGAAGCCGATGAAAACTGCCCCTTCATACCGGGCGCCGGTTCCAGGATTCCTTTATGGTATGAAGATCCAAAAATTTATGACGGGACCGCGGAGGAAACGCTGCGATATGACGAACGAAGCGATCAGATCGGGGCGGAGATGGTTTGGGTTTTTTCGAACCTCAGGACCCAAAGGTCAACGGCAAACGGATAAGGTTAAAGGCGAAGGGTTAAAGGCGAAGGGAGCATAAGGTCAAAGGCGAAGGGAGCAAAAGATCGGGATATAGGGTTTATATTAGAATCCCGTCAGGGATTCAACATACATAGGGGTAATGGCGAAGGGAGCGTAAGTTCAACGTCGAAAGGGGCAAAAGATTGGGATATGGGGTTTACATTAGAATCCCGCCAGGGATTCAATGTACGTAGGGTTAAAGGCGAAAGGTCAACGGTCAAAGGCGAAGGGAGCATAAAGGGTGAAGGGCGAATGGGTAATGGCGAAGGGAGCATAAGTGGATTGGCAGATTGAAACACTGGGTTTAGATTAGAATCCCGCCAGGGATTCAAAATACGTAGGGTTAATGGCGAAGGGAGCAAAAAAGGTTAAAGGCGAAAGGTTAAAGGCGAAGGGAGCAAAAAGGAGGGGGAAGGGTAAACGGGAAAGGGTCAAAGTTTGATAATTTAACAGAATAAAGACTCGGATTATGAAAACGGCAAAGGGTTTACTTATTTGCTTCTTGCTTTTTCAAAGCATGACCGCACTGGCCCAGTTGCGGGTGAGCGACAACAAACGATTTCTGCAAACGGCAGATGGAAAACCTTTTTTCTGGATGGGGGATACGGCCTGGGAATTGTTTCACCGCCTGAGCCGGGAGGAAGCGGACAAATACCTCAAAACCCGCGCGGACCAGGGATTTAATGTCATTCAGGCGGTCGTCCTGGCTGAATTGGACGGATTGCATACGCCCAATGCCTATGGTGAAATCCCGCTGGACCATGACGATCCCACCCGGCCCCGGGAAGCCTACTTTCAGCACGTGGATTATATCATCGAAAAGGCTGCCTCCCTGGGCATTTATATCGGTCTTTTACCCACCTGGGGGGACAAATTAAATAAAAGCACCTGGGGCACGGGGCCGGAGATCTTCAATGCGGAAAACGCAAAACAATACGGCCTCTGGATCGGCAGGCGTTATAAGAATAAAAAGAATATCATCTGGATACTCGGCGGGGACCGCACCCCAAGACATGATGCCGACGTCAACATCTGGCGGGCCATGGCTGCCGGGATCACGGAGGGCGCAGGCGGTCCTGACCGGGCGCTCATGACCTTTCATCCCCAACCCAATGCGGTGCAGGATGGGGGCTCCGCCAAATGGTTTCATCAGGACGATTGGCTGGATTTCAATATGCTTCAGACCGGCCATTGCCGTGAAAACAATGTCTGGGACCGTATCCAATATCCCTACAACCTGAAACCCGTGAAACCGGTGCTCGACGGGGAACCCATCTATGAAGACCACCCGGTCTGTTTCAACGCGAGGGAAAACGGGACTTCCAGCGCTTACGATGTCCGGCGTTCGGCCTGGTACACCGTGCTGGCCGGAGCCTTTGGCCATACTTACGGCTGCCACGACATCTGGCAGATGTACGCCCCGCACCGCACCCCGGTCAATGGCCCTCATCATCCCTGGTATGTGGCCCTGGACTTGCCCGGAGCCAACCAGATGAAATATCTCCGTTACCTCTTTGAGTCCAGGCCCATGTTTGACCGCATTCCCGACCAGACCCTCCTTTCCACCCATGGAGGCAATAACGACCGCCTGCAGGCCAGCCGGGGCAAGGATTATATTATTGTTTATTCCGCCCAGGGAAATACGTTCACTTTATACACCGGGAAACTTTCCGCGACACAACTGACTGCACACTGGTATAATCCCAAAAACGGTCAAAGCCAGGCCCTGGGCACTTTCGAAAATAAGATCTCCCAGGAGTTTATCCCGCCTTCTTCAGGGTATGGCCACGATTGGGTGCTGGTGGTGGATGACGCCGTAAAAAATTATACGATGCCGGCCTTTAATTGAGTGCTTGACCTCACTGGCTGGAAGCTGCAGGCTTTTTAGATCAAACCGGATACATACGGTGTAAAAAATCCCATCCTTTATTGATAAATTGGCCCCTTCAAATCTTATTTAACCTTCATTTCGTCCATCATGACAAAAAAAATAAAAGTGGCCGTCGCCGGCGTGGGTTTTATCGGACCCGTACATATCGAATCCCTCAGAAGGGTTGGCACCCTGGATGTGGTAGCCATGTTCCACCCCATCGAGAATGAGGCAAAGGATAAGGCGGCAGCCCTGGGCGTCCCCGCTTATTATACGGACTATGACCAGATGATCCGGGAAGCAGATTTTGACTGCATTCATATCTGCACGCCCAACAACCTGCACTTTTCGATGGCCAAAGCCGCCCTGCTGGCCGGCAAACACGTGGTTTGTGAGAAACCCCTGGCAACGACCGTAAAAGAAGCCGAAGAATTGATCGCCCTTGCCAAAGAAAAAAAGGCGGTCAACGCGGTCAGTTTTAATATCCGTTATTATCCCCTGGTGCACCAGATGAAAGCCATGCGGGAAAAAGGGGAAATCGGCCGGATCTATTCCATCATCGGATCTTACCTCCAGGACTGGCTTTTTTTCGAAACGGACTACAACTGGCGGCTGGAACCCGATAAATCCGGGGAAAGCAAGGCCATTGCGGATATCGGATCCCACCTGATTGACCTGATCGAATATATTTCCGGACTCAGCATCGTGGAAGTGATGGCCGATTTTTCAACCATCCATCCCATCCGTAAAAAACCGCTTAAACCGGTGGAAACCTATTCGGGAAAACTCCTGACCCCGGAAGATTACAGCGACGTGCCGATTGCGACGGAAGATTATGCCAGCGTCCTGTTGAGGTTCAACGACGGCTGCAAGGGCGTGGTCACCGTCAGCCAGGTTTCGGCCGGAAGGAAAAACCGGATCAACCTGGAGATCGCCGGCTCCAAACAAACCCTTGCCTGGTGTTCGGAGACCCCCAATGAACTGTGGATCGGCAACCGCAACGAAGCCAACGCGGTCATGCTCCGCGATCCTTCCCTGGTGGATAAATCCGTACGCAGCATCATCTCCTATCCCGGCGGCCATAACGAAGGATTCGGCAGCACCTCCAAACAACTCTTCACCGAAATTTATAAAGCGGTGGCTGAAGGCAAACAACCGGAACATCCCAGCTTCCCGACTTTTGAGGAAGGATGGCGCGAACTCCTCTTGTGTGACCGGATCATAGAAAGTCACCGGACTCAGAAGTGGGTAAAGGTCTAGATTCGACCCTGACAGGGTCGGAAGGCTGGGCTATAAATCCCGGGGGCTGCGCTCCGATTCGTTACTTTTAATCCCTGCGGGATTGGTAGTTTGGAACAAAGTCGGGGCCTCGCCATTTAACCCTTTTTCCCATAAGAAGGACTTGGATAGTTTAATAAAGGGGAAATCACCTCATCCTTCCGGATTACCGGGAGTTCTGCCTGTCCCGAAAATATCCTTGTTCCAACCCCTGAAATCATAATACCTCGATTTCGGTTCCCCGGTCCAGCCGTTGATGCCTTTGCGGGGCAGGATGACCGCGTGAATATACAGTATGGGGAGGAGGGACAGTCCCAAAACAGTCATGGAGACCGATCGGCCGAAATAGGTGGATAGAAGCATGACCAGGACCAGGGTGACCAGGTATTTGGCGAATTTTCTCCACTTGGGATCCCTTTCTGCAAAGTGGCCCATGAAGATATGGCCCAATAAATAGAAGATGCTCACCACGGCTATCTCGACCCACAATGAATTGGTTTGAAACATAATTCAAGGTTTTAATACAGGCATTTTGAACTGTCCGGCTTCATTGGATTTAAGGATTCAGGGGTTTTAAGCGGATGTTCCTGAATTCGATTTTCATTGGCGGCCCCACATGCACCTGCACTCCCAGGTAGCCTTCGGAGGTCCGGTTTATCGTGTCCAGATCCAGCACCTCGCTCATCAGTTTGCCGTTGATAAAATGCCGGAGGTGGTTGCCTTTTACGATCAGGTGATATTCGTTCCAGTCTTCCTTGCGGATATATTGCTGCAAGTCGCCCGGCTTTCCGAGTTCCGCGGTCAGGCTTATCCGGGGGCCCGGATCCACCCGGACCTGTTGCCCTCGCCTGGCGAGGAAAGTACGGCCGCGTTCTTCATAATTCTGGCCGCTCCATTGGTCTTCCCCGTCGATGTCGGCCTGGTAGCCTTTTAATGCATAGGGTTCCCCATCCACCAGCACACTCCGGTAATTGATTCCGCTGTTGCCTTTGGAGGACACCCGGTATTCCAGCTTCAGCTCAAAATCACCGGGTTTGCCGCCCTGCCAGATGATGAATGAATTTTTCTTCAGCAAGGTGGCCGGGCTGACTTCTCCGGTCAGGATCCCGTCTTCGACCCGCCAGTACACCGGATCTCCTTTCCAACCCTCGAGGTCCTTCCCGTTGAAAATAAGTTTATAACCGGCCTCCGGGTCCTGCTGGCCGCAGATCCTGCCTCTGATCCCCAGGACCAGGTATACCAGCAACCAAAGTTTGATGAGGGTGAAAGGCAAGTCCCTGGCTGCAAATAACGGTAGGCGCAGTCCCATTTACGGATCATTTACGGACGGATCACGGTGCCGTCCGGCCTCCGGGTGGTGCCCCAGGAATAGTCAAAGTTTTTCCCTTCGGCAAAAGGATATTTTGCGGCAGCTTTTTCATCGATATCCATGCCCAGCCCCGGTTTTTCCTGGGCATACATATAGCCGTTGCGGGTTTCCGGGCAACCGGGGAAGACCTCCTTGGTTTTTTCCGGGAAGACATATCCTTCGTGGACCCCGAAATTATAACTGCACAATTCCAGGGCCAGTTGGGCAGCATGGGCGACCGGGGAAGCGTCGCCGGGACCATGCCAGGCCGTGCGCACCCCGAAAAATTCGCTCAGGGCCTGCACTTTGCGCGCCGGGCTCAGTCCACCGATCTGCGAGATATGCACCCGGATAAAATCGATCAGGCGGTCTTTGATCAGGGGCAGGAATTCCTGCTGGGTATTGAAGAGCTCTCCCATGGCCAGGGGTACCGTGGTTTGCTGACGCAGGATCTTGAAATGATCGTTGTCTTCCGGCGGAAAGGGGTCTTCGATAAAATAAGGATGGTATTGTTCCAGTTCCTTGCACATGTTCACTGCCGCATTCAAAGGGATGCGTTCGTGGATGTCATGCAGGAGTTCCACTTCTTCACCGAATTTGACCCGGATATGTTCAAACATTTTGGGGACGGAGCGGGTGTAGACCGCCGGGTTAAAAATGATCTTGGGATCGGTCGGGCCGGATTGTTCCGGGGGCAAACCCACCGAACTGGCCGGCGTGCCGGTAGCCCCGCGGGCTCCATAGTTTGCATTGCCTTTCTGGCCCATCTGGATCCGGACATGGCGGTATCCGTTTGCAATGGCCGCGGCTACTTTGTCATCCAGTTCCGAGTATTCCAGTCCAGAGGCATGGTAATAAAGGTCCACGCCGTGGCGCACCTTGCCGCCCAATAACTGGTACAAAGGCATATTGGCCCTTTTGGCTTTGATATCCCATAAGGCGATATCGACTCCCGACATGGCATTGAACAGGACGGGGCCATTGCGCCAGTATGAACTCACATAGGAGGATTGCCAGATGTCTTCGATCTCATCCACATTACGGCCGGTCAGAAAAGGCTTGAGGTATTTTTCAATGGCGGTCGCCACCACATAGGCCCTTTGAGTAAAGGTGGCACAACCGATGCCATAGAGCCCGGGCTCGGAAGTCATCACCTTGACCACGACCAGGCGTATGCCGTCCGGAGCGGTGAGGATGGTCTTGATATCGGTGATCCGGATATCGCCGGAGGCCTGCATTTTGGGTATCGTGTTTTTGGCCAGTACCTGCTGAAGGGGGAGGGTCGCCGCCGCGGAAGCCGCTGCGAGGTTTTTGAGAAGATTACGCCGTTTCATATCGGATTGGTATTTAAATGGAAGGTTGAAAAAGTCTTTATGCAATATAGGAAATTTCATGAATGGGAGGAACCGGTTTCTCCCTGGGGGTGTAGGACAAAATGCACAGAAGTGTTAAATTAGAGGGTATAATATTTCCCACCATGAAAAAGATAGAAGCAACCGCCTCTATCCTAGAAACAGTAAAACAAGAATTAGCCGAGTGGTTTGCACAAGAAGGAACGATAACTAGCGGCTATGAGTACGAGACGAAGATTTTGGAAATGGGTCAGCGAATCAGCCAGAAGATTCTGAAGGAGTCCATTGGTCCGTTGCCTAGGAGCAGGAATGAAAAAAAAACTTCAAACTTGTCTAGGAGCCGTCGAGGTAAGTAAGCAGCATGTATTAAGCGCAAACGTAAAGGTTTTTGGAATCAGTGAAAGGTTACAAGACCTCATGAGTCTGGTAGGGCAAGGATATGTGTTTGAAGAGGGAGAGGAGATTTTAAAACAGACCATGGGGATTGAAAAGCTGGCTCGATTTAGTCTGGGTCAGTTCCCGATTGAAGTACATCGTCGAATATGGATGGAAAAGCAGAAGAAAAAATTACTTGAAAACAAAGTGGATGAAGTAGTTGAGGAATTGAAGAAGTACCGCCCTAAAAAACCAGAAATAAAACAAACCCTCCAAGAAGTTATTCGATATTATGAAGAACATGAGGATAGAATGCAGTATAAAAGTTATCTGGATAGCGGCTTATCGATAGGTTCAGGACCCATCGAATCTGCTCATCGCAATGTAGTCCAACAAAGATTAAAATTATCTGGTCAAAGATGGTCCATTAAAGGAGCCCAATCCATTGCAAACCTGAGAGCTATGAAAAAAAGCAATAACTGGGCTTGTGTTTTGAGTTTGATACAAAAAGCCGCTTAATGCAATTTGTCTTACACCCCTCCCTGGGGGGTATGGCAAAATGCAGGTCTTTTTTGTTCGATAACAAGACCTGGAAGCCTGCTCCCGCCTGCGCAGGATTGTCATACACCCCTCAATGGTCTATATGGCAATCAAACGACCTTATTTCCTTTCAGCAACCTGTGCCTTCCCTTCAGTTTTTTTGCCGTCTCTAATTCCAGGCATGGCTATGGTAGCGGTTATTCCTTATTGAAAGAGTTGAATAATGGTTTGCATCGCAATGAACATTTTGCCGCTGTCAGGCAGTTTAATAAAACCGTATTTAGTATAAAAATTTTCGGCTTCAATATCCAGGGGATCTGTGACGACCCCTAAGGACCCTATGATTTCAGAAGAAGTATAACTTCGGTATAGGGCATCCAGTAATAACCATTCACCCAATCCCTGCCCCTGGTATCTGTGATCAACAGCCAACCTGCCGAGCAAGGTAACCGGTATGGCTAAATAGGATTTCGGTAATTTCTTTTTTATTTGTTCCGGCCACCCAGCCAAAGGCAAAGAATAATTGGATAAGGTATAATATCCTCTTATGCGTTCATTTACCGGATCAACGGACACAAAACATGCGGCCAATTTTCGTTTGACATCCTGGCCAGCCTGGTGGTGGAGATAATGATCCAGCTGCACCTTGCCACACAAAAAATCCGTCTTCCGGTGCCTTGACCCTAGGAGAACGGTTTCAGTGTCCACTTCGAATGCCGGATTTGAAACCTCTTGCGGCTGACCGCAAGGCTTTGTTGGGTTTTGCGGGCCGGGTGATGGCCTCAAAAAAGATATCCAAATCCCTCTGGGATGCGATGATTCTTTCTTTAGTTTCAATGATTTCGACCGCCCGGTTCTGAACCGTGGTGATCACAAAATCCGATAAATTGCGATAGCCACCAAGCATAGCCGCCCTTTTGAACAACAACTTTTGCTCCTTGGTAAGCCTGGTGTCAAATCTTGTCATCGCTTGTTTTGCGGAGGCCATGAATTTCCTTTGATACAAAAGTACGTATATTTTCCGTACAATTCCCATTTGGCAAATGCCGGGGAACGTTACGTCCACTGCTGTTGATTTCGCATCCCACCGGCGATAGAATCGGTAGGATTTGATTGAATGAGTTGAATATTTCCTTTTTGCAAAAAACCTTATCCCTTAGGTATAAGCTCCGCCAGTTCCACCCTCCCCGATTTCCGGGTCAGCAAATGAATGATCAGCCAGGCTAACAGATAGGTAAAGGCGCAGATGGAGAAGATCAAATGGTAACCGCCGGTCAGATGGTCCACCGCTTTAAACCGGTCCAGGATATATCCCACCAGCAAAGGAAAAAATATGCCGCCGACTGCCCCTGCCATGCCCGCGATGCCCGCCACGGAGCTTACCGCTTCCTTTGGAAACAGGTCGGTGGCAAGGGTGAAAATGTTAGTGGCCCAGGCCTGGTGCACGGCCACCGCCAGGCTGATCAATAGGACGGCCACCCAGGCATCGTTGGCAAACTGGGTGAAAAAGACCGATAATTCGGTAAAAGCAAAAATCAACAGCACCGTTTTCCTTGCTTTCAGAACCGGCCAGCCCTTTTTAATCAACAAGGATGAAAGATAACCGCCTCCAATGCTGCCCAGTGTTGTCGCCGTGTAAATGATCATGAGTTCCAGGCTCGGCTTTTTCAAATCAAGGCTGAAAGTGGAAGAGAAATAAGAGGGCAGCCAGAAAAGAAAAAACCAGAAGATCGGGTCAATGAGGCCTTTACCGGTGATCATGGCCCAGGTCTGGCGAAAGGCAAATAATTTTTTCCAGCGGATGGCTACCTGCACCTGCGCTGCTTCTTCCTGTCCGCTACGGATCCACTCATATTCTTCAGCCGTTAATCGTTTCTGTTTTGAAGGCACCTCATAAAAGACCCACCAGGCGGCCAGCCATATAAAACCGAGGGCACCCGTAATCCAAAAGACCTGCTGCCAGCTTCCGAAACTCAAAATGAGCGGCACGAGCAACACACTGAGCACCACGCCCACGCTGGTGCCCGAATTGAATATTCCGGTGGCCAGACCCCTTTCATTTTTAGGAAACCATTCCGCCACGGTTTTGACAGCCGCGGGGAAATTGCCGGCCTCACCCAAACCCAGGATGATGCGAACCAATGAAAAACTCCAAACGCTTCTTGCCAGGGCATGCAACATGCCCGCGATGCTCCAGACCGTGATCGTAATCGCAAAACCCAATTTGGTCCCGATCCGGTCAATGACCCTTCCCGAGAGGAGGAGGCCGATCGCATAAGCCAGGGTAAATGCCATGACGATCCGCGCAAACTGGCTCTCCGTCCAGTTGAATTCTTTTTCCAACAAGGGTTTTAGCAAGCCGATGACCTGGCGGTCGATATAATTGATCGCCGTCGCCGCAAACAACAGCCCGACCACGATCCACCGGTAATGCCGAATTTTCCCCACCCCCAATTCTTAATTCTTAATTCCTTAATTCTTAATTCTTAATTCCAATGCTATCCGCTGTCAAATTAAAAAATTTATCTTTGAAAAGACCCGTTTCAAATTATTACTTATGAATCGCCGCAAATTTATCAGCCAAAGTTCCCAATGGTCCCTGGCAGCGGGATGGACCGCCATCCATCCGGGCCTCGCTCCCCTTTTGCCCCGCAAATCCGCGAATGAAAAAATCCTCGTCGGCCTCATCGGAGCCAACAGCATGGGATGGGGCATCCTCAGCCACGCCCTCCGCCAGCCCAATGTCGAATGCATCGGGATCTGCGATGTGGACCAGAATGTGCTCGGCCGGAGGACGGAAGAAGTCGCCAAACAATATGGCAAAAAACCCCAGGCTTTTTCAGACTTCAGGAAACTGCTCGAGCTCAAGGATCTGGATGCCGTGATCATCGGCACTCCCGATCACTGGCATTGCCTCATCATGGTGGAAGCCTGCTGGGCAGGAAAGGATGTATATGTGGAGAAACCCATGGCCAACTCCATCGCCGAGTGTACCGTGATGGTCCGGGCCGCCCGCAAATACAAGCGGATCGTACAGGTAGGCCAGCAGCAACGAAGCGGCAAACACTGGCAGGAAGCCATGGATTTTATCCATACCGGGCAAATCGGAAGCTTGCGCAAAGTACATGCCTGGGCCAATTTCAACTATGGAACCGGCCAGCCCAAAGCGCCCGATGAACCCATACCCGCGGGAGTGGACTTCGATACCTGGCTGGGTCCTGCGCCATCCCGCAGTTTCAACAAGACACGCTTCCACGGCAGCTGGCGGATGTTCTGGGATTACGGGGGCGGCCTGATGACGGATTGGGGAGCCCACCTCATCGATATCGCCCTTTGGGCCAAAAAAATCACCAGCCCATCCGGTTATGTCATGGCCGGCGGAGGCAATTTTTATTCCCCGGATTTTGCCCATGAAACCTTTGATACCCAATCCGTCCTTTACCAGTTTCCCGATTATACCATCACCTGGGAACATACGGCCGGCATCCAGAGCGGACCCTACAACCGTCCCTACGGTCTCGCCTTCCTGGGCAACGACGCCACCCTGGTCATTGACCGCGGAGGCTGGGAAATCTTCCCGGAATCGGAAGGCGGTAAATTCAAGACCCCGGCTTTCCCCAAACGCAGCGGCAGGGAATCGCATGAAGAACATGTGCGCAATTGGCTCGAATGCATCCGCGAACGCAAGGAACCCAATTGCACCGTGGAAAACGGCCGGCTAACCGCCATGTATTGCCATTTCGGCAATATCGCTTTACGTACCCATTCCCTGCTTGATTGGAATGAAACAAGCCATTCCTTTGGCCAAAACCAGTCAGCCAATAGACTCATTAAGCCAGAGTATAGGAAACCGTGGGTGTTTCCGGAGGAATGAAAAGGTTAAGGGTTAAAGGAAAAAGGTTAAGGGAGAAAAAGTACAACGCTACAACAACACAATTCAACAATTCCGCAACAATTCAACAGTTTAGCACTTCAACAATTCAACAATGCTGGTCATCGGAAGTTCAAACACCGACATGGTAGTCAAAACCAGCCGTTTTCCCGCGCCTGGGGAGACCATCATCGGGGGTGATTTTTTTATTTTTCCGGGAGGCAAGGGAGCCAACCAAGCCGTGGCGGCGGCCCGTCTGGGAGTGCGCACAACTTTTATATGCCGGACCGGGGATGATTTGTTTGGAAGGCAGGCATTGGAGGGATTCAGGAACGAAGGAATCGATACCACTTACTGCTCGGTGGACCCGGAAGCAGCCTCCGGGGTTGCCCTGATCACCATCAATGCCGAAGGCCAGAATGAAATCGTGGTCGCTCCCGGGGCCAATGACCGTTTGATGCCTGAGCACCTGGATGCTGCAAAGTCCGCATTCACCAATAATGAATATGTTTTATTTCAGCTGGAGATCCCTATGGCTACCGTCAGCCATGGAATTCAAATGTGCCGGGACCTGGGGATCAAAGCAATCCTGAATCCCGCCCCAGCTGCTCTCCTTGATAAAAACCTTTATCCAAAACTTTACCTCATCACCCCCAACGAAAAAGAGGCAGAAATGCTCACCGGGATCTCCATCGATGATCTCGCTTCCGCGGATAAAGCGGCCGACCGTTTCCTGGCCTGGGGGGTAAAGCAAGTGATCATCACCCTGGGTGCCGGAGGAGCTTATTTCAAAGATGGTGAACAGGCCTTCCATATTCCGGCGCCTATAATTCAAGCGGTAGATACCACCGCGGCCGGCGATATTTTCAATGGAGCCCTTGCCGTAGCCCTCAGCCAGGGCCAATCCTGGAAAGAAGCGGTCCGTTTTGCAGTAAAGGCTGCCAGCCTTTCCGTCTCCCGCCTGGGAGCACAGGCATCCGCACCCTACCTTTATGAGATTTGAGCTATCAGCTATCAGCTATCAGTAAACTTGCTAACTTGCTAACTTGCTAACTGACCACTGACTACTACATAATGTTTACCATCCAATCCTACCCTCTCGCCGTCCTCTTTTGCATCCTCACCATGATTTGCTGGGGCTCCTGGGCCAATACCCAAAAACTGGCCGCCTCAACCTGGCGATTTGAATTGTTTTATTGGGATTATGTCGCTGGCATCCTTTTGTTTTCCCTGCTTTTTGCATTTACCCTGGGCAGCCTTGGAGATTCGGGACGGAGTTTTGTGGAAGACCTGTACCAGGCTTCCGGCTCTTCACTCTTTTCCGCCTTTATTGGCGGGGTTCTTTTCAATGCGGCCAATATCCTGCTGGTCGCCGCGATTGCGATTGCGGGCATGTCGGTTGCTTTCCCGGTGGGCATTGGCCTGGCCCTGGTGGTCGGGGTGATTGTCAATTACCTGGCAGCCCCGGTGGGAAATTCCGTATTGCTGTTTACCGGGGTGGTCCTGGTAGCCGTTGCCATTCTCCTGAATGCGAACGCTTACCGGAAACTTGCTTCCAATACCGGGAAAGTGTCCACCAAAGGCTTGGCGCTTTCAGTAGTCGCCGGTCTTCTGATGGGTTTTTTCTATAAATTCGTGGCCGGCTCCATGTTCCCCGATTTTGCTCACCCGCTGGACGGCAAACTCAGTCCCTATACGGCCGTGGTGGTCTTTTCCACCGGCATCCTGGCCAGCAATTTTTTATTCAATACCCTGCTTATGCGGCGGCCTTTTGTGGGTACACCGGTTTCCTTTTCAGATTATTTTTCGGGCAACTTCCGGACCCATGCGGTAGGCATACTGGGAGGCATGATCTGGTGCGCGGGCATGTCCTTCAGCATCCTGGCTTCGGACAAGGCGGGACCGGCCATCTCTTATGGACTTGGACAGGGGGCCACCATCGTAGCTGCTCTGTGGGGGATCTATATCTGGAAGGAATTTAAAGGTGCACCGGCCGGGGTCCACCGGATCTTGAACCTCATGCTGGCCTGTTATATTGCCGGCCTGGCGATCATCATTTATTCAAGGTAAGCGATCTTCTGGGCCCCTGAATAGGAAGAAGCAAAAAAGCCTGGGTTCCGCAAGCCCATGACAAGCCTGCCTCCAGTTAATTCAGACAATCCCAGGCCTCAGGCTGGCGGTTGGCTCCTGAGATGGCAAGGAGGCATTAGCCCAAAGTCAGAGATTTAACCTGATCAAGTAACTACTCTGCTAGATTGACACTAGGTCTGCAGGGAAATACAAGGGCAAGGACTTAGGCGCTTATCCTAAATATTAAGCCCGAGGATTACATCCGCCAGCAACCAATTTAACTGCTAACCCCAGGCTTCAGCCTGAGGGTTTGATCAAGAAAAGGCAAATGGGCTTTAGCCAAAACCAGGATCTCAACAATCATAATGGAAAAGGATTATCAATTTTTTAAGATATTCCTGGGCTCAACTTATGACTGTCGGTTGTCTCAATTGAGTATATTGCCTTTCAAAAGGAACAAATCCTATGCCCGAACTACCAATACTCAACGCCGAATGGCATTTGAAAAATAAAATGCCAAAAAATCCGACCATGGACCAGCGCATTGCCTGGCATTTGGAGCATATCAAGCATTGCCGTTGCCGCGGGCTCAGCCCAAAAATCATTGAGGAGCTAAAAAAAAGAAAGATTAAATTTTAGGTCACACTCCTCCGTTCCTCCCTTATGATCTTAGCCGGTATCAGTGTATCAGTTTACCCGCGGCATCAAAACTGAAGGTGCCTGAGGTATTGGGATATCCCAGGGCGCTTCCGGAGCCGTCGGCTATGGTAGTGGCCCAATTGGGATTGGACGAATTGCCGTAGGTATAAGTCAGCGTGTCAATGGTATTCCAGTTGCCGGCGCTGATATATTCCTTTTTCGTCAGGGCAAGGATACTGCCTTGGGATTCATAGGTCATCCCTATCATTTCAATTTCCCAATATTGTCAATTAAAGTTGTTTTATTCTTAATAAGTTAGATAGGCCATTGTAAACCAGTTAAGTATCTTTTAGCTTCCTCAATGTTTTTTGGATTATACCAGTAAAAGCAAAGGCCATCTGAGTCCATTTTAAAAAATTCAACTTCGCTTTTAAAAAGGTTGTGACTCCAACAGATTATAATATTTTCTATTTTACTTTCATTGAGGTCAGAATTGACGAGAATCGTATGTCCCAGATAAAATTCATCAGTATCAACAAGCAAATCCAAATCTTGTTGTATTACTGGATTAAGAATGCTATTTAGGTATTTCTTAGAATGTAATTTCCCTTCTGTAGCTATCCCTAATTCGTATCCAATGCTTCTAGACTTATCGGGATTGACAGTAAAAATACTCATTGGTCCTTTCGAGAGCTGGAACAATAAAGTTGATATTGTCTTAGTCCAAAAAGACCATGTTTCTTTATTTAAGCTTTCGCGAGGAAAGTAAACTTCAAGTATTTGATATTGATTAATTAGAATCATTTTATTTCCTCCTGTATTTTTATTAGTTGTTTCGAACCTTCTTCTCCTAATTTTGAACCACCAAAGGCGCCGACTATCCCACCAACCAATCCACCAACAAACCCTCCTATTGGGACTGTTACTTCGGCGAAGGGCCCACCCAATAGACCAGCTATATCTCCGCCCTTTGCTCCCAAAACAGCACCGCCCCACGCACCAGCCCAACCTCCAGCTACACTTCCAGCAGCGACAATTGTATTATCACCAATTCTTCCGCCATCAGATGTTACTGCATCACCTAACCTTATGACATCTGTGGCTATAGCAACCGGTTTAGCCACCTTACTAATAGCATCCAATGTATTGCCTGCACCAGCAAGTGCCGTCAAAGTTTTCTCTCCACCAGCTAAAGGTAGGTGCAAATTTGAACCTTTGGGACCATTTACATGTGGAATGGAGTTTTGGTATCAGCAGCATCAAATCTAACTACAGGCGCTCCGACATTCTTGCCATTTTTTAAACGTCCTAACGCATTATCCTGAATACCCAGTTTTGTATCACCACCTGATGTTCTTCCATTCATCTTATATAAAGAATATTGTTGATTTAAGCCTGCATCCGAACCTTTGAAAAAATTAGAAATAGATTTAAATAGTGGCATTACTCCAGGATATGGCCATTTGCCATCTGGATCCGTAAAATGTAAAGGGTTATTAAACGCGTAAAGATATGGTGAAATGCTGCGGTCATTTTCAGAGCTCGGATCCACCTGCCCCCATCTCCCTACTGTCGGATCATACCACCTCGCCCCATAATCATATAATCCCAAGCTAAATTCATCATTCATTTCCTTCCCATTGTACTTATACTTATTCTCCGGACTGGTCGGCGCTGTCCATCCTCCTTGCTCTAAGCCGAAAGGATAATAATGGCTCTCCTCTAAGAATGTGATACTTCCATTGCATTTAAAGTATACCCGTGCATTTCCCAGATGATCTTTAATAGCATACTTATACTCCCAAGTGGAGCTGATCAGTCTGGCCCGACCTTCCGGATGATAGATAGCTTCAATAACAGAGGCGCTGTATTCAATACCTCCTATATAGGTTTTGGCATTACCGGTACTGGGTATTTTTTTGAGCTTTCTACCAGAAGCGTCGTATTGAATCTCCAAAGTGTTCCCCCCGCTCCAGGTATATTTAGTTGGCAGGTTGAGGTGATTGTAGGTTATGGCAGTAATACTTTTTGCAGAATAAGTCCTTTGATTGCCGGCAGCGTCGAAGCTGAAAGTACCTGAGGTATTGGGATAGCCTAAGGCGCTTCCGGAGCCGTCGGCTATGGTAGTGGGCCAATCAGGATTGGACGAATTGCCGTAGGTATAGGTCAGATTATTGAACGCATTCAAAATTCCTGAGCTTATATATCCATTGCGCGCAAGGTTCACTATATTACTCCGTCTTCGTTTCATTGTTTCATCTCGGGATGGCAAGCATTACTAAAATATAGGAGATTTAAATTATACCGAAACAAATCAGTTCATTATCCTGCATTATTAAATTAAAAAGAGCCAACTTCGACATTAATTAATGAACAAACTCTCTTTCTCCTTTCAAATCTGAATATAAGTGCAGCTCCTGTAAATGGCCGCATTAAATAAATAGCCTTTTTTCTACGGTTGTTGTCATATCGATATAATATAATAATTTCTGGCGAAAGATCACTTTTATCAGTAAAGCTGAGCTTAATAGGTCTTGAGCATACTTGATCTATTTTACAATTTACAGGAATCACCTTACTATTATCAATAAGAATTAAAGTGTCAGATGAATCATTACATGGATAAAATTCCTTCTGGAATAATTCATTTTGAAAAGATTTATTTATCAAAATACACGGATCACAGGCATTCATTTTGCTGTTTAAAGTAAAAATGAAGAGTAATAATATATAAGTACTCATTAAAATTTATTAGTAAATACATCTGAAACTTTAGGGGGAGCTGCAGGCTAATTGACGGGCATCCTTAGAAGGTTTACCTTGTACGGCTATTAATATTAATTTAATTTAAATCGGTTCATTAAATTTAGTTAGTTGGGTATCAAAAACAAATTTTGCTCTGGGGTTTAAATAATCTCGAAACTTGCTAATATCAATCGAAGATGCATAGATCTTATGAAATATTTGAATTACAATTGCATCCTCTGTTTCATGCTTGCCATATTCTAAAGCTTCGTTAATAAAACACAGAGCATCCGAAAATTTATCATCCTCATTAATATGATCTAATAAGTAAGTTCCAAATTCTCCAAGTATAAGATACACACCATCATCAATATCGAAAACCGATTTAAATTGAGGATTAGTCTCTCTTAATCTTTTATTAATTTTTAAATAATATTCGTCTTTAATTTCCTGAAAGTGCATTTTGTATATCAGTTAATAATTGCTTTACAATTGCTTTATCAGATGGGGAAAGAGCAATGTTCTCATTCCATAATTTTATTAATGCCGTCCGATACTCGATTAATTTAGTACCATGTGATTTACCTCCGACATTTCTTCCAGTCGTTTGTTCTAATCTATAAGCATCCATTGAACTTCCACTACCAACTTTGGCAAAAGGTCGATATAGATCATTAATTAAATTCCTTAGTTTAGGGTTTTGAACATTATTCAAGTAATTAATTCTTACAGTACCGATAAATTTTAGTCCTGGCAAAATAAGACCAGCCGTTTCTAATCCAATATCTGTGGCAATATCGCTCTTTGTTGAATTGGGATTAATTAGCGACCCTCCAGGAATCAATGAAGTTTGAATATCAACAATTTGCTGAAGATCATCCTTAAAATTATCCATTATCGCTCTATTCCTTGTGATGGCGGATGCTTCTTCATCTGACTTTGGACCGACTAAGACTGTTTCACTATCGAATCCTATTGATTTTAGCAGACCTTTAATCGCCTCATTAAAATCTTTAAACCCTCTTTTAAGCAGCTCTATCCAATTTGGGGGTTCAACTGGATCATTGGGTTCATTCCCATCTAGGTCATTAAAGCTAATTGAATTATTAAAAGCATAATTGTATAAACTCCATTCCTTCATTTTCTCCGCCATCGGATCCACCTGCCCCCATCTCCCTACTGTCGGATCATACCACCTCGCCCCATAATCATACATCCCCAAGCTAAATTCACCATTCAATTCCTTCCCATTATATTTATACTTATTCTCCGGACTGGTCGGTGCTGTCCATCCTCCCTGCTCCATACCAAATGGATAGTAATGAGACTCTTGTAAGAGACTGATACTTCCATTGTATTTAAAGTATACCCGTGCATTTCCCAGGTGATCCTTAACAGCATATTCATACTCCCAGGTACTGCTGATCAACCTGGCCCTTCCCTCCGGGTGATAGATAGCTTCAATAACAGAGGCGCTGTATTCAATACCTCCCACATAAGTTTTAGCGTTTCCGGTACTGGGTATTTTTTTAAGTTTCCTGCCAGCTGCATCGTATTGTATCTCCAAAGTGTTCCCCCCGCTCCAGGTGTATTTGGTTGGGAGATTGAGGTGATTGTAAGTTATGGCCGTGATGCCTTTGGCAGAATAAGTAGTTTGATTACCGGCGGCATCAAAGCTAAAGGTGCCTGAGGTATTGGGATATCCCAGGGCGCTCCCGGACCCGTCGGCTATGGTGGTGGCCCAATCAGGATTGGAGGAATTGCCATAGGTATAGGTCAGCGTGTCAATGGTATTCCAATTGCCGGCGCTGATATATCCTCTCCTGCCCAGGGTCAGGATATTTCCGTTAAGATCATAGCTCAGGTTTTCATTGTAGCGGTTCAGGTTGGTCCAGGAGCCGGTATTTTCACCGTACCTCGAGCCGGTCATCCGGTCCAGGCCGTCATAGATAAAGCCGTACCCGGCCTTGTTCCGGGACAGGCCCCCAACGGTACAATTCGCCCCGGTCCTCCATTCGATCCAGGC
>JAKQHS010000195.1 GCA_029557915.1 Bacteroidota bacterium | reverse complement strand
CGGCCGATTTCCTGTTCGCAATCGCATCGGAATTCATCGTGGAAAATCCCACCAGCAGGGCCAATGCCAGACTGAGCAGGAATAGACCGATTACCTTGTTGTACGCTTTTGCCCTTTCTTTGTTGTTGACCGCTTTCATGGCTGATTATTTTTCGTGCTGTTTTCAATACGGTTGCATACCAGTACATCGTTTTCCCTGATGTTGTTGGCATAAATCGACAATTCGGGATCCAGCCCTTCCGTCGTTTTAAAAAACTTGTTCCTGACCTTCATGAAGGTCCAGCCGTTGGGTTCCCGGTTGCCGTCGAGGAACGAAATCAGCCCCTCCGGGTGCCGGCTGTTGTAATCGTTGATGAAAAAGTAAAAAAGCCGGCCCAGTTTCATTCCAACCGGCGCTTTTGCACGGAAGGTAGTCGGTTCCGGGCTGCTTTCATTCTTCGGAAAGATGAAACTGATCACGATGGGATTCTCCAGTTCCTCATCGCTGGGGTCGTCAATATTTTGACCTGCAGGATAATACCATTGCTTAAAGATCTTCTGGGGTACCTTCAGCAACTCTTCCGCCGTCTGGTTCAGCAGGATCGGGATCACAAACCAGAGCAGGCTGAGGTACCATACAATCTGGCTCCTCGGGCTGTTGGGCAGTGAAAAGGAAAGATTGCTGAAAAAATAGGCCATGAGCAGAATGCACAGGATGAAGAGAATTTGCAGGTTGAAAGGCTGCGATTTGTACCAGGGCAGGGTGGAGGGAACCATTCTCAGATGCAAAATTCCAAGGACCAGGATAAAAACCTGTGCGGACACCAGGATAAGAATCTGGCTGGTATTGAGCTCAAACCGGTTGACAAGGGTGGGAAGGGCCAAAAGAATGGAAACCAGGATCACGTAGAGGATGGATACAATCCCGTATTTCTTCAAAACCTTGATCCGCTTGAACAACACCAGAAAGGCAGTTCCTGCAAATACCAGACTGGCAATTTTCAGCGCGATACCGCTAGCATTCATGTCCGTGCGTATTATGATGGTAAAAATAGGAAAGAATCGGAAAATTTCCTATTCTAAACCGTCTTTCCCATGGCGGTGGAAGTCTTTTTTCAATCGGGCCGAACACCAATCAGGAAGCGGATGGGCTGGGGAGGGCCCGGGAATATGATTCCCCTGCTCTTTTATTTAACCACGATCTTCTTTAAAGCATCCCCGAAATTGAATTTGAGAAATTCGATCGCAATTTCATCGAGCATCTCCTTCAGGCTGAGTTTTTTCCCTTTTGCCCTTTCGCGGGCTTTCTTCACGAATTGCTGGTAGAAAACCTCAACCTTCATGGTGCTGATCAGTTCGGTAAGGTATTCAATGACCGGCCTGGGCTTTAAAACGGGTTCCATGCCGTTGGCCTTCAAAAATGCGTTGGTGGTCGGAAAACGGGCGTCGAGCTTGGGTTTCAGGACTCCGGTCAGGAAGATTTTGGACAAACCGCCCGAGATGATGTCTTTGACAAAACCGTCCATCATGCTTTGTTTGATCTCATCCCATTTGATTTTTTCGCCCGATGCATAAAGGGCGGTGATCTTAGCCCCTGTCTCCAGGGTGGCTTTTGTTCCGGCTTCGAACGCAACGGTGGCGCTTGTCTTGACCGCCTTGGCAAGCAGGGGACGGGTCTGGACGAGGGTTTTGGCGATGGCCAGCTTGCCGACCGCATTGCCTGCCAGTCCGGCAGCTCCGCCTGAGGCGACTGTGGAAAGCACGCTGATGGTAATTTCGATGATCTGAATGGAGGTCTGGGCGCCGCCGATCACCCCTTCGCGGTATTTCACGATTTCCCGGTCGCAGGTACTGATGGTGGAGGCTGCCTTTTTCAGGCAGCTTACCCCCATGTCCATCAGCCTGGTATCGGCATGGGGGCGGTGATAGATCTGCCTGGCCAGCTCGATCCATTTCCTGCCCAGCCGGGCCCACCGCCGGAGGTTTTCGATATCGACTCCCCCGAAT
>JAKQHS010000179.1 GCA_029557915.1 Bacteroidota bacterium | reverse complement strand
CTTCGCTGTGTCGTGGTGGACAGTACTCGTGGGAAAGCCGTGCAGCGGTACATCGGTTCCCACGAAGACGCAAAGTCCACGAAGAAAAATGTAAGGAATGACCTATTCCTTCGTGCCCTTCGCTTCGCTGTGTCGTAGTGGAAAATATTCGAGGGAAAGCCGCGCAGCGGCTGCCCGGCTCCCACGGAGACACAAAGCACACGAAGAAATCATGATGGGATGACCTCGTCTTAAGTGCCCTTCGCTTTGCTGTGTCGTAGTGGGAAATATTCGAGGGAGAGCCGCGCAGCGGCTGCCCGGCTCCCACGGAGACACAAAGCACACGAAGAAATCATGATGGGATGACCTCGTCTTAAGTGCCCTTCGCTTCGCTGTGTCGTTGTGGGAAATATTCGAGGGAAAGCCGCGAAGCGGCTCTCCCTCGAATTTCAAAATTACCGGATCAAAGTAATTGAACCGCTGCGAAACCCCGGACGGCCCCCGGCCCTTACTGCGTATTGTATCAGATATAGATAAACCCCGTTTTCCGCCGGTTTCGTCCCATGCCCTCCTTCCCACCTGAATTCCGGATCCGAAGACTCAAAGACCACCTGGCCAAAACGGTTATACACCACCACCTTTTGGAAATCGATGCCCTTCGCTTTTATTTCAAAAAAATCGTTGATCCCGTCTCCGTCCGGGGTAAACACATTGGGGATGAACACGGCGTGGTCACAATCTTCATCCGTCACCCGGACGATATACTTTTCAAGATGGCAGCCGGGAAGTTCAATGGAAAGCCGGTAGATCCCTTTTTTTTCAATGGTCCGGAACCTGCCGTTAAAGCTTCCGTCCCAGTTCCAATTGATTTTTTCCGCGGGCAAGGCGGTACGGCTGATCTCGGCCCCATCCAGTTGAAGCGGAAAAGGTTGCCGGCAGGTGGAGAAGTTCACCTCTTCCTCCCTGAATTCTGTGGGTTCCAGCCGGACATCATCAATAAAATAATAACTGATTTCTCCGTCCGCGCAATTGTGGCGGGCCTGAGGGAAAGTCAGATCGCCCAGGGTAAGGTACCGTTCACCTCCATTGGCCCGGTAGCAGGCTTCCGTTTTTATCCACTGGTCCCCGGAATATTGCACCGTCAAATTCAGGGAAGCGCGGGCATTCAGGTTGTCGTTAGCCTGTTCTGCCGTGGGCCGGTGGGGGGTAAACAGGGCGTCCAGTCCCTGGGAATTGCAATTCGATTTGGAAATGATGGAGGTGTAAAAGCTCAATTTATACATTTTACCGGCGGCCAAGGGCGTGGTCAACTGGACGGAGATGTATTCCCGGTAGGCATTGCTCGTCATGATCCCGGCATAGGCCTGCCCTTCTTGGGCGGTTTTATGCCCAAAATAATTGTCCGGGACTCCGACTTCCGGCTGGCTGGCACAGCTGTGATAAAAATTGGGAGTACCGGAAGTGGGTGTAAACCAATATTTTACGATGCCTGTGAAGTCGCTCAGGTGGGCAGGGCAGCTGATCCGCTCTTCAAAACCCGGATTGGGGACCAGATTACCCTGGGTAAAGGCCCGCAAACAGGTCATTGTAAGAAAAAAGTATGAAAGGACCGACTTCAAGGGTACTAAATTACACGGATAAGGGTACGGATCATTCCGGAGAACGAAAAACCATGGAATCCTTAACAAAAGCACGGTTACGTCGGATTTTTTTTCCCGCTCGTCGCCTTTACTTGGGTCGAGCCATGCACTGCATAGATCTTTGTTTCATAAAATCAATAACAAAAGAAAAATGAAAACTTTCAAATTGGTCCTTTTGATCGTGGTCCTGTCCGCCACCACCTGGCTGATGGCAGAAGGGGTCAGAATCAATCTTCTGGCCAATGATCCCCATAACCAGGAAACGGTGATGACCCAGCCCAAAGCGGTCAAAACCGTAAAAGCCCTCAGGTAAATTTGGGCTATTTTAGCGCTGCCACAGATGAATAAACGGAAGGCAGCGCTCGGGTTCATTTTTGTTACTCTTCTGATAGATGTGGTTGGCTTGGGGATCATCATTCCGGTGATGCCTTCCCTCCTTTCCGGCATGACTGGAGGAACCATTTCCGATGCCAGCAAATACGGGGGCTGGCTGATGTTTTCCTTTGCAATCATGCAGTTCCTGTTTTCACCGGTATTGGGAGCCTTAAGCGACCAGTATGGGCGGAGGAAAGTGCTGTTGATTTCCATGTTTGGATTTTGCCTGGATTACCTCCTCATGGCCTGGGCCCCGACCCTTTCCTGGTTGTTCCTGGGACGGATCATTGCGGGCATCACCGGGGCAAGCTTTACTACGGCCGCCGCTTACATCGCCGATATCAGCACCGATGAAAACCGGGCGCAGAATTTTGGCATGATCGGCGCCGCCTTTGGGCTGGGATTTATTATCGGACCTACCCTGGGAGGTATTCTGGGAAATATCGGGACCCGGCTTCCCTTCATGGTCTCCGCGGGCCTGACTTTTATCAATTGGTTATATGGTTATTTCATCCTCCCGGAATCGCTGGACGAACAACACCGGCGCCCATTCGATATCCGGAGGGCCAATCCGGCCGGGTCCCTGGTCCAGCTTAAGAAGTATCCCACGGTATTTGGGCTGGTGGGTTCCCTGGTGTTTATTTATATCGCGGCCCATTCCGTCCAGAGCACCTGGACCTATTTCAATATGTATGCCTTTCACTGGAATGAGGCCACGGTGGGTTATTCCCTTGGATTTGTTGGCCTCCTGATCGCCTTGGTCCAGGCGGTCCTGATTCGCTATACCATTCCAACATTCGGCCCCAGGCGGAGCCTTTATCTCGGATTGCTGTTTTATACCCTGGGCCTTGTTTTGTTTGCCTTTGCCACCAGGAGCTGGATGATGTTTGTGTTCAGTATCCCCTATTGTCTCGGCGGTATTGCAGGGCCGGCTTTGCAGTCGATCATATCGGGTCAGGTACCCCGGAATGCTCAGGGCGAATTGCAGGGCGCCCTCACCAGCCTGATGAGCCTGACGTCCATCATCGGTCCGCTCCTGATGACTTATGTTTTTTATTATTTTACGAGGAAAGATGCCTGGCTGTACTTCCCGGGTTCGGCTTTTTTACTTGGTGCTGTTTTGATTTTATTGAGCACCTGGATCGCCTATAGGAAATTGGGGAAGCCATGAACAGTTCGTTAGTCAGCAAGTCAGCAAGTTGGCAAGTTGGCAAGTTAGAAGGAGGGAAGGAAGATATCCTTCGAGTCAATCCAAATACGTTTTTCACCTTCCGTTTCCATTTCCATTTTACCCACAGGATGGCAATATAGCCCGTGCCGATTAAGGAGGTCCGCCACTTCCGCGGCGGAAGCCGGATGCACGGCAATCAACAGTCCGCCGCTGGTCTGCGGATCGGCCAGCACCAGTCGCCAGAATTCATCCACCGGGCCGACCTCATGGCCATAACTCTCCCAGTTCCGGGCAGTTCCCCCCGGGTGACTGGATGCTTCAAGGTAGTTTCTTACATTGGGCAGCAGCCGGATCCTTTGTGTATCCACATGCGCCGTCAGGCCGCTTCCCCTCGCCATTTCCAGCAGATGGCCCAACAAGCCGAAACCGGTGACATCAGTCATGGAATGCACCCCTTCCAGTTCCGCCAAATCCGTGCCTACCCGGTTGAGCGTGCACATGGTATCGATCATCATTTTTTGATCTTCGGCCTCGAGGATCCCTTTTTTCTGTGCCGTGCTGAGGATGCCGGTGCCCAGGGCTTTGGTCAGGAAGAGAAGGTCGCCGGGACGGGCCTGGTCGTTTCGTTTTATTTTTGATTTTTGGATCAGCCCGGTTACGGCAAGCCCGAATATGGGTTCGGGACTGTCAATGCTGTGCCCTCCGGCCAGGGGGATCCCTGCATTCCGGCACACTTCGCGGCCTCCTTCCACCACTTCGCGGGCTATCTCCGGCGGGATCTTATTCACCGGCCAGCCGAGCACGGAAATGGCCATGATCGGTTTACCACCCATGGCATAGACATCACTGATGGCATTGGTGGCGGCGATCCTGCCGAAGTCAAACGCGTCATCCACGATGGGCATAAAAAAATCCGTCGTACTGATGGTCGCCAGCCCATGCCCGATATCGTAAACGGCGGCATCGTCCCGGGAGTCGTATCCTACCAGGAGCCTGGGATCGGGGGCCTCGGTACCCGATGATTTTAATATGACTTCGAGGTTTTTGGGAGAGATTTTGCATCCGCAACCTGCGCCGTGACTATACTGCGTAAGTCTTACTGATTCCATGAAGAGGTTTGTGTTTGTATTCCAGCACCAGGCCGGCATTGTGAACCGGGTCGATCGTTTCCGTATGAATCCTTATGACGGTGGAGGGGTCCCGGTGACCAGTACCGGTATCATAGGTTTTGTCGTAATAGTCCAGGGCCAGGTCCGCGACCCGCTCGTAATCCTGCCGCTTTAAAGCTTCCAGGGCAAGTTTAGTATTCAGGCCACCCAGCCTTTTGGCGATTTTTAAAATACTTTGTTCCAGTTTTTCATCGCCATACCGCGCGTAGGTATGGACGAGATGGGGCACCCGGACCGATTTGGGAATATCAATAAAAAAAACCGGGGCCTTCCGGATCTGTAAAAACAGAGGCCGGGGTATCCTGACCCTGCCGATGTGTTCGCTTTCATCTTCCAGCCATAGCACAGGGCTCTCCCGGGCCAGGTTCAGCTCTCCGGCCAGGTCATTTTCGAATTGTTCCTGGGTAGGCTGGGGCGCCTCCCCGATCCAGCCAAAAGCAGAGCCTTTGTGATGGGCCAGTTTTTCGAGGTCAATGACTTTTTCATTCCGGGTGGCCAGTTGTTTTAAAACTTCCGTCTTGGCGCTGCCGGTCCTCCCTCCCAGCACCATGACCGGATAGTCCGGTTCAAACCGGGAAAGGACCCATTGCCGGTAAGCTTTATATCCTCTGTGCAGTACGTTTACTTCTTCAAAACCCATGGCATGGAGCAGCCAGGCCATGCTTCCGCTGCGCATGCCCCCTCTCCAGCAATGGATGTTTACCCTGGGCCCCGGAGCAAGCCGCCTTGCCCTGGATACCAGGTCTTTGATCCGGGGTCCGGCCAGGTTAAGGGCCAGGGAATAAGCTTCTTCTTTCCCGGCTTGTTTATAAGCGGTGCCTACGGCCGCCCTTTCCTCATCTTCCAACAGGGGAAGGGAGAAGGCTCCGGGGACATGTCCGCGAGCAAATTCAGCAGGGGAGCGGACGTCGAAAATGACCGCGGACTCCTGCTGCAGCCATTCTTCCGCATCCAGTGATTTGAGCATTGGACTGCAAAGATAAAGAAGTGTTCAGGGTGAAGGGGTGTGAGGTTTCCCACTAGGACACTATGGGTTGCCCACAACGACACAGCGAAGCGAAGGGCACCCATGTTTGGACGAAGCTTAGCTTCGGCCCCCCCATTCGGACTTCGACTCAGAAAACATAGAATGATATTGATTCGGAAAAACCGCGATCCAACATTGTGCCTTTAGGCACTTCATACGGGTAGCTTTTAAGAGCAGGATATTTCGTCCCATCCGGGACGATATCAAATCCCAAAATTTTATGCTACCCGTATGAAATCCCTCCGGGATCATGTTGGGACGAAGCTTAGCTTCGGCCCATCCTCCCATTCGGACTTCGTTCCAGAAAACATAGAATGATATTGTTTCGTATAAATCGCGATCTCAAATGGTGCCTTTAGGCACTTCATACGGGTAGCATTTAAGAGCAGGATATATCGTCCCATCCGGGACGATATTAAATCCCAAAATTTTATGCTACCCGTATGAAATCCCTCCGGGATCTGTGTCCCGACACAGCCTGTGCCATGTTTGGGTGAAGCCCAGGTCTTGTTATCAAGCTAAAAAGATCTGCTCATGCATGTGCGGGATTGTCATGCACCCCTTCCTCTTGCCCGAAAATTGCATAGAAAAAATTTGTCCTACCTTGCATCCGGGGATCCCAATTATGGACTGGCCGGATTATTCACTGATCGATTGCGGGGGACAGGAAAAACTGGAACGGTTTGGCCCTTATATCCTTCGGCGTCCTGAACCCCAGGCCATCTGGGCCAAACAGGCCGGTCCCGCTCGTTGGGACCAATGGGATGCTTTTTATACGCGTTCCTCCCAGGAAAAGGAAGGGGGCTGGAAATACAAGGGAAGGGCCCTGGAGCCCTGGTGGATCCGGTATGACCAGGTCCAGGTCCAACTTCAATGCACCGCTTTCGGCCATGTAGGCATTTTCCCTGAACAAAGAGCCAACTGGCAAAAACTGGCTGAGATCCTGAAAAAGCTCGATCGGCCGAAAGTCCTCAATCTCTTCGCTTATACCGGGGTGGCCAGCCTGGTGGCGAAACAGGCAGGCGCCGATGTCGTCCATGTCGATGCCGTGCCCAATATGATTTCCTGGGCAAGGCGGAATATGGAGAAAAGCGGACTTGCGGATATCCGGTGGGTCGTGGAGGACGTCTCCCGGTTCGTGCAAAGGGAGGTGCGCAGGGGCAATAATTATGATGCTGTTCTCCTGGACCCCCCTGCTTATGGCCGGGGCCCGGCAGGCGAAAAATGGATGCTGGCCGACCAACTGGACGATTTGCTTGCCGCCTGCGCGAAACTGCTCGGCCCCGGTGGCCGCCTGATCCTGCTGAATATGTATTCCATGGGTTTTTCCGCGGAGATCGCCCGCCAGTTGCTCGAATTGCATTTTCCATCCTGGAAGCTTGCGGCGAACGAATTGATTATTTTCTCTGAAAGCAGATTGAGGCTGCCCCTGGGCATTTATGGGATGGGGGAAAATGAGTTAGCAAGTTAGAAAGTTAGTAAGTGAGCAAGAGCGCGACGCGAGTGGATGTCCCTTTGCACAGCCTCTCGCGTAGTAAGTGGCAATCACTTAGCAAAGCTTGTGAATCCTCGTGGGCCGCGAGTGGTTGTCACTTTGCGCAGCCTCGCGCGTAGAAAGTGGCAATCACTTAGCGAAGCTTGTGAATCCTCGTGGGCAGCGAGTGGTTGTCACTTTGCGCAGCCTCGCGCGTAGCAAGTGGCAATCACTTAGCGAAGTGAATCCTCGTGTGCAGCGAGTGGTTGTCACTTTGCGCAGCCTCGCGTTTAGTAAGTGGCAATCACTTAGCACTGTCAATCGGTTTACGAATTATTGTTCAATCCGTCTTCCTTTCCCTTTACCTTTGCGCCTTTATTCCAAAAACATGAAAACTCCTTTATCCAGACTCAGAATAACCGGCAATGTGGAAGGGGTCTCCTACCTCTTACTCCTGGGAGTGGCAATGCCTTTGAAATACCTGGCCGGCTTGCCGGTGGCGGTTAAAATATCCGGATGGATCCATGGAGTTTTATTCGTTGGCTTTGGCTTTGCCCTGCTGGAGGTCTGGATGGTGCAGAAATGGGAATTCCGAAAGGTCTTTGCGGCTTTTATGGCGTCGTTAATTCCTTCCGGCACATTTTTCCTGGACACCCGGATCCGGAAAGAAGAACAGGCTTTGAAGGAAACAAGCGGACCGGGAGTGGTTGTCCCTTCGCGCAAGCCCTGAGCGCAGCCAGTGAGTCCTGCGTGGGCAGCGAGCGGTTGTCACTTTGCGCAGCCTCGCGCGTAGCAAGTGGCAATCACTTAGCGAAGCTTGTGAATCCTCGTGGGCCGCGAGTGGTTGTCACTTTGCGCAGCCTCGCGCTTAGTAAGTGGCAATCACTTAGCGCTGCCATTGTTCAATCCATCTTTCTTTCCCTTTCCTTTGCGCCGCTGTGTGCGCAATAAGTGCCAAGCGCGACGCGAGTGGTTGTCACTTTGCGCAGTCTCGCGCGTAGCAAGTGGCAATCACTTAGCGAAGCTTGTGAATCCTCGTGTGCGGCGAGTGGTTGTCACTTTGCGCAGCCCTGCGCGTAGTAAGTGGCAATCACTTAGCGAAGCTTGTGAATCCTCGTGGGCCGCGAGTGGTTGTCACT
>JAKQHS010000147.1 GCA_029557915.1 Bacteroidota bacterium | reverse complement strand
ACACAGGAACTGGCAAAGAGAAGAAGTGCAAATACGCTCCATATCAAATATTTCCGTTTCATAGGAATGAGTTTTAGATTGTGGTTAAAAGTTAATTTCAAAACGGACGCCCAGCATGCCGAAATCATCGCCAGCTTTGCCCTTCGGGTCTGCGACCTGTCTGGGATCTTTGGTAAGGGCTCCCGTCAGGTCATGACCCACAAATAGTTTACCCTTGCCGCTGGCATACCGGTCGTGATTGACGTAGCTGTAATTCATCATGAGTCGTATGTTCTTTGCCGCATAAAAATTGATCCCTGCCGTATAGGCTTCGGCGGCTCCGCCGTAGATATCCTTGTCGTTCATATCGATATTATCGTAGCGGAAGGTCAATTCGACATCCCCCCATTTCTGACCCCTGTAGGGTTGGCCAAACTCCCCTTCGAGCTTGTTGTAATATTGCCGCCCTCCGAAAAGCAGCCAGCCAGCCTGTGCATAGAACCCTCCAAAATCGAGTTTGGCGAGATCGCTTTCACGATGTACGCGGCTGGTCAGGTATTCCGTCTGGAAGACCAAACCCCGGTGAAAAGCGGCAAACTCAAAATTGTTTATGCTGCTGTATTTCACATCCGGGATGATATCGGTATCCAGGTATTTTTTCCGGTTGACATTGCTCAGGGAACGGGTGCTGTATCTCAATCCTCCCCATTCGGCTACCTCCACACTGGTTTTAGGCTGCCTGTAGGAGTGGGCCACCGCAAGGTGAACTCCGTAATCCGCTGCATCCCCAAAGGGCTGCAAGACCAATTTTTCCGTGAGGGAGATCCCTTCATCCCTGCCATAGTCTTTATTGTTGTCTTCCACGAAGGTTCTCAGTTCGGCGTCATCCACCTCCTGGAAAAAGACGCCGGCGGCGGTCATAAAATATTTTCCGCTGTAGGAGCCCTCAAGTCCAATATGCCTGGAAGGGGTAAAAGCTTCCACGGCCATGCTCCTTTCCTGGAAATTGACATTTCGTGAAGAGGTGTTCTGCAGCATGGAAAACCGTTCTTTGAAATTTCCTGCCCGGACGGCCAGTCCGTTGCGAAAATCGTACATGAGATAGGCGTCTTTCAATTCCAGTACCGCGTTGGAGAAATCAAGGTCAAGCTCACCGTACCAGTTCCGGGTAAGGTTGGTTTTGACTGCGAACCTTGCCCGCCGGATGGAGGTGCCGTTTCCAATGGCGTTTAAGGTCTTATCCGGAAAATAGTGTCCATCCACCTGTACCCGGATGTCGAACCAGAGCCGGTAATCCTGGTCCGCCGATTCGAAAACCAGAATGCCGTTCCGGTTTTCCACATCCAGGGGCGATCTGCTCACCATCTGGCCGTACTGGTTAAACCGGTCCTGCCTGCTGGTGTCCTGGGCAAAAGCAATTTGTATCAGGAAGGCTAATGCCGCAGTAATTGCTGTTGTTTTCATAATTAATAATTTATGGTTAAACCGTATTGATGTATTGAATTAAATTGTCTTCTTTCCTGAGGTCTAATTTTTTCCTCAACCGATACCTGGCGATGTCCACACTTTTGTGAGAAATCCCAAGAAGGGGGGCGATGTCTTTGCTGGAAAGGCCAAGCCGGAGCAACAGGGCCAGTTTTTTTTCCTGTACCGTCAGATGAGAACCGGCTGCCGTTAGTTTCGAAGGGAGCGGCCCGATCGCCGTTTCCAATTCCATGTAAAACCGGCGGATTTCTGCCGAGTCATTCATTTTTTGATGAAGTGCGGTGAGCATCCCCTGGATTCGTTCATTCTTTTTTTGCAGTTCCGGCTCCCGCTGGGCTTGTTCCAGGGAATCCCTCATGGATTCCAGAAAACGGCGTTCGTCGGAAAGATGGAGAGCATGTTTGACCACTGCATTCCGATTGGTATCGGATAGCCCGGGTTCCGGTTTGATTATCGCTTTTCCAGGTATACCCTCTGCTCCCAAAAACTCCCCGGACAAAGGGCGATATCCATTATTTCCGTCCCATTGCCCCAATGGATACCGGGACCGGACCCCTTGTCCGGCCGTTCTGAAATACCATCCCCCCGCAAACAGAGCCACAACCAGGAGGGCCAAAAAGAGCCATAAAACCATGGGATAAGCCGGGAAATGGAAGTGGACCGGAAGATCTTGCGGCGCATTCACAGCCTGTTGCCGGCTCATCACAGGGATTTCAAATACATTGCTGATAACATACAGACTGATAAAAGTCAGGCCGCCTGCGAAGAACGGGGTCAGCAACCAACCCCCGAAAATGCTGCCCAGCAGTTTGAAGCGGATTTCCTGCACTCCCTTGACCATGCCAATGCCTATGAGGGATCCCACAATGACCTGGGTGCTCGATACCGGAACCAGGGGGATTGGCGGAAGGCCCATGCGCACCACGAAGGCAGACAGTGCAGACGAAGAAAACAGGAAAAGCACCAGGGCCTGGGACAGGACGACGACCAGTGCGGTCTCCGGAGTGAGTTCGAGGACTCCTTTTCCTAAGGTAAGCATCACTCTTTTGCTGTAAGTGAGTATCCCTGCGGCAATCGCCAAACCCCCTGCAAAAAACAGGACCTGCTCGGAAGGAATGATCAGATTCCCGATTTGAACCGTATAATTGGAAGCATTTACAAACACCCCCATCACATTGGCAATATTGTTTGCCCCAAGACTGTAAGCGCCAAATGCACCGGCCACCAACAGGCCCACGCGGATACGGCCGTCAAGTTTGATCACATGGACTCTTGATTTCCGGATATACGTCCGCATCAGCAAGTACAGGAGAGCGGCGAATACCGCTCCCAAAACAGGTCCGGTCAACCAGGAAGTCATGATCACGACCAGAGTTGTATAATCCACCGGGCTTGTGGTAAAAAAACACCAGCCGATGATGGCGCCCACAATGGCCTGGCTTGTGGAGACCGGCAGATTTTTATATGTCATCCACGCTACTACCGTTGCCGCGCAAAGTGCAACGGTAAAAGCGCCGCCCAAGGCATTCACCGACCCCAATTGGGAAAGGGTCCTCGTGGCCCCGGCTCCTTGCAGAGTGGCCCCCAAAATGACAAAAAGACCGGCAACGATTGCCGCTTTCCTGAACTTGATCATGCCGGTGCCCACGGCTGTTCCGAATACATTCCCCGCGTCGTTGGCCCCGAGGGACCACCCTAAAAACAAACCGCTTGCCAGGAATAAGAAGATCATAGTCAGACAATCCTTTTAATGGCCATAATGGTTAAAAGATCAGCTACCTTTTCCGCCGTATCCGAAATAGTTTCTATGTGCAGGGTGAAATATCTCAGGTGGAACTTTTCACTGAGCCCCAGGGCCGGCATCTCCTTAAAAATCTTTCTCCTGACCACATCCGCGAAAACATCTGTTTCTTTCTCATAGAAATAAACCCGGTGGATTTTTTCACTTACTGCGGCCGGCTGGTTGAAATAGGATTTGGCCGCCGGGATGACGGCTTCCGCAGCCGACAACGAAAGCTGGGTGAGTTTAATAAAGTCCAAAACCAGTTCCTCCGGGATCAGGGGATTTTCCACATCAAACTGGAACAAGTTCTTTTTAGAGAGGTCGATCAGGTTATCCAGTTCTTCCAGCAGGCGCCAGATATCGCCCCTTAACTGGGGCATGAGGGACTGGGTATAAAGGGTTTCTTCGATTTTTCGCCGGATCAGGTCGGATTCCGCTTCCAGTTTCGCGAGCTCCTGCAGATTATTGGCAAAACTCGCGGTATTCTGGTGGAGATAATTTTTGACGCCTTCTTTAAAGATCAGCAGACTTTGATCCACCCCGTTAAAGAATCCATCAATTAATTCAATCGATTTATTCGATCTCGAAGAAAACATTTTTCCTCCTTTTCTATCAAAATTACCCTCAGGGCCAGTCCTTTGTCCTGATAGACATCAGCACTTAATATGACTGAAGGAATGGTAGGGCCTTGGTATGGTTATACCCGCTTGAAAATCAAAAGCGATCGGAGTGGACTGTATAGGACGATGTTCACCAGGGATCCCGGCGCCCGTAGTGAATGCCCGGCTGCATTATTTATTCCCTTTTGGCAATACCGGTCAATATTGCCTCAAGACCTGTCTTGTTTTTTTCCAATACCTGTTTTACATCGGCTTCTTCCACATGACCCAGGATACCCAGTGGCCCGGTATAGCCTTTGGCCAGCAGAGTCCGGATCATGGCCTGTTCTTCATCGCCTTCGTTGAGAGGTAAGATCTTGGGTCCATTTCGGCGCATGCCGTTCAGGTTGACCGCTTTGAGGTAGGGGAGCATGGTATCCAAAAGCGAGTTATAGCGGTCAAGCTGATGGTGGACATGGTGAAAACTGTATACGATGCCGATATCTTGCCCGGGCAAGGCCCGGATGATCTGTACCTGGTTTTCGGGTTCCCCAAACCAGTCCCCGTGATTGTAAAGGACCAGTTTACAGCCCAGGGACTTTGCACGACTGGCAATATAGTCCACGATGGCGATGCCTTTGGCCAGGGCCTGGTCCTGGGTAAGGCTGTCAAAATAATTCGCATTAAAGCTCAGCCAGAGGTCCGTATGCAGGCCGGCGGAATCCAGGTTGGCGAAAAGCCTTTCATTGGCCGGACTGAGTTTTCCAATCGTGTCCGTCCTTTCATCGAGCCAAAGCCAGACTGCGCTGACTTCAATCAGGTTTTCCCGGGCCAGTTGCCATTCGTGCACCATTTCTTCCAAATGCCTATCCCTCCAGTCGTAAGCGTATTTTTTAATACCGAGTTCCTTGAGCATTTCTATGCGCTGCTGCGGGGTCCGCTGCATGGAGTCAAAAGGCACGATGCACCAGGCAAAGACACGGTCCATATCGATTGCATCTTCATTCCTGTTGTTTTTACATTGAATGAACAACAAACAGGCCGGCAGGATTGTCATCCAGAATCTTGAAGCCTTCATGGGTGTATTTTAAAAGAATCGATTGGGTTTACATGGCATAACAACGGTCCATCCGGTCTGATATTTCTTTCAGCCTCAGCCGGTCTCCGCCATTCACCTCGGCCGAACCCCAACCCTGGTAACCTACTTCCCGGAGTGCTTTATTCACCGCCGCCCAGTTGGCATCGCCCTCCCCGAGTTCGGCGTCAAAGCCTTTCCATATCCCTTCATCGGAAGCTTTTTTACGGCTGTAATCTTTGATATCCACCTTGAGGATCCGTTTGCCCAGGGTGCGGATCCAGTGTTCCGGCCAGCCGTACCTCACAATATTGCCCACATCGAAATACCATCCGATCATGGGATGATTGAATTCATCGATGTACCGCGTGGCTTCCAGGGGGCTCAGCAGAAAATTGTTCCAGACATTTTCGAGGGCGATTTTAATGCCCGTTTCTTCTGCAAAAGGCAGGATTTTCCGGATCTCCGCCTGGGACCTTTCATAGGCTTCGGCATAGGATACCTTTTCATTGACCACGGCAGGAACCAACAGCACCGTGGTGCCCCCGTATTTTTTACAATCCCTCAATGACGTTTTCATCGATTCCACGCATTTGCCGCGCACGGCCGGATCGGGATCGGACAGGGGCGAATTCCAGTGCAGGGAGTTGACCACGCCGGGAATCTCAAGGCCCGTCTTATCCCGGGCATCCAGGATTTCTTTTTCCTGCAGCGGGTTCGGACTGTCCAACTCCACCCCGTCAAAACCCAGATCCTTAATCAGCTTGAATTTTTCCAGTACGGTGGCGCCTTCCTTGATCATGCCGTATTTGAGGCTTTTTTTAGTAAGGGGCTGGCCTGGTCCGTAAGGAATATTTAAAGGCAAAACCATGGAGGCTGAGGCCAGGGTGCTGTACTTCACAAACTCCCTGCGTTTTAATTTTGACATAAAATTCTGTTTATGTTCCGGGATCGAAACGGTCGTTGAATAAAATAGAACAAAAAGGCTGTCAGGGCCTATTATGTAAACGGGGTTACTCCGGGACGGGCCACCTCCTTGATCTTCCAGTCCAGGTCCCAGTTGTATTCATCGATGTGGGGAGTCAGCATTTCTTGCGAATTCAGCGCTTCGTCCCAGGTGAGGTCTTTGCCGGTATAAGCGACCATGCGGCCCCAGATGGCCAGCATGGTGCTGTGGGCGCTGCGGATGCCGTCATTGATGGGGTCCCCTTTCCGGATGGATGCCATCAATTCGTCGTGCTCGGTCTGGTACATATTGTTTTTATCCTTTTCCGTATGGGTCTTCTCCCAACTCCAGCTTTGTTTCCCTTTGATCTCGTGACGATTCCAGACATTGATGTCGCAACGGCCTTTGGTGCCCAGCAATTCAATACCGTAAGCGCCACTTGTCCCTTTCTGTTGCCTGCTGTGATGGAAGCCCCTGCTGCCATCGGGATATTCATAGGTAATGGCAAAATGATCGAAAATATTGCCAAACTCGGGTTCGATCCGGCTCTGCCTACCCCCGGTTCCGGATGCTTTGATAGGAAGTACGTCCCCTTTGGCCCAGGACATGAGGTCCAGGCTGTGGACGGCCTGTTCCACGATATGATCACCGGACATCCAGGTATAATACACCCAGTTGCGCAGTTCTTTTTTGAATTTTCCCCAGCTCGGTTTGATCTCCCGCCAGCCTCCGGCACCGGTATTGTACGTATTATAGATGGAGAGGACATCCCCGATTTCGCCATCCAATACCCGCTGAAAGGTTTCGCGTTTAGGAAAGTCGTAACGCCAGCAAAAACCCGACATGAAGCCCAGTTTTTTCTCCTTGGCTTTTTTAGCCACTTCGATGACTTTCCGGATACCGGCTGCGTCCACGGCTACGGGTTTTTCAAAAAATACATGTTTGCCTGCATTGATCGCCGCCTCCAGGTGGGCAGGTCTGAAATTCGGGGGAGTGCCTGAAATGATGATGTCTACGTCGGATTCGATTACTTTTTTATAAGCGTCGAAGCCCAGGAATTTCTGATTGGCCGGCACCTTGATTTTATCCGGAGCTTCTTCCATCAGCGAATTGTAGGCGATCTCCAATTTGTCTTCAAAGACATCCGCCATCGCGGTCAATACAATGTTTTTATCCCCCCGGACGGCCTGCAAAGCGGCGCCCGTGCCACGGCCACCGCAGCCAATGATACCGACCTTGAGGGTTTCGGCGCTGAACTGATGCTTGGGATAAGGATTGGCTATTACATTAAAGCCCATGGTGCTTGCTGCCAGGGTTGAACCGGAAAGCCTGATAAAGTTCCTCCTGGATGCATTGGTTAGTTTTTTATTCATAACAGATTTTATATTCGTGAATAAACAAAAAGGGACTGATCAACAAAGTGTTCGTAAAATTACGGGTATAAATGATTGAATCATATCCTAATATTCATTTTCTTGGATCAAAAAACTGGGGCAACCAGGTTTTGAAAAATGGAAGGCCTTCCCCGCTGTTGCCGGCCGAAGCATAATCGCAAAGATGGACGGCTATGGGTTCAGGGCCTCCTTCCGCGTAGGATTCGGGTAGAAAGGCCGCTTTGAATTGCATCCAGATCTCCTGATTTGATGGACTTACTTTCTCCAACTGAATATAACCGGTGGAATCCCCCACCGGGGTCAGAATGGATTCCAGGGATGGGCCAGGGAGCCGGCCATCCCTTGCCAGGACCAGGGGGCCCCAGGTAATCGCCTCGTGCCGATGGCCTGCACCGGAATTATGGATCCGACCCCTCAAATCGGTTTCCAGATAAACGAGATCCCCGTTTCGCCACCTGCGTCCGATTTCAAAAAGACTTCCGGCCTTTCCCTCCATACGGTCCTCCTCATTGACCTTAAATTTCATCCTGCTGGTCCAACCGGGTATCCTGATTTTCAAAGAAAATTCTTCCGGTTGTTCCATTTCCAGAATGAGCTTTATAATTCCCGAGGCCGGATAGTCGGTTTCCTGCAGGACTTTGATTTGTTTTCCATTCGGAGTCTTCAGACGGTATGAACCTGCTGTAAAAAAGTTGACCTGAATGCCGGACTCATCTTCCATCACCGCGGTGAGCGGAAGGGTGTACAAGGCCCTTGGGCCACTGGCATTGCAGCAGTTGAGGCCCATGCCGCATTGTTCGCTCCCTTCCAGTCGCTGACCGGAAAGAGGGGTGTATTTGGCCCAGTCCGACCCATCTGGTTTCAGGGCGCCCAGCAATGCATTGTAATAACTTTGTTCAATGGCATCTGCATATTTTGCCTGCCCGGTCAGGCGCAACAATTGCTGGCTCAGCCTGATCCAGGTGGCGGTCACACAGGTTTCCTGGTAATGGTACACCGGTTCGGACTGGTGTTCACGTCCATGAAACCAACATTCCACGGAAGAACCGGAGCCCGCGATATTGATCTCCGTCTCCTTTATATTATCCCAGGTCGACTCGACGGCCTGGAGGTATTTTGCTTCTCCGGTCAGGCGGTACAATTCCAGGAGCCCTTCATAACAGGACATCATTTCGTAGGCTTTTTGGCCTTGTTCCCAGCCATACCAGTTTTTTTGCGGTTTTGGAAACCGGGAAGCCACGTCCACTCCGGCCTTGGATATCAGTTGCGGGCCATCCGGACTTTCCCACTGGTTTACGATTTCCCTGGCAAAATCAAGATATTGTTTGTTTCCCGTACGGGCATAAAGCAGGCAGATGGGCTCGAGGATGGAGGTGGCGGCCATGCCGCGATGATTGCCCAGGCGGACTATGCTGACCTGCTTTTGTTTGAGTTCCATCATGAGGTGATTGGCCAGCCGGCCTGTCGCATCCAGTGCTTTTTTATCTGCGGTCAGATCGTAATAGGAAAGGAGTCCGAGCATACAATATTTCCGACCCCAGATATCCCAGCTCTGAAGGTGGCGGTCCGGTGCATAGTTGCCGATATAACCATCCGGGCTTTGAGTCGCAAGCAGGCTTTCAACGGCTTTATCCAGGACTGTTTTAAGTCGTGCTTCAGGCCGATACCGGTAGGCCAGCACCGCGGAGGTAAACCATTTTCCCCAGAATTCCGATTGCCAGCAACTGGTTTCGGTGCGTTTTCTGAAGGGAGCGACCAGGCGATCGGGGTCCTGGGCCAGGATCCTGTTTTCATAAGATGAATCGAGCCTGCGGCCGAGGTAACCATGTATTTGGGCTGAACTTGCAGCCTTCAATTGATCCTGCACTACTGGCTTCACCGGCGTCTGTGCGGGGCTTCCCGGGATCAGAAAAGCCAGGACGACCATTAATTTCCATATACCCATCATGGCTTGAATTTAAATGATTTAGTGATAAAGTACCATAACCTATCTTTATTTCCCAATGCCCTAAAATCCGGCTCGATGAAAAAATGTATTCTCCTTCTGCTCTCTACTTTAGCCCCGGCTCTCAAAGCCCAGTTTTCGATCCAGAATGTACTGTCTCCCCCCTTTCCAACAGAACTTAAGGCTTCAGGTAATGGCCATACCCTGGCCTGGGTATTTAATGACCGGGGTGAACGGAATATTTTTGTTTCTGAATCCCCTTTTGATCAAAGCCGGCCCGTGACGTCTTACACCGGGGACGAAGGATTGGAACTGGGTCAATTGAACATAAGTACCGACGGGCAAAGGATTGCTTTTGTCCGGGGTAATGCTGCCAACAGTCGGGGCGAGGCCGCCAATCCCGCCTTCCTTCAAGTACCAACCGGGCAAAGTATTTGGATCATGGACCGGGATGGGAGCCATCTCCGGAATATAGGGCCGGGCACCAGCCCATCCATATCCCCGGATGGCAGGCAATTGGTTTTTCTCCACCGCGGGGAAGTCTGGATTTCTGATTTAAACGATACGGCAAAACCGGTTCAAAAACTATTTCAATCCCGCGGTACCATGGCTCAACTCAGATGGTCCCCGGATGGAAATAAACTGGCTTTCGTGAGCCACCGGGGCGATCATTCTTTTGTAGGGATATATGATTTCAGTATCCGGTCGGTGTACTTTGTAAAGGCCGGCGTGGATCGTGATCAGTATCCGGCCTGGTCCCCGGACGGAGGGCAGTTGGCATATATCCGGGTCCCTCATATCAATAAAATTCCTCCCTTTACCGCGGTCAGGACTTCCAATCCCTGGAGCATCCGGGTATTCGATTTGGGCTCCGGAACAGATAGTGAGGTATGGAAGGCCGATGAAGGGAGGGGCAGTGCCTTTACCAATGAAATTCCCGTCGTTGAAAATCCGCTCTGGTGGCTCGATGAAAACCAGATGCTCTTTCCTTATGAAAAAACCGGATGGCAACTCCTGTATACTCTGGATATCGGCAAACAATCCGTTTCCCTGCTCACCCCGGGCAAAGGGGAGATTGAAAATGTTTGCCTTAGCCCTGACCGGAAGACCCTGTATTATACGACCAATATCGACGATCCCGAAAGGCGCCATATCTGGAAGATGGATTTGCCCGATGGTAAACCGTTTTGTATCACTCCGGGCATGGGCATAGAATGGTCACCCGTACCCATATCATCCGGTTTAGCCTTCTTGCAATCTTCTGCAAAACGGCCGGCCTGGCCTGCGGTGCTTAAAGGCCCGGCAAGACAGGACCTGGCTGCCGAAAGGTTTCCAGCGGATTTCCCTTCCGCCCTGGTTGAGCCCAAATTGGTAAAAATCAAATCTACCGATGGGATGATGGTCAGCGGAGATCTCTTTTTGCCCCCGGGTTATCACCCCGGATTGAAGTATCCCGCCCTGATTTTCCTCCATGGCGGGTCGAGGAGGCAGATGCTCGTGGGATTTCATTACAGCCAGTATTATTCCAATGCCTATGCTCTCAACCAGTATTTTGCTTCGCGGGGTTATATCGTCCTTTCCCTGAATTACCGGAGCGGGATCGGATATGGCCTTGATTTTCGAGAGGCCCTCAACTATGGCGCCGGAGGGGCGACCGAAGTCCGCGACCTGATCGCTGCGGGCCATTTCCTCCGAAACCGGACCGATGTCATCATGAATAAGATATCCCTCTGGGGCGGCAGTTATGGGGGTTACCTCACGGCACATGGCCTTTCACAGGCTTCCCAGCATTTTGCCTGCGGGGTGGATATCCATGGCGTGCACAACTGGAATGACGAGATCCCAACTTTTGCCCCCTGGTACGATGCCGCCAAATTTCCCGCCATCGCGAAGATCGCTCTTGAATCTTCACCTGTGCACTACGTCAAAAGCTGGATCCGGCCTGTGCTGTTTATTCACGGCGACGATGACCGCAATGTACCTTTCAGTGAAACGGTCAATATGATCCAACAGCTCCGTACACAGGGCGTTCATACCGAATCCCTGGTCCTGCCTGATGAAGTGCATGGTTTTTTGCTGCATAAAAGCTGGCTGAAGGTTTATGAAGCCAGCTTTGAATTTATAGACAGGCAGATGACCGGAAAATAAACTTATTCCGCATTTGACGTTTCAAATGTTGAAATTTGATGAAATGCTCCAGAAATCATGATGAAATATTTCATTGCCCTGCTTATCCCCCTGGCCCTTCATTCCCAGAAACATTATTCAGCCCGCTTGGATCAACTGATGCAGGCAAAATACGAAGTGGAGGGCTTCAGCGGCACCGTCCTGGTGATGCATAAAGGGGAAAAAGTCTATCACAAAGCCTTCGGACTGGCCGACCGGGAATGGAATGTGCCCAATACCCCGGATACCAAATACCGCATTGGTTCGGTGACCAAACAATTTACTGCAGCCTGCATCCTCAAACTGGAAGAGGAAGGCAAACTCAAGGTGAGCGATCCACTGAGTCAATATTTCCCGGATTATCCTTATGGGGACAGCATCACCATTCACATGCTGCTGAACCATAGCTCGGGGATTAAAAATTATACCAGCCTTCCTGAATTCTGGCCAAAAGCCGTCCTGCCGCTATCACATGATTCTATGGTGGCAATATTTAAAAACAAACCGCTGGATTTCTCCCCCGGCAGCCGGTGGGCATACAGCAATTCAGGGTATTACCTCTTGGGCCTGATTGTTGAAAAAGCATCCGGTCAAACATTCCAGGACTTTCTCCGGGATTGGATCATTGAGCCGGCGGGACTAAAAAATACCGGGATGGACCGCCTCGACTCCATATTGACCAAGCGGGCAAAAGGGTATGGGTGGAAGTCCCCCGGTGGATGGCGGCATGCCGATTATATTTCTATGGAAGGGCCCTTCAGTGCGGGGGCCATGTTTTCGACCGTTGAGGATCTGTACACCTGGAAAAAAGCCCTGATGTCAAATAAAATACTTTACCCGGGTTCCGTGGCCAAAATGACTACCCCCTACCTGGGAGCTTATGGTTACGGATTGTCCATCGATTCACTGCATACCCGTCCACGCATCTGGCACAATGGAGGAATACCCGGTTTTTCCGCCCACCTGGCTTATTATCCCCAGGACGATTTGTGCGTGGTGGTCATTTCAAACAATCAGTCCAGCGCCGACCGGGCCGGGATCGGGCTGGCCTCCATTCTTTTTGACAAAACGGTTTATATTCCTTATCTGCCCAAAGAAACCTACCTCGATCCGAATCTGCTGGATCGATACACCGGAAAATTCCAGGCCAGCAGCCCGCTTGAAATCCGGAGGGAAGGCAATGCCCTGTTCCGGCACACGGAAAACGGCCCACCCATTGAATTAAAGGCGGAATCGCTGACCCGTTTATTTTACACGGACCGCTCCGGGCGGTTCTTGGAATTTGAATTTGATCCCCAGGGTCGCGTAACCCGGGCCTGGTTTATACAGAATGGGGAAAAAACGGAAATGAAAAAAGTGGATTGACCCTGACCGATTCCCATGCGGTACTTAAGTTCCAATTTTATATTCCATGCCTTCTCCGGCCATCTCAAAAGGAAAATCATATTGGCCCGTGAGCAATAATTCGGTGAGCAGGTCCTGAATCTGCACGTCGGTCCTGCCCGGGTCGTGATGAGCAAGCAAAAGCTTTTTTACTCCCGAAAGGGTGGCAAATTTCATGGTATCGCTTAGGCCGGAATGGCCCCAGCCTTGTTTATACCGGTATTCTTCATCCGTATACTGGGCATCGTGGTATAACAGATCCGCTCCAGCCGCAAGGTCGTAGCCCGATATCCAATGCGGATCATCAAGGATACCGGCCAACCCAAGGGCCGGTTCGTGGTCCGGGATATAGGCAAATGCGCCATTTCCATTGGAGATCCGGAAACCCACGGTGGGCCCCGGATGGATCACATATCGCGACCGGATCCGGAAGGGCCCGATTTCAAATTCGCTGTTGGCAATTTCATGCAGATGCAGTTGGCAGGGAAGATCCCGGATCAGGACCGGAAACAAAGGGGGCGAAAGATACCGGCTCAACCGGGCATGCAGGCTATGGGTGCTGCTGGCGGGCCCCCAGATGTGGACCTCCATGGAGGGATTAAAAAGGGACTTAAAAAAACCAAGCCCCTGCAGATGATCCAGGTGGAAATGGGTCAGCAGGATGTCTACCCTTTTACCGGTCAGTTCCTGCCCGAAATTCAGTTTTTGCATTCCTGAACCACCATCCAGGACAAGGAAATGGCCGTCTTGGGAAACGACGACGCAGGAAGTATGCCCGCCATATTGCCGGGTATCCGGATCCGATACGGGTATGGAACCGCGAACGCCCCAAAGTTTGATGTTCATAGTCTCTCGTCTTTCCAGAAGATGGCTATGCCCCCCGAAAAGTTGCCCGACCTGCCAATAATGGGAAAAGAAGTGACCGAGATTTTCTGGGTTTTTCCCTGCAGGCTTTCTATCCAGAAGGTTTTGTGATAAGGATAAACATTCCGGAGCGTCTTGACCAGGGGCAAATCCTCAGGAGAAAGAGGGTTTTTAAATTCATCCACGGGTTTGAAGATTTTACCCCACTCCTCCACCGGCATCACCCCGGATTCTTCAAACCGTTTGCCGAGGATTTCTTCGGCCGGTTCATTGTAATAGATCAGGTTGCCTTCCGTATCCGTAATGAATACCGGCATCGAAAGGCTGTCTGCAAGCTGGCGGCTTAGAATGATCTCGATTTCGTAGGATGGCATTTCGGGGTTGCTTACTTCAGTTAAATATAGGCAGATTTCTCAAATATTATCCCGGAGGACGGAGGCCCCTTTCCCGCAGTTACTTATCTTTCGCCAAAAAAGATGCGTACCCTTTTATTTTTAATTATAACCTTGTTTGTCATGCCGGATGTCGCTTTTTCGCAAACTGCCTCTGCAGGCAAAGTACTCCGTCATGTCGTCCTGTTCAAATTTAAAGAGACCAGCAGCGCCGCGGACATTCAAAAGGTGGAAACGGCTTTCCGGAACCTCCCTGCAAAAATCAAGGAGATCAAAGATTTTGAATGGGGCACCAACAACAGCCCCGAAAATCTGAACCAGGGTTTTACCCACTGCTTTCAATTGAGTTTTGCCAGTGAAGCCGACCGCGCAGTCTATCTCCCCCATCCCGATCACAAGGCTTTTGGCAAGGTCCTCGGGCCGCACCTGGATAAGGTGCTGGTGGTGGATTATTGGGCGGAGAAGTGAGATGCCAGATACGAGAAGCGAGAAGCGAGATACGAGAAGCGAGAAGCGAGATACGAGAAACGAGATACGAGAAGCGAGGGGCGAGGTACTCAGCCTTAGTCTCAACCTCAACCTTAGTCTCAACCTCAACCTTAGTCTCAGCCTCAACCTCAACCTCAGCCTCATCCTCATCCTCAACCCACAAAATGAAGAAATACAATATTATTCTACTGACCTTGTTTTTATCCCGGCATGCCTTTGCCCAGCCGGCCGTTAAGGATGAACCAAGGCATCACCTGGTTTTCGAAAATGAATATCTGCGGATCCTGGACGTCCATATGGCTCCGAACGACACCACTCAATTTCACCTGCACCAAACCCCTTCGGTTTTCATTTCTCTCAGCAAGACCTTAACCACCAATCAAAGCCTGGGCCAGCCGGTCAACCCGGTCCGTTACGACGAGATCAAAGCCTGGTACGATCCCATCCCCAGTCCACGGATCCACCGGGTTTGGAATTCAGACAGCTCCTGGTTGCATATTATGGACGTGGAACTCACTGCGGTCCGGCAAAAGTCCAATCCCCCTGTAATCCAGAGTCCTTTCCTCCAATTGCTTTTTAACGAACTGCAGGTGACCGGGTACCGGCTTGATCTTCCGACGGATAATTCCATAGCCCTGCCGATATCCGATACGGGGTATCTCCTGGTCAGCCTCGCAAACGGGGTTATAAATTTTAATATGCATGGCGTGTCACAGAAACGAATGATGAAAGCTGGGCATAATATATGGATCCCGGCGGGAGGGGCCTCTACATTAACAAACCTGGATCAAAGCAAAGCGGAATTGGTATTGCTCCATTTGAAATAGAAGGCACTCGGAAAGCCCTTTTGATAAAATAATAGCAATGCGCGGAGGGTGAAAAATCAAACGGAAGCCTTTATCCGCTTAAGCCTGTTCGACCGGAATCAACAATTTATACCCTTTTCCATGCACCCCTATCAGTTTCACCGCAGGATCCGCGGACAATTTTTTCCTCAGGCGGGAAACAAAGACGTCCAGGCTGCGGCCAACTATGATGCCCTGATCCTCCCAGATGGTTTTCATCAACTGATCTCTGGGGATCAGTTGATTGGGAGCCTGGGCAAACTGGGCCAGCAATTCCGATTCTTTCGCGGATAGCGGAATCCCGTCCTCTTCAAAAAACAAGGTCTGATCCGATGGATTGAAACGGAAACGGCCCAGAAAAACGACTGGGGAAGACCGGGTATCCTGCTCTTCAGCGGGTTTGTGGGCGGCAGGACCGGATGGCTTGTTTGTCCTCTTTTGCAAAAAATAACCTGCGCTGATAAAAAGGGGGAACAGGAGGAAACCATACCATTTAAATGCAGCCGGAGGCTCTTTAAAAACCACCCGCATCTGGTAACAG
>JAKQHS010000123.1 GCA_029557915.1 Bacteroidota bacterium | reverse complement strand
GCGGCGTGGATGAATCCGGTGAAGTCACTGAGGACAGAGTAGTAGTTAGCAAGTTAGCAAGTTAGCAAGTTGGCAAGTTGGCAAGTTGGCAAGTTGGCAAGTTCGTAGGCTAGCCGGGGTTTAGTTCCTAATTTGTGAAATTGGAGAACTTCACAGTATTTTTATCTGAGAATACAACCCTAATGAGAATATCCCGTTTTGAAGACATTCTGGCTTGGCAGAAGGGTCAGGATCTTGCTGTTGAAGTTTATTTGACGCTGCACGAAATCAAGGACTGGGATTTCAGAAGCCAGATAAACAGGGCAGCCGTTTCAGTCTCCAATAATATTGCAGAGGGCTTCGACCGCCATACCAACAAGGAATTCATCAAATTCTTGACAGTAGCCCGAGCTTCCTGCAGCGAAGTAAAATCCATGCTCTACCTGGCTGAAAGACTGGGGTATTTGGAGAAGCATAAATCAATCCAGCTCCTGTTATTGACGGTGGAAATTTCCAAAATGATCAATGGGCTCATTAAAGTGTTAAGAAAACCATACAATTCAACGTCAAACTAACTTACTAACTTGCCAACTTACTAACTTGCTAACTAAAAATTACTACAATGACTCCTTCACAAAAATTTCTCGAAAAACACGGAATAAAGGACACCGAACCGGATGCGCTCCCTATGGAACAGCCGGCTGAAAAAGCAACGCAGAATGACCGCAGGGGATTTCTTAAGAAGTCCCTGGGCGGACTGGCCCTGGGCAGTTTTATGTTTGCGCGGCCGGAAGAAACGCTTGAACATGCAACCTCGCGCGTCAACCGCTTTTCCGCTCCCTCCGACCTGAAGATTACGGACATGAAATATGCCGTGGTCATGAACGGAGGCGGCCGCTGCCCGGTGATCAAGCTGGAGACCAACCAGGGACTGGTGGGCCTGGGTGAAGTGCGCGATGGGGCCGACTGGAGATACGCCCTTTTCCTGAAAAGCAGGATCAAAGGCATGAATCCCTGCAGTGTGGAACAGATCTTCAAGCGGATCAAACAATTTGGCTATCACGCGCGCCAGGGCGGGGGGGTATGCGCCGTGGAAATGGCCCTCTGGGACCTCGCTGGAAAGGCCTATAACGTACCCGCGTATCAACTGCTGGGGGGCAAATACCGCGACAAAGTCAGGCTCTATGCCGATACACCCCAGGTCAAGGATCCCGTCGCCTTTGCTGAAAGGATGCGGGTCAGGCTGAAAGAAAAAGGCTTTACTTTCCTCAAAATGGACTTTGGAATCGAACTGGTACGCGATATCCCCGGGACCATCGTCAATGCCAATTTCTGGGATGTCAACCGCCAGTGGTCCAATGATCCCATGAGTTATGGAGCCATGTTGCATCCGCTCACTCAAGTCCAACTTACAGACAAAGGCCTGGAGGAAATGGCGAATTACGTGGCCAAAGTGAGAGAAGTAGTGGGTTATGAAGTGCCTTTGGCTTCAGACCATTATGGCCATTTCGACCTCAACAACGCGATCCGCCTGGGCAGGGCTGTGGAAAAATACCGGCTGGCCTGGCTGGAAGACATGATTCCATGGCAATTGACTTCACAACTCAAAGAAATCAAAACCGCCATCGAAACGCCATTGTGCACGGGAGAAGATATTTACCTCAAGGAAGAATTCATAAAATTGATCGATACGCAATCGGTGGACATCGTGCATCCCGACCTGGCGACCTCCGGGGGACTGCTTGAAACGAAAAAGATTGCAGACTATGCGGAGGAGCGCGGTGTCGCTTCAGCCATGCACTTTGCAGGACTGCCGATATCCTTCATGGCCAACGTGCACTGCGCAGCCGCAAGCATGAATTTCATGGGCCTGGAAAATCATTCGATCGATGTCCCATATTGGCAAAACCTGGTCAAAACGGTGGACGGCAAGCCCCTTTATGAAATGGGCTTCGCTGCCGTTCCCGATACCCCGGGCCTCGGTATAGAACTCAATGAAGAAGAGATGAAAAAACACCTGGCACCGGAAAATACCAATTTCTTCGGGCCGACGCCGGAGTGGGATAATATCCGGAGTTGGGACAGGTTGTGGAGTTGAGCAATAGTCAATAGTCAGTAGTCAATAGTCAATAGTCAATAGTCAGTAGTCAGCATTCAAGCTGTTGAATGCTGACTTTTTTTTCAGTCAATTTTTAAAGGATAGGTGGATTCACGCCCTCTAGGATGCGGGTATACCGGAGTACAGGAAGTGCAAATTCATTTTAATATCAGTAATCTCTGCATTTCATCAAGATTCTTCTGGTATTCATTTAGGTTTCCATTAATTGGAAATCGGGTTATTTTTTTGCCACCTGCACCCAGTCCGATTCCTGTCCCTAGAGCAGCAAAGGCGACAAATGCTCCTACAGGTCCAGAATAATACAATCCGGATCCGATGAGCAGGCCAAGTCCCCCGCCGATCATCAATCCTCTCATTGCTCCCCTGACAGGGCTTAAGTCATATTTTATAGTAATGTCTTTAATGGCCTCCGCTGGAATTTCTTGTTCTGTAAATCGATTTAGATTTTTCATTTTTACCTTTATTATAAGTGAGGAAGGTTTGAATTCAATGATTCTGCTTCCTTTTTCAAATTTACCTTCCAATAAAGTTAGTTTGGTTGTATTCAGTTCAACTTGTGCGAAGACCATTTGCGGAATTAACCAAAGGAGAATGAAGAAATGGTTTTTCAATGCTAACGGCTTCATGCGGATGCATTTATTGTTATTGGAAATTTTGAAAATTCATTTCCTGCATCTAAAGTATTGATTTCTTGTGGCAGGTAAATAAGGTTTGATCTTATAAGGATTAATTGAACAAAGCATCGGTCAGCTCATCCTGGAAATCAAAAAACACTTCCCTTAATTCACTTTCCGCATTGGTTCCGTAATTGACCATAAAACAACAGGTGACATCGTAATTGGGAAAATAAAAAGCATTGGCGCTGTATCCCAGGTCGCGCCCGGTGTGTCCATACCCATATTTGTCAGAAGTAAGCGGTTGATTAAAATACCTTTTCATCAAACCGGCCCCCAGGTTTAAATCGTTGGCGGGGTCCTCCGGATCAGCTTCCGGAATGAAATTCGTCATTTCTACCATGGAACCGGCGGTCAGAATGGTTTTTGTGCGCAACAGGGGTTCTATAAATTTTTGCAGGTCCAGCACCGTGGAGAAAAATCCTCCGTAGCCATTTCCACTTCCGGTATTAAAATTGGTGACGTTGACTATGCGTTGATTGTTGTAAAGGTCAAAATATCCCTGGGCCGTGATCGGGGGCAGTTCATCGTGCGAATAATAGTAGGTGTCATTCATGCCCAGTGGATGCAGGATTTTTTCCCGGAGCAGGTCCTGATTTGTCCTGCCCGTTGCTTTCTGGATCACCATGCTGAGGAGCAGGGTATTCGTATTGGAATAAAAACAACTTTTTCCCAATTCAAATTTCGGTTCCTTGCCATAAGTGAATTTAATGAGTTCCTCCGCTGACCATTTTTTGTCCGGATCGTTTAATAAAGCGAGGTAAAAGGCATCGCTGGTGATCAGATCGTAAATGCCAGTGGTATGATTCATGAGTTGACGGATCGTCGCTCCGCGGCAGTTTTTGACCTTGTCCAGTACTTCTTCATCGAGGAAGGCATCCACCTTATCGTCCAGTTTAAAGGTATGTTGTTCAACCAGGAGGTGGACGAGGGTGCCGGTAAACATTTTGGTGATGCTGGCCACCTTGGCTACGGTACAAGGCTGGAAGGGAATATTCTTTTCAATATCCGCCATCCCGGCAGCTCCAATCCAGCTGCCTGAGCCATCCCGGACCAACAGGGATATACCTGGAAGACCCAGTTTATTGTACTTGTTCAGGATGTCCCGGAGTCTTGCGGCTTTAGGATGGTTGTCATTGCCCGGGGGATACGTGAATGAACAGGCCGTGGATGCATCAATATCGCCTTTCTGGCAGGCAAGGGCAGACAGGCAAAGGCCCAGGATAATCATCAGCTTTTTCATAGTACCGGTTATTAGATGGTGTGGAAATTAAAATAAGCACCGAAGTGCAGGGAGGTGCTGGGTAGCAGGGGAACATATTTATTTACAAATGGACTGACCAGCCTCAGCCGGTATTCGGCAAAGGGAGCCCAATATCCCCACCGGCCAAGGATTTGGAGGGCCAGGGATGCCTGGGCATGGGGTTTCCCCAGGCGGCCGGTGCGCCGATACGTGCCGTCCCCTCCCAGGATAAACTTTTCATGCAATTCAAAGGTGTGCAGGTAGCCCAGTCCACCGGACCAGCCCAGGCTGATTGGTTTAAGGATCTTATATTGTTTGTTGTACTCACCATATAGTTGGATTCCCTGGTGTACCAGGCGGTGGTAATAATAACCCAGTTTCCAGTGAAAAAAAGAAAGGGTGTTCTCTTTGGGCTTCAGGTGGGTGGAGATCCCGATATCTATGCCCGGGTGTAAGGGGCCTGAGAAGCCTTTGGGTGGAAGGGTGGTGGCGTGGTTGAAGAGGGAGATGCTCAGTTGATCCTGGGCCTGGACCCTTGGATTGGCCAGGCAGGCAAGGATACAATAGGTCATCCAGCGGCAGATCGATAAATTCCGGAACAGGTTCATGAGCTTATTTTCTTTATTAGTAGCTCCCGGTTGAAAAAAGTTACGATTTGTCAAGAATTTCCGGTAAGAGTAGACGGACCGGAGAGATCGTATAACCGTCCAACTTGCCGGTTGGTTAGGAAGGATTGATTTTTTCATGGTTTGTTTCCGTTTAATGAATCAAATATCAATAGTTGAAACTGGAAAATTTTGACTGATTCGTTCCAGGAACCAGCCCGTTTGAAAGCTATTTGTACCAAAAGGCTACATAGACAGGAATTTGTGCATGATTTGTGCAATCCTGGATTCGTTTTTGCTTCCCGAGGTTTTTTATTTTTTCCGGCATACACCTTTTTCATTCGGCCAGCCTGAATGGGCATTTCAAAACCTTTATGTATATTGATAGTTCAATACCGCCAAGCCAGGGTGGAGGTGTTCTAACTTACTTATACAGAGTCTAAATAGCGCTTTAAATTACTTTTTATGGCAGCCCCTTTACCGGATTTTTACGACAAGTTCATCACGGCGCTTAAATTAAAGGGCCCTGCCCAAAACATCCTGGTCAAAGAATTGGGTGAGTTGCTGCACCTGCAAAACCGCGCCATTTACAACCGACTCAATGGAGATACCCAGTTTACCATCAACGAGGCTATCCTGATCTGTAAAACCTATAATATCGATATCCAGGAAATCCTGCTCCCGGATTCGGATAGCATCATATACCGGAGTGCAACCATCGATAGGAAAATCAACGCCCCGATCGAATATTTACAAGGCCTGGTCTTTTACCTGGAGTGGCTCAAGACCTTGTCCAATCCCAAAATCCATTATACGTCCCATGATTTTCCGTTGTTTCTGACCTGCGCTTATCCCAGGCTTATCAAACTCAAGCTGGCCATCTGGTCCTATTATACCTGGAACCTCAAAAGTTTTACCAGCGCCACCGTGCTTGACCTGGAAGATAAAGAGTTTTCCGGGGTGGATGAAATCTGTAAGAAGATTGTCGGCTTGTATTCCCGGGTGCCGTCCATCGAGTATCTGCCGTCATCCCTTTTTGACAATACGATCTATCAGATCCGCTTCCTCGCGGAAGTCCAGGGGTTTCTGCATTCCGATCAGATCCGCTTGCTGATCCGAGACCTTGAATCCATGATCGCATTAATGGAGGAGATCGCCAATTCCGGCACTAAAAATCCGGGTGACGTCCAGTTTTACAGGAGTGATATGCTCAATCAAAGCCTCAATTTTATGGTGGAGTGGGATCACGGCTGCCGCGTGTATACCATGATCGACAGCCCTAACTATATCTATACGGAGTCGCCGAGAATGACATCCCATATGAAAGAGTATTTCAAAAAAATCGTCAATTCTTCCGAGTCCCTCACCCAAAGCAATGCAAAGGAAAGAAGAAAATATTTTAATATGCTTTTTCAGAAGGTGAAAGCCCTGGGGGAGTTTGGATTGAGTTCGGCCAGTCAGTAGTCAGTAGTCAATAGTCAGTAGTCAATAGTCAGTAGTCAGTAGTCAGTAGTCAATAGTCAGTAGTCAGTAATCAGTAATCAGTAGTCAGTGGTCAGGTCTGCTGACTCCTCACTAATGACCATTGACCATTGACCATTGACCATTGACCATTGACCATTGACCATTGACTATTGACTATTGATCCCCCCTGAGCCTCACCACACAATTCTCCAGCGACCGGTACTGATGGTAGAGGGCTTTCCAGATATGACCTTTATTCCTTCCTGCGGCAGCCGGGTTTTTATCCAGGCCGCTGTCAAACCAGTCTCCGTTTTGACGGTCAATCAGATACCGGTCAATATAGGACCATTGTTTGAGAAATTTGTCGAAATATTGGAGCGGATCATCCGGGTAAAGGTCCGCCATGATCAGCAGGGTATTCAGGGCTTCGGCCTGGGCCCACCAGGTTTTGGTATCGCGGATGATGGTCGTGCCGGGAGTATCCTTAAAATTATACCCTTCATCATAAAAGCCTCCCACCGTATCGTCCCATCCATACCTCAGGCATTGATCCGTCATTTGTTTGGCCCTGGCCCAGGTCACGCTGTCGTTTTCCCAGCCTGAAATATGGGAGGCTTCCATCAGAAGGTAAGCGGTTTCGATATCGTGTCCGAATGACAGGTGGTCCAGGTTATGATGCCTCAGGATGGATTCCCGGGAAGAATCGGCGAAACTCACCGGGGTCCAGTCCGGCTGAAAAAACAGGACTAGGTTGCCCTTTTCATTGACGATCTTGTCCCGGATAAGGAAAAGCATTTCATCCAGGCGTGTTTTGACCAGGGGGTCCGGCCAGGCCTGGTACAATTCCGTAAAGGCTTCCAGCAAATGGATGGAACTGTTTTGGTCTTTATAGCCCAGGTCTGAAGTGGATGGGGTAGTGGGAAGCCTTGGTTGCCTTTCCCCCTGGCGGGATAAATGCTGGAAGTAACCGAGGTGCACGGAATCGTGAGCATGGGATTCCAGCCAGAGGAAAGCTTTTTTGGCGAGATCCAGGGCGCCAGAATCCGCGGAGGCAAGGAAATAGGCGGACAAGCCATAAATGGCAAATGAATTGCCATAGGCGGTCTTGGATCCTTCTCCCTGGGGATTACCCATGCGGTCGACCAAGGTGAAGAATCCTCCGTATTGGGGATCCCACATTTTATCACGAAGGAATTCGAAGCCGTGACGGGCATAAGCTTTGTAGGGCCGGTCATTCGGAAAATGAAGTGCTGCTCTCGAATTGTTCCAAAGATGCCTGCCCTGTGAAACGATCATTTTATTCTGTTCCCCGACCGGATGGAAAGCGGAGTCGAAGGTGGACAGGTAACCCCCGTGCACCGAATCCACCGCAGCGGGATACCAGGGGTGCAAAAGGTTTTGCTTCAGCAGGGTTTCCAGGGTATCCGCAAGGGCTTTCCGGTCAGGCCCGGCGGCCGTTTCCTTTTCCGGAGCTTTACAGCCAGGGTATATAAAGAGGAACAGCAGGAGGGAAGACAACAATAATTTCATAATAATCGGTTGAGGTATGATGGCTTGGTCATCTAAAAGTAGTAAAAATGTGTTTCAGGACCTCCCCTTTTTCTGTCCGTTTTCGGCCGGCGCCCACTGCAGGATTCTAAATTTACGGCCTCGCACCGCCGGAAAAATTGTATTTTAACCTGAATTTGAATTCTTTATTTTTCACTATGGAATTTGAAATCCAAAACCTGGACCACGTGAAAATCATCAGCCTGTCCGGGGACCTCAATGCCAATACTGCCGGCGAAGCGGAGACTAAACTTATTCAACTGATCATGGGTGGAAACCGGAAGTTGATCGTGGATCTGGAACAACTCAATTATATCTCCAGCGCGGGCCTGCGCATCTTTCTCGCTGCAAATAAGCTGGTGAAAAAAATGGACGGCGAGATCCGGTTTTGTTCCCTCAACCGGACCGTGCTGGAAGTGTTTGATATCTCCGGCTTCAACATGATCTTTAAATTTTATCCGGACCAGGCTTCGGCCATCCAGGGGTTCCATTGATTCAGTAAACTAAGGGGATGACCATTGAGATCACCAATCAAATCAAAGAAATCAACCGGGTGCACCGGTCCCTGGACCGATACCTCAGGGAAAAATCGCTCGGGGAATACGATCGTAAAAAGGTCAGCATAGCCGTTGATGAAATCCTCAGCAACATCATTTCCTATGCTTACCAGGACCAGGGCCGTCACCTTATACGCATAAACCTGGAATGCACGGAAGACAAGCTGATCCTGGAATTTCTGGACGACGGAAAACCCTTTGACCCTATTGAATTTATCCGGAACACGGAAGGGCGGTCCGCAGAGGACCTGGACCGCATCGGAGGCCTGGGGCTGAAATTGGTCGGCAGGCTGATGGACCGGCTGGACTACCTTCGCCAGGGGAACCAAAACAAACTGACCCTGGAATTGAATTACTCTAAAAACTATATTGACTCATGAAATCAATTCGGATTCAAAACATTTTCCCCGCAGGGCTGGCCGGGAGTTTCCTGATGCTTTGCTGCCAGGTGTTGGTTGCCCAGCCCGGACCGCCGGTTCCCCGGTATTTTATCGGTCCGGATTCCACCCTTTACTGGAACAGGGCTTTGCCGGTTTATATTAAACTGGCCCCTTCCCCGGATGGGGCGGGCGTAAACCTGGTCAGCAAAGAATTTGAGAAATATACGAATCCGGTCTTCCTGGATACCGAAGGGCCCAACTTTATCCGGACCCGGTACGCGGTGGATAAAAATACCCGTCAAACGGTAAAACCCCAGCTGGAAGTCCTGTTTGAAGTGGTTGCTGATGGAGAAGCCCCGGAAAGCACCATAAGTTTTAAAAATGCCAATGCGTTTTCTTCCGCAGGAAAACAATATTATGGAAGGGGCCTGACTTATGAACTGACCTCAAGCGATAAATACGCCGGCGTGGAATTTATCCACTCTGCCATCAATAGCGACCCATTCAGCGTTTATCAGCAGGCCATTTCAGTTCCGGGAGAAGGCGAACAAACCGTTCGCTTTTACTCCACGGACAGGGTGGGCAATGTGGAACCAGTAAAACAATCGGTTTTTACCACCGACCTTTCGGCCCCGGTCATTTCACATAATATCAACGGGATCTCCGACAGCAATACGATTGCCTCCACGTCCACCATCTATTTCACCGCCACCGACCCCTTGTCGGGAGTGGCCAGGATCCATTACCGATTTGACCAGGCTCCATTTTCCATATACACTGGAGCCAACCTGAAACTGGATCACCTCGAAGACGGGGACCATGTGCTGGAATATTATGCGGAAGATCATGTCGGGAACCGCAGCGTCAATGCCGGTTTCCGGTTTTATTACGACAAACTGGCTCCCATCACGGCTTCGGATATCCTGGGGGATAAATACATCTGGCAGGATAAAGTTTATTTTTCCGGGAGAACAAAAATGAAACTCACTGCCATCGACAATAAGGCCGGCGTCAAGGAAATCCGGTATTCCGTCGACCAGGAAGCGTTCAAGACCTATGAAGAACCTTTTTACCTTCCGGCCGTCCAGGGCAATCACACCATCCGGTTTTATTCGATCGACCGCCTGAGCAATACCCCGGGCGGGGCTGAAGAATACAAACACAACATCAACCTCGTATTCCTGGACCTCACCGGTCCCGACATCGGCCATTCCTTCAACGGTCCCACCTTCCGGGCGAATAATGAATTGTTTATGGGTCCCAAAACCACCTTCGTGTTGCAGGGCAAGGACAACCAGTCCGGCCTCCAATACATGGCTTACAGCATCGACGGGGCCCAGGCGGAAACCCGGTATGAAAAACCGTTTGGCCTGGACCTGCCTTCCGGCGTCCACCGGATAGAATTGTTTGCTTACGACCAGGTGAATAACCGGAATGTCAGCGAGGCCACGGTGCATTTTGATTCGGGATCGCCCATTATCATTTCAAATTTCAGCACCAGCCCTTCGGCCCAGCGGGATGGACTCGGGGTATATCCCCCTTATGTAGTCCTTTTTCTGGCGGCTACCGACGAAATCGTAGGCAATGATAAAATCTACTACCGGATCAATGACGGACCGGAGTTGGCCTATTCCAATCCGATTGGGAACCTGGCGCCGGATAAAAAATACGAAATCCGGGTCCGTGCCGTGGACAAGGTGGGTAATGAATCCACCCGGTCGGTATCTTTCTTTACCTCTGCACGATGAGGAAGCCTGGCATCAAGGGGATAAAACCGGGGGGAGCATTAATTTGCTGCCTGTTTTGTGCTGTGCTCTTTGCGCAGGTGCAACCCTTGTCCAGGAATGATTCGGCCCAGGTACTCCTTGCGGAAGAAAACTTCAGGAATGAACTGGCAAGGAATAACCTGAAACAAGCCTCGCACTACCTCAATACCATCGCGCGGATATACTGGGACCA
>JAKQHS010000116.1 GCA_029557915.1 Bacteroidota bacterium | reverse complement strand
GCATCCTGGACTGAAGGAACCGGCACCTTCGCCCTTACCGCCAAAACCGGAATAGTGATCATAGGTTATCCGGTGGAAGCGCAAAAGGTCGCCGATTTTTTCCGGGCCATGCCTTTGGTCAAGAACCTGAACATGAGCGGCAAGGTGACGGGAGCCGGAAACATCCGGTTGGAACTCCTGGACAGCGCGGATTCCGGACTGGGCAAGGAAGGATATGACCTCGACATCAGTGGGGGCGGGATCCAACTGCGCGCCAACAGCGCCGCCGGACTTTTTTACGGAGTTCAGACCATACACCAGTTAATCCCGGTTACCGGCACCATCACTCCAAACTCCACGCTGAGAATCCCTGCCTGCAAAATCCGGGACACGCCCCGCCTGGGATGGAGGGGCCTGATGCTCGATGTCAGCCGCCATTTTTTTACGGTGGATGAAGTAAAACAATATATCGATGCCATGGCCATGTACAAACTGAATACCCTTCACCTGCACCTCACCGACGACAACGGCTGGCGCATTGAAATCAAATCCCTGCCTAAGTTGACTTCGGTCGGCGCCTGGAGGGTCGAAAGGCATGGGACATTTGGGGACCGCGCTCCGGTAAAAGAAGGTGAACCGGCCACCTATGGCGGTTTTTACACCCACGAACAAATCCGTGAACTCGTGGCCTACGCCCAGTCAAAATATGTGACCATCGTACCGGAAATCGATGTTCCCGGCCACTCGATGGCTATGCTGGCAGCTTATCCCGAGCTTTCCTGCACCCAGGAGAAGGTGTACGTCAACCCCGGGACGAATTTTGCCGAATGGTACGGGGATGGAAAATTTAAAATGCTGGTGGACAACACGCTCAATCCCTCCAACGAACTGGTGTATGAATATCTCGATAAGGTATTCACCGAAGTGGCCATGTTGTTTCCCAATCCCTATATCCACGTCGGGGGAGATGAATGTTATCACGGTTATTGGGAAAAAGACCCCGGTTGCCAGGCCCTGATGAAAAGGGAAAAGCTGAAAAATTCACATGAATTACAGAGTTATTTTATCAAACGGCTGGAGAAAATCCTGAAAACCAAGAATAAAAAACTGCTGGGCTGGGATGAAATCCTGGAAGGAGGCCTTGCCCCGGAAGCTACCGTAATGAACTGGCGCGGCCCGCAGTTTGGCATTGAAGCGGCGAAAATGGGACACCAGATCGTCCTGTCGCCTACGGCTTACACTTATATCGATTACATGCAGGGCGATCCTGCCCTGGAGTTCCCGGTCTATGCAAGCCTTAGCCTGCAGAAAGTATATTCCTTTGAGCCCGTCCCGGAAGGCGTAGATGCCAAATTCGTCCTCGGCGGCCAGGCTAACCTATGGACCGAAAAAGTTCCTACCCTGCGTCATGCTTTTTATATGACCTATCCCCGGGCCTTTGCCCTTGCCGAATCGGTATGGAGCCCCAAAGCCGCCAAGAACTGGGAACAATTTACAGGCAGGGTCGAACAACATTTCAATCGATTTGACCTTTACGGATGGAATATCGCAAGATCCCTGTATGATGCCGTCGCCACCGTCAGGAAATCAGGGGCTAAACTGATGTGTGAACTAAAAACGGAAATGCCCGGCGCCGAAATCCATTACACCCTGGACAATACGTTCCCGGATGCCTTTACCCCACGATATACCGGCGCCTTTGAAATCCCGGAAGGGGATGTCACCCTGCGATTTGTCACGGTCAAAAACGGTAAAATCCTGGGCCGAATGGTTGTAGTACCAAGAAAAGACCTGGCTGCAAGGGCAAGGTGATGCATACGCCCGATTCACCAACCTTTCCTGTTCCGGATTCCGCCCTGTGGCTGGAAAAAGTTAAGACTGAACTGAAGGGCAGAACCCTTTCGACCGCAGATTATACCTGGGATGAAGTCCGGATCTCCCCTTTTGAAGCCCTGCCGGAAGGGGCCCGCAGCATCAGTGAAAGAAAAAACAACATGTGGAAGACGGGCAGCTACATAGATCCTGCGACCGAAAGCCCCGCCGCCCTGATGAAAGCCCTGAATGAAGGGGCCTCTGTCCTGTATATTGAATTTTCCAAAGGAGAAAACTGGAAAAACTGGTTTAAAGACGTGCGCCTGGATTGGATCAGCCTCCACCTGGTTTTTGAAAATACCGGGATGCTGGATTCCTTTTTGGAATTTCCCGACAGGGCTACCCTCTTAAAGATCAGCGGATCGGTCCGCGTCAAAAATACCGATCCGGTAAGCCTTTATAAGAAGTATGCCCAGCGCCTCCCGGCCATGCGTTTTCTTGGTTTTGACCTGGAGGACTTAAAAACTGCGAAATCCATGGCCTCCCTCCTGGTCCGCCTGGCTGATACGATGGAAAACGTATCCCCTGAAGTAAAACCGGGCCGCCTGGAGGAGCAGGTGGTCATCCATGTTTACGGCCAGAATGATATGCTCTTGAATATTTCGGTCCTCAGGGCCTTGCGGCTTTTGTGGAGACAATTGTTTTTATCCGCCGGGATTGAAAACCCATCCGGGCTATTGCTTGCCGGGCATATTAGAATTGATAAAACGGCAAGCTACGATCCGCGAATCCGTTCCTCGGTCATCGCAGCCAGCATGCTCCTGGGCGGAATTGATGAACTGTTTATTGAAGGAACCGATGAGGCTTCATCCAGGTACGGCAGAATGGTTCAGCATATTTTCCGGGAAGAAGCATTATTGGGGGTTTTTCCGGATCCCCTGTCCGGATCTCATGTGGTGGAAAAACTCACCGGGACCATTGCCGAAAAAGTATGGGAAGAATATTTACGGTTGAGATTTAAATTAAAATAAGGCCGGCTGCGATGTAAGCGTACATGCAAATTACCCGAATCGTTATCGAGTAGCCGGCCTTTCTCCCATTGCTTAAACATATAATCAAAAAATATCGCGATTTTACTCCCCGATTAATGTAATTAACCATATTTATTTTTTGCTTAAAAAACTTAACGAAGTGAAAAGGGAGCTTTCCGGCAAGATCAATCCAAAAGCTTCTAAAATGACCGGAAAGCCGACTGTTGAAATCAACATTCCATCCTGGGCAAAAAAAATAAAATCGGGGGACCCGGTGGCCCTCGCCAGGGCCATCACCCTCGTGGAAAGTTCCTTGCCTTCCGACCAGGAAAAAGCCAGCCAACTGCTTAGCGCGTGCAGCCCCGGTTCCGGCGGCAGCATGCGACTGGGGATCACCGGGCCGCCCGGAGTGGGCAAAAGTTCCTTTATTGAATATATGGGCAATGCTCTGCTGGCCAGGGATTCCCTGAAAATTGCAGTACTGGCCATTGACCCGTCCAGCCCTGCCCAGGGCGGAAGCATCCTTGGTGATAAAACCCGGATGCAGGTCCTTGCGCAGCAAGAAGGGGTCTTCATCCGCCCCTCCCCGTCCAGGCCCGGCGGGGGAGGCATCCATGATCAGACCTTGCACAGCATCCAGCTCTGTGAATACGCCGGGTACGACCTCATTGTCGTGGAAACCGTTGGGATTGGTCAGTCGGAATTGAACATTCACGACATTACCGATCTCACGCTGTTGCTCATCCCACCGGGAGGCGGGGATGAACTGCAGGGCATCAA
>JAKQHS010000088.1 GCA_029557915.1 Bacteroidota bacterium | reverse complement strand
GCGCCAAATTCGGGGAAGAGGACATCAACTACCAGGACCTCATGGGCCACCTCAGTTTTCCTTCAAAAAATTCAGATTGGAATATTTTTTTCTTTACCGGAGATCATAAGAATAAATATGCCGGAATCGAGGACAGCACCCAACGTACCATCGATAAAGAAAGCCAGGACATTCTTTATGACGGCGGGCAGGCAATAGCAGGGATCAGCAATGAATGGAGGCTGGGCGCGATGCACCGCTGGGTCAATGACCTGGTTTGGTCGCAGGCACGTAGTCTCAGGGAATTTGGTCCCGCAGACAGCAAAACCCTCGGAAATGTCAACCGGCTCCGGCAGGAAAAATGGAGCCTGCATTCCAGACTGGTATCCGCCTTTAAAAACAACGCGGTATTGACGGCGGGGTTCCAGGCGCAGTCCAATCTTGACCAGGCCCATTATGAGGATGTGGTCCCCAGGCCCAATTTCGATTGCTGCCCGGACCCTTATTATTCCATTCAGCCCTATGCTCATTATTCTGTCCGGTTGCAAAACTGGACCCTGGGGGCCGGCCTGCATTCCATGATCATGAATGCCGTATCCATTGAACCCAGGTTTCAGTTGCAATACCAGCTGAGCGGGAGTCAATCCCTCCAGCTCAACGCGGGCAAACACAGCCAGGTCCCTTCCCCCATCTCCTATTATCCCAAAGAGCTCAGGGATCCCATGGTCTCCTACCAGGCCCAGGCCGGATACCGCAAGACCAATGCCCGGTCCGGATGGGGCCTCGCGTTCTATTATCAATATCACAAGGACATCCCCAACAGCGGGGAATATTATTCCCTGATCAATGACTATCCTTATGACAATTCCTTTATCGCCCAGGCCGGATCCAAAGGCCGGATCTATGGGCTGGAAACGGATTTCCAGGCCCCGCTGGGTAAATGGAACTGGACCGGAAACCTTTCCCTCTTCCGGTCGCAGCTGATCGCCCCTTCGGGCGAAGTGTATTCCAGCCGCTTTGACCAGAAATATATCCTGCACAGCGGCATAGGCCGTGAATGGGAAAAAACCAAAGTCGAGGCCAAACGGATCATCGGCATCCATACCCAAGTCAGCTACGCCGGGGCGCTCCGGGATACGCCGCTGAATGAAGCCCTCTCTCTCAGTTCAGGGTACCCCGTTTACCGGTTCGATAAATTCAATACCATCCGCCGTCCCGACCTTTACCGGCTGGACTTCAGGATATACCGGCGGAAGTTTTACAAACAGATCAACACCCTCCTGGCCCTGGATATTCAGAACCTGACGAATAAGCAGAATTTTTCCTTCTCCTATTTTGATTATGTGCAGGGCAAGACCGCATTTAATTATCAACTCGGCATCCTGCCCAATATTTCCTTTACCATTGAATACTGACCGCCATGAAAATCGGGTATTTTATTCTCGGATTGTTATTTGTAGCCTTCGCCGCCGTACAATACAACGATCCGGACCCCTATATCTGGGGTAGTTATTATCTCTTCATGGCCATACTTTGTTTCCTGGAGGCGCTGAAGCGATATTATTCCCTCCTGGTATGGCCTGCTCTGCTGCTTACCCTGGCCTGGGCAGGATTTCACCTGCCTGATGTGCGGGATTATTTTCAGCAAGGGTCCCCCAATATCGCAGGCCAGATGAAGGCCGAAACACCCTATATCGAAAATATG
>JAKQHS010000080.1 GCA_029557915.1 Bacteroidota bacterium | reverse complement strand
TCTTTTTCAAAATTCTTGTAGTCAAAACCAGACTTTTCTTCCTGGCCCTCTGATAGTTCTAATTTCTTTTTCATTGTCAAAGTTTGTTTAATTTGTTAATAAATCAATTTTAAACTTTGACACACTTTTCTGAATACTCTCATTAAAAATTAAGGAATTAAGGCCCTTTTTCACTCCTCAACCCTCACTCCTCAACCCTCACTCCTCACCCCTCAATCCTCTTTCCTTTTCCCTCAAGGTCTTCTCAAAAACATCCCGGTCAAAATAATATTCCTTGTCCCCTTCCTCCAGGGATTTGGGCTCTTCCAGTTCGATATCGTCCTCTTCCTTTATGCTGAACCTCCGCATAAAATAGGCGATAAAAATGCCGACAATGCCGCCGAATAAATGGCTTTCCCAGGAAATGCCTTCTTGGTGTGGAAGGATGCCGAACATCATTCCGCTGTATAAGATCGTGACGATGAGCAGGAGGATGATCGATTTGAGGTCCCGGCGGAAAATGCCGTTCCAGAAGATAAAGGCGACCAGTCCGTAGATGACCCCGCTCGCGCCAATATGCACCGAAGAGCCCCGGGCAAAGAGCCAGACGGCGAGGCCGCACAATACCCAGATCAGGGTAAAACTCACCCAGGCGATTTTCCGGTAAAAATAAAACAACATCATGCTGAGCACGGCCATGGGGGCACTGTTGGAGATCAAATGAGCCCAATCCCCATGCATCAGGGGGGCGGTAATGATCCCTTTCAGGCTCTCGGTATATCGGGGGATGATGCCCCAGCGGTAGGTATTAAAAAAAGGGAGGTTCTGGATAAAAAAACCGGTCCAGATGGCCGCAAGGATCAGCAGGGTGTTCCGGATGCTGTTGCCCGCTCGTGATCGTTTCATTATTCAAAATAATGAGAAATTGAAACACCCGGGGCGGGAGATCGACGGATTAGGGTTTGCAGACGGCGAAGGTCAGGAAAGGATCCGGACCATGTCCAGCATGACGGGGCTGATGGTCTGGTTGTGTTTACAGGCTTTTTCAAAAGGCGTGTATTCGATCCGGGTATGGATCTGGCCGACCATGACGTCCTTTTTTCCATCCCTTAGGGCTTTGACCGCTTCCATGCCGAGCCGGGAAGCCAGGACCCGGTCAAAACAGGAAGGCCTCCCGCCTCTTTGCAAATGGCCGAGTACGGTAACCCTCATGTCGTAATGCGGCACCTTCTGTTTCACCATATCGGCGATTTCAAAAGCGCCCCCGGTCCGCTCGCCTTCGGCCACCACAACGATGCTGGATGACTTTTTGCTTTTATAATTCCTGGCCAGGATTTTGATCAGGTCATCGATATTGGTTTTGGCTTCCGGGATGAGCACCGCTTCCGCGCCGGAGGCAATGCCGCTTCGCAGGGCGATGAACCCGGCATCCCTCCCCATGACTTCCACAAAAAACAGCCGGTTGTGCGAATTGGCGGTATCCTTGATATTGTCGATGCAGGTCATGGCGGTATTGACCGCCGTATCGTAACCCAGGGTGAAATCGGACCCAAAAAGGTCATTGTCAATGGTGCCGGGCACTCCTACAATGGGCACGCCGAATTCCTGTCCCAGCAGGGAAGCGCCTTTAAAAGTCCCGTCCCCCCCGATAGCCACCAGGCCTTCGATGCCGGCTTTTTTGAGCTGGTTGTAGGCCCTTCTTCTCCCGGAAGGGGTCCGGAAGGTTTCGCTCCTTGCAGACTGCAGGATGGTGCCCCCCAGCTGCATGATGTTGCTCACATCCCTGGAAGTCATTTGGTACATGTCTCCACGGATCATGCCGGAATATCCACGGTTGATGCCAAATACTTCCATTTTATAGTGCAGGGCGGTGCGCACTACCGCCCGGATGCAGGCATTCATGCCGGGGGCATCCCCACCAGAAGTAAAAACTCCTATTCTTTTCATTTTCTATAAATATCTTCTGCGAATAAGTCGGATGAATTCCACGGCTTTCTCCCTGCGGTCGTCGTGGTCCCATTTGTAATGGATGGCCGGCCCGGGTCCGAGGAATTCGCGGGCTTCCTCATAAGACTTAAATTGGTTGAGGTCTGTGATGATCTGGTCAAACAACTGGCGTTGTCCTCCAAACAGGGTTTGTATGATTTCCATCCGGTCGGCTATTCCGATTGCACGGTTGATGTCCCTCAGGGGCAGTTCGTTGAGTTTATCGGAAAGTTCAGATCCTCTTCGGACTTCAAAAAGTTCGAGGATGGAGGCGGGCATGGGATTCGGTTTTGCTTGTACCGGTTCCGGTACTGGTGCTGGTTCCGATGGGGCCGGTGCCGGTGCTGATGCCGGTGCCGGGTTCGTTTCGACCGGCTCGTTGACCGGTTTAATTGCCTCGACCACGGCGGCCTCCACCGGTATGGGTTCCGGCTGGGGGGGAGGAGGGGGAATGATCTTTTCCGCAGGTTTTTCAACCGCCGGCTCCTCTATGGGTTCAAATTTGAATTCAAGCGTCTTTTGTCCCAATTCTTTTTCCGGGACGGTCGGTATAGCTTCCTGCTTGGGTTTGAAAACCGGCAGGGATTGCGGCCGGATATCGTTTACCAGTTCGTACAATTCACGCAAATAGTTAAGGATCAGGTCCCGTTCCAAAGCACTTAAGTCGGGATTGGCTTCCAGGGTATTTATCATCGCCTGCAGCCTTGCCATGATTGATTTTGCCTTGATCAAATCCATATTTTACATCAACGGAGGGGCAAATTTATGGATTTTGGCAATAACCTCGTTTGGGAAGCGCAGGGCGGCTTCCTGTACAGGATGTCATAATAAATGGGTTTTGTGATTTCCAAAAAAGGAGAAAAGGAGAAAAGGAGGAAGGGAGGAAGGAACCTCAACCTTAGCCTCAACCTCAACCTCAACCTCAACCTCAACCTTAACCTCAACCTTAACCTTAACCTCAACCTTACCCTCCACCTCCACCTATTTTTTAACTTTGCCCTCCATGTTTTTGGAACCCCATTTTAAAGGTCAGCGGAGCGGCTGGATCGAAGTGATCTGCGGGTCCATGTTTTCCGGAAAAACGGAGGAACTGATCCGGCGGATCCGCAGGGCCAAGATCGCCAATCAAAAGGTGGTGATTTTCAAACCTTCGTCCGATGTCCGGTACGCGGAGAGCCAGGTGGTATCCCATGATCAGAATACCATCGAATCGGTCCCGATACGCCATTCGAAGGAAATCCTCAAACTTTCGGCGGGCGCGGAAGTGATCGGCATCGATGAAGCGCAGTTTTTTGACCTGGATCTGCCGGAGGTTTGTCAGCAGATCGCGTTGCGGGGGATCCGGGTCATCGCGGCCGGGCTGGATATGGATTATCTCGGGAGGCCTTTTGGCCCCGTTCCAAACCTTTTGGCCATTGCGGAATACATCACCAAGGTGCATGCCATCTGCCCCCATTGCGGCAACCTGGCAACCCATTCCTACCGCCTCACGGAAGAGAAGGATACGGTCGTCCTGGGCGAAAAGGACAAATATGAACCCCGCTGCAGGACCTGTTACCATATGGGGAATATCTTAAATTTTCAGCGGGATCGATGATCAACCGGAGCCAAGTACCAGTATTTCCTAACTTTGCAGCTCAACCTGAGTCAGCATGTCAAAAATCAGAATCCGTTCAGCCCTTGTTTCGGTTTATCATAAAAACGGCCTGGACGATATTCTTCACCTCCTGGAAAAAATGGAGGTCACCATTTATTCAACAGGCGGTACCTATCAGTTTATCCAGGGCCTGGGCATCCCGGTGGTGAGCGTAGAGCAACTGACGGGCTTTGCCGAAATCCTGGACGGCCGGGTGAAAACCCTCCACCCCAAGGTTTTCGGAGGCATCCTGGCCCGGCGCGATGAAGGCCATCTCGCCCAGCTTGAAGCCCAGGAAATCCCTGAAATCGACCTGGTGATCGTGGACCTTTACCCCTTTGAAAAAACCGTTCAGAATACCACTGTAGAATCCGAGATCATTGAAAAAATAGATATCGGCGGTATTTCATTGATCCGGGCCGCGGCAAAAAATTACAAAGACGTGCTCATCGTGCCCTCCCAGGAGGATTACGCTTTTTTGCATGAACTGCTGGTCACCAAAGAAGGATACAGCGATCTGGCCGACCGCAAATTCCTGGCCACCCGGGCATTCCAGGTGTCCTCGCATTACGATACCCAGATTTTCAGGCATTTCAACCGGGATGAAAAAGTCCAGACCCTGGTTTTTTCCGCTCCCCTGGACCGGACGCTTCGTTATGGCGAGAACCCGCACCAGGCAGCCGGTTTTTATGGCCATTTGGACCGCCTGCTGCAAGCCCTGCAGGGAAAGGAATTGTCCTACAACAACCTGGTCGATGTGGACGCCGCCATCTGGCTGATGAAAGATATGGATGAATTTGGAAGCAGTGTGGCCATACTCAAACATACCAATGTCTGCGGCATGGCCTCCCGGGATACCCTGGTGCAGGCCTGGACAGACGCCCTGGCCGGCGATCCGGTCTCTGCTTTCGGCGGGGTGATCATCACCAACCGCACCGTGGACGAAGAAACCGCATCAGCCATCGACCATTTGTTTTATGAAGTGCTTATAGCCCCGGATTTTGATTTTGCCGCGCTCCGCCTGCTGCAAAAAAAGAAAAACCGGATCCTGCTCAAATTGAACCAATGGCCGGAGGAAAAGTGGATGGTTAAAAGCCTGCTCAATGGCCTGATCCGGCAGGAAAGGGACCTGGCGCTCACCACCAAAGCCCAACTAAAATCTGTGACCGTCCATACGGCCAATGAACAGGAACTCACCGACCTGGTCTATGCCAACCGGCTGGTCAAACACCTCAAATCCAATGCCATCACCCTGGTCAAAAACAAACAACTGATCGGCATGGGCTGCGGGCAGACGTCCCGGGTGGACGCCCTGAAGCAGGCGATCGGGAAGGCCCGCCATTTTGGATTTTCTGACCTGCTCGCCGGATCAGCCATGGCTTCTGAAGCATTTTTCCCCTTCCCCGATTGTGTGGAAATCGCGCATGAAGCGGGTATCCGCAACGTGGTACAACCTGGAGGTTCCGTCAAGGACCAGGAAAGCATTGATTTTTGCCAGACTCATGGTATGGCGATGTATCTGACCGGAATCAGGCATTTCAAACACTGATCATGGACCTTTTCCTGTGCCTGGATGCCGGGAACAGCCGCCAGAAACTGGCCGTATTTCACGGGGAGCGCATGATGTATTTTCAGGTGGAAAAAGAATTCAGCATTGAACAATTAACAAAAGTATTGGACCGGTTTCCTGTTTCGGCGGCCATGCTTTGCGAGGTTAAATCCCTTAATAAACCTATTAAAAATTTCTTAAGGAAAAAAGTCAGGCTGCTTGAAATGTCGCACCGGCTAAGGCTTCCTGTGAGGAATGAGTACCGGACGCCGGAGACGCTTGGAAAGGACCGGTTGGCAGCGGCGGCAGGTGCGGTGCGTTTATATCCGGGCGAGGCGGTGCTGATCATCGGGCTGGGTACCTGCATAACATACGATTTCGTTTCGGGCCGCGGGGTGTACCGTGGCGGGGCTATTTCCCCCGGTTTGGACATGAGGTTCCGTGCCATGCATGATTTTACCGAAAAACTCCCCCTGGTAAAATTCGACCCAAAGGCGGCGCTGCTCGGCAACAGCACGACCACTGCCTTGCAAGCCGGAGCAGTTTGGGGGATGACCCTTGAATTGCAGGGCATGATCGAACGATATCGCAAAAAATACAAAAACCTTAAAGTGATCCTGGCAGGTGGAGGCGCAGATTTTTTCAAAAAAAGGCTTAAAAAACCGATATTTGCCCACCCAAATTTGGTTTTGCTGGGCTTAAACGAGGTATTATCTTTAAATGTATTGGAAACTTAGATTACCTGGAGTCTTATTATTGGTGCTCTCATTCTGCCGGTTGACGGCCCAGGAAAAGCCAAGGGAATATTCTCCCTATTCCAGGTTTGGGTTCGGAGATCTTACCGAACCCCATTTTTCCGCGCTGGGGCAGCTGGCTGGCATCGCCGCCGGATTTCATGACCGGAACATGCTCAATTACAGCAACCCCGCGGCCCTGGGTTCCCTGCGAAATACTGCATTTGAAGGGGGGGTCAGCACCAAATTCACGACCCTGAAAAACCAGGATTTGAGTAAAGATTTTTTTGGCGGAGGGCTGGATTACCTGGCCCTGGGGGTCCCGATCTTCAACCCGATCAACGAGGCCCTGGACCGCCTCGAACGAAAATTCCACTGGGGGATGTTGGTGGCGCTTAAGCCATTCAGCCACGTGGGCTATGATGTGTCCCAAATCGACAGCATCACCGGTACCGGCCGGTATGAAAGGCGCTACACCGGCAGCGGGGGCACTTATGAGTTTAAGTGGAGCAATGGATTTGAATACCGCAATTTCAGTGCCGGCCTGGGCCTCGGCTACCTGTTTGGCAGGATGTCCTACCGGCGCAACCTCGATCTCCTGGCCGTTTCCCTGCCTTACAGCACGATTTTCCTGGATGAAATTTCGGTGAAAGGATTCCGCTGGAATGCAGGGCTTCAGTACAGGATAAACCTCAATAAATCGGTGGAGGGAGAAAGCGAGTCCACCAAGACGCTTACCTTCGGATTATATGGCCAGACCAGCCAATCGTATAACACCATCAGTGACCATTTGTACCGCCGCCAGCTCATTGTGAGCGCGCAGGTGGGCGTCGTAGATACCGTCCGGGACGAAAAAGAAATCAAAGGCCGGGGAAAACTGCCCGGAGAATTCCACCTGGGGGTTTTCTACAGCGACCGGTATAAATTCCAGGCCGGTGGCCAGCTCAGCCTGGTTTCCTGGTCGGCCTATACCAATGACGCCAAGCCGGAAATCCTGGACAATTCCTCCCAGTTTGCCTTCGGCTTGTCCTGGTGTCCGGATATATCCTCGCTTGACAACCTGTTAAAAAGGATAACTTACCGGGTCGGTTTCAAGGCCGGGAATGACCCGAGAAGTTTTGACGGGGAACAATTGAAAAATTACGGTGTAACTTTCGGAGTTGGCGTTCCGTTTGTATTTCAAAGAAAAGTTTCTTTTGCTAATTTCGCCGTCGAAACGGGGAGCATGGGTTTGAAGGACAAGTTGAAAAGTAACTATCTTCAACTCAAACTCGGGTTCACGCTGAACGATGACGAATGGTTTTTGAAAAGAAAATACAATTAACCTTTAAACTGTTTAATCACTCTTAAAAATGAAAAAATCACTGTACACAATCGCCCTGGTCTGGTTGGTTTCTTCATCTTTGTCCTCATCCCTGAATGCCCAGTGCAACACCTGGTTGAATTCCCCCCAAAAAGACGAGGCGGAGACTGCCCATACCCTGTACCGGGATGCCATCAAAGCGGGAAAAATAATGGAAGCCATACCCAACTGGGAGAAGGCCTTTAACATTGCCCCGGCTGCCGATGGACTCAGGGACTGGCATTTCAGTGATGGGATCACGATTTATAAAGCCATTTACGAAAAAGAGACGGATGCGGCCAAAAAAGAGGCAGCACTTAAAAAAGTGATGGAATTGTATGCCGGCATGATCGAATGTTATAAAGCCAAATCGATAAAGATCCCCAACTGCAACGACGAGGCATGCCTTCAAAAGAAAATCGGGGACATCAAGGCCCTTCAGGCCTACGATATGTATTACAGCCTTCGCAACCCGTATCCGGAGGTGCTGAAAGTGCTTGCGGAATGCACCAAAATCAGCGGTAAGGATGCCCTCTATACGATCTTTGTACCTTATGCCGACATCGCCGTTTACCAGTTTCTCGACAAGGCCCTGCCCAAGGAAGAAGCCCGGGCGATCCATCAGAAACTGAATGAAATCGGCGAACATAACGTGGCCACCAATAAGAAATACGGTTCCTATTATAAAGATGCCCTGGCTTATGCCAACGCCAAATTCGCCGAAATCGAGGATTTTATATTCGACTGCGATTATTTCAAGGAAAAGCTGGAACCGGAATACCGGAAGGATGCCGAAAATCATGAAACCATAAAAATGGTATTCAATAAACTTTCATCCAAAGGCTGTACGGAAACCGATCCGCTCATGATTGAACTCAAAACCAAATTTGAAAAAATCGTGGCGGAAGAAAATGCCCGCAGGAGGGCCGAATTTGAAGCCAGCAACCCCATCTATATGGCTAAAAAAATGATCGACGAAGGCGATTTTGACGGCGCCATCGCCAAATACAAAGAAGCCATAGAGTCCGCGGAGACGGATGATGAGAAAGGGGAACTGGTTTTGTCCATTGCCTCCGTTCAGTTCCGGAAGCTGGGTCAGGCCGCCGCTGCCCGGGAATCCGCCAGAAAGGCTGCGGGCCTCAAGGACAACTGGGGAGCCCCTTACCTGCTGATCGGGGATATGTATGTCTCCGGGGCGCGCAATTGTGATGACGACTGGGGTTCAAGGCTTGCGGTCCTGGCGGCGATCGACAAATATCAGACGGCCAAGAGTATTGATCCGTCCATGACTTCGGAGGCCAATGAGCGCATCGGCCGGATCTCTTCCGCAATGCCTGCAAAAGACGATGGATTTATGCGTGGTCATAAAGAAGGCCAGGTGCTCACCGTACCCTGCTGGATCGGGGAATCCGTCCGGTTGAGATTTAAAGACTGATCGCGGTAAACACCAAAAAATATACAGAGCCTCATCTTTACCGGTGAGGCTTTTTTATTTTTATGTCCCTTTTTGGGCTTAACTTAAGCTAATGATGTTGAAAAATACCTTTCCGGTCCTGTTGCTCGCAATCCTGTCCTGTTCACCCAAAACACAACTGCCCGCGCCTCCGCCGGCGGCCCCGCAACCGGCATCCCCCGCGGTGGATTTGAGCAATCTCAGCCCCTGCCCCAACTGGCTAAGCCTGCCAAACCAGGACGATATCACCAATGAATATATCATATACCGGGACGCCCTCAAGGCAGGCAATTACTCCCGTGCTTTCGAGGGATGGAAGACGGTGTATGCCGTGGCGCCGGCCGCTGACGGCAAGAGGTCCACGGTCCTGGACGACGGCATCCGGATCTATACCCATCTGTTCAACCAGGAAAAGGACGAAACCAAAAGGAAAGAATACGTACAAAAAGTGCTGGACCTGTATGATCAGATCGGGACCTGCTACCCGACCGGCGCCAATGTGGATGCACAGAAAGCATTTCAGTATTATTATTCCTTCCCGGGATACGCTACGGATGAGCAGATTTTCACCCTCTTTAAAAAAGCCCTGGACCAGGATGGTTTGAAAGCGGACTATTTTATCCTCAACCCGTTTACCGCCCTGCTCATCCAGCGTTTTGTCGACAATAAGATCACCCTGGAAGAGACGCAAAAATATGCCGGGCTGGTAAGATCCATTCTCCAGGAAGGATTGAAAAACTGCAAGACCCCTGCAGCCTGTGAGCCCTGGAACATTATCAACGAATATGTACCGGCACGCCTGGAAGACCTGGAAGGAGTGGAAGGATTTTACGACTGTACCTATTATAAAAACAAATACTTCAGGGATTTCCAGGCAGCCCCCACCGACTGTGAAGCCATCAATACCGTCTATGGCCGTTTACGCTGGGCCAAATGCCCGGATACGGACGAAGCAGTCCTGGCCTTGAGGGCCGCACGGGATCAAAACTGCAGGGTGGTCGTCGAAGTAAAAGAAACGACCCTGAGTAAAGCCATCGACGCCCTCAACGAAGGAAATTACCGCCAGTCGGTGGAATTGCTGAAGCAGGCCATCGAGGTGACCGAAGATCCCAAACGTAAGGCCGAACTGGCCATGACCATTTCCAAAGTCTATTACGGAAACCTTCGAAATTTCCCCGAATCCCGGAGATGGGCCCTGCAGGCGGCCGAATACAGGCCAAACTGGGGAGAGCCTTACCTCACCATCGGCAAACTTTATGCATCCAGCGGGCCTTTATGCGGCCCTGGTAGGGGTTACGACAGCCAACAGGTCGTCTGGCCGGCCATCGACAAATGGAATTATGCCAAGTCCATTGATCCAACCACAGCAGCAGAAGCCAATAAACTGATCAACCAATACCTTCAATATATGCCCACCAGGGAAGACCTCCATATGCGCAGCATTTCGGAAGGGGAAAACATCCGGATTGGATGCTGGATAAATGAAACCACCAAAACCAGGACCATCAAGTAGGGTTCAGAGCAATTTATTGACCTGGTTCCGGACTTCCTGGATAGAAGGGACACCGGCAACCCTCCAGCCCAACTTGCCTGATTTAAAGATCATGACGGTGGGTACGGCCTGCACCTGGTATTTTTCCGTCAGGCTCCTGTTTTTGTCGATGTCGATTTTATAGATTTTAATCTGGTCGTCGTACTCGTCCTTGATTTGTTCCAGCATGGGGGCCATCATTTTACAGGGTCCGCACCAGTCGGCATAAAAGTCAATGATGACCGGTTTTTCCTGATTGATCAGTTGTGAAAATTGCATAACAATATGTCAACGTATTCTCCTGGTCCGGGGTTCTCTTAATAAATGGAGATTTTTGCGGAAATATTAAAAACAATGAATAAATCAATTTTTTTTCTCCTTCTGATGGTTTTGGCTATAGCCTGCCAAAGTAAAAAGACGGATACCCCCGCCGAAGAAACGCAGGTGACCGAAGCCAGCCCCGCAGAGGCCACCGAAACCGCCCCGGCGGCGGCCTCCCTTTCCCCTGAAATCTGGAATTCCGAACTGGGTGCCCGGTTAAAAGCCGATTATAAAGAAAACCCGGCCAACCAGGCCGAAACCGACCAGAACCTCATTCTGGAATATGCGGTGCAGAACAATCTTGATGTGAAGCGGACCCCGTCCGGCCTTTATTATATCATGGAAAAAGAAGGCGTTGGGAAATCACCTAAAAGTGAAAATGTGGTTTCCGTAAATTATCGCGGTTATTTTCTCGATGGAAAGGAATTTGATTCCAGCTACAAACGGAATGCCCCGATCCAGTTGCCCGCCAACCAGTTTGTTCCCGGCTGGACAGAAGCCCTGACGATGATGAAACCCGGAGGCAAAATGAAAGTCCTGATCCCCTCCCACCTGGCTTATGGCCCCGTCGGATACCCCGGCGCCATACCTGGCAATGCGGTCCTGGGATTTGATATGGAATTGCTTAAAGTGGTGCAATAAAAAAAAGTGAAAAAAGTGAGGGGTTGACTCGAAGTCAACCCCTCACTTTTTTTACTTTTTAAGCATATTGGGCGATGATCTTCTCGGCCAGTTCTTTACCGATAGCGGCCTGGGCTTCGCGGGTAGAGCCGCCGATATGAGGAGTGACGGAGATTTTCGGATGCCTCAGGATTTCAATACTGGGGTTGGGTTCATTCAGGAAAGCGTCCAGACCCGCTCCGCCCAATTGACCGCTCTCCAGGGCCTCCAGCAGGGCCGTTTCGTCCACGGTACCCCCCCGCGCCGTATTGATGACACAGGCTCCCTTTTTCATTTTACCGAATTCTTCCCTGCCCAGAAGAGGTTTCTGACTGGAGGGCACATGCAGGGAAACAAAGTCTGACCGGATCAGCAGGTTTTCAAGGGTGTCGGTGGGAACGGAAAGGGAGAACGAATGGCTTCCGATTTCGAATTTCAACTCCGCGGTCTGGATCATCGGGTCGGCGGCGATCACTTTCATGCCGAGTCCCAGGGCTATTTTGGCCAATTCCTGGCCGATCCGCCCAAATCCAATGATACCCAGGGTTTTTCCGAGCAACTGGCTCCCGGAAGAATAATTCTTTTTCAGGGCGTTGAAATCGGCGCCCTCCGCCCGCATCTGGAAATTGGATTGTTGCAGCATGCGGGCCAGGGCAAACATATGCCCGATGGCCAGTTCTGCCACAGCTCTTGAGGAAGCTTTTGGCGTGTTGATCACCGTGACATTCCTGGACCGGGCATAATCCACATCGATATTGTCCATGCCGACCCCTCCGCGCGCTATGATCCTGAGATGGGGGCAGGCGTCGATCAGGTCTTTACGGACTTTGGTGGCGCTGCGCACGACGATGACCTCGTATTGTTGCAGCGCTTTGGCCAGGTCGGCCTGCTCCACTTTATTAGTGTCTACGGTAAATCCGGCGACTTCCAGGGCGGTTTTGCCATCGGCCTCGATGCCATCGTTGGCCAGTATACGTTTATACATTTTCCTTTTGTTAGATCCGCAAATAAAGAGCTATTTGAGGAAAAAAAGAAAATATATTTCGGTTGATTCTACGGGGTTTAACCCTAAAGCGGCAGAGCGGGGGATCCCTGTCTTATTTCAGGAGAGCCGGTATCACCACCATTCCCCAAGGCAAGGTTTACTTATTGGGCGTTTTTTTGGCAGCCTCCTCATACTCCTTCAGTTTTTGTTTCAGTTCCAGGTTTTCTTTGATCAGGCTTTCGATCTGCCGGTCTTTGATCTCAAGGGAATTTTCCAAATCCGACTGTTTTATTTTTTCCCCTTCCCTTGCTCCAGGACTTTCAACGGGCAGGGAGGTGGTCGTTTCGGAGGACTTTTTGGAATCGGAGGAACTAAAGACCGACAGGCCTTTTTTAAAAAGGTTCACAATGTTTCCAATGCCATCCTGTCCGTGGTAGTAGGATGCCCCGATATAGGCCAAAGGGGCCAGGATAATGAGAAAAAGAAAAAAACGAAAACATCCGGTCGTTTTATAGGGTCTGGGCATAATTCATTTCGTTTATAAAATTCAAAATTAAAGCCCAATCAAAGGGAGCCAAACAAATATCTATGAAACCGGCGATAAATCCGACAGAACCGGTCGCAGCGGTTGCACTCAGGAAATTTTGCTCCAGCCGGGGGACCGCAATTCCTCCTGGTGCAGGTATTCCAGCAACAGTTTGTTGCTGGGATGGATCAGTTCAGGATCCCGTTCAATGATTTTCGCGACCATCTTCTGCACCTGGTCCAGGATCTGCAGATCGGTGACCAGGTTGACCATCACAAAATCCAGTCCCCCGCTCTGACGCGTGCCTTCCAGCTCGCCCGGGCCCCTCAGTTCCAGGTCCACTTCCGCGATCCGGAAACCATCGGTGGTCTCGCACATGGTCTTGAGGCGGATCTTCGCTTCTTTGGATAATTTGTAACCGGTCATCAACAGGCAATAGGATTGATCTGCCCCCCGGCCAACCCTGCCCCGCAGCTGGTGCAATTGGGATAGGCCAAACCGTTCGGCGTTTTCAATCACCATCACGCTGGCATTGGGGACGTCCACGCCCACCTCGATCACGGTGGTGGCTACCAGGATATGGGTCTTGCCCCGGCTGAACTGCTGCATTTCAAAATCCTTGTCTTCGGGCCGCATTCGCCCGTGCAGCACACTGATCTGGTAGGCCGGCCTGGGAAAATGATGCAATAATTGTTCATACCCGTTTTGCAGGTCCTGCAGATCCAGTTTTTCCGATTCTTCGATCAATGGATAGATGATATAGATCTGCCTGCCCCGGGCGATCTGGTCTTTGAGGAACTGGTACACCTGGGGCCGGCTCTTTTCATTATAGTGCATGGTTTTGACCGGCTTCCTTCCGGGTGGCAACTGATCAATGATGGATACGTCCAGGTCCCCGTAATAAACCATGCTCAACGTCCGCGGGATCGGGGTGGCGGTCATCACCAGGATGTGAGGGCTTATTTTTTCGTTTTTTTGCCATAGGTTGGCCCGCTGGGCGACCCCAAACCGGTGCTGTTCATCAATGATGGCCAGCCCCAGGTTGTGGAAACGCACCGGGTCCTCCAGCAGGGCATGGGTGCCGATCAGGATCTTGATATCCCCCTGGCGAACCAGCCGCAGCAGTTCCTTCCTTTTTTCGCCTTTGACACTGCCGGTGAGCAGGCCCACCGGCAAACCAAGCCCTTTGAGCGCGTAGGTGATGGACGCATAGTGCTGGGTGGCCAGGATTTCGGTAGGGGCCATGAGACAGGCCTGGTATTCATTGTCGATGGCCAGCAGCATGATCATAAGGCCGACGATGGTCTTGCCGGCCCCTACATCCCCCTGGAGCAATCGGTTCATCTGTGCGCCCGAGGCCGTATCGTGGCGGATTTCTTTGATGACCCTTTTCTGGGCTTCGGTCAGCTCAAACCGGAGATGATTGCGGAAAAACTCATTAAAACTGGTCCCTACCTTTTCAAACACAGGGCCTTTCAGATGTTTCTTCCGGAAGGATTTGGTGGTCAGTAATTTCAATTGCTGGAAAAACAGCTCTTCAAATTTTAGCCGTTGGGTAGCCCGTTCCAGTTCGTTGCGGCTTGAAGGGATATGGATCCAGCGGATCGCCTCCGCCCGGCTGCACAGGTTCATGGAACGGACCAGGTAATCAGGCAGGGTTTCGGGGAGTGCGCCGGGGGGCAGGTTTTCTATCAGGGTGGTGATCAGTTTCCTGCGCATGCGCGAATCGAGCCCCTTTTTATTGAGTTTTTCCGTGCTGTTGTAGACCGGTTCGAAGCCGGGCATGCGGACCAGTTCACTCAAAAGATCCAGTTCCGGATGAGCCATGGTAAAGGGGTAACCGTATCCGGTCAGGTTTCCAAATGCCAGGTATTCCTGGCCGGGCCTGAGACTTTGTTCCAGCCATTGGGAGCCCTGGAACCAAATCAGGTTAAGCACCCCGCTCTGGTCCTGGATGCTCGCTTTGATCCTTTTTTGAAATTTAGTACCTGAAAAACTCAGGGCGGACAGGATCCCCCTTACCTGAACCGCCTGACCGTCGTTGCGGATTTGACGGATGGGGGTGATGGCAGAACGGTCCACATGCCGGAATGGAAAGGCATAGAGAAGGTCGGCAAAGGTGAAGATCTTCAATTCCGTCTTGAACAAATCCGCCTTCACAGGACCCACCCCTTTGAGATATTCAATCGGACTCTTCAGATAATCGGGCCTGACCAGCACTTTTTGCCTTAAAAATACGGGTAGAAGCTGGGAGTTGGAAGCTCGAAGCTAGGGGCTCGAAGCTGGTGGCCGGAAGCCACCGAAATCCCGGGAGTCTACAGAAATCCCGGGCCAAAACGCCCCTAACCTCCAGCTTCTAACTTCAAGCTTCAAGCTTCCACCTCACATCCCCGCTATCCTTATCTTTGCACCTGGTACTGAAGCCAAGCATAAATCCTCCTGACTATGGAAAGCAAAAGACAACAACAGGTAGCGGAACTCATATTGCGTAATTTTTCCTATGTTCTCCAGCAAGAGGGATTGTATATCTACGGCAGAGAACCCCTGGTGACCGTGACTTCGGTAAAGGTGGCCTCGGACCTCCAACTGGCCAGGATTTACCTGAGTATTTACAATACGGAAAATAAGGAGGCCATCCTGGGGCAGATCCGGGAGCACGATCACAAACTCAAGCAGGAGATGTACCACCGGCTGAAAAAACAATTAAGGCGTATGCCCGCTTTAGAATATTTTATTGACGAGACCCTGGATGAAATGTACCGGGTCGAAGCCTTGTTCCAACGGCTGGAAGGGCAAAAGCAGGCTCCAGGTACCGGGGCCGGGGAATAATCAGCCTTTTTTGGGCGGAATCGGTGAACCATGCGGGTCTATGGAAGGATAACCCAGTTTGGCATCGATTTCATCCAGCAAGTCATCGGGACTGTGGTGCTCCTGGTATTCCGCTTCGTCATGGATCTGGTCTTCGGTCAGCCCGATTTGGTTGACGAGATAGGTTTCCCAGAGTCGGTGGGCACGGACCAGGGCCTGCGCCCGGGAGATCCCTTCCGGGGTGAGGCTGAGGTCCGGAGTCAGTATAATCTGGTTACGCCGGTTGAGATAACCAAGTAATTTTTTCAGGCGGGGCGCAGGAATGGAGATTTTGGTGATCAATGTTTTTAAACCAAGTTCCCCGGCTTCCTGCAGTTTAAAGGATTCCTTGAGGATATCTTCCAGGTCCACTTTGAGTTTTTGCCTTCTCTGCCTTTGCCACCTTTTGATCAGGCCTTTCCGGGGTGCGAAAAAAACTGCGAGGACATAAATCAAGGTGGCCATGACAGCCATGGCCGGTCCGGGAGTGGTCTGGGCATAGATGGACAGGAGAAGGCCCAGCACGGCGGAGACCAGGCCAATGAGCCCGGACAATACCAGGACCCGGTGAAGGCGGTCCGACAACAGCAGGGCCGTGGAGGCCGGGGTGATGAGCATGGCGACCACCAGGATCACCCCTACCGTCTGCAGGGCGGATACCACCACGATGGACAGGAGGATCATCAGGGCATAGTGGACCGATTTGACCCGGATGCCCTGGGTGAACGCAATGGTCGGCTGGAAAGTGGTGATGAACAAGGGCCGGAACAAAAAGACCAATCCCAGGATCACCACGACCGAAATCAACACGGTGAGTTGCAGGTCGGAGTCCTGGATGCCCAGGATATTTCCAAAAAGAAAGTCCTTCAGATCGAGGTGAAAACCCGGCGTATGGGATAAATAAGAGATCCCCATGACTCCGATGGAAAACATGGCGGTAAAAACGATCCCGATCACGGCATCGTTTTTCGTCTTCGCGTTTTGCTGAAACCAGGTCATCAGCACGACGGTAACAATCCCGGCTGCCAGGGAACCAATAAATACCCCCAGCAAGTTTTGACCTACCAGGACATAAGCCAGGACCACCCCCGGCAAAATGGAGTGGGAGAGGGCATCCCCGATCAGGCTCATATTTCTTAATACAATGAAACAACCCAAAAGGCCGCAAGTGATGCCTACCAGGCTTCCGGCAAGAAGGGCCCTCATGGCCCAGGCCGATTGTAAGATCTCGACGATATCCATATTTAGGCAAATATATTAATAATATTTAGACTTGCCTAAATATATTTTTAAAGATATCCTTGTAATTTCATTTAGGTTTATAATTGGTAACCAGTGTTTCAAAAAATTTAAGCCCCGGTTCGGAGATCAGGTTGGTCCCTACCGGTTTTTTATTTTCTATAATGGTGAAGTACCCGCAACCGGTTCCCAAAAAGTGAATGTCTGCCTCCCGGATGATCTTGCCCCCGGATTGAAAGGATATTCTGCCAATGGCAGGGCAATTCATGCCCTCCGGTTTGGCTTGATTGTCAAAGAAATTGACGGTCTGGGAAATGGAGGCTTTGTCACTCTGGCTGACGCTCACATCCATATTGAAAAACAGGAAGTCCACAAAATCAGCCTGTTCCGACAGGGCCATAATTTGCTGAAGGTTTAAATAAGCCATGGATTCAGGGGGGACTTTGGGTTTTGAAGGACCGGAATTGCAGGAAACCAGCAGTCCGAGGCAGATCCAGCCATGGATAATCTTCATATTCCCAAATGTAGTCAGAAATGGTAAAAAAAGTCGCAGGAGATGAAATACCCCGTCATGGAATAAACCCTCCTTTCATTAATGGTTGGGACAAGGTCGGAATCCAGCAACTTGTTCATGGAGCGGTTGAACCGGAAACTGAGGCCTGCCTGCTCGTCCACTTTAACATTGATCCCCAAAATCAACGAAAAGTCAGTGGTGTTCAGAAAGGGGGGCAAATGGCTCAGGGGAATCTGCCGCTGGTCGCGGTCCCCCGCCGGATCATACACATTGGACCGGATGAGGCGGCCGGTGCCTACGCCTGCGCAAGCCTGGATCCGGTAATACTCCTTGATCGGGTGGAACCAATCGTTGAGGACCACCAGGGCATTGATGGATGCATAGTCCAGGATCATCTTCCTCCCCTTGTCGTTGGACTGGGAAAAGCCTTTCGATTGGCTGCCCCGCTGGTTGTAGGCGAGTTCGGTATGAAATTCCAGTTTGGGAATGATGTAAGCGATACCCCGGAGTCCGGCGTTGATCCCCATTTTGTCGTAACCCTGCATGTCGTCCCCGTCGATCTGGGAAAGATTCAGCCCGGCAAAAATCCCCGAACCGAAACGGAGGGCCTGGGCATTGGATCCCGATGGAATTCCCGAGGTAATCAGGAATAAAAAGAAACCCAGGCGGTACATATTAAAAAAAATTATATGAAAATTACAATTCCCCGAATGAAATGATGACTTTTGTCAATAGTATTAAAAACGTTTAAATCCTCCGGGTTGTTAATGCCAGCCATTTATCCAATTCACGCGGCTGAATAAACTTCCCGGACCTGTCCTATAAGCCTATGCAATCAAAATTAAGATATACCAAGCACACGCTGGAAAAGATCGAACAATTCCTGGAAGAAGCCGGTTATTCCGTAAGATACGAAAAAGGCAATTTCCAATCCGGGTCCTGTGTCCTGGAAAGTAAAAAAATGATCATCGTCAACCGGTTTTTTGAAACGGAAGGCAGGATCATCGCCCTCTTGGACATCATTCATTCGTTGCCCCTGGATGAAGCCATCCTGAGTCCCCCGGCCCTCGAATTCTACCTGAGCCTCAAAACGGAAATCGAAAAATCGGAGATGGTGTGAGGCTGACCTTCCTTGGAACAGGCACTTCCCAGGGTATCCCGGTGATCGGCTGCCAATGCGAAGTCTGCCTGTCCGCGGATCCCAAAGACCGAAGGCTCAGATCCTCGGCAAGGATTGAGGATGGTGAAGACCGGCTGGTCATTGACTGCGGGCCGGATTTCAGGTACCAGATGCTGCGTTCCGGGACCATCCGGCTTCAGGACGTACTCATCACCCACGAACATTATGACCATACGGCCGGACTGGATGACCTGAGGCCCTTTTCTTTTATTCACCGCGAACCGGTGAGGATCTATGCCCAGCCCGAAGTGCTCGATAACCTCAAAAGCCGGTTTGCCTACGCTTTCGGCGAAAACAAATATCCCGGGTCCCCGGAATTTGAACTTCTTCCGGCCCATTGGAATAAATCTTTTGAAATCGGGGCTTTAAAAATCCAGCCCCTGGAGGTCAACCACGGCAGGTTGAAGATCCTCGGTTATAAGATCGGGGAACAGCTGGCATACATCACGGATGCCAATGGCCTTCCCGAGGAGACCCTGTCCCGGATTCTGAACATCCAAACCCTGGTCATCAACGCTTTGCACCACCGGCCGCACCATTCCCATTTCACCCTGGACGAGACCATCCTCCAGATCGAAAAAATCCGGCCGGCCCGTGCCTGGCTGATTCATATGAGCCATCACATGGGCTTGCACGAGGTCATCAACGCAGGTTTGCCCCCGCATATCCGCCTCGCTTATGACGGGTTGATGCTGAATCTTTCCTGACCTGGCCTGTAGTCCGGGCGGAAATCCTCTACTTTTGTCCGTCCGGTATGAATAGACTTCAATACGAATCCAGCCCCTACCTGCAACAGCATAAGGATAATCCCGTGGACTGGTATCCCTGGGGCAGGGAGGCCCTGGACAAAGCCGCAACCGAAGACAAACCCATTCTCCTGAGCATAGGATACAGCAGTTGCCACTGGTGCCATGTCATGGAACAGGAGTCCTTTACCGATAAGGAGGTTGCTGCCTACATGAATGAACACTTTGTAAACATCAAACTGGACCGTGAAGAAAGACCCGACCTGGACAAGATTTATATGGATGCCGTGGTCGCCATCACCGGCTCCGGCGGATGGCCGCTGAATTGTTTTCTCACCCCGGACCTGCGTCCTTTCTACGGGGGCACCTATTTCCCGCCAAGGCCCGCTCATCAAAGGCCCTCCTGGACCCAGGTATTGCAACATATCCAGCGGATCTATACCCAGCAAAAGGCCCAGGTCCTGGAGCAGGCCGGACGGCTTTCCGATTATCTCACGAATTCCGGAAATACCCTCTTGCAGCTCAAACCAGAACAGGGAACGGAAAAGAGCACGGCCCTGGAGATCTGCCGGAAAATGGCCAAGACCCTCCAGGCAAGGTTTGATCTGGTTTCCGGAGGATTTGGTACGGCTCCCAAATTTCCTGCCGTCATGAGTATCCAGTACCTCCTGGATTATTATTTCTATTCCGGAGAACAAACTTATGCCGACCATGCCTTTTTTTCCCTTGACCGGATGGCCCAGGGGGGGATCTATGACCAGGTTGGCGGCGGTTTTGCACGCTATGCCACGGACCGCAACTGGAATATTCCTCATTTTGAAAAAATGCTCTACGACAATGCCCAATTGCTGAAGTTGTACAGTACGGCTTATAAAATCCGGCCGTCCCCCTTATACGCTCAGGTAGTGGAAGAAACCGTACAATGGCTGGTCCGCGAAATGAAATCGGATTCGGGCGGATATTACAGCGCCATCGATGCGGACAGCGAGCATACGGAAGGCAAGTATTATGTTTGGAGCTATGAGGAACTGAGGTCCGTGCTCGGTGGCGAGCAGTTTGACCTGCTAAAAAAGGTCTACGAAATACGACCGGAAGGAAATTGGCAAGACCTGCACCACCCGACGTCTTCCCCGGTGAATATCCTGTGGGTTTCAGAGAATATGAGGGGGGATGAACTTTTATTTTCCAGGGAGCTCAGAGAAATTAAAGAAAAGCTTGGCCGGGTCAGGGAAAGGCGGATTAAGCCCATTACGGATACCAAATTGCTGATCGGTTGGAATGCTCTCTTGTGCCAGGGTTTCCTGGAAGCCTGGGATGTTTTTCAAAATCCGCTGTTCCTTGAGGAGGCCAGGGGGATCCTGGCTTTTTTAGCAAGGTATGGAACGGACCCGGGCGGGGATTACCTCCATCAAAAGGACAGCACGATTCCCGCCATGCTCGATGACATCGGTTACCAGGCGGCGGCCTTTTTACAGGCCTACCGCAGCCTGGGCGAACTACAATTGCTGGAACAAGCCGGCCGGTTGTTGCAGTATGCCCTGAAGCATTATCACGACCCTGAGACAAATACTTTTTCTTATTCGAAGGCCACCTCCGACCTGATTGCTCCGGCCAATGACTGGTATGACAATACTACGCCCTCTGCCGCCGGCACCATGGCCCTGACCCTGGTGCATTACGGAAGGATCCGGAATGCGGAATATGAATCGATCGGCAACGAAATGATCCGGAAGCTTGAGCCTGCCATCGTCCGGTACCCGGAGTCCCTGAGCCACTGGGCCAGTCTTTTGCTCAGTCAATCTTTCGGATGGATGGAAATCAAAGGGGCTGATCCGGACCCGGATGCTCTCCGGGAAATCCTGAAGACCTTTATCCCCCTGGTCATCCTGCACCGGGACAATAAGAGCGGCGAAGGCATCAGTTTTTGCCATAATTTTTCCTGTGAACGGCCCGTCGGATCAATTCGTGAATTTCGTTTACTTTTAAAGAATCATTATCATCCGGATGAAAATCGTTAAGGGGCTTGTTGGTTTGTTTTCCATTTGCCTGCCCGTCCTGCTGGCAGCCCAGGAAAGCAGCCAGTATACCCTTTTTACGGCCCATAAATATGCCCTCAATCCCGCCTACGCGGGACTCGAATCCACGCTCAGCATCACCGGGGGATACCGCGCCCAGTGGCAGGAATTGAATGGCAGCCCGTCCAGCCGGCTCCTGCATGCACACCTTCCTTTGTATAATCTGAAAGGGGCGGGGGGCATCAAAGTGGAACAAGAGTCCTTTGGTGTGGAAAAGACTTTAAGGGCCGCTATTTCCTATAATTACGTTTATGAAAGCAGTATCGGCTTGTTTTCCGCCGGGCTTGGCCTGGGTTTTATCCAAAAATCCATCGACGGCAGCGCCCTGAGGACGCCCGAAGGCAGGTATGAAGGCGGATTGGTGGTTCACCAGGACGATATCTTGTTTGAATCGAAACTGAACGGGCTTGCCCCGCAGCTCGTTGCAGGCTTTTATTTTGCCCAGGACAAACTGGAATTGGGCGTTTCCCTTGAAAATTTCCATCGGCCGGTCATCAAATTCAACCGCGGCAAATCCACCTACCAGATTTTTCCCAGGCTGAATTTTTACGGAGAATACCTTTTCGAAATCAGCGAGCAATTTTCAATTATTCCGGCCTTCCTGGTCAAATCCGATTTGAACCGCATGCAGGTGGATTTTTCGGCACAGGCCACCTTCAACGGGAACGTCATCGCCGGTTTAGGCTTCAGGGGCTATTCCCAAAATACGATCGACGCCCTCTCCCTGATCGGGGGGCTCCGTATAAATCCCCAGATCCAGATCTCCTATGGCCTGGACCTCTCCCTTTCCCCGATCAAAGATTATCACCAGGGCACCCACGAACTGATGCTCCATTATACCCTGAATAAAAAGATCGGGGGGGTTATCAAGGAGCCGGTGATCTTCAATCCGCGGTACTAAAGTCCTTTTTTAACGAAAGTTTAATACAGTCGGGCATGATTCGTGTAATATGTGCCCCGGACAGCCGTTATAAGCTTAAGGGACAGAATCTTGTAATCGAAGTACCAAAATGATTCGCGGGGAAAATTTTAGATACCGGAATGATGACAAGAAAGTATCTTTACGCCCAAATTTTTATTGAGCCAGTATTTTTGAAACTTAGAAACATGAAACAAAGAATGCTAAGGGGGAGTTTGAGCATGCTCTTTCTGTTGGTTTTATTTGCCTGCGGGGGCAACAAACAATCCGGTTATCTGACCGGGGTCCAGGACCGCCCGAAATGGAAAGGGATCAATCCTTACGGTATGGTTTACATCCCCTCCGGCACCCTCCACGTCGGGCAAAGCGATCAGGATATTTTCAGTTCCCTCACCCAAAAACCCAAAGCAATTTCCATTTCCGGTTTTTATATGGACGACACCGAGATCACCAATAACGAGTACCGGGAATTTGTGCAATATGTGATCGATTCGATGGCCCATACGCTGATGGGCGACATCATAGAGAACGACGACGGGTCTACCAGCATTGACTGGGAACTGCCCATCGACTGGACCATGGAAGAATTGAGCGAAATGTATTACCAGGGGGAGGACCGGCTGGGCGGTAACGAACTGGATGTTCGCAAATTGGTTTATACCTACAGCTGGTATGATCTGCGTGCAGCGGCGCTCAATCCCAAAGCACCCAGGCGTTCCTTCATCAAAAAAGAGTCCACTGCCATTTATCCCGATACCCTGGTTTGGATAAGGGATTTTGCATACTCCTACAACGATCCGATCGCCCGCAACTATTTCTGGCACCCTGCCTATGACGATTACCCGGTGGTGGGGGTCAACTGGCAGATGGCCAATGCCTTCAGCAACTGGAGGACCCAGATGTGGAATACCCACCGCCCGGAAGAAGTAAACTCGGAAGGTTTCCGCCTTCCCACCGAATATGAATGGGAATATGCCTCCCGGGGCAAAAAAGAACTGGCTCCCTATCCCTGGGGGGGCTATTATGTAAGAAATGCCAAAGGATGCCTGCTGGCCAATTTCAAGCCCGGCAGGGGCAATTATCCCGAGGACGGCGGCCAGTACACTGTGGAAGTGCATTCGTATTTCCCCAACGAATACGGCTTGTTCAATATGGCCGGCAATGTGGCCGAATGGACCATCACCGCTTATTTTGACAATGCCAACAATTTTACGCATGACATGAACCCTGATATTCAGTATGACGCAAAACCCGGTGATCCGGATGTGTATAAACGCAAAGTGATCCGCGGAGGATCCTGGAAAGATATATCCTATTACCTGCAAAACGGGACGCGGACTTACGAATACCAGGACTCCACCAAATCTTACATTGGTTTCAGAAATGTATTGTCTTTCCTGGGCAGATCGATCAATGATTTTAAGTAGGACCTTCCGGAGAAAGCAGGATTTCCATTGCAGCCCCATCAGCCGGCATGATCTGAATCGGAGACGATTCCAACACGTATGAATTTATAAAATTTTAATATTAATCATAATATGGCAACCTGGTATAAAACCACTTCTTTCAAATATTTAAAAAACCTCGTTATTGGTGTTGGCGCATCCCTGGTGATGATTGGGGCCCTCTTCAAAATAGAAAGCCTTCCCAATTCAAGTTTGTTTTTGACCATCGGGCTGGTCACGGAAGCCATCCTCTTCCTGGTGCTTGGCCTGCTGCCGCCCGACAAGGATTATTATTGGGAAAAACTGTACCCGGGAATTGAAGATTATCATTCGGACGTGCCTGCCATCCTCCCCGGCGTGGGCGCGGTGGACGGCAAAAAAGTGAGCCGTCAACTCAATGCCGAAGCGGTGGAAAACAGCTTGAGCGGAATGCTTAATGAATTACAGGGCATGAGCCGGAGCATGTCCTCGCTCAAAGCCCTCCAGGAAGTGGATTTCAGCCAGACCAAACAACAGATGAAATCGGTCGGGGATTTTTATTCCAAAATGAATGAAGCTTTCCTGGCGCTCAACGGATCCGTGGAAGACGCCAAAAAAACCCAGCAGGAACTGGGTGTGCTTTCTAAAAACCTGACTGCCATGAACGGGACCTATACCAAGGTGAACGAAGCTTTTGTGGCCCTCCAGGGTTCCGCCGAAGACGCCAGGAAAACCCAGCAGGAACTGGCCCTGATGTCAAAAAGCTTGGGCACGCTCAACAATACTTATGTAAAAATGGGGGAAACCTTTACCTCGCTCCAGGCTTCCGCCGACGATGCCAAAAAGACTCAGGAACAATTGAATGTACTGGCTAAAAACCTTTCATCCATGAACCGGGTATACGGCAACGTGCTGTCAGCCATGAATGTAAAAGAACATTAAATCCCAATCAACTTTAAAATCCTTTATCGTCCATTTTAATCTGATCCATGTCCATACCCAAGCAACCCCGGCAGCTGATGATCAACCTGATGTACCTGGTACTCACTGCCTTGCTGGCACTAAACGTATCTGCCGAAATCTTCAATGCTTTCCGGGTGGTTGATGACGGCCTTAGAAAAAGCAATGTCGCCCTGGATGAAGCAAATAACAAAATACCCGCAGAAGTGGACAAACTGGCCCGTAAAGACGAAGTGAACCTTCGGAAATACGCCGACCGGGCCGCTCCTACCCGGAACCTGAGCAAGGAATTCACGGAGTATGTCCAGGCCATCATCGATACGATGGTCAACCAAACGGGCGGCTATGAAGTGATTCCCAATACCGGGGTGACCCATCTTAAAGGAGAAAAAAACAAAGACATCACCACGCATTATATGGTTGGCCGGAATCCGGCAGCCAACAACGGTAAAGGCGCAGAGCTGGAGAAAAAAATCGAGGAAACGAGAAATAAATTCCTGGAGTTTATCGATCCGGAAGACCGGGCCGGGTTTATGCCAAAGGTATCCATGAATGTCGATTCCGCCTGGCAGAATACCAAAAAGAAAAACTGGGCCCATTTCAATTTTTACCAGATGCCCCTGGGAGCAACCCTGCCCATACTCAACAAACTGCAAAACGATGCCAAAAGCACGGAAGCCGCCGTACTCAATTACCTGATGAGCAAGGTAGGGGGCGAGGATATCCGGTTTGATAAATACCAGGTCGTTTCCGCACCCAAAAAAGGCTATATCATTTCCGGGGAGAAATACGAGGCCGATCTTTACCTCAGCGCCTCCTCCAGCAACGTCGGAACCAATATGACCGCCCTGGTCAACGGGTCCCCGGTGCCTGTGGTGGACGGGGTGGCCAAATATTCCGTGGTGCCTTCCGGGGTGGGGGTGAAAAAATATTCGGTTCGCTTTTCAGTGGTGAACCCCGTGACCAATGAAACCACTACGGCAGAAAATGAATTTGAATACGAAGTCGGTGAAAGGTCGGTCACGGTATCCGCCGCCAAAATGAATGTGCTTTACAAAGGAGTGGACAACCCGATCGAAGTCTCTGCCGCCGGCGTATCCAGCAATCAGATCAACGTATCTTTTGAAGGGCCCGGCAGTATCCGCCGCAATGCGGACGGTACTTATACCCTGAATTTAGAAAACTCCGCCAGACCCGGCACCAATGGCACGGTAGTCGTCAGCGCCGCCGGCAATTCAGCCCGTAAACAGTTCCGTATAAAAGCGATCCCGGATCCGGTTCCAAGGATCGGAGGCATCCGCGAAAACAGGGTCGGCAACGGAGAATTTAAAGCACAATTGGGTATCGCCGCCGTCCTCGAAAACTTTGATTTTGATGCCAAATGCGATATCGCAGGCTTTACGATTACCCGTGCAGCCAGGGGTGAAGACCTCATGGAAGCGCCTAATCCCGGTTCAAGATTTGCAGGGGAAGGCATGCGGATCATCAGTTTGGCCAAACCCGGCAATTCGTATATCTTTTCAAATATCCGGTGCAAATGCCCTGGCGACGAGGTCAACCGGAAATTATCCGACATCTATGTTTTAATCCAATAAGGTCATGAAAAATTTAATTTTAGTCCTGATTTTTTTCGCCGGCAGCCTGGGCGCAGCGATGGCCCAGAGGCCCGAAAACGTGATCACGGAGGCCAGTGAGCCGGGTGACAGCAGCATCTTCATGGATGATATCGTCCACCGGAGGACCATATTGGACCAGCGGGTTTTGCCCTATGAATCCCTCCGGGAAGCCGATATTCCCTGGGAAAAGAGGCTCTGGCAGGTCATTGACGTGAGAGAAAAACTGAATCTACCCTTCATTTATCCCAAAGCTCCCTTGTTCGGAATACTCAATGATGCGGCGACCCAGGGCCTGGTGGCCGCTTTCCGGGATGAAGATTTCAAACAACTCATGCAGCCCCTGGAAATCGAAGGCATGATGTTTTCGATGGACACCATCCAGGTGATCGATCCGGAAACCTATGAGACCAAAACCCAGGTGGTAAAAAATGAAATCAGCGCCGCAACCATTAAATTCTTCCGGATCAAGGAGGTCTGGTTTTTTGACCGCGAAGCCTCCCGGATGAAGGTCAGGATCCTCGGCATCGCCCCCGTGCGCGAACGGATCATTGCCGGTAAAGCCGAAGAACAACCGATGTACTGGCTCTATTATCCGCAGCTGAGGGAAATCCTGGCCAGGCACCGCGCTTTCAACGATTTTAATGATGCTTCCCCGCTCAGTTGGGATGATATCTTTGAATTGAGACGGTTCTCCAGTTATGTATTCAAAGAAAGCAATGCCCAGGACCTGAGGTTAAAAGACTTTTTCCCGGAGGACGGCGTTGCCCGCCTGCGTGAAGGAGAAAAGATCAAAAACAAACTGTTTAATTTCGAGCAGGATTTGTGGGAGAATTAGGAGGATTTATTCAAGACACCGGTTGGAAGCTAGAAGCTAGAAGCTAGTGCCACGCCAACTATTATTGCCTAAAAACAGCTAATGGTTTTCGGTTGCTGCCTTTTTCACGGTTTCTAATTGAAAGATACCGATAAATCCGTTTTCTTCTTTCCGAATGACTTCTATCATCCGAGTTGGATAGACAGAATTTTTTTAGGGGTGTAAAATGAGCTTCAATAGCATTGAGCCAACTGGAGTACGTTGGTGTAGGTACAAGTGAAATTTTGTTTTCAGTGGCATATTGAATGAGAACTTTGTTCCTGTGAGAGGATAAGTTATCCAGGATTAGATAAATTCGGTTGTTTTTCGGAAAACAGGTTCGAAGGCGGGTCCAAGCCTGAAGCAAATCCCGGCATGTCTTGCGCTTATGAACTATTCCTTCCAGCACATCGTCATGAACATCATAAAAAGCCAAGAGCTGCTCAGTTCCCTCTTTGCGGGAATACGTTGCCCGGATCCGTTGGGGGTGTCCCTTTGGAGACCAGCTGACCCCTGCAATCGGACGAAGTTCCATGGGCCCAAACTCATCGAAGCAAACGACATGGCTATTTGCAGGGCATTCATCGTAGAGTTTTAAAACTTGGTTTTTTTTTCCTCAAAGTCGGGGTCGGGAGACTCTTTCCAGGTTTTGGTGTGCTGAAGGCTAATGCCTTCGCGATGGAGCAATCTTCTGATCCACTCATTGCTGAAATCAGGGAAAAGACCTCTTTTAACCAAATAAGACCGAAGCTTAGGAACTGACCATTGCGTGTAGGGCAAACCAAGATCAGCCGGACGAGACACGGCAATTTTAATCATCTCCCGTATTTGTGCACTGGAAAGAGTGGACGGTCGCCCTTCCGGATTAGGAGGGTCGCTAAAGCCTTCAAATCCAGAATGATTAAATCGTTCAATCCAATCATAAATACCAGTAAAGTGCATACCGGAGCGTTCGGAAATTTGGGAAACCGTACAACCGCTCTGAGCGATGAAAATAACCCGGTACCGTTCGTAAACTCTGGCTGAAACCGTTTTATCTTTTAACTTTTCGTCCAGAATCTTCTTTTCCTTTTGGGTAAGCTTACGAAGCAGGATTTTGGTTGGTCTGGCCATGAGATTCGCGATTTATTTCGAATCTCAAATTACAATCTTTAATAATTATTAGCAAATATTAGTTGTTACGGCACTAGGGTGTTACTAAAACTGTTACTAGTGTCTGCTCGGAGTACTCATTAAGGCGAAATAGGCCATAATTGACTTTGGCCGCGAGATGAGCAAGCCCTTTTAAGGTGTCCGGTTCGTCCGGTTACCAGATCATGGGTTTGGCCCGGTTGTCCCCCTCCAAGGTAATTGGCACGAGCGGCACGAGCGGCACGAATTTGACATTAGGGAGTGAATCCAGCCATTGGCACAAGCGGTACTAGTGGTATCACTCTCATCACTTATCACTTTTTGGGGTATAGTCTAATAGCTTTTTGATTTAATTTGTTTAATCCTTTCCAAATTTCAAGCCCTGGTTCCGGTAGGTTGGAAGTAGCCGTGTCTTAAACAACCGGTCCAGCGTCGAGTATGTAACCAAGCCTCAAGTTAGAGATTTCTTTAATTTCAAACACTCTTTCCAGTCCTCAATAAATTTCACAGCATTGGGATATTGCGGATCAATCTTTATGCATTTATTCATCGTTTGAATAGCCAATTCAATATCGCCCGCGATAGCCAACCTGGTGGCCAAATTATAATAGACCTCATCTTTATCTCCTTCAAGTTTGGAAGCCTCCTGCAAATATATTATTGATTCAGAAACGTTCCCTTTTTTTAAACTAATTGATGCTAGGTAAATGTATGGCACCGTTGTTTTATTTCCCAAATCAATACTTTTCATAAAAGACTTTTTCGCCAAATTTAGATTTCCCATATCTAAATATAATTGTCCGCTGTAGATATAAAAAAATTTTTTATAGTCCTTAGGAATTTTTCTTTTATTGATGGATTTAAATATATTTAATGATTCTGATCTAAATCCACATCGCCTCAATTGATCAGCTAAATTGAATTTCCTATACTCGGTAGGTTCAATTTTTACGATTTTTCTTAAAACCATTAAAGCAACGAAATCGTATTCTTTTTTATCATAGAATTTGTATAATTCCAATAAATCTTTAATGTCCATAATATCTACAAATTTAAAATTATAATCTTCTATTTCGATAATCTTCTCTTTGTTCTGATTTGTCGGTATTTTCAATTTTGTGTTGTTTGGGTCTTTTTTTTGCACCTTCCCATTCACCAGAGGATATACTTGGTCTTTCTTTTTTTGCCTTTTCTTTAGCTGTTAATATTTCGTCTAAATGTTGAGTAGCATTAGTTTTTTCTGTTGCCCGCTTACCTTTTTTTGGCGCTCTCTTCGCAAAATCCTCAATGACCCCAAAGGATTTCCCGAATTTCTGGCTTCATCCCCAAATCCTGTTACTAAATCAACCACTGCAATAACTTTATTTACAGAGGAAGCTTCATCATCACCAAGTGTTTTAACATTATCAACTATATCCAAAGCTTCACTTTTCAAAGCTTTTCCAATTGTACCCACATTAAGTTTGCCAGTAGTTTTAAACACTTGGTAAGCTTTTTTCCCTACATTGTATAAAGCTTTAAGACCCTTAATTGGGTTCTTTCCGTCGGGATCTATCATTTTTATTGGATCATTAAATCCATAATTGTAAGGACTCCAATCATTCATTTTCTCCGCTGATGGGTCAACTTGTCCCCATCTACCTACGGCCGGATCATACCACCTGGCCCCATAATCGTATAGCCCCAGACTAAAATCATCATTATATTCCTTCCCATTATATTTATACTTATTTTCCGGACTGGTCGGTGCTGTCCATCCTCCCTGCTCCATACCAAATGGGTAATAATGATTTTCTTGCAGGAATGAAATGCTTCCATTGTATTTAAAATATACCCGGGCATTGCCTGATTCAGCCCCCTATTATTCAGACAATAATTATCTAAGTTAAGAAATCAATTGAATTCGTCGATACCTTTGGATCGGCGAGGGTCGACTGACGGTGTGCTTTATACCGATGTCGATTCGAATGTATTGTGTAGGCCTACCAATGCATATTTATTTTTCGGCTCATCGAGAGCCTCAAAATAAGGCGAGGGTCTCCTTCTGGTTTGCTTTGCCCGATAGTCATATTGATCGATTCCAGGAAAGGTGATGATGTCCTGGAATGGGACCTTAATGATGATTTTTGCCCGGCGATTATCCAGGTACCTGACCTCTACCTTGCCCATTTTATGGAGCGCCCAGAATTTGGCGGGAGGAATCCCTTTTGTTCCACTGTGGCTTCGGTCATTGTTGTAGGTCGTATAGAACCTGTTCAATCGGTCTTCAAGTTGGGAAAGGCTCGTAAACCGATCGTTCTGTAAAGCGTCAGACAGGACTGCATGAAAACTTTCGATATGGCCGTTTTCCTCAGGGGTATAGGGGTGAGTGAATACATGGCGAATGTTATTGTCTTTAAAAAAGGCAGCTACCTCCTGGGCAGCCAGTTGTGTTCCATTATCACTTCTTACCTCCACTTCAACGTCTGCCATTTTGATTCGAACGGGTTGCAAATACTCAACCACCACATATTCCCAAACGTCCTTAACCTGGCTTGCTTTCATGCTAAATCCTACCTTCCAATGAAGGGCATACCGGGTAAAGGTATCTAAGATGGTCAGAATAAAGGCATACCTCCTTTGTTCGTATATCCAGACGTATTTGATATCCATTTCCAGAATACACAAAGGCCCTACCGGGCATACGCGCCGATAGGCCACAAACTCCCGTCCTTTTCGCCTTCTGGGATCTTCCAGCAATAAATACTCCTTCATCATCCGGAATAACTTCTTATGATTGATATAATACCCAAGTAATTGTAAGGTAGCCGTGATCAGGCGATACCATTTGGGCAGGTCCGGATTCAGTTTAATTTCCACTACCTTTTTCACCACCTCCTGGTTCGGTACCAGGTATTCCTGCAGGGTACGGGGATCTCGCCATCGGGTCATCGAAGATGGCCTTTTACCAGGCTTTACTCCTTTTTCCTGATAGTAAAACTCATTCCGGGTCATCCCTGTGATATCCAGGCACCGGTCACGCCTCAATCCAAAGGCCATAAAGTCTCTCACAAGGATTTCCTTTTCAGTTCGGGATATCTTTTTTTTAACAACTCATCCTTCAGCTTGCTTTCAAGGTCCCTTTCTGCAAGCAGGATCTTGAGCTGCTCATTTTCCTTCTCCAAGGCCCGGATTTTCATTTCACGGTCTTTAAAACTGGCATGCTGCAGCCCCTCCTCGCCGTAGACCAGGAGTTTTTTCTTCCAAAAATAGTAAGTTGCCGGATAGAGGTCGTACTTCTCCAGAGTGACTTTTACTCCCTGGTGTTTCGCTTCCTTAAGAATTCGAAGTTTTTCTTCCCGGGTAAATTTCCGGACTCCATTTGATGTGGTTTTCATGTCCATAATTACTAAAATTTTTTTGTAACTATGTCTGAAAATTTAGGGGGCTGTTACACTGACCAAAAAAAGAATGAAAGATTTATTGGACGGAAAAGTAAACTTTTGATAAACAAAAAACGCCAAGCTGTAAGCCTGGCGTATTTGGTTATTGCTTTCTCTTTAAAACAACATTATCAAGTTTTAATTTATCTCTGTTTTTTATTATAACCTTATATTCTCGTTGGTTCATATAACCACCTGAAAGTACCGCACTAATCTCTTTTTCTTCATTACATTGTAAAAATATAGTATCGCCTTTCTGTCGCCATTTTCCTGTACAAGAAGAATTAACTTCAAAATATTTTTTGGTCAATATAAAGGCACTATCCGTACTATTCAATTTTAAAGAGTGAAAAAAATCTACTCCTTTCTTTTGATACGTTCCCATTGTAATATTCTTGGAAGTATTACAAGAAATCAATGCAATAAAAGATAAAATCAATATTCTTTTCATCATTTCTTATAATAAATTGTTGGAAGGTCTTTCAATGTAAATGATGCAGGAACCGTTGATAGTACACTCTTTTGATGTGGATATGCTTTTATTAAACCATCTCTATTAGTACCCATATTGACAGGGGAAATACCTGTATTTGCACTTCCGCCCGGTGCATATATTTTAGAACCATCTGATTTGGTTATACCCTGTACCCAAGATGTCGTAATGCCACCAAAGGATTTAGCCGTAGAAGATGACGTTAATCCTGATACGGAAGAAGGACTATATCCAAATTGAGCATTATATGCCGCTACTTCATCAAACACGTCGCTACCATAATTCATACCTGTTTTAGTGTCAAAGCCTATATCACCAGATTCAAATTGCCCTCCGTGTGTGGTTTCGTGAACAAAATTAGCTGTACCATCATAGCTGAATACAATATTACCTGTTGACGGGTCGTAAGTAGTTCCTCCTTCTTCCCCTGCTCCTGACTTTAAGGCGTAAACCTGCGAACTTGCTTCTAATGTACCTAAATTGTCAATAGTCCCATTTAAACTATTAACCCTGTCTTGCATATTGCCAATTTTTCCTGCAAGTTTTTCAGCACTCCAACCTTTGGCTGTTGCTTTGGCATTTAATCCATCTATTTTGCTTTGTAGTTTATCACGTTCGCCTACGACATTCTGTTTTTGTTTATCCCACTCTTTTTGGCTTCCCGGTTCAACAGTCATTCCTGTCGGGTCTGTCCAAAACATGGGGTTATTCAGTCCGTAAGCGTATGGTGAAACGCTTGGGTATAACTGGGCTAATGGGTCCACACTTGTCCACCTCCCCACTACTGGATCATACCACCTCGCCCCATAGTCATAAAGGCCCAAGCTAAATTCATCATTCAATTCCTTCCCATTGTATTTATACTTATTCTCCGGGCTGGACGGTGCAGTCCACTCACCCTGCTCCATTCCAAATGGGTAATAATGATTTTCCTGCAGGAAAGAAATGCTCCCATTGTATTTAAAATATACTCTAGGATTGCCTAGATGGTCTTTGATACCATATTCATATTCCCAGGTACTGCTGATCAACCTGGCCCTTCCCTCCGGGTGATAAATAGCTTCAATAGCAGAGGCGCTGTATTCAATACCTCCTACATAGGTTTTAGCATTGCCGGTACTGGGTATTTTTTTGAGCTTACGGCCGGCAGCATCATATTGTATTTCAATGTTTGATCCCGCCCAGGTGTATTTAGTGGGAAGATTTAAGTGATTGTAAGTTATAGCAGTGATGCCTTTGGCAGAATAAGTCGTTTGATTGCCGGCGGCATCAAAGCTGAAGGTACCTGAAGTATTGGGATATCCCAGGGCGCTTCCGGACCCGTCGGCTATGGTAGTGGCCCAATTTGGATTGGTGGGATTGCCGTAGGTATAGGTCAGGGTGTCAATGGTATTCCAGTTGCCGGCGCTGATATATCCTCTCCTGCCCAGGGTCAGGATATTTCCATTAAGATCATAAGTTAGGTTTTCATTGTAGCGGTTCAGGTTGGTCCAGGAGCCGGTATTTTCTCCGTACCTGGAGCCGGTCATCCGGTCCAGTCCGTCATAGATAAAGCCGTACCCGGCCTTGTTCCGGGACAGGCCCCCAACGGTACAATTCGCCCCGGTCCTCCATTCGATCCAGGCAATATTCCCGTTGTATTTTGCGCTCGCGCTGAGGCTCGCATTCGCGTCCGTATAGCCCAATTTCTCCGAAAACAAGTCTGCCCCGCAGCTTGCCGGATCATTGATCTGGGTCAGCCATTTGCGGATATTATAGATGTAATCAATAGACTGGCCATAGTTTCCTCCTGAATAGACTAACTGCTTTTGCGACAACTCGTCCCTTTCATTATAGCTCTGGTTGGAGATTTTTTGTTCGGCTTGCGTTCCGATCTTATGAAAGGTCTCCACCAGCCTACCCGCATGGTCGTATTCAAAGCGCTCCGAGATCAGGGTCCGGGTCGTATTGTTCATATGGGACCATTGGCTCTTCCTCAGTCTGCCGGGAAAATCGTATTTCAGCCAGGTCGTATCGGTATATCCCAGTTGCTGCAGGCTTTGTTTCTGGATTTCCCTACCCTCGATATCGTAAAAGAGGATGTCATCCATCCAGGTGGAGGGCGCCGTTCCGTTTTGGTTGAGCCTGCCGTTTTTAGACCGGGTGAGTTTGCCTCTCACCCAAGGATAATTTGAACTTAAATAATCGGCATATCCGCCCCGGTAGGTGGCATCATTGCTGCCGTTGTCTTCCCAATCGTAATCATCTTAATAATTGACGGTATAGACCTCGATGGAAGAGGTGGGGAAAGCCGATGAGGTATAAAAATATCCCGAGCCGGAAGCCGTTTCATAGAGCTGCTCCGAACCGGTTGGATTTGAGCTGGTCGTATGTTTGCCCGTAATAATCACTCGTCCTAAGATATCGTATTTGGTAAATATCCGGAAACCGCAAGATTTCAAGCATAACAGTTTCATCTCAGACGAAACTTCAGTGTTCTACTTTCAGTTGTTATTAAGGAAATATTCCTTTCGTAACTATGTCTGAAGTTTTAGGGGGCCTTTACAGTTTCCTCCCAAGCTTGGACTGTTGATACTTTTACCTAATAAATGGATAATTTATTACCTGATTTACTAAAGGAATAACCTGATCGTTCTTTTAGCGTTAGTGAAGATTTTGTAGTCAATGGGAATGTTTGTCTGATATATAATTCCATCCCTGTCGACTTAAACGTAATTTCACCATTGATTGTTTTTACTTCCCATTCATATTCCATTCCGCATACGTATTTCGAATTTCTGGGTAAAGTTGGGTTGGATCGGTCAATTTCCTGAATAAACAAATCAACATTATACTCCAATGATAAATTCAAATCCCAAACATTCTTAAAAACTAATGTAGCAATTGAAATATTATAATTGTAGCCACTTTCCATTTCAATCCATTTTCCCAAGTAATCAATATCTAAAAGAAATTCAAATTCTTCATCGTTAAATGCAATAGCATGAATTTTGCATTCCGTCCAATTAATTTCATTAAAAGAAATTCCGGTTGCCTTCTCTATCTCGCACATAGACTTATTTGTTTTTACTTAAATCTGTTGGTATTTCATTTGGCTTAGCTCTTCTCGTCGGCTTTCCGCTCTCTTTAATGTATGGAGGATCGACACCACCATGAGGCTTACCCTTTGTTCTAGTTCGTGATATCTCCTGCCATCCAGAAGGATTTTGATCATTTTTTCTGTATGTTGTAGAACCAGAGCTATTGCTAACCGAATGATCCCCTTGAGCCTCAGAATCAGGCTTTCTGTTATGTTTCCCTCTGCCCTCACCAGATCCTTGTATTTCAACTCTTCCATTATCCTTTGCCAAATTCCTCGCTGCACTTCCCGCCATCATAGTCCCGTGTGCTGTCATGACACCACCAATCACAGCTGCTGGGGCAGCTACTTCTATAGCTAGTCCACCAGTAGCAACTGTCGCTGCCACACTTCCTTCTACAATAGCCACCCCCGAGGCGCCTTCAACAGTACCTACTGCAAGGGAAACAATATCGCCTTGTGTTAAACCTGCATTAAAATCCTTTTTGTCTCCCGAATAATTATTTGACACTAATTTTCTCAATCCTGTGAAGCCTCCAGTTGCATTATCGAGTACAGCTGTTATCGAACCTAAAATTCTATCTATTGGACCTTCATCTAAAGCCCCTGTTGGATCAGTCCTTAATATTGGATTATTCTGTACATAACTAAAGAGACTTACCCAAGCTCTTTTCTCCGCCATCGGATCCACCTGCCCCCATCTCCCTAATGTCGGATCATACCACCTCGCCCCATAATCATACATCCCCAAGCTAAATTCATCATTCAATTCCTTCCCATTGTATTTATACTCATTCTCCGGGCTGGACGGTGCTGTCCAACCTCCCTGCTCCATACCGAATGGGTAATAATGATTTTCTTGCAGGAATGAAATGCTGCCATTGTATTTAAAATATACCCGGGCATTGCCCAAGTGGTCCTTGACTGTATACTCATATTCCCAAGTTGAACTGATCAGTCTGGCCCGACCTTCCGCGTGATAAATGGCCTCGATGGCAGATGCGCTATATTCTATACTTCCAACATAGGTTTTCGAATTGCCGGTGCTCGGTACTTTGGCCAGTTTTCTACCTGATGCATCGTATTGTATTTCCAAAGTATTTCCACCGCTCCAGGTATATTTAGTGGGAAGGTTGAGGTGATTGTAGGTTATGGAAGTGATGCCTTTGGCAGAATAAGTCGTTTGGTTGCCGGCGGCATCGAAGCTGAAGGTACCTGTGGTATTGGGATATCCCAGGGCGCTCCCGGAGCCGTCGGCTATGGTAGTGCCCCAATTTGGATTGGAGGAATTGCCGTAGGTATAGGTCAGCGTGTCAATGGTATTCCAGTTGCCGGCACTGATATATCCTCTCCTGCCCAGGGTCAGGATATTACCATTGAGGTCATAAGTCAGATTTTCATTGTAGCGGTTCAGGTTGGTCCAGGAGCCGGTATTTTCACCGTACCTCGAGCCGGTCATCCGGTCCAGGCCGTCATAGATAAAGCCGTACCCGGCCTTGTTCCGGGACACACCCCCAACGGTACAATTCGCACCGGTCCTCCACTCGACCCAGGCGATATTCCCGTTGTATTTTGCGGTCGCACCGAGGCTGGCATTCGCGTCCGTATAGCCCAATTTCTCCGAAAACAAGTCTGCCCCGCAGCTTGCCGGATCATTGATCTGGGTCAGCCATTTGCGGATATTATAGGTGTAGTCAACGGATTGACCATAGTTTCCTCCGGAATAGGCTAACTGCTTTTGCGACAACTCATCCCTTTCATTATAGCTTTGGTTGGATATTTTTTGTTCGGCCTGGGTTCCGATCTTATGAAAGGTCTCCACCAATCTGCCGGCATGGTCATATTCAAACCGTTCGGTGATCAGGGTCCGGGTCGTATTGTTCATATGGGACCTTTGGGTCTTCCTCAGCCTTCCTGGAAAATCGTATTTCAGCCAGAGCGTATCCACATAGCCCAGTTGCTGCAGGCTTTGTTTCTGGATTTCCCTGCCCTCGATATCATAGAAGATAATGTCATCCATCCAGCTGGATGGGGCTGTTCCATTTTGGTTGAGCCTTCCGTTTTTAGACCGGGTGAGTTTGCCTTTTACCCAGGGATAATTGGCGGATAAGTAATCGGCATAGCCACCCCGGTAGGTGGCATCATTGCTGCCGTTGTCTTCCCAATCGTAATCATCGTAATAATTGACGGTATAGAC
>JAKQHS010000070.1 GCA_029557915.1 Bacteroidota bacterium | reverse complement strand
CATCGGATTGTTCTTCATTGCAGGCAAACCGGCTGAGGTCCTTACGCAAGGCCTCCACCAGGGTCCTGGAATCACCGGCTGATTTTTGGTCAATGAATTTCATCAGCCGGTCTTCGCCATATTGTTCCTGGCGGATATTCATGGCTTCCGTCACGCCGTCGGTATACAAAAGCAGGCGTTCTTCCGGTTCCAGTGTAATCCTGCCCTCCTGGTAATTAAAAGCATCCACGGCGCCCAATACCGGTCCATGGATGCCTTCCAGTTTTTTACTTCCTTGTCTATTGCAGACGATGGGTGGCAGGTGACCGGCGTTGGAATAGACCAGGGTGCCGGTCCTGAGATTAAGCTTACCGAGGAAATAGCTGACAAACATGGATTTTTCATTTTCCGCCTGCAGATCGTCGTTGACCGCGGACAAAATGGCGGCGGGTGAATCCATTTTAATGCCATGGGCCTTGACCAGTGTCTTGGTCACCGCCATAAACAGGGCGGCCGGGACTCCTTTGCCGGAGACATCCCCAATACCAAAAAGCAGATGGTCGTCGTCCGTCATAAAAAAATCGTAGAGGTCTCCCCCCACTTCCCGGGCAGGATCGAGCAGGGCGTGCATGTCCAACAGGTTTCCAGGGGGATAGATTTTGGGCAGCATGCTCATCTGGATCTCCTGCCCCACATCCAGTTCCTTCTTCATCCTGAGATTGTGGGCAGCGATGATCCGGTTGAGGTCTTCCAGTTCACGGTTTTGTTTTTCGATCAGGCCATTCTTTTCGGCCAATATCTTTTTAGACCGTTTGACCTGGATGAAATTGAGGTAAATCACAAAACAAACGGCAAGCAGGGAGAGGGAGGCAAGTCCGAGGGAACGCTGCACGGTTTTTTGCTGGCGGATGATTTCTTTGTCCCGGCTGATGATGGTACTGTCGCTCTGCCTTTGTTTGCGAAGCAGGCTGAGATTAAGTTCCGCCATAGCCAGGTTGGTATCCAGCACCTGGTTGGTCGAATCCAGCAATTCTTTCGCCAGTTCCAGATAAAGGAGTTCTTTCTGCTTGTTGATCAGTTCCTGCGCTTTCTTTTTTTCCTCGGCTTCAGCCAGTTCTTTCAGGTACGTCTGTTCATCCAGGGCATTGGTCATACGCCGGATGTCGATCCTTTTTCTTTCCTCCGAAAAAGTGCGGTACTGATCGTAGTACTGGCGGGACAAGACGGGATTTCCCGCTTTTTCATAGGTTTCGGAAAGATAGGAATAACAGCGGAGCAGGTTGTCCAGCATGCGCTCCCGGTTGTTTATCTGCCGGGAAATATCCGCTGCCTCTTCCAGGAAACGAACCGATTCCTCATACCGGCGAAGGCTGTTGAGTGAAACCGCGCTGTTGATCAGGGCTTCAATGATATTCTCTTTGTCGCCAAAGGATCTGCGCGTGGCAAGGACTTTCTGCCATTCTTCAAACGAACGCCGGTAGTCACGCAAATCCGCATACAAAAGACCGAGGTTGCCGCGGATCATCGCCGCACCGCTTTCATTGCCCAGGCCCATGTTTAATTCCAGGGAACGTTCGTAATATTCAATGGCCTTTCTCGTCTGGTTATGGTCCCAGTATATCCGCGCGATGGTATTGAGGTAGTGCGAGGCTTGTTTCAGGTTATTCCTTGCCAGTTCATTCCTGAAGTTTTCTTCCGCAAGGAGTACCTGGGCCGAATCATTCCTGGACAAGGGTTGCACCTGCGCA
>JAKQHS010000055.1 GCA_029557915.1 Bacteroidota bacterium | reverse complement strand
GAAGGCCATGATCCCGGTCGTGCCTGCCTGCCATTATATGTGCGGAGGCATTCAGGTCGACCAGTTGGGGCGTTCTTCCATAAAATACCTCCATGCTTGCGGGGAGTGCAGCTCTACCGGCCTGCATGGAGCCAATCGCCTCGCCTCCAACTCCCTGCTGGAAGCCCTGGTTTACAGCAAACGCATCGCGGCTTATCTGGCGGACCATTTGGATGGGATCGGCCTGCGAACCCAGCTCCCGGAATGGAACGCCAGCGGTACCACAGAACCTAAGGAGATGGTGCTCATCACCCAAAGCTGGAAGGAACTCAAGGAAATTATGAGTTCTTACGTCGGTATCGTGCGCTCCAATGTGCGACTCAAGCGCGCCATGGACAGGCTCCATATCCTTTATCATGAAACCGAAGATTTGTACAATACCACCGTGTTGTCCCCCCAATTGTGCGAGCTCCGCAACCTGATTTCCATTGGTTATTTGGTCACGCGCTCGGCCTCCCTGCGAAAAGAGAGCCGCGGCTTGCACTTTACGACAGACTACCCGAAGGAATATGGATTTTTGGAAAATACCTTGCTTTAGAAGTCAATAGTCAATAGTCAATAGTCAATAGTCAATAGTCAATAGTCGGTGGTCAAGAGTCAAGAGTGAATAGTCGAAAGTCAATGGAGCCTTGGAGGAGGGGTCAGACCTCTTGCCCAAACTGCAGGAGATATCCATTATTATCATAGATCGCAAACTCCCTCATTCCATATTCAAAAGTTTCCAGTTCATAGCAGACATTGCAGGACAAGCTTAATTTTTCCCACCATTGGTCCACCTGATCGGTTTTGATATACAATGAACCGCTTAGGATGGCGGAAGGCAGATTGCGGTGCGGATTGGGCCGGCTGAACATGATGGTAATTTCATCCTTGGACAGGGAGGCCCAGCCCCATTCTTCTTCATAGGCGTCCACATTAAAAGACAGGATTTCAGTATAAAACCGAAGTGTGGCCGGAAGATCATGGGTTTCCAACATCGGAGTCAGGGAATAAAGCATGGGCAAGCTCTTTATTTGCCTTTCTTATTCCGGTACAGAATGGAGCCCAGGACCAGGGCGCAAATCATCAGGCCGAGGAATTCGCGCATATTTTCGATATAGGGCGTTTCGGCCTTCATCTGGCCTGCGATATTGGGGGACCCTTGCTGAAAATAATCCCGAACATCAGGCAGGTAAAATCCTGCCCAGGCCAGGGTAAGGAGCATCGCAGGCCATACCAGGAGGGAATAATATCGCTTCAGCGCCTCCAGGAAACAGAGTATGGCTATGAAGAGATAATAACTTCCCCAGATATAGGGGTCCGGATCGTTGTACTGTACGGCGGCGAAGGCTACAAATAACAATCCGAAGATAAAATACCCGATTTTCATGGCGGTCAGTATTCAATGGTAAAAGAAATATTGGGCAGGATGCCGAGTTGATAATTGAATGCGGTCTTGCCCTGCACATAATCAAAATAGGAGAAGGAAAAATTCTGCTTATTCGTCAGGTTCTGAATATCCAGGGCCAGGAGGGTGTTGATTTGTTTGTAAAACTTCCGCCGGTATATTCTGAAGTCCAGCCGGTAAAGGTCAGGACGGCGGACGGTGTTGAATTGATCGAACCGGTAAACGGGGTACCCTGAACTGAGAGAGAGGGCTTCATCCAGCGGCGTATCCCGGAGTGCCCCGGCGTAGCTGACCTGGGTATGGATGCCAATGATCCGTTTGGCATCGGTTTTGGTTTTTTCCCATTCACGGCCTATGCCGCTGTGCAGGATGTATTTCTGGTCAAAGCGGCTGGAATACACCTTGCCCGAAGGGGCGATCAGCTGCGATCGGAAGAGGGAAAGGTTTCCGGTCCAGTTCCATTTATCCAGCGGGGCCTGGAAGTCTGTTTCCAGCCCGTAGATCCGGCCTTTGGATCCGGCCTGGGCGATAAAGGAATTGTCATAAGGATAGTCATTGATCAGGGAATAATATTCCCCGCTGTTGGGAATGTCCCGGTGATACTGATAATAGAAGGCAAGGCCCCATCCGGAACGAGCATTGGTCTTGCGGTATCCGGCCTGGGCCTGATAGGAGACCATGGGATCCCTGAGTTCTTTGGGATAATAGGAGATGGGGGAAGGGACCTGGCTGTGTTTGCCTGCGTTGAGTTGAAGGGATTGACTCCCGCTCAGCTGGTATTGCAATTGAAACCTGGGTTCAATGGATACGGCATTCATGATCATGGAATGCAGGCCTGCCCCCAGGGTCCAGTTTTGTAATCGGACAGAATAATGAGCATAGGGCTGAATGGAATAATAAGGGTCCGGACAGCAATCGAAATTGGGCCTGGGGACCACATCCTCATAATGGGCCTGGTCAAGATTGGACTGCGCCTGGAGTCCCGCCGTCAATACCGCGTTATTTTTAAAGGCGGATACCACTCTGGAATGCAGGCTCCATTTTTCCTGCCGGAGCCGGTTCACATTTCCGAGGACCATGCTGCCTGCGGGACCAAATTCCCTGAGACTCCGTGCCTGCGACCAGACCAGGTCATTAACCCATCGGTGCATCGCACCCAGCCTCCATTCATTGCTGATCCCGGCTATAGCCTGCCCGCCGTCATAAAGAATGTCCTGGCTTTCTTTATCGATGGTACGTTGGGTGCTGTCCTCGATTCCGGCATATTTATTCTGATGATCTCCGGTAAAGAAAAAAATATTCCAATCTGAATTTTTTGAAGGAAAACTGAGGTGGCCCATAAGGTCCTGGTAGTTGATGTCCTCTTCCCCGAATTTGGCGCCCAGTTCAGAAAGCAAACCTACCGTGGAGTACCGGTAGCGGAATAAAAACGAGCTTCCCCGATCCGCAGAAATCGGTCCTTCCAGACCGGCTTCCATGCCCAATAAACTGATCTGGGCCTCAGTGGTGAGCTTATCGGTCCGGCCGGGCCGGAGGTTGACATCCACGAGGCCCGCAAGGGCATTGCCCAGGCCGGCCGGGCTCGGTGCTTTATTGAGATAGGTATTGTTCAATACGGATGCACTGATCATGTTTACACCTCCTCCGCTGGCGCTGGACTGGTCCGAAAAGGTACCCGCATTGCTCAGGTGATTGGGATTGATGATTTCCGTGCCGTGGATCATCCATTTCACAAAAGCGGGATTATTCCCCCGAATCACCAGGTGGTTTGCTGCATCGTTGAGAGGACTTATCCCGGCCTGGTTGGTAAATAAACGGGCAGGATCAAAAAAGCCGGCGGACAAGCGCTCCGTTTGTTCCCTGGAGATGACCAGTTTATTGGACAAGGGATGCAAAAAGGCCCCGGTGCTTCTGCCCGTGATGGTTACTTCCGGGAGGTCCGAAACCCTCGGTTCGAGATCAATGAACAGGGGAATATTGGTGCGCCCGATAAGGTAATCGGATATCCTGGTTTCTTGATAACCTTCAAGGCTGACCAGGATTTGGTGTCTGCCGGCCACTACCCCTTCAAACCGGAACCGTCCCAGTGAATCGGTCAGGGATTCCCGGCTGGCTTGGGCAAGGTCTTCAATTCGGACCCTGGCCCCGGCCAAAGCGGTCTGGGTATAGGCGTCCCGCACATAACCATTAAACAGGATTTGGGACTGGATAAAAAAAGGAAGCGCCAGAAAAACGGCGGACGAGAGGGCCTTCAAGCATGGTACAAATTTGATCGTCATATCGGCCCGTAAAGTTAATTTCTTATCCTGCCGATTTCAGTTATTTTTATTTTTAGAATAT
>JAKQHS010000204.1 GCA_029557915.1 Bacteroidota bacterium | reverse complement strand
TCAATCGACGAAAAAGCAGGATTTACAGGGCATCGAGCCCTGTAAATCTGAGCAAAACAGGCCGAAGCAACTCCTGATATCATCTCTGAAAAAGCAGGAGGCTAAAGTTGAAAACGGTCAACCAAATTCAGGCATGGACAGTTTACCACCCACCAACCACCACCCACCACCCACCAACCACCACCCATGAAGCAAGACTTATTCACAAAACACTGGAACATTTACCAGGAAATTATCGCGCGGAATTATATGCAGCACCGGGAGTTCGGAGAAGAGATCCGGCAAGTGCTCGACCGTCGGTTTCCCGACCAGCCGCTCCGGGTACTGGACCTGGGCTGCGGGGATGCGCGGCAAATGGCCGATCAATTGAAAGGCAGGGCCGTGGAATCTTATACCGGTTTTGACCTTGCCGGCCCCGCCCTGGTTTTGGCCCAAAAGAATATGCAAGGCCTGGCCCAGGAGGTTCAGGTCAGGGAAGGCAAAATGGAAGATTGGATCACTCGAGAAGAAGGAGCATTTCATCTGATCTACAGCAGCTATGCCATCCACCACCTGTCCGACCCTGAAAAAAAAGCCCTCCTGGCGGAGGTCCGAAAAAAGCTTGCCCCTGGTGGTTTATTTATCCTCATCGATACCTACCGCACGGGAGGGGAATCGAGGGAAGAATATTTGGATACCTACCTCAAACAGAATCTGGATCAGTGGGCGACCCTCAGCGCCGAACAAAAAGGCCTGGTCAGGGACCATATTGTGAATTATGATTTTCCGGCTATACTCAGGGATATGATGGAATGGGCCGGTGAGGCGGGTTTCGAGCTTGAAGAAAGTCCGGTGTATGACCGTTTTCACCGGATGATGGTTCTAAGTGAAGGGTTGACTGAGAGTCACCCTATTTCTTAAGAACTAAAAGATATTCCAAATTTTCAAAATTTGGAATATCTCACCACCCTGCAATGATCCTCAACGGCCCCCCGCTGCCTCCTTTTATTTTCATGGGCAAGGCCACGATATAAATTCCTTTCACCGGCAATTGATCCAGGTTGGCCAGGTTTTCAAAACCGGGCAGATTGGCGCCCATCAGGATCTGGTGGGTTTTAAAATCGGTGGACTGGCCATAGTCGAGGCTGGGCGTATCCAAGCCTACCGCCTTGACCTTCCTCTGATCCACCAGCCATTGGGCCGCTTCGGGATGGATGGCGGGGAAGTGCAGTTCTGGAATCGCTTCAGGTCCCTTTTGGGCGGTCCCAAAATACTTTTCACGGTCCGGATAAAATTTTCCGTACCCGGTCCGGAAAAGCACGATCGTATGGTCCGGTATCCGGCCATTTGTTTTTTCCCAATCTTCAATATCCTGGGGCAGTATCCGGTAATCCCGGTCAGCAAGCGCCTTTTGTGAAACGTCCACCACTACGGCTTCGCCTGTCAGGCTGCTGAGGGGTATTAGGTCGGACGTGAGTTTTCCTTCCGCAAAATGGATCGGTGCATCAAGGTGGGTGCCTCCGTGTTCCGGAGTACAGATGGAATAGGAAGCATAATAATATCCCTGGGCCGTGGTTCCTTCGGCATCGGTATGGATCTCAAAATTTTTAAGGTTGTTGGGCCAGTACAGGGTGGTACTGTCGAACGCATGGGTGAGATCGATCCAGCTTAGGTCCGTGAATCCTGGTTTTACCGGTTGCGAGCAGGCAAAAAGAAGGAACAAGAGCCAGGGACAATGTTTTTTCATGGTCAGGTGGATAGTTTTTTAATGAACATTTAAAGGTACGAACTGAAAGGGAGGAAGGGAGGAAGGGGACTTTATTCTTCCGCTCCTTCCAGCAAGAACAGCGATAAGGGGGTCTTCGAAAAATACTTTGAAAAAAAAGGTTTGAAGGGGGGGAATTCCCTGAACGACCTGGAGGGTTTGAATCGTTTGAAACCTTTGATCGGTTCAAATTCGGTGAAAAGGCTCATGGCCCCTTCGATGAATCCTACGGCATCGCCATCGTGGGTGTACAGGATACCTTCTTCGTACCAGCCCAGGTGTTTGCCGTTGAAGCCGTAAATATGCGTTTCGCCGCCCTCCTTATACAGGTAGGCGACCGGTTTTCCGCTCCACATATAGAGGGTCTGCTCCTCGCTCACCTCAAGGAAGGCAATGGCCTTTCCCTTTGAATTAAAAATTGCGATCTCTTCATCCTGGGCATGAACGCCGGATGGGAGATTCAGAAGAAATAAGGCAAGGAAGGATTTGAATGGTGAAAATTTACGAAGCGCAGACCGGATCATTGCAAACAAAGTTCGGTAAATGTCAGAATATACTGACTCCTGACCCCTGACTATTGACTCCTGACCCCTGACTATTGACTCTTGACTCTTGACTCTTGACTCTTGACTATTGTTTATTGCCCAATCCTGCCGATACCCGCCTTTGCCTTTTGATGCAGGCCGGACCGGTAATCTTCCGGATTCATGGCAAGGCATTGTTCATAATAGTGGCGTGCCAGAAAATGGTGATGCAGGGTCTCGTAAATCATTCCGGTGTAAAGGGCCGCGGCGCAGGCATAATAGGAGGGATCTTCCCGGCCCTCCTGGATGACGTTCAGGTAATGGCTGATCGCAGCCGTAAATTTTTTTTGCGCCTGGTAAATCCGGGCAAGCCGGTAGGCGGTTTCCAGCCGGAGTTCTTTTTGATTGATCAGCAGGGCCTGATTTTTTTCAAGCATCGCCTGGGCCCGGTCCAGGTAACCTCCATCATACAGGAGCCGGGCCTGGAGCAGGAGCGGATCCGGCTTCCTTTTCAGGCGGGCTTCGCGGGTGGCTTGTTTGTCTTCTTCCACCGCATTGTTACCCACTTGCCGGACCCTTTCCATATATTGGTAATAACCGGTTTCATTTCCGCGGATCAGTTCAAACCAGGCCAGTTTCTGAAAACATTCTTTGAGATAATGGAGGCCTTTGAATTCACGGCTGAATTTTTTTAAAGGAAGGTCGGCATCGGGGTCCAGCCGGCGCAGTTTGGCCAGGCCCAGCATATAATCGAGGTATTGGAGGGGGAAATATTCCGGTCCCGAAGGTTGTTTTTCCAAAAGGTCTACGGCTTGTTCATTGTAACCGCACTTAATAGCCAGGCTGGCCAGTACAAAGCAGGCGAGGGGGCTTTTTTGCGGATCAATTCCACTCTGCCGGACCATTTGCCAGGCTGCTTCCGGTTCATTGTCAAAATGTGCCATGATCAGGCCATAAAGCACCATGGTCTCCTCCGAAAACAAGTAGTTGTTGGAACGGGAATATTCGTATACTTTTCGAAGTTCTTCCCGTCCTTGTTGGACGGTTCCGTTGATGCCGCCGAGAGCCCTTACCATCCATTTTAATTCATCCGGTAAAGTACCCAGCATGGCATGGAGGATACCCAGGCTTTTAAGGCTAGGGAGGAATTCAGGAAAGAGGTTGTTATTTTCTTCCAGCAGTTTATAGGCCCTTCGGATCCGTTGGAACGCCGGCAGGTAAGATCCAAATTTGAGATAAACCAGTCCCCAGTGCAGGTGGATTTCTCCCAGGGCATAGCGGGTATAAGGCGAGTTGGGATCTCCATGGGTCTCAATTGACTTTAGCCTGGCTGCCTCTCCGGCCTTCCTTTTTTCAAGCAGCCCTTTGTCCTCACTGATATAGAGGCTGAAAAAGTCAATATAATCTTCAATAAAATCAACGGCCAGGTTTTCCGGTTGTGCATTCCGAACCTGATCAAGCTGGCGCCCTGCCTGGTCAAGACGGAGTTCAAGGATAAGCCTGTAAGCCTGGGTAATGTCTTTATTCCAGTCAAAAACCGGACGGCCCGGCACTACATTGCCCGGGAGACACAAGGAAAATATTAAAAAGCTTTTAAATAATGGCTGGGAGGGCTCAGGCCTCAACCAGTGCGATGCTTTCATCCACAAGTATACGCCCGCAATGTTCACAAACCAATACTTTTTTATGTTGGCTGATCTCCAGTTGGGTCTGGGGCGGGATCTTATTATAACAGCCTCCGCAGGAATCGCGGCGCACGGTGACCACCGCCAGGGAATTGCGGTAGTTTTTACGTATGCGTTCATAAGCCATCAGCAACCGGTCGTCAATATCCTTTTTGGCTTTGTCCGATTTTTTGGTGAGTTTGGCCACATCTTCCTCCGTCTTGGCGATGACTTCGTCCAGTTCCACTTTTTTGGCTTCGAGGTCTTTCTTTTTCTGCTTGATTTTTTCTTTGGTGGCTTTCAAGGCTTCCTCCTTGGACACGGACTGGGTTTCGGTGTCTTTTATTTTTTTCTGAAAGAGCTCGATTTCAAGTTTCTGCAATTCAATCTCTTTCATGAGGGCGTCGTACTCCCGGTTGTTTTTGACGGTATCGAGTTGTTTTTCGTATTTGCCGATCATGTTTTTGGAATCCTTGATGCCGGATTGGAATTTGGCCACCTCCTTTTCCACGTTTTTGATGCTCTCTTCCAGTTTTTTGCAGCGGGTGTCCAGCCCGGCCAGTTCATCTTCCAGGTCGCTGACTTCGACCGGCAATTCACCTTTTAAGATCTCAAATTCATTGATCTGGGAATCGATCTGTTGCAGTTCATAGAGTTTTTTTAATTGAATGGCTACGGGAACATCGTTTTTTATCATTGGATATCAGTGTTTTAGAAGTGAATGAACCTGGTGCTTTGAAAAAAGCGATGCAAAAGTACGATTTTTTTGCAAAAATCACAGAAAATACTGTACCGGATTGGTAATCAGGCTGGTTTTGACCAGGGGAGTACCGTCTGATTTGTCTATCAGATAATCGTGGATCAGGTCGATGGTGTGCCGTTCACTTTCGAAATGACCAATATCGCCCAGGAGGATACGGCCTTCCGCATCAAAAAAGTCATGGTATTTAAGGTCTGAAGTGAGGTAGACATCGGCTTTGGTTTTGTGGGCCGCCGGGATGAGAAAACGTCCGGATCCGCCGCAGAGGGCCACCCGGGAAACGGGCTTGCCGGTGAAAGCCGAATGCCGGATCACTTTCAGCTGAAGCGTATTTTTGACGTGCTGTAAAAAATCCTTTTCCGAAAGGGGCTTGATCAGGCCGCCGATAATCCCGGAACCGTTGGGCATGATCAGGGCGGGATCATCGACCGGATGGGGCTGCAAGACATACATGTCGTGCAGTCCAAGGAGGTTGGCGATTTTATAGTTTACCCCATTGAGGATATTGTCCAGATTGGTATGGAAGGCATAAAGCGCGATGCCGTGCCGGATGGCCCGGATGACCGCCCGCTCCACATAGTTTGCCCCATTCAGTTTTTTTAAGCCGCTGAAAATGATCGGGTGATGGGCCACGATGAGGTTGCAGCCTTTATCTATGGCTTCCTGCACCACCTCTTCGGTACTGTCCAGGCAGATGAGGATCCCGGTAACTTTCGTGGCGGGGTCGCCGGTCAGCAGGCCCGGATTGTCATAAGACTCGGCAAGGCGGAGCGGGGCCCAGATTTCCAATAGTTTGGTTATTTCCTGTATGGTCATGATTGTTGTTTGATTTTTGCCTCTATCGCAGTGGTGGAATAGCCTTCAAGATAAGGAATCGTCGTCACCCGGCCTCCATGTGCAATGACCCATTCGGCCCCCGCGATCTTCGAAACCGCCCAGTCTCCGCCCTTGACCAGGACATCGGGGCTGATGGCCCGGATCAGTTCTTCGGGGCTGTCTTCTGAAAAAACCGATACCGCGTCCACAAAACCCAGGGCGGCAATGACTGCGCAGCGGGTTTGTTCATCCTGGATGGGGCGGTGGGGGCCCTTAAGCCTGTGGACGGAATCCTGGCTGTTGAGGCCAATGATCAAATAGTCCCCCAGAAGGCTGGCCTGGTAAAGGTATTCCACATGTCCATAGTGCAGGATGTCGAAACAACCATTGGTGAAGACGACGCTGGCCATTTCCAATTTCCAGGACCTGGCCTTTGAAATCAAGCCCTCCCGGGTCAGGATTTTAGGTAGGTAGGGGTGAATCAAGGGCTTTGGTTTTTTTTGTTCTCGATAAAACGGCCATCCCGATGATTCCAAAAAGAGAGATGGTAACCACCTGGACCACGATAAAGCTCAGGTTGGCATAGGAAAAGCCTTCAATGGAACTGATGCCGTAAATGCCCAGGGCGCTCATGGTGAGAAAATGATAAGGCCCGATGCCCCCGGGGGTGGGAATGATCATGCCCAGGCTGCCAATGATAAAAACGATCATGCCCTGCAAAGCCGTGATGCCGGAGGTGGGGCCAAAAGCTTTGAGGCCAAGGAGGGTCATCGAATAATACATGATCCAGATTCCTGCGGAAAGAAGGATGACTTCAAGGGGGTTCCCGGTTTTAACCACACTGACCACCCCTTCCCGCAGGCCATGAATTTTACTTTTAATTTTTTCAATGACGGGATGATAAAATCGGTCGGTCCGGAATAAAAAAATAAATATAGCCATGACCAGGAGACCGGCAATTCCCAGCACCATCAGGTGCCACAGGGAGATGCTTGCTTTCCGGCTGAGAAATTCATAAAGAATCCTGAATTGAAGAAAAAATCCGAGGCCGGTGAACAAGCCGAGCACAATAAGGTCAAGCAACCGGTCGGAGATGATGGTGCCCAGTATTTTTTCGAGCGGGGCATGGAGCCTTCGTGCAAGGGTGCCGGCCCGGGCCAACTCACCCATGCGGGGCAGGGCCAGGTTGGCAAAATAACCCAGATGCACGGCCCAAAAGGTCTCCCAAAGTCCGGCCCGGATGCCCATGGTCCGGAGCATGATCACCCAGCGGCGGGCTCTCATGATATTGCTGATCACGAAGCCAAGCATGACCAGGAAGATCAGCAGGCGGTCCAATTTTTTAATGTCTTCCAGCAACTTGGCCCAGAGCGAACATTTGCCGGCCTGAGCAGGATTTTGCATGCATTGCTCCCGGTAGGCTTCCTGCTGGCTGCTGAAAACATAATAGAACAGAATGATGCCTATGGATAAAAACAACAGGAACCTTAAAAAGGAGGAAACCGACGATCTTTTCATACTTCAGGGATTCAGCCGGTTGGTTTCGTCCGGATAAACGGTGACCGGGGTAAAAGACTGGGCTTCTTCCGGGGTCATCAGGGCATATGAAATAATGATTACGATATCCCCGACTTCCGCTTTACGGGCCGCCGCTCCATTGAGGCATACGTCTCCCGACCCCCTCCTGCCCTTGATGGCATAGGTATCCAGCCGCTCCCCGTTGTTGACATTGACCACCTGCAGTTTTTCACCGGGATAGATCCTGGCAGCCTCCATCAATTCTTCATCAAGGGTGATGCTCCCCACATAATTCAAATTTGCTTCGGTAACCCTTGCACGGTGGATTTTGGACTTAAAAACCTGAAGTAACATTGAGGCAAAGTTAAGGATTGGTTCCGTTTTTTGGCTTCCGCACCTGCAGGAGCCGGATGGTCGCGTGCCCAAATTCGGGGCGCAAGTAATATTATGATTTTTTATACTATATTCGCCTTGAGAAACCTTGCTTTTATAACCATACTGTTTAATATCACCTAAAAACCATATCATGAAAAAACTTTTAATCCTGTTTATCTTTTTCGTGGCAGTTGGTAATACCCTGTCCGCCCAGTTAAAAACCATTGCTTCCGGGCTCAATGGAGTCATCGGCATCAGGGTCGATGATTGGGGCAACAAATGGGTCGCCGAGTCCGGAAGCGGCGCCGGTGATGGAGCCCTGGTGGTCATTACTAAGACCAATAAAAAACATACGGTGATCAAGGACCTTCCTTCCACAGTGAATCCGGTCAATATGGATGTAGTGGGCCCCTGGAGGGCGATCCCCATGTCTTATGGCAGGATGGCTGTGCTCATCGGAGGATGTGAACCGCTCCTCGGGCCCCATTTCGGCTCGCTGATGATTTTTAACCTCTCCGGATATACCCCGGGCACGGATGAGCCGCTCACCATGGACGATGCCGAAAAGAGCATTGACATCGGTACTTTCTCCTTCAACGCTTCGGACAATATGGATTCCAATCCGTTTTCCGCCGTACAGGATGAGGACGGTCATTGGTATGTGACGGATGCCGGAGCCAATGCCATCATCCGGGTGAGCCGCAATGGCCAGAATATGTCCGTCTTTGCCAAATTCCCTGAATTTGCAAATCCCACGCCGGTCGGCCCCCCGATGGTGGACCCGGTGCCTACCGGGATCGTGGCCCTGCCCAAATATGGGGGCTTCCTGGTCACCACGCTCACCGGATTCCCGTTTGTGAATGGCCAAGCTGGGATCTATTTTGTTGACCGTCAGGGCAATGTGAGTCCTTACCTCCAGGGTTTGACCCTGTTGACTGACATTGCCATGGATAAACACGAAAATATTTATGTGAATTCTTTTGGAAATTTCTCCCTGGAGACCTTTAATTTTGCGCCTGCAAGCGCAAACGTGATCAGGGTAAGGAAGAAGTCAATCATCGATACGGTAGCTACCGGTTATGGTCCTGGCCCCAGTCTTTCCCTGAATTACAACCGAAGAAAACTGTTTGTGACGAGTTTTACCGGCGAAGTGCTCGAAACCGAAATTCCAGCTGAAAGCAGCCAGGCGCTCGGACTTGAATCCAGGTCCATTGAAAACAAGATGGATTTTTCACTGAAAACCTTTCCAAATCCTTCCACACAATATGTTAATCTGAGTTGGGAACTGCAAAATCCGGACAGCAAGCTAACCATCCAGTTAACCGATGCCGCCGGCAGGTTGTGGTACGAAAGGAAAAACATTAATCCCGGTGACCGTTTTCACCGCATTGATTTGAATCAAATTGCTTACGGTACATACATGGTGAAACTGAGCTCAGGCTCAGGAAGCCAAATTCAAAGAATTATTGTAAACCATTAGCAGCTTCAATTACCGTTTACATTAAGGAGGGCAGGATAACGATCTTGCCCTTTTTTATTTAATAAAATTCATTGTCGATCAAACGGACGCCTTCCAGCCATACCGCCGTACAGGCGACGCAGAGCCTCCCGGACTCGGGCCATTGCTTGATTTTTTGCAAAGTCTCCGGGTCCACGATTTCAAAATATTCAGGATCAAAACCGGCCTGCCGCAGTTTTTCCAGGCAGGCATCCATCGTCTGCCCCGGAGAGAGAACCGGCCTTTTTGATTTTCCATACTGAAGGATCTGGAAGATCAGGTTCGCCTGGTCCCTTACCGGCTTGCTCAGCCGCCTGTTCCTCGAACTCATGGCCAGCCCACCAGGCTCCCTGGCAATCGGGCATACAACGAGCCGGACCGGCATCTTCAGTTGTTCGATCATCCTCCCTATTATGGTAAATTGCTGAAAATCCTTTTGCCCCATAAACAACTTATGCGGCCTTATAATGTCCAGCAAACGGTGGACCACCCGGACCACTCCATCGAAATGGCCTGGCCGGTGCAGGCCTTCCATCACCTGGTCCAGGCCGCCCAGATCCGCTTCCACCGAAACAAAATCGTGCGGATAGATTTCTTCCACCGAAGGAAAAAAAAGCAAGTCCGTGGAGGAATCCGCCAGCAGGGCAAGGTCCGCTTCATAGGTCCTTGGATAAAGAGCCAGATCCCTGGGATCATTAAACTGGGCAGGATTGACGAAAATGCTGCATACGGTCAGGCCGCATTCCCTTTTGCTGGCTTCGATCAGGGATAAATGGCCCTCATGGAGGGCCCCCATGGTCGGAACAAATCCAACGACCCGGCCCCCCGCATGCCGGTCCAGCCAAAGCCTGATCTCACGGACCGTGGTAAAAATAAGCATGGACGAATGTAACGGCTGAATGGTCATTCTCCAACTAACAAACTTGCAAACTTGCTCACTTACAAACTTGCCAACTTGCTAACTGATAAACTGACAAACTAAAAAGGGACCTGCATCCGCAGCGTCCCTAAACCTTAAACTTATATGAATGATTAAAAAACTTACCGGAGTTTTCGTTCCCTGACCTGTTCAACATCCAGGCTGGAAACGGTTTTGTCGCCGGCCATGTAGACCGCCGTGACATCGAGGCTGGTGGCGCTTTCGATCACGAGGAATCCTTCAAAGCCGTGGATCAGGTGCAAGCCGTATTCGTGAACATTTTCACAGGAGATGGTCGCGACCCCGTCCGGCTTGAGTTCACCTGGGAGGAAACGGGAAATTTCAATGGGCCAGGCCAGTTTGGACCGGAACCTGACCGGTTTGGTCAGGGGATTGTGGATGTTTACGATCGTCTGGTAATGACCGGGCAGGAAGGCTTTGTTTTGCTGGGAAGTGCCCGGGATATGGCTCATGCAAATAAATTTTACGGCATATTGGAACAAGGGTCGCGCAGGAGGTACAAGAATGGGTTTGGGAGATTGTTTTTTAGCAGCCATAATCAGGTGTTTTAGATGATTTATAATATGATGTAAAAAGGAAGTAAATTATTACCCCTGAAATGTTAAAAAATCATTCAGTGGCAGAAATGGCCCTGCCAGGGGCTCCAAAAATGCATTCCGCTGCGGGCAAAGCAGAAAAAATAATCCGGATTTAAGGCCTCCCTGTACCCGGCGATCGTTACTTTCACGTTTTAAAATCTTTATTATGCCTTTGACCGTTTTTGATATTGAAACTTATGGCATCCGGCTGGGTTTTTCCGGATCGATCAGCAATACGCAGATCACGCTGAATGGGGCCGATGGGGAGGGCACCGCTTATTCCGTGGTTATCAAATTTTCTTCCAATCATCCGCTGCCTGAAGATGCTTACAATGCGAGTGCAAGAATGTATCTCAGCTTTGTTCCTTTTCAGCATTTACCCCACTATGTCGATTTGCTGCGTAATGAAGCGCCCCTGAAAGCCAGTTTTAATAAAGAACATCCGGCCGGCTGCATGATATATACCGGGCATGAAACCCCCGGCGAAGGAGAAGAATAAAAAGGAGGTCGGAAGCGGAATCGAACCGCTGTACAAGGTTTTGCAGACCTCTGCCTGACCGCTCGGCCACCCGACCTGTTGAACGAGGGGCAAATATAAGGAGATTTATCCATTGCCATGGTAGCCCTTTCCCCGGATGAATGGTAAAATTTGGGTAAAAAAAAGATTCTCCAAGTATCTTGGACCTTAATTTATTCGAAGGTGGAATCCGGCATTGTAAAAGACTCCTATTTCCAGTTGTTTGGCTCTTCCCCGGACTGGACCGTCAGGGCCCCTGGCCGCATCAACCTTATCGGGGAACATATAGATTATTACGGGGGCTATGTGATGCCCGCTGCCATTGACCGCTGCACGGAATTGCAGATCGGTCCCGGTACGGCTTCGAAAGCCATGCTGTATTCCAGAAAATACGGGGAATTGGTAAGCTTTGATAAAGATCCGGTCCCCTCCAGCCATTGGTCAGCCTATCCGGATATGGCTTTGCAGATCCTGCGCGAATCGGGTTATGAGACGGCGCCTTTCCGGCTCTGGATCGGTTCCGACTTACCGGCAGGCGCCGGCCTGGCATCCTCTGCGGCCCTTTTGTGCGGATTCATTACGGCATTGAACCGGTTCAACGGGTGGTCCCTCCCGGCTTCCAAAATCGCCTACCTTGCCCAGGCGGCCGAACACCGGTTGGGCACCCCTTGTGGACTGATGGATCAGTATGCCTGCCTCTTTGGGAAAAAAGATACTTTCCTGCTCATGGATTGTGGTGACCTGACGATTAAATATATCCCCGTCGACCTCAGGCAGTATGAGCTCATACTGGTCAATACCCTGGTGCATCATCAGCTCAACGACGGGGGATTTGCCCGCAGGCGCAAAGAAGGGGAAGGCGCGCTGGAATCCCTCAAATCCTATTTTTCAAAAACAGGGACTTACCGGGATTTTAATCTGGATGAGCTTGACGAGATCCCGGTGCTCACCGATACGGAAGCCCGCAGAGCCAGGCATGCCATTTCCGAACACCGGAGGGTCCTTCGCTTTGCGGAAAGGGTCGGAGAGGGGGATTGGGAAGGCGCCGGTCAATGCATGTACGAAACCCATGCCAGCCTGCGCGACGATTATGAAGTATCCTGCGCGGAAGCGGATTTTATTGTCGAAGTTTCCAGGGCGACAGGGGCCGCCGGGGCCCGGATCATGGGGGGAGGATTTGGGGGTTGTGTACTCTGCCTGGTGGACAAAGAGAAAAAAACTTTTATTTTGAATCAAGTCGTAGAAGGATATGTTGAAAAATTCAGGATCGCGCCTGAAGTAATCGAAGTCAAATTGGGCGAGTTGGAAATATCCGGAAGCGAATAAATCCCCAAATCCCAAATCCCAAATCCTACAATCCTACAATCCTATCAATCCTACAATCCTATCAATCCTATCAATCCTATTAATCCTATTAATCCTATCAATCCTATTAATCCTATTAATCCTATTAATCCTATTAATCCTATCAATCCTATTAATCCTAGCATCCTACCATGAAGATAAACCTGACCCAATTGTTATCCGCCTGCCGCTACGAAACCTCCCGGAGCAGCGGTCCGGGTGGCCAGCACGTCAATAAGACCGAGACCAAAGTCACCCTGTATTTTAATATCGGTGATTCGCCGGCCCTCTCGGAAGAGCAAAAAGCCATGTTGCACGCCAAATATCCCAACCGGATCAACGAGTCGGGAGAACTCTATATCCACGCATCTGCCAGCCGTTCCCAGTCCGCCAACAAAGAAGCGGCCATCCTGAAGTTGTACACCCTGGTCACAGAAGCCCTCCTGCCCCGGAAAAAAAGGGTCAGGACCCGGCCAACCTCAGCCAGCAAGGCCCAACGGCTGAAGGTGAAAAAAATAAAATCGGAGAAGAAAGAGGGGAGGAGGAGGAAGTTTGACTGAGCATTAGAAGCTGGAAGTTAGAAGTTAGAAGCTGGGGACGCCGGCTCCTGGGATTATTGCATATTCAGAGATTTTCGCCAGCTTCGGTTCGAGCTTCGAGCTTCCAGCTCCCAGCTTCGAGCTTCGAGTTTCGAGTTTCGAGCTTCCAGCTCCGAGCTCCCAGCTTCCAAGTTAGAAGTTAGGGCGTTTTAGCCTGGCAGTCTCGGAGGTTTAGAAGTCCCTCCCCTAGCTTCCAGCTCCGAGCTTCCAGCTTCGAGCTTCCAGCTTCGAGCCCCCAGCTTCGAGCCCCCAGCTTCGAGCTTCGAGCTTCGAGCTTCCAGCTTTTTTCTATCTTTCGAAAAACAAGCGAAACCCCAATGACCTTAACCGCATACGATTACCTGATCATCATTGCCTACTTTCTTTTTGTGGTGGGGGTGGGATTCATCATCAAGAAAAAAATCAAGTCGAGCAACGACTTCCTCCGGCAGTCGACCCGGATCCCCCTCTGGATCACCAGCCTGGCTTTTATTTCCGCCAATCTGGGGGCTCAGGAAGTGCTTGGCATGGTCGCTTCAGGGGCGAAGTACGGGATCATGACCGTTCATTTTTACTGGGTGGGCGCCATTTTCGCCATGGTCTTCCTCGGGGTGTACATGATGCCTTTTTATTATGGGAGCAAAGCGAGGAGCGTACCCGAATACCTTTCCCTTCGTTTTGATGAAAAAACGCGAGGGCTGAATGCGATCTCTTTTGCAGCCATGACTATTTTTTCTTCGGGCATTTCGCTTTATGCCCTGGCCAAACTGCTGGAAATCATATTGCATTGGGATTTTGACGTTTCCATTTGGATCGCGGCCGGCATCGTGATGATCTATACCTTTCTGGGTGGCCTGACCAGCGCGGTATATAATGAAGTCCTGCAGTTTTTTCTTATCGTACTGGGCCTTTCCCCCCTCGTGATCGTAGCCCTGCAGGATGTGGGCGGCTGGGCGGTGATCAAAGAATCGCTGTCCCCGGAACTGACCCATGCCTGGAAATACATGGGCTCGGCGGACGACAATCCCATGGGGCTGCATTTTATTTCCCTGATCTTCGGGCTGGGTTTTGTGATGTCCTTTGGCTACTGGTGCACGGATTTCCTGGTGGTTCAGAGGGCCATGATCGCCAAAAACATGACGGCCGCCCGCCAAACCCCCATCGTGGCGGCCATTCCTAAAATGCTGATGCCCATCATCGTCATCCTGCCTGGGGTCCTCGCCCTTACCCTGATGACCCCGGCCCTTCAGGCCAAAGGTTATTCCATTCCTCTTGATGACCAGGGCGGCCTCGATTATACCATGACCCTGCCTTCCATGATCGCTCACTATTATCCCAGTGGATTGCTGGGAGTGGGCATCACCGCCCTGATGGCTTCTTTCATGAGCGGCATGGCGGGGAACGTGACCGCCTTCAACTCGGTTTTCACCTACGACATTTACCAGTCCCATATTGCCAAAAACAGATCGGACAGCCATTACCTTCTCGTCGGCAAGCTGACTACGGTGGTCGGCATCCTGGCCTCCATGATGACCGCTTATATTGCCAAGAGCTTCAACAATATCAATGACTTCCTGCAATTGGTCTTCAGCTTCGTAAACGCCCCGCTGTTCGCAACTTTTTTACTCGGGATGTTCTGGAAAAGGACCACCGGGCACGGCGCTTTCTGGGGACTCGTCGGCGGGACCCTGGCGGCCATGTTGACGCATGGGCTTTCTGTGGCGGAGGGCAAAGGGGGCTGGATCGCAGAATGGACGGTGATCAAGAGCGGCATGGGCCAGGCTTTTATTATCGCCTCCATCGCCTTTATTGCAAATTTCTTCATAACCATCCTCGTCAGCCTCCTGACCAAACCCAAACCGGATGAAGCGCTCCGCGGACTGGTCTGGTCCTTAACTCCCAAAGTGGCTGCAGCCGAAGGACCCTGGTACAGCAAGCCGGCCACCCTGGGCCTGATCCTGATCGCGCTTACCATATTGTTAAACCTTATCTTTTTCTGATCATGCAACCCCTCCTGAAACGATTTGACGAACTCAATTTTGTGATCGGTCTTTTTTTTACCGTCCTCGCCCTGATCCTGTTGCTGGGTTATTCCATCAATGCGGAGATGAAACAGCCCATTACGGTTTATACCGGCCTGGCCTTCCTTTTATTCGGAGGGGTCATGATGTGGCTCAGGGGTAAATCCAATCCCTCGGAATAACCGGATCTTTTACCTCAGAGGGGAATAAGGTTGCTTCCACTGACCAGGATCTCTTTGTTTTTTAAATCACCATGCCTGATCTCGACCCAGCCATCCAGGGACATGCCGGGAACGATTTCAATTTGTTCAAAATGGATGACGCCCTGGATTTCCTCTTTTTTGGCCAGGACGATATGGCTTTGGCCGATGCGGATCACGGCCGATTCGGGCACCGCCGGACTGACATGGCTTCCCGTCAGCAATTTCGCCTTCACAAACATGCCCGGGATCATGGCCGATTCCGGGACGCCCCGGCCGGCATGGGCATGGACTTCCACGGTACGGTCCTTTTCGCTGACTTCCTTCCCGACGAGGGCGACCGTGCCTTCATATTCCTGGTCGGTTCCCTGGCCGAGGGTGAATATTATTTTTTGGCCGGGTTTAATTTTAATGATGTCCGATTCCAGCACATAAAGATCCACATGGTTATCGGCGGAATTCAGGATCTGCAGGGCCACGTCTTCGGGGTTAATGTATTTTCCGTTGGTGATCATGATCTCGGTGATGTGTCCGGGTATGGGGGCGGTAATGCTCATGCGGGTCACCAGGTTTGAAATGGTCAGTTTTTCAGGAGGAATGCCCATCAGCTGCAATTTTTTACCGGCACTCTCAAACCGGGCCAGGGAAGTTTTATAGGCCGACTCGGCGCGAAGGGCTTCTTTCTTACTGCTTATGTTTTCGGCCGACAAGGCAGCCTGGTTTTCAAAATCCGCTTTTAAAAAGGTCAATTGTTCCTTTAACTCCAGATATTCCCGCTGCAGGTCGATAAAGAGTGGATTTTCTATATAAAACAAAACCTGCCCTTTGCTGACCCGGTTGCCGGGAAGGAGGTTGAAATTTTGTACATATCCTCCAAACATGGGGCTGATGGAAGCCCTGGCCGAAGGAGGCGTTTCAACCTTGCCGGAGGCATGGACATATCCGTAAAAGGTCTTTTCCTCCAGCGTGCCCCACTTCATGGCGCTGTGAGCGAATTGTTCGGTGGTGATGGTAGCCTCCATCTCCGGTTCTTCCCCGGCCGTTTCAGCTTCGGGTGCTTTGCCTTTGCACGACGGGTGAAGCAGGCCGGCAGCGATCAATCCCAATAACAGGCTTAGGCGGCAGGGTTGCGCGGGGTGGCAGGCGAGGATCTTTATAAACAATTTCATGGTCGCGTTTAATTTAAATAGTTGATGAGGATAATGGTTTCGTTGTATGATTTTCGGGCGGCGAGTTCATTCAGCAAGACCCGGGACACTTCCTCCACCGCAAACACATATTGGAAAAAATCAAGGATACCCTGTCTGAACGAAAGATCGGCCGATCGCTGGATCTGGCTGGCGAGGGCCAGGCCCTGCCGGTTGTAATAATCAATGGCCTGCCGGTGCTTGCCGGCCTGTAAAAGCAGCTCGCGGTATTGGGTTTGTAGCCTGATGCGGTTGGCGTCCGCTTCCATCCGGGCGATTTCATGCCCTGCCGTTTTAGCGTCTATCATGGCGCGGCCGGCTTTTTTCCACAGGGGCAGGGCGAGGCCGATTTGAATTCCGGGATAGAACTTGTTTTCGTTGAATATATTGGAACCCATAAAATACTCTGCGGTCATTTCCGGTTTCCATTTTTGTTTTTCCCAATCCAGTTCGGATTGCCTGGCCAGGTGGATGCGTTCCAGCACCTCCTGGCCCGGTTGACCGCCGGCTGCCGGGGGAATGGCTGTAAGCAGATCCAGGGAGTCCGGGACCACGATGGTTTTGTCGCTGCTGTCCCGGATGAGGTAATTCAACTGCTGGTAGGCCTGCCTGATTTCCAGTTGGAGTTGCTCCAGGGCCAGCTCGTATTCGCTTTTTTTATTGTCCGCCAGCAGTTTTTCCAGCAAGGTGCTTTCCCCGCGATCAAAGCGCTTGGCAGCTGCCAGTCTGTAAAGTTCGAAGAGGCTGTCTATCTGCTCAACCTTTTTTTTCCTGGTTTCCAGGTAGATCAGTTCATGATAAACCAGGGAGATGTTTTTTTCCAATTCGTAACTGGCCAGGTCCTTCAGACTTTCCGTAACCGCGACTTCGGATTCCAGGTATTTTTTATGCATTCTGTAATAGGAAGGCAGTTTAAAATGCTGGGAGGCGCCTACCGTATTCAGGATATATCCGGTTTCGGTAATATTGTTTTGGTCCCTCAGAAAATAGAAGGACGTTTTATCCAAATCCTGATACGAATTCACCAGTGCCCTTGAACGGTTGATTTCCTGGGATTTAATCGCCAGGAGAAGGTTGTTTTGCCGGCCCGTCCGGATCGCCTGGTCGAGGGTCCAGGCAGGCTGGGACCGGAGTTTCCCGGAGGCTGTACAGGCTAAAAGGAAAAACAGGATGCAAATTCTTTTCATGCGTTTTGTTTTTTGAAAAAACTGTAAAGAATGGGTAGGAGCACCAGGGTAAGCAGGGTGGAGGTGACCAATCCTCCGATGACTACGGTCGCTATCGGGCGTTGTACTTCGGCCCCGGCAGAAGAGGATACCGCCATGGGCAGGAAGCCGAGTGCCGCGGATATGGCCGTAAGCATGACTGGCCGGAGCCGCTGCCGGGCGCCCTGTATAATGAGTTCCGTCGTATTTGCGAAGTTCTTAACATTCAATTCACGGTAGTGGTCGATCAGCACAATGCCGTTGAGGACCGCAATGCCAAAAAGGGCGATAAATCCCACCCCTGCGGAAATACTGAAAGGCATATCCCTGAAATACAATAAAAAGATGCCCCCGATCGCGGCCAGTGGGATCGCACTGAATATGATGAGGGCGTCGCGGAGGGAATCAAAGGCGAAAAAAAGAAGGACCAGGATCAGGGCCAGGGCAATCGGTATGGCGATGATCAACCGGCTTTTGGCGGACCTCAGGTTTTCAAACTGGCCTCCGTAGGTGATGGTATATCCCGGGGGCAATTTTATCTTTTCATCGACGATGGACTGGATATCGGTCACCACCGATTCGAGATCCCGGTTCCGGACATTGATGCCCAGACCGAGATTCCTGCGGGTATGGTTCCTGGATATTTTGGCCGGGCCGGTTTCTACGGTGATGGTGGCAAAGGATTGCAGCGGGAGTTGACCTCCGCCCGGGATAGGAATGGGAAGGAGGTGAATGTCCCCGATTTCCCGGCGGTAATTTTCATCCAGTTTTACCACGAGATCGAAAATTTTTTCCCCTTCAAAAAAGGTACCGGTCCGCATGCCCGCGAAGCCCATGGAGATGATATCGTTGAGCTGTGCTATGGTGATCCCGTATTTGGCGATCTGGTCACGGTCGTAACGGATCAGCGTCTGGGGCAGGCCGCTGACTTTATCCATGATGATGTCCGCCGCGCCCGGAACCCCGGAAATGGCATTCTTGATCTCATTGCCCAGCCGGTTCAGTTCGTCCAGGTCCTCTCCATACAGTTTGATCGCAAGATCTTCCTTCACGCCGGTGATCAACTCGTTAAAACGCATTTCGATGGGTTGGGTAAACTCAAATTCGACCCCGGGGATCACGGATAATTTTTCCTTGAATTTATCGGCGAGTTCATCCTTTGTTTTTGCAGAAGTCCACGTTTTGATCGGTTTCAGTTTGATGATCACATCGGCTTCCTCAAGGGACATCGGGTCTGTGGGGATCTCAGCGGCCCCAATCCGGCTGGCCGTTTTTTCCACTTCGGGGAAGGATTGAAGTATTTTTTCAATTTCAGTAATGATGGAAATGGTCTGGGTCAGGGAGGTCCCCGTTTTGAGGACAGGCTGGATCACAAAATCGCCTTCATCCAGGGTAGGGATGAACTCACCGCCCAGTCCGTTCAAGGTCCTGATGGCTACCGCAAACAATACGACAGACAGGGCCAGGGTCAGTGCTTTTAATCTCATTGCAAGCCGGATCGCCGGGTGATAGAGGCGGTCCAGAAACTGGTGGATCGTTCTTCCGATATTAAAGGCTTTTGGATTTTCGGGCCTGAGCAAAACGGAGGACAGGGCCGGCACATAGGTAAAACAAAGGACCATGGCTCCGACCAGGGCCAGGCAGAATGTCATGGCCATGGGTTTGAACATCTTGCCTTCGATCCCGGTCAGGGAGAGGATGGGTATAAAAACGATCACGATGATGATCTGGCCGAAGATGGCCGAATGCATCATGGTGGACGCGCCTTTGGTGGAAAGTTCCTTAATCAGGATCCTGGACTCGGACCGGCTGGTGACCATACCCGGACTGAACCGGGCATTGATCTGAAAGGAAATATATTCCACAATGATCACCGCCCCATCGATGATGATCCCAAAATCGATGGCCCCCAGGCTCATCAGGTTGGCATCGATGCCCAGCAAATACATCATGGAGATGGCAAACATCAGGCTCAGCGGGATCACGGAAGTGATGACCAGGCCCGAGCGGAAATTACCCAGGAGAATGAGCACCACCAGGATGACGATCAGGCAACCCAGGATCAGGTTTTCCAGGATGGTGGAGGTGGTCCGGGAAATCAGTTCACTCCTTTCCACAATGGGATTGATGCTGATGCCGGCAGGCAGGGTTTTCTGAACGGCTTCAATCCTTTCCTTGATATCCCGGATGACTTCGTTTGAATTGGCGTTTTTCAGCATCATGATCTGGCCCATGACCGTTTCCCCGTTTCCATTCGCCGTGATGGCGCCAAAACGGTTGGCGTATCCGGATTTGACGGTGCCGATGTCTTTGATATAGATGGGGGTGCCGTTCCGGACTTCAATGCTGATGTTCTCGAGTTCGTGGATGCTTGCAGCAAGCCCCTGCCCCCGGATAAAAAAAGCTTCCCCGTTCTTTTCGATATATCCTCCCCCGGCGATGCCGTGGTTTTTTTCCAGGGCTTCAAAAACCTGGGGAATGGAAATGTTAAGGCTGAGCAGCCGGTCGGGACGGACGGAGACCTCGTACTGTTTGAGATAACCTCCCCAGGTATTTATTTCCACCACTCCGGGGATGCCCGCGAGCTGCCTCTTTACGGTCCAGTCCTGCAGGGTGCGGAGGTCCATGGTCGAATACCGGTGGCGGTACTCAGGGGCAACCTCAAGGGTATACTGGTAGATTTCTCCCAGGCCGGTGGTAATCGGCCCCATAAAAGGGGTGCCGAATCCCTGCGGTATTTTTTCTTCGGCGGCCTTGAGTTTCTCGGCGATCAGTTGCCGGGGAATATAAGTGCCCAGATCTTCGTCAAAAACGATGGTCACCACCGACAAGCCAAACTTGGATATGGAACGGATCTCCTGCACACCGGGCAGGTTGGTCATTTCCAGTTCTACCGGGATGGTCAGGAACCGTTCAACATCCTGGGTCGAAAGGTTCCTGGAAGTGGTGATCACCTGGACTTGATTGTTGGTAATGTCGGGTACCGCCCCGATGGGAATATGCTGCAGGGAATAAATCCCGGAAGCCAGGATAGCCAGGGTGAATAGCAGTACAATGAATTTATTGTTGATGCTAAACCGGATGATTTTATCAAGCATGATGCAGGAAAAAATGAAAAAAGCGGTATAAAATAAAATGAACGGTCACCGGCTTAAAAATCCGGTGAAGGGTATGCGGAAAACTAAATGGCCGAAGGAGGGCCCCGCCTGGAGAGGCCGGATTTTATCCCGGTATCAATGGGTGGATCCGGGTCGCTGAACCGGGCCTTGTGGATACGGGATGACTGAGGGAGAAGGGTTAAAGCCTGAATAAAGGGAAGGGCACACAGGCCTTCCAATGCAACGGCCTGAACTTGAGGTTGGCTTCCGGCTTTGGCAAAAAATTCCAGGTGATCTTCTCCCAGGTCCGTGTTGAAAAGGCCTTTGAGGATGCCGAAAAAGTCAAATTCATGATCGGCCACCTGTTCGAACACCGCGGTGAAAACCCGGTCGTGACTATGAGGAATTATTGTATGAAGGCAGAGGATAAGCCCCGATACATAAATCAATATAAGTCTGATTGCTTTGATATTACAAAGATAATCCGGAATCCGGAGTCCACATCACCTTGAGCCTTCAATCTTCTCCCTCAACCCTCAACCCTCAACCCTCAAACCTCAAACCTCTCTCCTCAAACCTCAATCCTCAAACCGCCCCATTGTCCCCAAACACCTGCACCGGATGGCTGGGCTTTTCAGGGAAAGGTCTTGGGCCGATCAGTCTTTCCACATCAGACTTGACCAGGACTTCTTTTTCAAGAAGGGTCTGGGCGATGAGGTCGAGTTTGTCGCGGTGGTCACGGAGCAATTGTTTGGCGCGGAGAAACTGGGATTCCACCAGTTTGCGCACCTCATCATCGATCAGCCTGGCGGTTTCATCCGAGTAGGGCTTCTGGAAATTGTCCTGGCTCATGCCATAAAAAGAAACATTTCCGACTTTGTCATTCATGCCGAAAATCGTGACCATGCTGTAAGCCATCTTGGTCGCCTGGTCCAGGTCGCTCTGCGCACCGGTGGAAACCTTATTGAATACGATGGATTCGGCTGCCCTTCCGCCAAAGGTCATGCACATCCGGTCAAGTAGGGCTTCCGTACGCGTAATGTATTCTTCCTTGGGCAGGTATTGGGCATAACCGAGGGTGCCGATCCCCCGGGGTACGATGGTCACCTTCACCAGCGGGGAGGCATGTTCCAGCAACCATCCGCAAACCGCATGACCGGCTTCATGGAAGGCGATGATCTCCCGCTCTTCAGGTGAAATGATTTTATTTTTCTTTTCGAGACCGCCGATCACCCGGTCCAGCGCGTAATTAAAATCATCCATGTCCACCGCGGTTTTGTTTCGGCGGGCGGCGATGAGGGCGGCTTCATTGCACACGTTTGCAATGTCCGCGCCTGCAAAACCGGGGGTCATTTCGGCGAGGATGACCGGATCCACGTCGTACCGGAGTTTGATGTTTTTAAGGTGGACATTGAATATGGCTTCTCTTCCTTTGAGGTCCGGCGGGTCAATACCGATCTGCCGGTCAAAACGCCCCGGCCTGAGCAGGGCATTGTCGAGTACGTCGGGACGGTTGGTAGCTGCCATGAGGATCACGGCTTTATCGGTGGGGAAGCCATCCATTTCCACCAGGAGTTGGTTCAGGGTGCTTTCCCGTTCATCATTGCCTCCCTGCCAGGTATTTTTGCCCCTGGCCCTTCCAATGGCGTCGATCTCATCAATGAATATGATGCAGGGCGCTTTCTCGCGAGCCTGTCTGAAGAGGTCCCTCACTCTTGAGGCCCCGACTCCCACAAACATCTCTACAAAATCGGAGCCCGATATGGAAAAGAAGGGTACGCCGGCTTCTCCGGCCACGGCCTTGGCGAGCAGGGTTTTACCCGTTCCCGGAGGGCCTACGAGCAATACGCCTTTGGGTATTTTTCCACCCAGGGCGGTATATTTTTTCGGATTCTTGAGGAAGTCCACCACCTCCATGACTTCCTCCTTTGCTTCGTTGAGGCCGGCGACATCGGCGAAGGTTACGGTTGGAGTGGAATCTTTTTCAAAAAGGGTGGCTTTGGACTTTCCGATATTAAAGATCTGGCCTGCCGGTCCTCCTCCACCGCCCCCGCCGACTCGGCGCATGATAAACATCCAGATGGCGATGATGAGGAAAAAGGGGATGACCCAACCCAGGATCGGTCCGATCCAGTCGGTCCTTTTGGTATGGGTTATATAGATCCGGTTGGATTCCGGCAATTCCTTGTTGAGTTCGTACACCTGGTTTTCCAGGGATTCGACAGAACCTACGGTAAATTCGAAATGCGGGTATTCGGAATTGGGTGAGGTCTGCGGAGCATTGGGATATTTCGCAAGGCTCTCATTTTTGAGGTAGATATAGGCTTTCTCCTTATTGATGACTTCCACCTTTTTGACATCCCCGGCCCTCACCATTTGCTGAAACTGCCCAAAATCAATTTCGGATTGTTTGTGCTGGCTCAGCATCATCTGCATGATGAGGATAAAAATGACGATCAGTCCATATATCCAATAGATATTGAAATTAAATTTCTTCAGGTTCTTCTTATTGTTCTTCTCTTCCATGCTGCTTTTTCAAATTTAACAGTTATTTCATAAACATTTTTAACCGGGTATTCGATTCGGGTGAAAGGTTAAAGTATTCTAAACCTGGTGAAATTCGACGGTCTTGGCGTCACTCCACAACTGGTCAATTTCATAGTATTTCCGCGTGTCCCGGTAGAAAATATGGACCAGGGTGGTAAAATAATCCATAAGGATCCACTTGGCCTGGGCTTCGCCTTCGGTATGGTTTGGGGTGACGCCCAGTTTGGTCTTGACCTCCCGGTAGATATGGTCAGAGAGCGCTTTGGTCAGGGTGATATTGTCCGCTTCGCAAACTATAAAATAATCCGCCGGTCCGTCCAGGCCCCGCAGGTCCAGCAGGTTGATATGATCGCCTTTTTTATCCAGGATCGTTGCAATGATGAGTTCGTTGAGGGGGTCTTTGGGTGCCTTTTTGACGGCAGGTTTTTTTTCTTTGGCCAAGCGCTGATTTTATTTTCTTTGGAAAATGTAGGTTATTTGTTTTACAAAAGTATGGAAATTAGGGCATTTCGGGGCCAGGGAATAGGTAAAATGAAAATCCTCCTGGACGCCATTGATTCGACCCAATCCTTCGCCTCGGATCTCCTGAAAGACTCCCCGGTTTCCCACGGCACCCTGGTCATGGCCCGGTTTCAGACCCAGGGACGCGGAAGAGGCGCGCATTCCTGGGAAGGGGAGTGCGGAAAAAACTTTTATGGCAGTCTTGTTTTAAAGCATGCATGGCCCACCCCTCCTCCTCCCTTTGCACTCAGCCAGGCAGCGGCCCTCGCGGTCCGGGACCGGATCGAAAGCCAGACCGGTATGCAAGTCCGCCTGAAATGGCCCAATGATGTGATCTGTGCGGGAAAAAAAGTGGCCGGCATCCTGATCTCCAATCAATGGAAAGGGGCCTCCTGGGAATCCAGTATCCTTGGCATCGGCATCAATTTGAACCAGGCCGGTTTTGGCGAGGATAACCCGGATGCGGCCTCCCTGGCCACCCTTACGGGAAAATCCATTCCGGTCCATGAAATCACCAATGGCCTGATGGATGACCTGGATCGTTATTATGGTTTCCTGTTGCGCGGAGAGACGAGCCGGCTCGCAACCGATTATTATAATCACCTGCATGGAAGCCGGTCGGCCGTCCGGATGCAACGAACCGGCGATAAAAGCACTTTTCTTGGGCAGGTCGTCAGACTCGAAAACGATGGCAAAATATGGATAAGGGCCGGGCGGGAGGCCTTGAAATCCTACGATGTGGATCAAATCAAATTTCTCCTTTCATGAAAACCATTCTATTGACGATAGGCAATGAAGTGCTCAACGGACAGGTGGTCGATACCAACGCGGCCTGGCTTGCTCAGGAATTATTGGCGGAAGGCTTGCCCGTCGTGGAAAAATGGTCGGTGGCGGATGAGATTCCTGCCATCGTGGAAGCCCTCGGCCATTGCCTGGATAAAGGGGACCTGGTCATCACCACAGGAGGCCTTGGCCCCACCCAGGACGACCTGACTTGCGAAGCCCTGGCCGTTTTTCTGAAGGTCGGTCGGGTATTCCATGCTCCAACTTATGAAGGGATCGAACAATTGTTCCGGAAACTTGGACGTTTACCCAGCGCTTCCCATTTAGACCAGGCGAGACTTCCTGAAGGCGCCGGCATCCTCACCAACCCGGCCGGCACTGCGCCGGGCATGCATTTCGTGCACATGGGCAAACATATTATTTCCATGCCAGGGGTCCCATTTGAGATGAAAGCCATTTTCAACACCCAAGTCAGGAAGCTGGTTCAACAGTATAAAACAGGCCCCAAAAGGTTCAGCCATACCTTCAATACGGTGGGGGAGGGCGAGACCCTGCTGGAAGACCTTATTCATGACATCACCGCCGGGGCCCCCTCCAATATCCGTTTTTCCTTTCTTCCGGATCTGTACCGGGTACGCATCCGCGTCGACCTGGACAGCGAAAATCCGGAAGACCATGCGGCCTGGCTGGATATCATTCAACAGGTAAGGCTGAAACTTCACAGATACATTGCCGGTGAAAATGAGACCACCCTGGAACTGGCTATTGGAAATATACTCCGTGAAAAAGGCTGGATGATGGGAACCGCAGAAAGTTGTACGGGAGGAATGATAGGGCATATGATTACCCGCAACGCGGGTTCCTCGGAATATTTCAAGGGAGGGATCCTGGCCTATTCCAACGAACTGAAGTCAAAATTCCTCGAGGTGGACCCTCTAACTCTTGAAAAAGAAGGCGCGGTAAGCGAAGCCACCGTCCGCCAGATGGCGGCTGGTGCGCTCGACAGCCTGGACGTGCAGGTGGCCGTTGCCGTCACCGGCATTGCAGGCCCCGGGGGAGGTTCTGCCGAAAAGCCGGTAGGCACCGTATGGATCGGTGTGGCGGATATCCATGGCCGGATCCTTTCCAAAAAAATACAATTGCGGAGGGACCGACTGCTGAATATTCAGGCAGCCTCCACCATGGCTCTTATCCTCCTTCACCGGTTCCTCTTGGGTGAATAATTCGTACTTTTGCCGCATATGGAACATGACCTGATCATGCCCCGGATGGGAGAAAGCATCACCGAGGCCACCATTCTGCGGTGGCTGCTCCGGGAAGGGGATGAAGTGGATCTGGACCAGCCTGTTCTCGAGATAGCAACCGACAAAGTGGACTCGGAGATCCCCTCCCCGGTGAAAGGAAAAATCAGCCGGGTGCTTTTTGCGGAAAATGAGGTGGTGCCGGTTGGAGCAACCATTGCCCTCATTCAGGTGGATTCGGAACTGAATCTCCCGGAAATACCCACGGATGAAATCCCGATGGCCCGCGAATCCGGACCTGTTGAAACCCAGGTTTCCGAGCCTGTTCCCTATGTACCCCCAATGGTAAGTCCGCCTGAGCCCGAGCCTGCCTTCAGGTCTGCTCCCACCGGATCGGGCCGGTTTTATTCACCTCTGGTCAGGACCATCGCCCGGGAAGAAAACATCAGCCTGGAAGAATTGGATAAGCTGGACGGCAGTGGACAGGAGGGAAGGGTGACCAAGCAGGACATCCTGAATTATGTGGATCGAAAGAAAAAAGGCCTGACCGATACGGTGCCACCACCGGTGGTTTTTCCGCAGCCAACCCCGGTACGCCCCGGCCCGGTAATCACGGGTGAAGGGTCCGGGGGCCAGTCCGAGATCATTGAAATGGACCGGATGCGAAGGCTGATCGCGGACCACATGGTCCATAGCAAGCATACCGCCCCCCATGTCACTTCCTTTGTGGAGGTGGATCTTACCGAACTGGTGCACTGGAGAAACAAGGTCAAATCCGAATTCCAGAAAAAGTATAATCAAAACCTGACCTTTACCCCGATCTTCATGCAAGCCGTGGTGGAAGCCATCAGGGCCTATCCGCTGCTTAATTCGTCCGTGGATGGGTATAAAATTATCCGTAAGCAGGATATCCACATCGGCATGGCAACCGCCCTGCCTTCCGGTAATCTCATCGTCCCGGTGATCCGTCATGCAGACCGCCTGAACCTCCAGGGCCTGGCCCTGGCCATCAATGACCTTGCGGCCAGGGCCAGAGCGGGCCAGCTTAAGCCGGAAGAGGTTGCCGGCGGCACCTTTACACTGACCAATGTCGGGTCCTTCGGAAGCCTCATGGGGACGCCGATCATCAACCAGCCCCAGGTCGCCATCCTGGCTACCGGATCCATCAAGAAAAAACCCGCGGTTTTAGAAACCGTGCACGGCGATGTCATTGCCATCCGTCATATGATGTTCATGTCCATGTCCTACGACCACCGGGTGATCGATGGATTCCTGGGAGGCAGTTTTTTGAGGAAGGTGGCTGACCTGCTTGAAAATTTTGATATTGCCCAATCCGTTTAATGACAGATGGTCAATCCCTTCAGAGTCTCCAGCATGATCTTATTCCTGTTCCTGGCGTGGGAAAGCCGCGGCCAATCCATGGAATATCTCCGCCTGCAGGCGGAAGGACTATACCAGTCCAAACAATATCTTCGGGCTGCGCCTGTTTTCAGGCAACTCCAGGCGCTGGCGCCCCAGGACTATGAGGTCAAACTCAAAAGGGCGGTTTGCGAATACGAAGCCAATAACCTGGATACGGCATTCGCCCTCGCGGTAAGTTTGATCCCTGTACAAAAGCCCGAGACCCAGTACGCGGGATTTCTCGCGGGGAAAATTGCGCAAAGCCGGGGGGATTTTGCCAACTCAGTGGTTTATTACAAACAATTTCTCGGGCAGGCCCTCCCGGGAAGCAAACTTTACCTGGCGGCGATCGCCGAAATCAAAAGATGCGGGTCAGCCCTTTACATGAATCCGGATTTGCGGGCCAGCCTGGTCGAACCGGCCGGTGACGAAGTCAATACCATCTGGAATGAGGTCCATCCCGTACCCAGTGTCAATCTTGATTCGAGGATCTATTTCAGCTCAAACCGCGAACCCGCCGGCTTTCCCCTCAATTATTCAGCCGATTACGAGAGCCCTTACGATATGTATTCCAGTTCCCTGAACAATGGGGAATGGTCTGAAATTTCTGCTTTAAATCCGGTTTTGAACACCCGGGACCATGAATTGCTTTCCGGGTTTAATGAAAACGGACGGATCGTCTATTTCCGCCGTGGTGAAAAACTTAACCGGTTGAACTTGCTCGCCGATACCTTAAGGGCGGAAGGAATGTCCCCGGCCACTTCGGCCATCGATTTTCCACACCTGGGTGCGGAGGACGAGCTTTATTATTTTACCGATTCGATCCTGATCCTTTCAAGCAACCGACCGGGAGGACTTGGTGGGTTTGACCTGTATTATTCCATTCGTTCCGGAAGCCAATGGTCATCCCCGGTGAACCTGGGCATCCGGATCAACAGCCCTTTTGATGAAGTGAGCCCTTCGCTGGCAGAAGACGGGCGGACCCTGTTTTTCAGCAGCAACAACCTGAACAGCATGGGGGGATTTGATGTCTTCACCGCTCATTTTGATGATCACACCGAAACCTGGTCTGAGCCGGTCAACTTCGGGATGCCGGTAAACTCCGGGGACGATGACCGTTATTTCCGGATGTTGAAAAATAAACTGGGCGCCGTATTTGCATCCAACCGTAAAACCGGCACTGGGGGATTCGATATTTATTTCGCCTATTTTCGCCAGTCTCCGGCCCCCCAGGGAGAACGGTCACGCCCCTTGTTTTTTGCCGAAGTCCCTGCGTATAAATCCTCGCAGCAAAACCCCGGCGGGAGCCTTGATCCAAAAAATCCAAACCTCCCGGGGAGCGGACAAAAGGCCCAGTTAAAGGTGCCGGTGATCTACTACCTCAACGATGAACAATTGAAGTTGCCGGCTATCCAGAAAAAAATGGATGAAGTCGTTCAATTGCTCAAACAAAACCCGGCCGCCCAGGTGATCATCGAGGTCTTTTCTGACCGGAGCGCAGCTACCATTTCGGACGATTTGATGTATTCCGTGCTGCGCGGAGAAACGGTACGGGACTATCTGGTGCAGGGCGGGGTTCGACCATCCAGGATTTCGGTGAAGGGATATGGCCAGTTCTTCCCGGTGGCCAAAGAAAAGATAGACGGCCTAGCCAATCCGGCAGGCAAAAGCCTCAACCGGCGCATAGAATTCACTTTTTACCACCCGGCTCCTGAAGAGGCCGGAAGTATTTTCAATCAAAAAGACCTGGCTGAAGTGGACGCCAGGATGCAGGCGCCTGAAAGGAGCCGCTTTCTGGAATTGGAAAAGGGGTTGAACTATAAAATTATGCTGCTTTCTTCCGGCAATGCGGCGAACTTCCGGACAGATCATCTGGACCAGGTCTTTATAGATAAAAACAACCTCACCGGCAAATATGAGCTGATGTCCGGAGTATTTACGACCTTTGCCCTTGCAAACCAGGCCAGAAAAAAGTGGATGGCTTCGGGGTATGAAGATGCCCTGGTCGTGCCTTATTACTCCAACCAGCGTATTCCCCCTCAACTTTTAAATAAATGGAGTGAAAAATTCCCTGACCTGACCCAGTTTATATACCGGGGTGAATAATCAATCAAGAATCCGTGATGAAGAAAACAAAATTGTTCCTGGACCAAAGCCTCAAAAACCTGATGACCGTGGGGACCTTCACCCGCAGTTCCTCCTTCCTGTGTAAAGAGATCGTCAGGCAAATTGAATTCACGCCCGGCCAGGTTATCCTGGAACTCGGAGCCGGGGACGGCGTGATCACCAAATACCTCCTGGATAAAATGGCTCCGGATGCCAGGCTCATCGCTTTTGAGGTGAATCCTGTTTTTTGCGAAGAATTAAGACGCCTGGAAGACCATAGGCTCACCGTCGTAGACCAGGACGCCGCACGGATGCATGAGATCCTGGCGGCCCTGAACATCTCCACGGTCCAGCATGTGGTCTCCGCCATTCCATTTGTGATCTTTCCGGAAACGGTTGCCCTGCACATCATCCAGGCCGCTTTTGATCATTTGGAACCTTCGGGCAAATTTGTCCAGGTACATTATTCCCTGCTGGCAAAAAAACTGTATGACAAAATTTTCGGTTCCGTCCGGATCCGGTTTGTGCCTTTCAATATTCCTCCAGCCTTTCTCCTGATCATGCAGAAAGCTTCCGTTCCTGCACCGGTACAGGCTCTTGCCCAATGAGGGCGCCGATTTCCGGATCTTTTGACCAGAGCAGGTAATAACCTCCGCCTCCTTTACCGCAAAGCTTTACAGCATATTTCCCGGATTCCAATCCCTTTTGCCATATCCCTGCCACGCCGGCCGTGATCAGCGGTTGAAACCATTTCCATTGCAAACCTGAAACCTGGAAAAAAAGGTCCTCCGCCGCCTGGAGATCCTGCTCAAACCAGGCCTGCACCAACCTATGGTTAAGGTCATTCAGTTCCTCTACCACGGGAAGGAACACCGGCTGTTTCAATTGCTCCAGGTACCAGGAAATCGCATGAATATGGCCCCTGGCCATCCCTGAGTCTATGACATAAAGAAAGGACATCAAAGGGCCAGAAGACAAAGGGTCAGGTACCCGGACCAGGCTCTTGCCGATCCAGGCAATCCCCTGTCCCTTATAGGATACCAGGGGATCAAAACCTGAACTGGTCCCATGGAAATAATCTTCAACCCCTGCCAGTTGTTTCTGCAGGATTCCGGTGTCTTCACTTATTTCCCTTCCATAATGATAGACCAGGGCGGCAGATAAGGCTCCCGAACTTCCCAGGCCATAACCGGGAGGAATGGTGGAGCGGAACTGCCAGCCTTCCAGGATATCGTCGTGAAGCCTTCCGCTGTCGATATAATCTATTTTTTGAAGATATTGAACCAGGGGCAGGAGGGAGGTATCGGGTTCGGCTCCTCTTTCCCAAATTCCGGCAAATTTGGGAAAGGGGATGGCCAGGGCATCCCCGCCCCGGATGACCGTAAATTCACCGCTGACCAGCAATTTGGCCGGAAAAGGTCTGGCAGGCTTCAATGAAAATAAATTTGAGATCTAAAATACATCATTGTTTCCCCTGGCGGGCTACCCTGAACAGGATGGCGGCGAGTCCGGCAAAACAGAGGGCGCCGGTGAAATGATATCCGAAGGTTCCGAAAATGGCTTCCATCCGGGCTCCAATGCTCAGTTTTTCCAATTGGTCCAGGTATTTAACGGACAGCAGGGCGATGATCACGCCCGCCAGCGCACCACCGGCCACCAAACCGGTGGCAAACAGTTTTCCCTTGCTGAGTTCTTCGTCTTCTTCGATCACGATGGTATCGTGTTTGGACCTCCAGTCCACGAGCCCTTTGACCAGGCCCCCGATGAAGATGGGCAGGGTAGTGCTCAAGGGAAGGTAAAGTCCAACGGCAAAGGAGAGCGAATTGGTCCCGCACAATTCAATGACCATGGCCATGAAGGCCCCGACCAATACGAACTGCCAGTCCAGGTTGAAAGACAGCAAGCCTTTGATCAAGGTGGCCAGCAAGGTTCCCTGCGGCGCCGGATATTTATCCGAACCAATGGCATGTTCCACTCCGGTCCGCAGGACCTCGGCGTCCTGGTCCAGGTAGCGGATGGTGTAGCCGATTACGACGGAGGACACCAGGGTACCTATAAATAAGGCCAGTTGCTGGTAGCGGGGAGTGGCCCCCAGCAGGTACCCTGTTTTGAGGTCCTGGGAAGTATTGCCTGCATTTGCAGCAGCAATACAGATGATGGATCCCACCACCAGGGCCATGGGTTCATAAGCCTGTCCAGTCCAACCCATCGCGATAAAGATCAGGGCGGTTCCCATGAGGGTGGCGATGGTCATGCCGCTGATGGGATTCGAACTGGTGCCGATCAGGCCGGTAATCCGGCTGGAGACCGTCACAAACAGGATCCCAAAAACCAGGACCAGCACCCCGATCATCAGTTTGGAAAGGATGCCGCTGCCCGGGATCCCCGGCAGGAGGGCAATGATGACTATGAGGGCCAGGCTGCCAAACAAGACGACTTTTTGATTCAGGTCACGGTCGGTCCGTCCCTGACCCTCCCCGTTTAACTCCTGGTTTTCGCGGATGGAACTAAAACTGTTTTTAAAAGAGGAAATGATGGTGGGAATGGTCTTGATCAGGGTCATGAGCCCGCCTGCGGTGACCGCGCCTGCGCCGATTTGGCGGATAAAAGCACGGTAGAGGGCAATTTCAGGGTTGGCGAAGACCTGATTTTCCGGGTCCCATACCCCGGGGCCTCCGGGGGTTTTGATATCCGCGAGGTAGCCCAGTTTGACCAATTGGGCCGCAATGGTCTCTGCCGGGACCAGCGTGGCCAGTAAAGGATTGAGCGCCAGCCAGGCCAGTACGCCGCCTGCGACCAGGACCCCGGCAATCCTTGGGCCGATGATGTATCCCACACCGAGGTATTCCGGCGTGACATCCGCGTTGAAGGTGGCCGAGGGCAAAAATTTATTTTTCGCCTGGGTCACGAAGGTGGGCGTTTCGGCAATGAAGTGAATGATCTTTTGAAGAACTGCATATATGGTAGCCACTGCCAATCCCAGATAGGCGGTCCTTGCAAAATCACCGCCCTTTTCGCCGGCGATCAGGACCGAAGCACAAGCAGTGCCTTCAGGATAAGGAAGGCGATCGTGTTCCTTGATGATCAGTGGCCGGCGCAGCGGGATCATAAGCAGGGTCCCCAGCATCCCTCCGATCATGGCCAGGGAAAGAATGGTCATATAATTGAAATAGGATGCGCCGGAAACCGACTGGTCTTCATTGGCCGATAAGAAAAGGAAGGCGGGCAGCGTGAAAGCCACTCCGCCGGCAATGGCTTCCCCGGCAGAACCGGTAGTTTGGATGATGTTGTTTTCCAGGATGCTTGTATTGAACAAACGCCTCCCGATCGAAATGGCCATTACCGCGATGGGAATGGAAGCGGAGATGGTAAGGCCCGCCTTGAGCCCGAGGTAAACCGTGGCAGCTCCAAAGACCACTCCGAAAAAGGAGCCCAGTAATACAGACCTCCAGGTGAATTCAGGCAGGATGGTGGGGGAGGGGACATAAGGACTGAATTTTTTATTATCCATAAGTCTTGGGTCTTGACGGAAGTGGATTATTGCATGCCTGTCTGTCCGGATTTATTTGACCTCTCCCATCAGCCTGCGGGTCCAGGGCGTGAGGATCAGGAGGATCAGTGCAGAAGCCGCGCTGAATACAAAAACATAAAAGAATATCTGGTTGACCGGGTAGGTTTCAAAAAGGCCGCCGACCCGGCCCCCAATCCAGTTTCCCAGGGAGGCGCCCATAAACCAGATGCCCATCATCTGGCCGACGATCCGCTCCGGTGCCAGTTTGGTCATGGCGCTGAGTCCGACCGGGGATAAAAACAATTCTCCGACGGTGTGCAGAAAATAGGTGCACAACAACCATATGATGCCGACTTTTTCCACTCCGCCGGCCGATATTTTTGCTGCCGGGACCAGCAAAAGAAAGCCCAGGCCAACAAAAAACAATCCCAGCACAAATTTGAACGGGGTGGAAGGTTCCCTCTTTTTTTTGGCGAGGGTAAACCAAAGGAGGGCAAACAAAGGGGAAAGAATCAGGATCCACATGGAATTGACCGATTGCCAATACGATGAAGGAAAGGGAGTGCCAAAAAGGGTATTATCGGTATTGCGGTCGGCAAACAGGGTGAGGGTCGAACCGGCCTGTTCGAAGGCTCCCCAGAACAAGGCCGCCGCCAGGTAAAAGATGATGATCGCCACAATACGTTTTTTTTCATCCGGATCAAACCCGCCCCGTGTGAAGAGGTAAAAGAAGTACACCAGGGGTATGATGATCAGGGCGCTGCCCATTATGTCGGAGAGCCTCCGAATGGAAAGCCTGTACCAGCCAAACCAATGGAGGCCGGCCATCAGGGCAATGAAAAGGGTCAGGTAGAGCAGGGATTTTTTTAATAAACGGGTGGTTGGGTTTGCTACTCCTTCGGGGACCGCGGTGGGTTTTAAACCGGCTTCACCAAGGAAGCGACCGCCCCATTTAAAGAGGATCAGTCCCAAAACCATGCCGATGGCCACGGCGACGAAACCGTATTGCCATTTGATGTTCTGCCCGAAATATCCGGTGATCAGCGGGGCAAAAAAAGCGCCGAGGTTGATGCCCATATAATAAATGGAAAAGGCGCTGTCCCTCCGGCTGTCACCGGGCTTGTACAATGAGCCGACCATGGTGGATACATTGGGTTTCAGCAAACCGGTGCCCACCGCATTGAACAGGAGCCCGGTATAAAAGCCGGTCTTGCTTGCCGTAAGGCCGATCAGCAGGTTGCCCACCGCGATGATGATGCCGCCCCAGAACACTGAATTCCTGGCCCCGAGGATTTTATCCGATATCCAGCCTCCGGGCAGATTGGTCATATACACGCCGGATACGTACAGGGCATATAAGGCGGCTGCTTCTTCCACGCTCATATTCAGGCCGGGGTTCTGGCCGGTCACGGAGGCGGTCATGTATAGGATCAACAGGGCCCTCCCCCCATAATAACTGAAGCGTTCCCACATTTCCGTACCGAATAATATGGCCAGTCCTTTCGGGTGGTTTTTAAATTGGGGTACCACGATGATCGCCAGCAAAACAAGAAATACAATCAGTCCGTAAATCATAAGGTCTTTTTATTGGTTTAAGGTTTTTACCGAATGGATCGGATGAAAGGCAGTTCATCAAGCATCCAGAGCCCGAAGCAGCATGGGCCGGGATGCGGTAAAATGACATTTCATGACCCCGGGTTAAAAATAGTCAAATCCGGTTGATTTGCATCCGGCCCCAACCGTCCTGCCGGAATTCCCCTACCCTTATTTTTATTACATTTGTTACCGATGGATATTTTCGATTTTATATTTCACATTGACCAGCATCTCGAGGCCTTCATCGCCCAATACGGGCTCCTGGTTTACGGGATCCTCTTTCTCATCGTTTTTTGTGAAACGGGCCTGGTCATCACCCCTTTTCTGCCTGGTGATTCCCTCTTGTTTGCGGCGGGGGCCCTTGCCGCAAACCCGGCTCATGGCCTGAGCATCTGGACCATCATCCCCCTGCTGATCTCCGCGGCCCTGCTGGGGGACAACACCAATTATTTTATAGGCAAATACCTTTCCAACAAGGGGGTGGGGGCCAAACTTTTCGGGATCTTTACCATCAAACAGGAATACATCGACCGCACCCATGCATTTTATGAAAAATACGGCCAGCGGACCATTATCCTCGCCCGGTTTGTTCCGATCGCGAGGACTTTCGCACCTTTTGTTGCCGGGATTGGAAAAATGACCTATGGCCGGTTTATCAAATATTGTATCGCGGGCGCAATCCTTTGGGTGGTCCTGCTGACCTTCGCCGGGTATTTTTTCGGAAGCCTGCCCTGGGTAAAAAACAATTTTGAAATCGTAGTACTGGGGATCATCGCGGTATCCTTGCTGCCTATGGTCATAGGCTATTTCAGGAGGAACCGGGCTTGATCCCTCCGGTCAGTTGACCAGGCTCATGGCCTTGTCGATGCCAGCCAGTGCAAATTGAAGAATGCCCTCGGAGCCCCGGCCGAAGACGTCTTCCATTTCTTTTTGCTCATCCTTCGTCCAGGCTCCCAGCACATATTCGGATTGCCTGCCTTTTGGAAAATCCTTGCCAATGCCTATCCTCATCCGTGGATAGGCCCTGGTCTCCAGCATTTGTTCAATGCTTTTTAAACCGTTGTGGCCCCCGTCGCTTCCCTCTTTGCGCAAGCGGAGTTTGCCGAGTGGCAAATGAATTTCATCCAGGACGACCAGGACCTGTTGGGGAACAAGCTTTAATTTATTCATCCAGAAAAGCACCGCTTTGCCACTCAGGTTCATATAGGTATCGGGTTTGAGGAGAACCAGGGAACGGCCTTTGATCTTCAGGTCGCAGCGCATGCCAAAACGATCGGATGCCCAGTTTGCTTTTACCTTCCCGGCCAGGAAGTCCAACTGCTGAAAACCCACGTTGTGGCGGGTATATAAGTAATCCGGGCCTGGATTGCCCAGCCCGACGATGAGAAACTTCATGACTCAGCAGGACTTGTTGTAGGGTGGCAAAAATAATCGATAATCGAAGACTGAGGTTATCACCCGATGGCCTGGTTGCCTTCTGATGCTCTCTTCGCCTTTCACCCTTCACCCTTCGCCTTCGCCTTTTTCGCCCCTTACCCTTTATGCTCCTTTCGCCCTTCACCCTTCGCCTTTCGCCCTTTACCTTAAGGTTGAGGTTAAGATTAAGGTTGAGGTTAAGGTTGAGGACCCTGATTATCTTTGAAAGTCATGTTCAGGGCAAAATTGAAAGACACCTGGCGAATGTTTCGGCGGATGACCATCCGGAAGGCAGTCAATGCCCTGAAGGTTTACCTTTCCTTCCATCTTGGCAGGTGGAGCGGGACCGCGCTTCATTGGGGCATGCCGGTCAGTTTTGCGATTGAACCTACTACGGCCTGCAACCTGCGATGCCCCGAATGCCCCAGCGGCTTGAGGGCTTTCACCCGCCCCACCGGAAACCTGAAAATGGATTTTTTCAGATCGGCCCTGGATGCCCTTAGTCCTTATGCCTGCAACCTGACCTTTTACTTCCAGGGAGAACCCTATATCAATCCTCAATTCCTGGATATGGTCGCTTATGCGGAATCCCGGGGGATTTATACCGTCACTTCGACCAATGGCCACTTCCTGGATGATAAAAATGTGAAGCGAACCCTGGATTCCGGATTGTCCAGGATCATCCTTTCCATCGATGGCACCACCCAGGAAACCTATGAGCAATACCGAAAGGAAGGGGACCTGAAGACGGTTTTGCAGGGGGCGGAAAGGCTGGTGAAAGCAAGACGGGAATCCGGACTCGACCATCCCTATATCATCTTTCAGTTCCTGGTCACCTCGGCAAACGAACACCAGGTTTCTCAAATCCACCGGCTGGCAGAGACGATAGGGGTGGATGAGGTGAGGCTGAAAACCGCCCAGTTTTACCATTTCGAAAATGGAAATGACCTGATGCCGCGGGATGAACGGTATAGCCGTTATACCAGGTCCGGGGATGGACGTTACCGGCTGAAAAACGGACTGGAGGACCAGTGCTGGAGAATGTGGCATTCCTGCGTGATCACCTGGGATGGCAAGGTGGTCCCCTGCTGTTTTGACAAAGATGCGTCGGTCCGGCTGGGGGACCTGAAGCTACAAGCCTTCGGCGCCATCTGGAAGGGGGAGGCCTACCGGGCGTTCAGGCAAAAACTCCTCCGGGGAAGGAAGTTTATAGATATCTGTAAAAATTGCTCCGAAGGGAGCCGGGTCTGGGCCTGAAACCGGTTGGGAAAAAGCGGACTTAAAATTTCTTTAATTTTTTTGCCTTTTTTTCCTTAACTTTATGGGTTAGAAAGGGTTCAGGGATATTTAACTCCATATCTGGAATTTTACTAATTTATAGTCCATTGACTTAGTAGTATTTCGATCAAAAATCGAAGTATGGAATGGGTATGCCAGGACCGAATGAATGACCAGGCTCATGAATGCAGCATTAAACAATCCTGTTTTTTATAAATCCATCTTCCAGGGAAGGCTGGAATTTGGCACAGGAAAAAATATAGAAAAAGCCTTTCAGTTGTACCAGATCCGGGCTGAACAGTATTACCGAAATGAAGTCATGTTCAAGGCCGAGCAAATTTTTAATGTGGAATTTGGATATATTGAAATTCCCAGGCTGGTGGCCCAGGCCAATGAAAAAACGTTTACCAATACCCTGAACCTCCTCGAATACATTGCCCAATTTGCCGCCGCGGGTTCCATGGGGGCCTGGCTCATCGACCAGGGAAAGGTATTGAGGCATAAAATGATTGAACCGCAAAGCGACAAGGTTGCCGTCCAGGAATATTTGCGCGGCCGCAAACTGGTGGGCACCAAAGGGAAGGAAATGGAGGCCATCCACGCCCTCAACCTGGCCATCGAAAAATACGAGAAACACAGCCAGGCTTATGAAAGAAGGGGGTATGTAAATTTCACCCTCAAAAACTACAAAGACGCGCTTTCCGACTTCAACAAAAGCATCCAGTTTGATGAAAATAATGCCCTGGCCTATTTCGGCAGGGCGCAGGTGCACCTCTACAATGGCGATGTTCCGAAAGCCCTCCTGGACCTCGGGTTGACTATTCAGAAATCCCTGGCGCTCCAGATGGTGCATTGGCAGGCCCGGTATCAAAAAGGCGAACTGCATTACCAATTGAAACAAAATAAGGAGGCCGCTTTCGAGTTGAAATTGTTCTGCGACCGCAAGTTTGACCCGAAGGACATCAACTATTTGAAAAAAAGGGATGCCAACTATTTTTATGGACGCATTCTGATGGAACAGGAACAATTTGACGAAGCCGCGGCCCGCTTCAATGCCGCCCTCGCCGCCCTGGATGAAAATCCCAAAAGCACCAAGTTTACCAAAGCGGATATCCTCCTTCAACGCGGGCTGGCCAAAAAGCTGGCGGGTAAAAACGGGTTTATGGCGGATGTCAAGGAGGCGGCTACCCTGGGTAGTAAAGAAGCCAAAAAAATGTTGCAGGCCAAAGCATAATTTCCCACCCTGGCCCGTTTTCGCTCCAAGCCCATGATCCGCTTCAACTCAAGGACGGTTTCTTTCGTTTTTTATTTTCCGCTGCTGTTCGCAGGCTGGATGTGCCGTCCTGCAAGCCTTGCGGCCCAAACCCAAACGAAAGCGGCTAAGCTGTTTGAACGGGCAAAATCGGATATCTCAAAAAACAGGACCTCCGAAGCCATCCTGAAACTGGAGGAAGCTATTGAAGAAGATCCCACCTACCGGGAAGCATACCTGGAATTATTTCGCATCTGGCAATCCCTTGACAAACCGGCGGAGGCGATTTCCGTTCTTCAAAAAGCCGCCCTCTCGGTCCGCTCCGGCCAGGCCCCGCTTTGGTACAACCTGGCCCAACTGGAATTGCAGCAAGGCTGGTATGCCAAGGCTCATGAACATTTCACCACTTATCTTTCGCTGAATACTCCCGATGCAGCCACCCGGGCCATAGCTGCATGGCTTTTGTCCAAGACCGGATATGCCCTCAAACATCGGAAAGACAGCCTGGATTTCCGGTTTACACCTTTGAAAGGAATGATCAATACCGCCGATCCGGAATACCTGCCTTCCCTGGATGCCACAGGTAAAATGATGGTATTTACCAGGAGAACCGGCAACCAGGAGGATCTGTGGATCAGTTTCCTTCAGGCCGAAGCATGGTCCGCACCTTCCCCTTGGGCGGGCAACAGCAATCAGAATGAAGGCGCCCATGTAATCAGTGCCGACGGGAAAACCATCGTGTTTACCGCATGCGGCAGGGAAGGCGGATTCGGCGGATGCGATTTATACAGTTCGGATTTCCGGCAGGGAAGGTGGACCCGGCCGAGGAATATGGGGCAGGTCATCAACAGCCGGGCCTGGGAGAGCCAGCCCAGCCTGAATGCCAACGGCAGGATCCTCTATTTCGTCTCCGATCGACCCGGCGGGATGGGAGGATACGACATCTGGATGAGTTTCAAAGGGCCGGCCGGATGGACCCCTCCTGTCAATGCAGGGCCAAATATCAATACCGAAAAAGATGAATTAAGCCCCTGTCTCCATGCCGACGGCCTCAGCCTGTATTTCAGATCGGAGGGCTGGCCCGGCTTTGGCTCCCAGGACCTTTTCGTATCCAGGAAGTCCAGGGAAGGCAACTGGGAACAACCCATCAACCTTGGGTATCCGCTCAATGACCACAGGGACCAGGGAGCGATGGCGGTGAGCCTCGATGGAAAGTCGGCTTATTATACCGATCAGAGAATCGGTTCATCCAACCAGCTATTGGCTTCCGATATTATCAGGCTTGAACTGCCACAGCCCTTCCGTTCCCTGGCCTGCACCTTTATCAGGGGCAGGATTTCCGACCTCTCCTCCAATGCAGCCCTGCCGGGGGCCCTGGTCACCCTTGCGGGGGGAGAAGGCCTGTTTATTAAAGACTCGGTGGTCAGCGATCCGGATGGTGAATTTCTCCTTATAGTGCCACTGCAACATGCTTACCAGATCCATGCAAAACTGGACGGATATAACCTGTATTCGGAGCGTTTGGTTGCTGAGGAGGCGTTGGCCGCGGGGTATGAAAGGACCCACGATATCAAACTGGAACAGATCAGACCCGGGGTGGAGGAGCCTTTGAAACCGGTCGTCCTGGAAAATGTATTGTTTGAAACCGCTTCCTTTATCCTGTTACCCGAATCCTTTAATGAACTGGACGGCTTGTCTGAACTCCTTAAACAAAACCCATCTTTCAGCCTGGCCATCCACGGACATACGGACAATACTGGGGACCCGGAATTCAACCGGACCCTTTCCGGCCGGAGGGCCCAGGCGGTCTACAATTATTTACTCACCCGGCAAATTGAAGCTTCCCGCATGACCTGGGAAGGATTCGGTGACCGCAGGCCCATCGCTTCCAATGATTCGGAGGAGGGTCGGAGCAAAAACCGCCGGGTTGAATTTATTTTGTCCAAAGGAAAATAAGGCATTACCAAACGCATCGCTCACCAGCACAAACCGAAAAAGCGGATATGGGAAAATCCAAACAAATGATTGCAGAACAGGTCCGCATCTTGGACATGGGGGACCAGGGCATGGGGATTGGGAAGGACCCGGAAGGCCGGGTGTACCTGGTCCGGGATGCCGTCCCGGGCGACCTTGTGGATATAGAAGTAAAAAAACACCGCAACCGGCTGGGAAACGGGCGTCCGGTCAGGATGCTTGAATCTTCCTCCTGGCGTACCCATCCGTTTTGCAGCCATTTTGGGGTCTGCGGCGGTTGTAAATGGCAGCACATGAGTTATGAGGGCCAGTTGTCTTACAAATTCAAAAACGTCGCCGATGCATTAAAACGCATCGGCGGGTTGCCGGATCCACAGGTGCGGCCGATCTGCGGTGCACCCGAAGACCGGTATTACCGCAACAAACTGGAATTCAGTTTTGGTAATTCAAGGTGGCTCGAACCGGATGAACTCACCCGGGAAGGCGCCCCGGACAGGAATGCCCTTGGTTTTCACCGGCCCGGCTCCTTTGAGAAGATCGTGGACATCACCCATTGCCATCTTCAACCGGAGCCCAGCAATGCCATACGCAATGCGGTGAGGACCTGGGCCAAAGAAAAGGGCCATACTTTTTACGACGTCAAAAATCACAGCGGTTTTTTACGAAACCTCATCATAAGGACCACCACTCTGGGCCAGGTAATGGTGACCCTGGTGACCGGAGAAGACCTGCCGGAAGCCCTGGAGCAAATCAACCAATTGCTGCTGCTTCAATTTCCGCAGATCACCACTCTTTATCATATCCACAATCCGAAAAAAAACGACACCATTTTTGACCTGGACCTTCATCTGGTCCATGGGCCCGGATATATCCTCGAGTCGATCGGGCAGTTACAATGCCGCATTGGCCCAAAGTCTTTTTTCCAGACCAACAGCATTCAGGCCGCAAGGCTTTACGGGTTTGTGGAAGAATTTGCCAAGCTTACCGGCCATGAAATCATTTATGACCTGTATTCCGGTACCGGCACCATCGGCCTTTTCCTGGCCGGCCGGTGCAGGCAGGTGATTGGAGTGGAGGAAGTCCCCGAAGCGGTGGAGGATGCTTACCTGAATGCCTCCCTCAACCAGATTAAAAACGTGGTTTTTCACACGGGGGATGTGCGAAAAATGATGATGGAAGGCTTGTTTGGCAGGGAGGGAAAGCCGGATTTGATCGTATTGGATCCTCCGCGGGCCGGACTGCACCAGGATATCCTGCCCCTTTTGATCGACAGCGGAGCGCCCAAAATCATTTATGTGAGTTGCAATCCCGCCACCCAGGCCAGGGACCTGAAGGTGCTTTGTACCGCCTATGAGCACCGGATCAGCCAGCCGGTCGATATGTTTCCCCACACCGCCCATATTGAAAACGTAACTTTGCTGGAGCTCAAATCGTGAACCAGATGCAAGTGAGTACAGAAAAATTCCTCGTGTTGCAGGAGGAATTGAAAGTTTACCGGAATGCGCTCAATAAGGCGTTGGACATTATGCTGGAACAGGGCATCACCGAGTACCCGATCTTTATCGCGCACCAGGCCACCTTCCATGGAGGCATCCCCATCATCAAAAGGTCGGAGGTGAAAGGCAACTGGAACATCAACGTCTCTTCCCTTGAAGAATTTATCCAGAAAAAGATCATCAGCAGCCGCAAGGTGGCCTCGTTTAAACAAAGCTACCGGCCCGCCACCGATTATATTTGTTTCTTTGTGTTGAGCGAATTAGGGGCCCAGTTTATATTTTTACCCCGCGTATGATCCTCAGGTAGCGGTTTATGAAAGGAATTATTTTGGCCGGTGGGCTTGGCACACGATTGTTTCCCCTTACGCTCGCCGTGAGCAAGCAGCTGATGCCGGTTTATGACAAGCCCATGATTTATTATCCCCTGTCCATCCTGATGATGGCCAATATCCGGGATGTCCTGATCATCTCCACTCGGGAAGACCTTCCCGGTTTTGAAAAATTACTCCGGGACGGCTCCGACCTGGGCTGCCATTTCTCATATATGGTCCAGCCCGAACCCAACGGCCTGGCCCAGGCTTTTGTCCTGGGTGAATCCTTCATCGGCCGCGAGGCCTCCTGCCTGATCCTGGGGGACAATATTTTTTATGGCGCCGGCCTGGGCAATATCCTCAAAAGTTGCCAGCAACCGGACGGCGGGATCATCTTTGCCTACCAGGTTTCGGATCCCGAACGGTATGGAGTCGTGGAATTTGACGAAAATTACAAAGCCCTTTCCATTGAAGAAAAACCGGAACATCCCAGGTCAAACTTTGCGGTACCTGGCCTTTACTTTTATGATCATTCCGTCATAGAAGTTGCTAAAAACCTGAAACCAAGCCCAAGGGGAGAATACGAAATCACGGATGTCAATAAATATTATCTCGAAAGGGGAAAACTTTATGTCAAGGCCATGGGAAGGGGTTTTGCCTGGCTCGACACCGGCACGCACCAGTCTCTCATGCAGGCCGGCCAGTTTATCCAGGTGATTGAGGAAAGACAGGGTTTGAAAATAGGCTGCATCGAGGAGGTGGCCTACCAGATGAAATTTATCGACGCGTCCCAGCTGGAGAACCTCGCGCAGCGATACCTGAAGAGCGGTTACGGGCAGTATTTGCTGGGTTTATTACACCATAAATTCTTTTAGCGCCCGGGCCCATGGCTGAAGAATTGGAAAAAGGACCGGAGGACCACGAGGATGAACAGACCCGTTCGGTCCTGAAGTCATTTAAAAGCTCAAAAATCTGGTTGCCTATTTTTATCGGCCTGGCGGTGGTCGTGTACATGCTCTCTGCCAATTTTGATCCGACCGCCCTCGCATCCATAAAATGGAATCCGCATACCACCCTCTGGCTCTTCCTGGCTGTTGCCTTCCTGGTCATCCGACACCTGGCTTACGCCTTGAGGTTGTATTACCTGGCCGGAGATACCATTGGTTTCTGGAAATGCATAAAATTGATCATCATCTGGGAATTCAGTTCGGCCGTTTCACCCACCGCCCTGGGTGGTTCGGCAGTCGCCGTATTTGTATTGTCACAGGAAAAAATGGGGACCTCCCGCACCCTGGCCGCTATCATTTATACGGTAGTGCTGGACAGTTTGTTTTTCGTTGCTTCCGTGCCTTTACTCCTGCTGGTGATTGGGGCCAATGTGATCAATCCATCCTATGTGGATTTTTCCTCCCTGGACAAGGTCGCTTTTTCGCTCTTCTTTTTTTATGGCCTGATCCTGGTCTACGGTTTGTTTTTTGCCTACGGACTTTTTTACAACCCCAGGCAATTTAAAAAAATACTCGTTTTTTTTACGACCTGGCCCCTGCTCAACCGGTTTAAAGGGGCAGCCCAGAAGTTGGGGGACGAAATGATGGATTCCTCTTACCAGATTGCACACCGGGACAGAAGGTTTCATTTAAAAAGTTTTTTGCTGACGGCCACAGCCTGGGCCTGCCGTTTCCTGATCGTCAATTGCCTCATCATCGCCCTGATTGACCCCGTGAGTTACCATCCCTGGGACCAGCTCAAGATCTACGGCAGGCAGGTGATCATGTTTGTATTTATGATGTTCAGCCCGACGCCTGGGGCGGCGGGTTTTGCGGAAGTCTTTTTTGGCAGTTTCATTGGCGACTATATTCCCAAAAGCGCAGCACTGATCATCGCGCTGATCTGGCGGTTCATGACCTATTATTTGTACCTGGTCGCCGGAGTATTGGTGATTCCTGCCTGGCTGACCGGTGTGATCCGAAACCGGAAAGAAGCCAGGGCCAAAGTCGCCCAGGAAAAAGCAAGCCGGTTTCAGAATCCTGAATCCTGAAAACGGGTGGAGGAGATAAGACTTACCTTTGCCGGTCCATGTTAAACCGCAGACTTCAAACCTTCCTGGCCATCATTCTGGGCGCCGCAATCCTGATGCTTGCCCGGTATTTTTATTTTCAGCCCGGGGTGAAAGTGGGAGAAGAATGCCCTCCTTTCCAAACCCGCCTTGCCGACGGGACGGCTTTCGAAATGGCATCTCTGAAGGGGAAATATGTATTGATCGATTTTTGGGGTAGTTGGTGCGCGCCCTGCAGAAAAGAAGCTCCTGAGTTGAAAAAATTTTACGAATCCTGGCGCCAGACCGGATTCCGGGATGGCTCGGGGCTGGAACTGGTGAGCATTGCCATAGAAGAGGATAGGAGCAACTGGGAAAAGGCCATTCGCGAGGACTCAGCCACCTGGCCGGTCCATATCCTGGAACTGGATCTGTTTAATTCTTCCCTGGTCAAAACCTTCCAGGTTCGGGAAATCCCTACCAAAATCCTGTTGGATCCCTCTCACCGGGTCGTTGCGGTCAATCAGGGATTTGAGGAGATGGCGGTCTTGCTGAACTCCCGGATTCAAAAGGACTGACATTTTGGCTCAAATTCTTCGAATGGTCTTATTATTGCAGATGCGCATTAGAAAATAACATTTAATAAATGGAACAAGAAGGAAAGGATATCCTGGAGGAATCGGGCGTACAACCGGAAGATATGGCAGATCCTGTTGAAAACCAGCCAGATGTTGAACAAGTGGCCAATGAGGAGGAAACTACGGTCCGGGACTTGAAAGATAAATACCTGCGCCTGTTGGCAGAGTTTGACAATTATAAGAAAAGGACCAGCAAAGAGCGGATCGAGTTTGCCAAATTTGCCGCCCAGGACCTGGTAGTCAGTCTGCTTCCTGTACTCGACGATTTTGACCGGGCTGTCAAACATGGTCAGGTCTCGGAAGGCACTTCACTCATCCATCATAAACTGGTTCAGGTTTTAAAACAAAAAGGGCTTGAGGAAATGCAAAGTCAGGGACAAACCTTTGATCCCGCCCTGCATGAAGCCCTGACTGAGATCGAAGTCCCTGAGGATCAGAAAAATAAAGTAATCGAAACCCTGGAGAAGGGGTATTATCTTGCAGACCGGATCATTCGATTTGCCAAGGTGGTGGTCGGTAAATAAAGGGAAATGGCAAAACGCGACTTTTACGAGGTGCTGGACATATCCCGGGATGCCGACGAAATAACAATTAAAAAATCTTACCGGAAAATTGCCATGCAGTTTCACCCCGACCGGAATCCGGGGGATAAGGCTGCCGAGGAAAAATTCAAAGAGGCTGCAGAAGCTTATGGCATTTTAAGCGACCCGGATAAAAAAGCGCGCTACGACCGGTATGGTCATGCCGGGGTGGATCCCAATATGGGGGGAGGATTCAGCGGAGGCGGCATGAATATGGAAGACATTCTCCGCAACTTTGGGAATATCTTCGAAGACAGCCCCTTCGAGTCCTTTTTCGGAGGCGGCGGAAGGGCGGAAGCAGGCGGTCAGCGCGGATCCAGCCTGCGGATCAGCGTCACCCTTGATCTCCATGAAATTGCCACCGGGGTCTCAAAAAAAATATCGGTCAAAAAACAAGTGACCTGCAATACCTGCGGGGGGTCCGGCGCTAAGGATAAAAGTTCGAAAAAAACCTGCAACACCTGCCATGGCAGCGGTTATGTAAGACAGGTCAGAAATACTTTCCTGGGCCAGATGCAAACCACCACCACTTGCCCGCAATGCCATGGATCCGGCCAGGTTATTACTTCACACTGTGCGACCTGCAAAGGCGATGGGAGGGTCATGGGCGAAGATACTTTTGATATCGATATTCCGGCAGGGGTGGAAGACGGGATGCAGTTGTCCGTCAGGGGCAAAGGGAATGTCGGCGCCAAGGGGGGACCATCCGGGGATTTGATCATTCAGATCAAAGAAAAGGCCCACGAATCCCTTAAACGGGACGGGTCCAACCTGGTCTATGATCTCTATCTCAATTTTGCCGATGCGGCTCTCGGAGCTTCCATCGATGTACCCACCCTGGATGGCAAGGCCAGCATCAAAGTCCCCGCGGGAACCCAGGCGGGTAAGGTTTTCCGCCTCAAGGATAAGGGGCTCCCCTCCGTGCAGTCCTACCAGAAAGGAGATTTGCTGGTACAGGTCAATATCTGGACCCCGAAACAATTAAACGAAGAAGAAAAAGAGATCCTTGAAAAGCTTAAACAGCTGCCCAATTTCCAGCCTAATCCCGGTAAAGCGGAAAAAGGATTTTTTGAAAAGATGAAAAGTTTCTTCTCATGAGGCCGGCTTTGTTTATAGGCATTTTGGCTTCCTTATTCGTTTCCTGCGATCCACCGGATTATATTTTTGAAGAAAGCCGTTCCTTTATCGGACAACCCTGGGTTTATCCCGATTCGGCGGTCTACCGTTTTAATATCAAAGACACGACCAGATATTACAACCTCCTCCTCGAATTGGACCATGGCCGGAATTATCCCTACGAAAACCTGTATGTCCGCTTTGAAACCGTCTTTCCCGATGCCAGCGTCAAATCCGATGTGGTGAGTATTTCACTCGCCGACGAGACCGGGGCCTGGTATAGTGATTGCCGGGGCAGGACCTGTACTTTTTACCTTACCCTGCAGGAACAGGCCATCTTCTCCAACACAGGCGAGTATCAGATCAAAGTCAAACCCTGGATGCGGTCCGATACGATAGAAGACGTGTACAGGCTGGCTTTCCGGGTGGAACGGGGGGATAAACGGCCGAAAATCAAACAATAGCATTCTTTTTAGAGAAAGCATTACTTGACTGAAACCATGCAGATCACTCCATGGCGGGTTTATACAGGGAAAATTATTCAAATGAGCGAGGATTCAGAAAGGCCTCACCCGACACCTAAATATTATAAAAGATTCAGGCTTGTAAAAAGGACAATTTCCTAATACTTACAAGCCTGCATCCAATTGTACTAGCTAAAAAAACGTGTAAAGGGTAAATTGCTAGTTCAAACAACAGCAAATTGGATTTGCAATTGATACTACAAAAATCAACATATTAATTAGTGATTTCCTAAACCGGAGTGTCAATTTATTATAGACTGGTCAGGAATTTTATATAGATTTGATATAGACAGGTTGATTTTTTAAATTAAATTAGCCTCTGCGCATGTTTTTACGAGCCAATATTAACGACCCTCTCACCCGGCATTTTCTTACCAAAAATGTTGAACGTCAGTTTCTTATCTTCAAAATAGGCATAGTGACCTTCTTTTTGATGCTGGGAGTGGATTTTATCAATTGGCAAAAAGGACTATTGAATACCAATCCTTATGTTCAGGCCACAACGATATTCCGGTACCTCGCCCTTAGTTTTTTTATTTCGGTATACCTGCTCCGTAAGAGGTATAATTCTTACACTCCCAATAAGTTACGATTTCATGTAACGCTCAATATCTTCCTTTTTGTCCTCACCCTTTTTCCGAGGAGCCTGTTGATCATGATGGATCGGCAGGTGACCGGTTCCTATTATATTTTTATTTTGATCCTGAATGTGGTCTTACTTCTGGACCTGAGGCCAAGGATATTACTTATGGGTATATCATTGATACTCATGCTATTAACTATCCATCAGGCTGCCAATCCCTATGAAATACTGAAAATCAGCCTGGCTATTGAAGTTAGTTTTGCCACCGTACTGAGTACTTATGTGGGCCATCTGTTGTATAGGGCCGAAGCCACAAACTTTTATGCCAAGAAGGACCTGGAGGAGAAACACCTTGCCCTTGAACGTAGCCTCATTCAGCTTGAAAAGCAAAATGAGGAACTGAATAGCAGTCGCCTTAAGGTCCAGGAACAAAATCTGTTGTTGGAGGAAAGCAAAATTAAGCTGGAAACCTACACCCAGGCGCTCGAACAAAACCGGGCCCTGCTGGAGGAGCAGAATAAGGCCCTTGAAGAAAACAAATCCAGGCTCCAGGAATCGCTGGCCTTCTCACAAAACCAGTTGACCGGCTATGCCTTGTCGATGGCCCAAAAGAACGATTTGCTGCTCCAGTTGAAATCAAGCCTGGAAAAACCGGATGCCTCCCATCATCAGGCGCTCCGACTGGTAGACCAGGGCATCGGGGAAGATGATATCTGGAAACGTTTTCACCATCACTTTGAACAGTTGCATCCCGAGGTGGTCCGGAGACTGGAAAACCTTTATCCGGAATTAAGCGCTTCGGATTTGCGCCTTTTCGCCCTGCTCAAACTAAAAATTACCACCAAGGAAATCGCCGATCTCCTGGGCATCTCCCCGGAAAGCGCCAATACGGCCCGGTACCGGCTTCGTAAACGCCTGGGTTTGAACGAAGGGGAGGACCTTCAGCAGTTTGTGGACCGGTTTGAGTGATTTGCAGGGATGGGTTCGATCTCCCTTGCCCCGCACCCGCCCCTCTTTTTAAATTTTGTAAATCACGGTAGGAATCGGGTAGGTTATGCGGGTTCATCAAGCAGTCGTACCATACATCGTACATCTTTTTCATTAAAATAGTCCTCTACGGCCACCCCTTCGGGATCGATCGAGGACTCGGCCGTCAGTTTCCGGAAGACCTGGCCGATGCTCGGGATATTTTCCATAAAATCGGGAATGAGGACGCTCAGATAATCCCCCTTTTTGATTTTAAAGGTTTCACAACCATATTGGTCCGCCTCTCCTGGATAGGCTTCTTCCGTTGCAGCCCGGTAAATGATCCCCCCGGTCCGGTCCATAAAGGATATCCCGAAATTTTTCCTGCCCTGCGAATCCTTTACCCGGCTGTGCAGGGATTCCCAGGCTGCGGAGATTCCTTCCGGGAAGGAGCTGGCCTGCACATAAAGGATAGAAATATCGTGGTCGAGGTGGTACTTTTCCATAGGCTTGTTTTTTCCAAAATTAAGTTTGGGGAATGGGTCTGCCCGGGGTTGATAGCGGCAATAAAGGGGGCAGGAAGCGTCAGGCCGGTGTATTTTCCTAAAAGTCGATGCTGAGACCGTGCAGGGGTTCTGCCCTCCCCATCAGGGATTTAAACCTTTTTTACAAACTCCGACTTAAGCCCCATGGCTCCAAAACCTTCAATCCTGCAATCTATGTTGTGGTCCCCGTCGGTGAGGCGGATGTTTTTGACCTTGGTGCCGGCTTTGATGGGTCGGGGAGAGCCTTTCACGGGGAGGTCTTTGATCACCATGACGGTATCCCCGTCAAGGAGTTCTTTACCATTGGAATCTAAAATCTTTGGGTTGGTGTTTTCAGCGGCAGCGGGGGCCGCTTCTTCCGGGTTCCATTCATTAAAACATTCCGGGCAGATCAGCAAACCGCCATCGGCATAAGTGTATTCGGAACGACATTTGGGGCAGGGCGGAAATTCAGACATTGGTATAATTTCTTTTTAAGCGGCGGCAAAATTACTTATTTACTGCGTAAAAATTTGATTCGTTCTGATTTTAAAAGGAAACCCGAGGGATCTCCTCCTGCATTCTGCAATACACTTTGCAGGTGCGGAATTATTATGGATACCTTTTAGCCTGATCTCCCTTCCGTCTTTTCGTCCATCTCAAACCAAAGATTACCACCGGGGAAATCGCCGGTCTCCCGGGCATCTCCCCGGAAATCACCAATACGGCCCGGTACCGGCTTCGTAACCGCCTGGGTTTAAAAGAAGGGGGCCCTAATCAGTTTGTGGACCGGCTTCACTGATGTTTGGTGCCCGTGAGGGGCAGCGGCAACTTTGTGTCGCGGTGTGAATGAGCCGCTACGCGGCTTTCCCGCTATGGTTTCCCACGAAGACACGAAGGACACAAAGGGGAGGGTGATCTCTTACATTTTCTTGGTGGTCTTCGCTTCGCTGTGTCTTTGTGGGCGCCAACCTTTGTGCCGTCGTGTGAATGAGCCGCTACGAGGCTTTCCCGCTATGGTTTCCCACGAAGACACGAAGGACACAAAGGGGAAGGTGATCCCTTACATTTTCTTGGTGGTCTTCGTGTCTTCGTGGGCGGCAACTTTGTGTCGCGGTATGAATGAGCCGCTACGCGGCTTTCCCGCTATGGTTTCCCACGAAGACACGAAGTACACAAAGGGGAAGGTGATCCCTTACATTTTCTTGGTGGTCTTCGCTTCGCTGTGTCTTTGTGGGCCCAACCTTTGTGCCGTCGTGGGAATGAGCCGCTACGCGGCTTACCCCCTGAGATTTCCCACGACGACACAGCGAAGCGAAGGCGCAAAGCGCACGAAGGGTTAGGTCATGCTTTATATTTTCTTGGTGGTCTTCGTGTCTTCGTGGGCGGCAACTTTGTGTCGCAGTGTGAATGAGCCGCTACGCGGCTTTCCCGCTATGATTTCCCACGAAGACACGAAGGACACAAAGGGGAAGGTGATCCCTTGCATTTTCTTGGTGGTCTTCGCTTCGCTGTGTCTTTGTGGGCCCAACCTTTGTGCCGTCGTGTGAATGAGCCGCTACGCGGCTTACCCCCTGAGATTTCCCACGACGACACAGCGAAGCAAAGGCGCAAAGGGCACGAAGGGTTAGGTCATGCTTTATATTTTCTTGGTGGTCTTCGTGTCTTCGTGGGCGGCAACTTTGTGTCGCAGTGTGAATGAGCCGCTACGCGGCTTTCCCGCTATGGTTTCCCACGAAGACACGAAGGACACAAAGGGGAAGGTGATCCCTTACATTTTCTTGGTGGTCTTCGCTTCGCTGTGTCTTTGTGGGCGCCAACCTTTGTGCCGTCGTGGGAATGAGCCGCTACGCGGCTTACCCACTGAGATTTCCCACGACGACACAGCGAAGCGAAGGCAATTTTGCTAAGCAGACTTTCGCCGCACGGGAAGAGTCCTGGAATCCGGTTCCCTTTACCGTTTTACCATTTTTTCAAGTTTAATGACTTGGTTGTTGCTGTCGGATAAGATCAAAACATATATCCCTGTGGGCAGCCAGTTCAAATCGATCTCAGTCTGAATGCCCGTTAGTTTTACTCCATATAGGGCAATGCCCATCATATCGATTAAACGCAGGGATACCCCCCGGCCTGAGGGATTGGAAACCCGGATCTTGCTCAAGAAAGGATTGGGCCAGATCTCAGGCTGTGGGGCCGCATCGGGCTGGATCGAAGTGGTTTGACAATTGGTCGCCGTACGCAGGAACACCTCCTTGCTGGCTACACCGGTACAATTTTTGGAATCCGTGAGGGTCACCAGGTACTTGCCTGGAAGTATATCCGTACGCACGCCGTGTTTGACCCGTCTTGCCAGGTATAACTGAACGGCCCGGTGCCACTGGCCGGGTCCACCGTCAAATTGCCGTTTTCCTGCACACATAGCGAGTCGGTACCGAGGAGGTAAGCATTGATGACCGGACAGCCTGCCGGGAAATAAAACCCGAAATCCACGGACATATTTCCGGAAGGATTGTAATCAAACCAGCCGGATGGACGGTCATGGTCATCCAGGGGCTCACCGTCGGCAGTCAGGTCAATGATGCCGGAGACGATATCTTGTCCGGTCAATCCAAACGGGATCCCGGGGCGTCCGTTGTTGTCTGAATCGATATCCGTGTTGGGGTCCGATACGGCCTTGGTGCTGACCATCCCATGTAAGGCTTGTCCCTGATTCCAGTTTTCAAGACTCCACACAAATACCAGGTAATGGCCAGGCAAAAGGCCTTCGAAGCGATATCGCCCGCCGGAATCGGTGACCGTTGATCCTTTATAACCTAAATAATCCAGAATTTTATCATCGTCCGAATCTTCCCACAGTAGCAAGGTCACCCCCGGAATACCGGGTTCACCAAAGTCTTCTTTACCATTACGGTTCAGGTCGTGCCAGACCAGGTCTCCTATCGAATTTAGAGCAAGAGGCCTTTCGCCGGGATACACGGCCTGTAAGGTTGCGCCGTTCATAAAATTGCCGGACGTGATGTTCTGGGAAGCATTGTTGATATTGCCTCGAATTGGATCTCCGGCGTCCCGGGCCACCAGTGGCCGATTAAACAATTCCACTTTAATCAACTCTTTATTTCCCGGGACCACCAGGCTGAAATGACAAATGTCGTTTCGCCAAATATGGTAACCCCACTGATAATCGGCGGTTCGGGTATAAGAATGGTAAGGATTGACGGCATGCAGTACGCTCCCGTCCGCATAAGTCATTTTTAAGGTAATATCCCTGGGTTGTTCAAAAAACGGACGCCAGGATGCCGACTTGATTTTATTGAAAGTGGCGGGGTCCGTGGGGTCGACGACCGGGGGAAGGGTGCCTGTGAATTTGACGGGCTTATAAATAATATTCGCCTGGGTTTGGGTTTCGTGGGCGCTGCCGTAAATCAGGTATACCGGAGTATTTGGTTTTTCATTGCCCAATACCAGCATTTGCTCCTCATAAACCATTGCTTGCGGCTGCAAGGGATCTCTGCGGTAGGTCCGCTGACCGTTTTCGAGGGTGAGGATGGGAAATCCCGGTTGACGGTTAAACTGAAAGGGGATCGGGTTTCCCCGGTAGGAGACGGTCCCCTGGTAGAGTTCATCGCTGCCTGCCAGGTACCGGGACATGGCCAGGGCCGAAAAATCGCCAAAACCATCCCAAGGGCCGGGCCCGTAACTTCGGGCTTGAAGACAATGGTTATTGCGTTGCATGGCATCCGATGCTTCCCAACCGGCTTTACCCCGAGCATCATACTGGCATACCGGGTTCACGAATTCGTACAAATGTTGCAAAAAGGTCCAGGATTCCCCGCGGCCGCCGCCGTCGCCGGTGTCTCCGCCATAGGGATAAATGTAGTCCCATTCGGCAGGATTGGGAATTCCGTAAGCAAGACCCCAGTGCGGCAGACTGAATGCATGACCCATTTCGTGAATAAATACGTCATCGTAGTCAAAACCCACAAACGATTTGGCTCCGCCCCATCCGCCGGGTTTCAGGTTGAGGGTATTGCCAAAATAAAAAGTGGAAAGGTAGTCCTGAGTGCTGCGGTGAAGGTTATATAAAAATTGGGTTGCGACGGAGTTGATGTACCCGTCGCTGAATATATTATTTCCGGCCATCAGCCTTCTGGATTTCAGCCGGACCAGTTGCTCGCGGTCGTTATTGGCGATGACTTCAGGAAATTCCAGTTTAACCGGAAATTTTCCCATGCGTATGACACTGGCCGGGCAAGCCGAGGCTATCTCCGCCAGAAGATGATCTATGCTTTTATTGGGCTCGCCGGGATAATCCAGCAACTCCAGGTCATAATGGACCAGGTTTAATTCGGTATAGGGACCGATTTTAAGCATGTCGGAGGACAATTTTTTTGATTGGTCGCCATATTTTACGATCAATTCGGTCCCCGGCCGGATCCATTCCCCAGGAAGGGTGACCGTAAAATATTTTTCAAAGCCGGGCACCTTCAGATCGATCTCACCGGGAAGCAAGGCGGGCCCTTTCAGGCATAACCCTCCCAGTGAATTTCCGTTGCGTAATCCTTCAACCTGGATATCCGGTGACGGACCCTGCCCGGTGACCGCCACTTGTAAGAGTGCGGGGCGGTACCCGGTAAGGAAAAAATAAGGATGGTCCACGGACAGCCGATGGGTCTGAGCGAAAAAGATGCCGCGTAAAAGGGTAGAGGCATTCTTTTGACCTCTGCAGACTCCCTGGTCAGCCGGTTCCGGAAAAACATACTCCATAAATCCGTACGAAGCCGGAAGCGCCGTATTGGTATTGGGACGAACTGAGCCTAATATGGATTGACCATGGATGAGCGCCGGAGTCCAGGTCACAATAACGGCAATATAAAATAGGTCTCTCATAGTTATCATTTTTCACTGATTTATTTCCGCCCGGAGTAAACTTCGCTGAATAATACGATGATGAATATACCGATAATAATTAAGTACTGGGTCATTAATGGGTTATATTTCGGCCTCTGATAATCCTGTGCATTCCGAAATAAATTTATTGGATCCGTCTCTGTATTTATTCCTGTAAGGGCAAGGAAGATTGTTTTGTTTGAGTATGCTGCCAAAATCCTTGGTTCCCCCGTGGGCTTGCCCCAATAGTAATATTTGAAAATTAGTAATCGGGGGGACAGGGGTGTTGGAGATATTAATAAGTTGACCCCAGCCCCTGACCCCTCAAGGGGAACCTGACCCCTGGCTTAGGAACGAATTTTAATTGACCCATCTTCGCCCCTGTTCCGGTAAGAGCAAGGATGATAGGTTTTATTTAGAAATACTGCCTGGATCCTTGGTTCCCCCGTGGGG
>JAKQHS010000203.1 GCA_029557915.1 Bacteroidota bacterium | reverse complement strand
CAGTTTTGACATAAATCCTGCATTCATAAGAGCGTAAAAAACAGCCAGGATCCGGATTGTCCTGCGGGGATCCGGCATTCTAATAAATGATTTTTTAGGGACAGCAGCCGTTCCCATTTCCAAATAAATCACGGACTATTTGTATATTCAAAATTAAATTACCCGACTATGAACAAAATGGCACTCTTCCCGAGCCTGACCCTGCTCCTGGGCCTAATCTGTTTCCCCCTTTCTGCTCAGACCGGAAGTAATGCCGGCGAGGTTAAAGTCAAGCTAAGGCTTCCTTCAGATTTGTATTTCGAAATGGCCCCATACCGGAAAGGCCTGGACAATATCATTTTTAGAGCGGATTACCTTATGGAAGGCCTGGCCATCATCACCAGCGACAACCAAACTTCTTCCATCCTTCGCCAAGCCGGTTTGAGTGCCACGATTCAAGAGAGGAAGACCGGATATTTGATTGCATCGCCGACCTGCGATTCAATAGTTATCCAGGATACTTCCATTTATTATTTTGGCAAGGGTGGGGGAGACGATCTTTCAAACCATATTTATGCAGCAGAGGTCAAGGTATCCTTTTCAGAGGATGCCGGTCTTTCCACAAAACGGGTGCGAATAAAAGACCGGTTTAAGTTTGGCGTTGAGGCAAATAAAGTCCGGAGTTTAAAAGGGGGATCTTCAGGTACAATGAGACAACCGGAGCAGGAATTTATTAAGGTTGAGCCCCCCGGATCAATGAAGGTGACCTTGTTTATTGATGAGGAGCCCCGGCGGGGAAATGTCCTGGTGAGCATATTTAATGCAAATAATGGCAGATTGCTGGCCACCCTGGATCCTAAAAAACAAGGCCAGTCGTTTACCACAAAGAACAAGGTCTATGTATTTCCCCTGATCAGGCCCTATGTCACTTCGACAGGGACTGGGACCAAGATCACCTTTCAGGTCGGCGATCCCAAGGTAAACGGCTCGGTAACCGCTTCCGAGGAATGAACAGGGGTCATTCAAGGCTTTACCGGACCAGGACCATGCTCCATGTTATTCAGCAAAACAAAAATATCTTCCATGTTTAAGCATCTCTTATTGATTTTGCCCTTCACTTACCATTTATCAAATTCCATTTATGCCCAGCCTGGCATCACCAATGTAAATCTGCAAATACCGGACAGTTTGTACTTCAGCAAAAGCCCCGGCAACAATAAAAGAGTGCGGTTTGAAGCCAATCTTGTACTTCCCGCGATCCATGTCTTCACCTCGGACAATGCCCGGAGCGTGAAACTCGGAGCAGCACAGGTCCAGACCATGGGATTGGGACGCAAATCATTTTTACTGGCTATCCCCTTGTTGTATACCATAAGTTTGCAAGCCACTACCCGGTCATACCATTTCGGGGAAAACGGCGGGGAGGACAAAATGGACAATGCACTGGTCGCGGTCTCTTATGAAGGCAAGCCGGCAAGTCCGGAACTCAATTCCGCCCAGCCCCCGGTATTGCTCAAATTGGAAGATGCCGCCATCCTGAACATCACCAACACCTTTCCCGGAACAGGGCCAACCGCAGGCAAAACATACCTTAAAGTAGATGCATCGAATGCCAAAACAGCCACCCTTTCCATAAACCGGGAAACCCGGAGAGGTAAAGTCATGGTGTGTATATTTAATGCCAGCAACGGGAAATTAATCGGCATGCTTGATCCAAAAAGGAATGGGGTGGAATCCTTTACTGCCAAGCGGGAGGTTTGGGTCGTCCCCATCATCAAACCTGATCGGTCCAGGCCCTCCGGATCGGCGGTGGATCAAATTAATTTTGAAGTCGGCGACCCGGTCGTCAACGGTTCGGTCAGGGTGTCCGAGGAATAGGAATTCCCGGGCAAAAGG
>JAKQHS010000036.1 GCA_029557915.1 Bacteroidota bacterium | reverse complement strand
GCTTGGAGGCAACTTGCCGAAAGGGTGGCAAGGGATCTTCACAAGGGCAGCCTGGTCTATGTGGAAGGGAAAATCACCCACCGGAAATGGCAGGATAAAGAAGGGCAGGATAGATACTCCACCGAAATCGTTGCCAATACCATCCGGAGCCTTGACCGTCGTGAAACTTCAGGGGGGAACAGGTCCTATGGTGAAAATATCCCCGGAGCAGAAAGCACTCCAGCCACCCGGAATGATTATACCTCAAAAGATGTCGGGCTTCCGGAAGACGATGACCTGCCTTTCTGATCCCCGATCCAGGCATTTCACACCTGGATTTTGGCTTTGGTTAGGGCTGATGGTTCCGGGCTTGATGGTTTTTACTGGCTGCCGCGAAGCAGCGTCCATACCGAAACCGCATGCCTTTCCACGCATCGAATTTCCGGTAGGTAAATCCAGGTTGGTGGACGAAGCCTACTGCCCGCTTCGTTTTGAGTTCCCGGACTATGGGCGGGTAGTGCAGGATACCGGTTTTTTCGATGAAAGACCCTCGGACCCCTGTTGGTTTACAATTGAAATCTCCCAATTGAATGCTTCCCTGCATTGCAGTTATGGCAGGATTTTGAAAAAGTCGGATTTTGATAAATATATTGAAGATGAATTCAAGCTGTTGGGCAAGCACAATATCAAAGCGGATTTCAGGGATGAGGTGGAACTGAAAAACAAACAGGGAGTGGGAGGTATGGCTTTTTTATTGGAAGGCCCGGTGGCCACTCCATACCAGTTTTTCCTCACGGACAGTACCCGCCATTTCTTCCGGGCCTCCCTGTATTTTAATGCCCAGGTGAATCCGGATTCAACCCGTCCTGTCCTTGAATTTTTAAAGAAGGACCTCCGGATCATGCAGGAAACGTTTGCATGGAAATGAAACCAGCCGGGCTCCTTCCCAGTCCGGTTGACCAAGTACCTTGGGGCGGGGAGGTAAACTGGCTGGTAAAGCGTGACGATTTAATTCATCCCCTGGTGTCCGGGAATAAATACCGTAAGTTGAAATATATCCTCCATGATTTTCACCGGGGAAATCACCGGGGTTTGATCAGTTTCGGGGGTGCGTTCAGCAACCATATCCATGCCCTGGCAGCCCTATGCGGAATGAATGGAATTCCATCTGTGGGCATTATCCGGGGAGAGGACGATCAGGCAAATCCCACCCTGGCTTTTGCCAGAAACCAGGGTATGGTCCTGCATTTTGTATCCAGGGAAGCATACCGCCTGAAGCTGGAAAGCGAGAGGATGGAAGCAATCCTTGATCGTTACGGCGATTTTTACCTGGTGCCGGAAGGCGGGGACCATCCCCTGGCGGAAAGAGGGGTCGGGGAGATTGTCCATGAGTTGGAAAGCCTGGGACTTAAGCCGGACTACCTGGCTGTATCCGCAGGCACCGGGTCCACCGCAACGGGATTGATAAAAACCTTGGTGAATAAAGGCTGGACGACCAGGGTCCTCGTCTTATCCTCGCTGAAAGCGCCTGGACTTAGGGATAAAATTGCTATCGGCTCAGGTATTGGCCGCAATGAATTTGACTACCTGGATTACAGTCTTGGAGGTTATGCCCGTACCAATCCTTTATATCTTGACTTCCTGAGGCAATTTTTTCAAAAAACCGGCATACCTGTGGACCCGGTGTATAACGGCAAGGTCGTATTCGGCCTGGATGATTTGCAGAAAAGGGGGTTTTTCAAGGCGGGTGCATCGGTCTTATGGCTGCATACCGGAGGACTTCAGGGCCTGGAAGCATATCATTACATGCAGCGAAAAAAGTTTGGGTCTAAAGGCAATTACCTGTGAGGCGGATTCGGAGGGCAAGGCGAAGTCCAGGGATCAATTCACGTCTATAGTCAGTCGATCTCCCACTGCGATCAACCCTTCACTCCTGACGAGCACATTCTGTCCGAACAGAATTTTTCTGTCTTTCAAACGGTAGGTGGACAGGGTGTGGGTTGGTTCTTCACCTTTTAGCCCGGTGGCCTGGTCAATGGTCGGAATGATGCAACGGGCGCAGGGTTTGACTGCTTTGTACACCTTGCCCCGGATACCAAAGGTGTGCATTTGATCCTCAAGGAAAGGGTCGCCTCCGGTGAATACCAGGTTCGGCCTGAATCGATTTACCGGAACCGGTTCCGTCAGCCGCCCATTGAGATCATCCAGGGTGCCCTGGCCGATCATCATTAGGGGGTAAGC
>JAKQHS010000035.1 GCA_029557915.1 Bacteroidota bacterium | reverse complement strand
GAATCCTTTGATGAAATATTTGTCATGGACAATTTTTCAAAAGCCGGGGAGACCCTCTATGTGCCAAAATACCGAGGCGGCCACGGAGGCGGAGACAGCCGGATGCAGGACCTGATCTTCAACAATCCAAAAAATGAAAATCCCTACAAAATCATGGCAGGGACCCGGGACGGAGCCATGTCCTGCCTCATCGGTATTGCCGCCCGCAAAAGCATTGCCCTTAAAAGGCCCGTGCGCATCGATGAACTGACCGACCTTAAGCCCTCGTCCAACCGGATGTAGCGTCCTTTGAAGGCGTCTGTTTTTTAAGTTTAAAAATTAAAGAGCGGACGCTACTGCAATATTGTAAGTTTCTCCGAATTTCGGTATCCAAGGCTGCCGGTAAGCCGGAGCCCATAGACTCCACTCCGCAAGCTTTCCGGAAGGTTGAGTTCAATGGATTCCTTTTGATGGTGATCCCTGGTATAGTAACGAATTAATTTTCCATCCAGTCCGGTTAACTGAACACTGATTTTTTGATCCTGGACCCCGACCAATCGTATGAAGAGCCTGTGAGAGGCGGGATTGGGCCAGAGTTCAAACCCCAGGGGGGACCTGAGATCCGAATAGGGAGTGGTGATTTCTCCGCAAGCCTCATCCAGAAACCGCAACATCCTTCCATTGAAATGGGATTGAACATGATGACCGGCTATAAGCACAATGAGTTGATCGTCCAGGTGGATGATCTGGGCAGCAGTCAGGGAGGACAGGGCCGGATATTTAGATGGACTGGTAAGCACGATCCCCTTGATTTGGTCGGGATACAGTTTGGGGAAGTTACGGGACGTGAAGGCACCCATGGTCATCAATTCATTAAAAATCTGAGCAGACAGGACAGGGTCTATACCCGAAATCCTCCGAAAATATTCCGGATAACAGGGGGAGGGCGGGAAGAGATTGAACTGACTGCATACCCCTCTCTGGTCCAGAGCTGCGGAAATGATCCGGGCGGTATCATTGCCGGCTTTGCCCACGTCCGGATGGTTGTCGTTGAAACCCATAAACCATTGGGAAGGCATATCCGATTTATCGGCAATACCCACTGATCCCGGAGCGCAATAACTGACTCCGCGGGCAAATTTCATGAACCAGCCGTTGATCAGAGCAAATGCACCGCCTGCCGAAAATCCAAGCCCCATATTCGGAAGCAAGGGATCGATATATCCGCGGGCTACGAAAGTGTCCCGGAACTGTTGTATGTTTTGCATATCCACATTGTCGGCGGAGGCTACATACCTCCATCGAAGGTTCCCATCGCCGTCAAAGTCCCGGCGGTAAGTCGACTCTTCGCTTTCACTGATTGCTACCGCATAGCCGTTTGCGACCAGTTTTTTCACTATGGATGTCCCTTCGATCTGATCCGTAATGGAATGAAAGCTGCCACCTGTCCCGTGAAAAATCCAGACCAGTGCTTTAGCAGTTGGGCCCTTGGGAGGAAAATAGTACTGGACGGGCTTGAGCGTATCCCGGCCCTGCATCCTCTCAAAAGTCAGCTTTGCGCCGGAAGGAAGATCCTGGAACTCCGCCGTCACAGTAACATTCCGCGGCGGCATGATGCCTATGGCATGCCACTCTTCCGGATTTATCATCCAGGAGGTATCGCCGGACCAGTTTTGAAAAGTTTCCGTGAGTTTTTCCTCCCTTGCCCAGATATGGATCGTGTCGCCGGCATTGAACAAGCCGCTTCCGTAACCTCCGTTCACTTTAATGGAATATTGTTGTCCAGGAGCCCAAACCGGCAAAAACAGGAGGTACACTAACCAATATTTCATGCCTTGAATCAATTCTTCAAAATTAGAACCTGAAATATATTATCTGATCACCCGTAGGGGTGATTCAGTCTCCTTTATTTTTACTTTGGATTGAGCCAGCCGCGTTCAAGGGCCAGATGCAGTACATAAGCCCTGGTTTCAAGGATGTCCAACGGGGTATTGGACAAAATGGTGTAAAAAAAATCCTCTTCCGGGATGCTTACAAAATCCGCCGTAAATCCACCCTGTGATCCGGTATGCGAATACATGGGATGTCCCGCGAAGGTTCCGATGAACCAGGAGAGACCAAGTTGGGATGGGATGCTGTCCCGCCAGCCCGGGAGCGGGTAGATCTCCCTTGCCAGATTAAGGACTTCCGGTTCAAAAAACAGTCCCAGGCGAATCGCTTTTTCATAGAATGCCAGTTCTTGAACACTGCTCCAAACCCCTCCGTTGCCCGAAGCATTGAACGTAGGTTCTTCCCCATAATCCTGTTCCTTCCATTGACCATCCGCGAGGGGGAGATAGGCATGGCATACTCCTTCCTCGGGATGCATCCCTTCCGTAATGGTGCTGGTGGCCATTCCTGCAGGAGTGAAGATTTTGAGTTTGATGTAGTCCTGCCATTTAATGCCGGTCACCTGTTGGATGACCAGGGCGAGGGCATTAAAGGCGGGATTTGAATATTCATATTTAGTGCCCGGTTCAAAATGAAGGGTATCGTTTTGAAGAAGGGGGGCCCAGTTTTGTGCATCGTCAGCGGTGAGGTAAAACAAGCTGTCTTTCTGAACCGGCCGGTTGTCCGGAAGGCCCGAAGAATGGGTGAGCAGGTGGTATAACGTAACTTTTTTCCCAATCCCTTGATTTTTAAAATCCGGGAAATATTTCAGCAGGCTGTCGTTCAGATGGATCCTGCCTTCATGGGCCAGGTGCAGGATCGCATAGGCCACAAATGTTTTTGAAATGGATCCGGTGTTAAAAAGGCTTTTCGCCGAGATGGGTTTCCGGGTAGCCAGGTCCTCGACGCCCTCCATTTGTTCGAGCAACACGGAATCCCCTTTCATCACCTGCAGGACGTACCCGGGGGATTGACGGCTGTCGATGACCTCATAACCCCTGACGAGGCCAGGCAGCGGAGACTCTCTTTTTTTACAATTGAATGCCAAGAGGCTGAAGACAAGGGCGTACAAAGAGTATTTTATAATCTTGGATTCCATTTCAAATAAAAGCGGTTTTTGTGCCGGCAGACAATATAAACTATCTTTATCGCATTAAAGAAAGACGGTTTATGAAGATACGGTTTTGTGGTGCGACCAAGGAAGTGACGGGGTCCTGTCACCTGGTGATTTTGGAGGACGGGTTCAAAATATTACTGGATTGCGGTTTGTTCCAGGGAGATAACGACGATGAACTGAACCGGATCTGGCTTTTTAAGCCCGGGGAGATCGGAGCCGTGGTCTTATCGCATGCCCATATTGATCATTGCGGCAGGTTGCCCAAACTGGCAAAGGATGGATTTGAAGGCAATATCTATTGCACGCACGCCACCCGGGACCTCTCGGCCATCATGCTGATGGACAGCGCAAAGATCCAGGAGAACGACGCGGAGTATGAAAATAAAAAAAATACAAAGAGCGGTAAAAAACAGGTGCAGCCCCTGTATACCCTGAAGGACGCGGGCAGGGTGATGAAAAATTTTGTAAGCTTCAATTACAACCGGTGGTTCCGGATCCATGAAACCGTAGAGGTATTGTTCAAAGATGCCGGGCATATCCTGGGCGCGGCCAGCGTGACCCTGCGCATCCGGGAAGGGAAAAGAATGGTAATGCTTGGATTTACTGCGGACATCGGAAGGCCGGACCGGCCCATCCTGAAAAACCCGGAGCCCATGCTTCCGGTCGATTTCCTCATCTGTGAATCGACCTACGGAGACCGGCTGCATGAAGAGGGCCCTGCGGAAGAACAACATTTTCTCCGGATCATTCACGAGACCTGTGTAAAAAAGAAGGGCAAACTCATCATTCCGGCCTTCAGTGTCGGCCGTACCCAGGAAATCGTGTACATGCTGGACCAGGCGGAAAATAAAAAAATACTGCCTAAAGTGAAAGTATATGTGGACAGCCCCCTGGCCGTCAACGCCACCAACGTCTTCCTGGAACATCCTGAATGTTTTGACCAGGAACTGCATGAATACCTGCTGTTTGATAAAAATCCATTTGGGTTCAACGGGCTCCATTATATCAAAAGCGTCGAAGAATCCAAAGCCCTCAATGGCTCCGATGAACCCTGCATCATCATCAGCGCCTCCGGCATGGCCAATGCCGGGCGGGTAAGGCACCACCTGGCCAATAATATCGAAGACCCGAAAAACACCATACTCATCGTCGGGTACTGCACGCCCAATACCCCGGGAGGCATGTTGAGGAACGGCATCCCGGAGATCAAATTTTTTGGTGAATCCAAAAAGGTGAATGCCAGGGTCGAACTGATGGACAGTTTTTCCGCGCACGGGGACCAGAAGGAAATGCTTCAATTTATCCGGAATCAGCTCCCTTCCGTTGAAAGGACCTTCCTCGTACATGGTGACGACCGGGTGCTTCCGGTTTGGCGCAGTGTGCTCCAGGAAAACGGATTTCAACAGGTCACGGTGCCTTCATTGGGACAGGAGCTGGATATCACACAGCCGTGAAGGGGATCCGCACGATCTTAGTCTGGCTGTTGTGCGCAGGCTTTGCCTGCAATCTCCCGGAATATTATCTGGACCGGGACCGGGAGGAATGGGCCCTGCCCTTGTTGAACGGGGAAATCAAAGCCATGACCCTGCTTGAAAATTCAGTGACCCTGGGTGAAATCCGGGTTAGTCAGGACGGGACCCTGGCTATTCACTATACCGGAGAGATCCTTCAAAAAACCAAAAAGGATATTTTCCAACCCTTACCCGGCAACCTGCCCATTCCAATGACCGATACCCTTAATGAGGTCACCCTTCCGGTGGTCAACAATATGATCATTCGAAGGGCCGTACTCGGCAAAGGAAATTATTCGTTTGCTTTCGGGCACCAGGAAACGGAGCCGGTAAGCCTTCAGCTATGGATTCCGGAAATGGTTTATCAGGGTCAGACGGTTCAGCATAAACTTGAAATCCCTTATGCCGGAGAAACCAATACTTCGGGCATCTCGGGCCCGCATCCCCTGGAAGACATTCGCCTGATTCCGGTTAACAACAAAGTGGGTCTGCATTACCGGGCCCTGGCCTCAGGAAACCGCCCCTTCCTGCTGCCTTCCTTGTTTTTTTATTATGACCAGCTTGACTTTAAATATGTCGAAGGCTTCATAGGCCAGAATATTTATGACCTGAAAAGCGACACGATCGAACTGGATTTATACGACGGTTTTGTACAGGGCGGATTATATATTGACGAACCCAGGGTCACCATGCAGGTGGTCAGTTCCTTTGGTTTTCCAACGAAAGCGTTGGTCCATACCTTTGAGATGCGCTCGGGCCAGGGTGCACCTGTTTCATTTCAAAGCAAGATCCTGGATGAAGGTATGTTCTTCGACTACCCTGCCCTCGGACAGGCGGGCCAGTTCAAAACAACCACCTTCGTATTCGATCCGTCCAATTCAAATATCAGGGAGGTGTTTAATGCCCAGGCCAGGTTTTTGATCTACGATGTGGATGCCTTGTCCAATCCATTGCTGGTACCGGATTCAAGTTATTTTATTACGGACAGCAGCCGTTTTACCATCCATGTCTCCGTGGACCTCCCGCTGCGGGGCCGGATCCGGCAATATCCGGCTTCAAAAATTTTTAACCTCGATGGAGGCCAACTTTCAGAACTGAAAGAAGGCCGTCTGGTCGTCCAGACCGAAAACGGACTGCCCCTGTCCGCCTCGGCCCAGATCTATTTGAATGACCTTAGCGGGATGCTCATTGATTCCGTATTCACCGGATACAAAGACCTGTTTAAACCCGCTCCTACGGACAGCGAAGGTAAGGCTGCGGGAACGGCCAGCTATCAATATGAAATCCCTGTTCCTGCTGCCAGGATCGGGGCCTGGACTAAAACAAGATCTGTGAGGGTGGAAGTATTTTTTGATTCTCCCCCAGGAGGACAGGTGGTCGGCATTCGCGCAGAAGATAAACTGAATATAAAATTGGGTTTCATCGGAAAAATAAAATGAAGCATACCCTGAGGCGCATATTGACCCCAACCTTGATGTGTGCGGTAACTGCCCTGTCAGCCCAGGACCGGGGCATCTCCCTGTTCAACAATACACAGATTTACACCGGCCGCAACCCGGCGCTTCCTTTTCCTAAAGAATTCGTGATTGGCCTGCCCGAAGGAGCCGGCAGCCTGGTCCTCGAAACCGGAAAAGGCCCCTGGCTGATTGACCGGGCGGACGGGGGCAAAGACTTTTCTCTTGCCTCGGGGTGGGCGGGCCTGGAAAAAAATAATTATTTTATTGATGGAGAATGGAAGGTCAGGACCTTTTTCCTAGGTAAAAAATGGAAATACGGCCAACTGGGACTGAGTCATGAATGGGAAGGCCATTCGTCCCTCCGTTTTAACAAAGATCTGGTAGGTTTGCTTGGCTTCGGCAACTATGGGTACCTGCAGGTGGAACCGCGAGCCTCCTCCCAGCCCCTGGACCTAAAGTCTGAGGGAGAACATTTCATTTTCCAGGCATTCACCTTGCAATCCGCCCTTTTCAGGAACAAATGGTCGGTGGGAGCCGCCGTCAGGTACCTTGGGGGCATCCAGGATTTCCATACCGATATCCTCAAACTAAAAGCGGATATCCGGGATCCCCTCGTCCTCAAAATGGAGGAAGACTGGAGCTTCTACTCCGCAGACCTTGTGGAGACGTTTTCGGTGGACAGCATCCGTTTGAGTAAGTCGAATGGGCTGGCACCAGGCCGGCATCCCGGATTTGCATTTTCTATCGGGGTTCAATATAAAGCCCCCCGATGGAGGGCCGCGCTCCAGCTCAAAGACCTGGGAAGCATCCGGTGGAGAAAAGGAAACCGGTTTTCACGTTCCGGCAATACCTTGTATCAGGGAATTCAGGGGATTGATTTTTTGAACCTGAATGAAAATATTTTTGATCAGGTCCGGGATACCCTCCATGCCCTGGCGGGTGTTGAAAAATCCGAAGCCAGTTTTACCAGGTCCTTACCGGCCAGTCTCCTGGCGGAAAACCAGGTTTATTTTTCGGACCGGTGGACAGTAGGCTTTTCGGCGGACTATATTTTTAGCAGGGATTATGGATACCTGATGGCTGGCGCCGTGTACAGGCCATTTCCTATCTGGAGCTTTGGAGGGCAGATGAGCCTGGATACCCGCAAGGACTGGAACCTGGGTCTTCTGACCTCCCTGGAGTTGGGGGTGTTCAACCTGTTTTTCGCCACCGATCACGTTCCGGCCCTGTGGAAATTGAATAAGGCCGACCGGTTACAAGCCAGGTTCGGCTTGGCTTTGATGTGGGATTGAAAAGCAGTTAACCGATCGTTCTGAATAATGCCAAACCGCTGGTTCGGTCATCGGGCATGCAGCCTGAAATCATTGATGAAATATCCTGGTCTTACGGAGGCGGCCCGGGCATCCCATTTTTTATTTACGGCTATGAGGTTTTGCGGGGCGAATAAAAATATGGCGGCTTGCTGGTCATAAATTTCCTCTTGCAGTTCCTTGTAGAGCGCAATTCGCTTCGGAGCGGAACTTCCAAACCGGATTTCGTTTATAATGCTGTCGGTAAAGGGCGAGCCGAAACCCGTATAGTTTTGGCCGCCGGAAATATAACTCTCACTGTGCCAGAAAGGGTAAGGGTCGTCCGGACCCGGATATTGAATGTCAGCCAGTGCCGCAATTTCAAAGTCATGGTTACGCAGGTTTTCCAACAACAGATTGATCGGTTTGGGAATGATTTCGATATCCACTCCCGCTTTGCGTCCTTGCTCCTGAAGGTGAATGGCCACCTGCTGGCTCAATCCCCCTGGAGTGACCAGCATGCGCAACTTGAGTTCCGTCTGCCGGTTGTTGATTTTTTTATCCACCGTGCCGTTGCGGTTGCTATCTGTCCATCCGGCCTGGGAAAGCAGGGATTTTGCACCTTCGATATCAAAGGGGACCGGCGCCAATTGGTGGTGATAATGTTCCTTGGCCGGTTGAAAAGGGGCTTCGATCCGCTGGGCATAACCCTGGAATAAATTATTTTGTAACTGGTCAAGGTCAAGCAGGCGCGCGAGCGCTTTCCGGGTTTCGGATTGATCCAGCAGTGGATTGCGGTTGTTCAGGGACAGGTAAACGAACCGGATGGGAGGACCTGCAATAAAATTTATTTTGGTTTGGAGGGAGCTGTCCTGGCTCAGGCTTTTGAAATTGGATGGGCTGATATCGGCGGCCAGCACATCGAGGAGGCCTTCCTTGAGCGCCGTGATGGCATTCGCTTCTTCAGGAATAATGCGGTAAGTAATTTCTGAGGGATAGGCCCTGAAATTGACCGCGGAATCTGCAAACGCTTGTCCCCACCATTGGTCTTTCCTTTTGAGTTTGATGTATTGATTCGCCACCCACTGTTCCAGGCGGTAAGGTCCTCCGCCCGACAAACCTTCCCGGCCGAATTCCGGCCTGGATAAGGATGCCGCGAAATCCCTCGCCCTGGCTGCTGCGGCACCGGTATCCTCCGGACTCATGTATTTCAGTTCGCTCCAACTGAGGTCTTCAAGCAAACCCGAGCTGTCCAGGCGGGCGGCCTGCAGGATAAAATTATTGGTGAAAGAATATTCATCCAGGAAATAACGGTCGTCGGTCCAGAAGACCAGTTGCCTGGGGTCCCCGGAGAATTCGATGCTGTCAATAGCATAAATCACACTTCTTTTTCCCACCGACTGGACGAAAGGGTTTAGGGTGGCTTTCAGCGTGAAACTCACGTCGGCGGCGGTCACCGGACTGCCGTCGTCCCATATGGCCTGTTGGCGGATATTTATTTTATAGCCGACACGGTCCTCCTGACGGATGATTTCAGCAGGACCGGAAGTAAGCACGGGTTTGAACGATTGGGTATACGGGTCAAAATCCATCAGGGGCAGGTATAAAAGGTTTTCTATAGCAGCCGCGGTCGAAGTGGCGGATAGTACGGGGTTGAGGATATCTGGTTCCCGCGCCAGGCGCACCTGGAGAACTCCCTCCTGGAGCGGGGTCCTTGCTTTGTTACAAGCCAGGAGACTCAACAATAACAAGAAAGGGATATACGCATTTTTAGGAGGCAAAGGCATAGAAACAGTAATTTGGGTCAAGGATCAATTAAAAGTAGTATTTTATTCCAATAATCTTGGAGGATGAATAAAATCATTGCGGTTTGTGGAGGGAGCGGATTCATCGGAAAGGCGATGTCGGTCTATTTGACTTCCATGGGCTACCAGGTCCGCATCATTACACGGACAAAAAGGCCGGGCAGATCCTTTGCCCAGTTTGAATGGGATCCGGCCCGGGAATATCTCGAACCCGGAGCTTTGGATGGGGTCTATGGCGTCGTCCAGCTTGCCGGAGAATCCATAGAAAAAAAGAGATGGACCGCCAGCCGGAAAAAAGTATTATATGACAGCAGGGTGAATTCAGGCCGCTTCCTGATAAAGTGTATCAATCAACAGGTGCGTCCCCCCAAGGTCTATCTTTCTATGGCGGGCATCGGGATCTTTGGCGACCGGCCCGGGGAATTGCTGGATGAAAGCGCTCCGCCGGGGCCCTCTTCCTTTATTTCTGATCTGTCGAGGGATTGGGAGGGGGTCGTGTCCGGCCTCGATCCCGAAGTGCGGAAAGTGATCCTCCGGACCAGCCCGGTCCTGAGCCGGGGGGAAGGCATCCTTAAGAAGTTTTATCTACCGGCCAGCCTGGGTATTGCCCCGGTTTTTGGCAAGGGTGAACAGATTTATTCCTGGATTCATATCGAAGACCTGGTCAGAATATTTTGCAGAATGTTGACCCGGGAAGACACCGCACCGGTTTATCATGTCACCGCTCCCGCCCCGGTCAGCCAAAAAGAATTTGTCACCCGGATCACCAGGCTTGCAGGTCCATTCATCCTGAAGGTGCCGGTCCCGCGTTGGGGCCTGAAACTGGCCCTGGGCCAATTGGCCGATACCTTGTTTGAGTCCCTGGCCGTGATGCCCGCAAAACTGCTTGAGGAAGGATTTGAATTCAGGTATCCGGATCTGGATTCGGCGCTGAAGCATTTATTGAAGCGTTGAGCAGGACAAAAGGGAAGGGCTTCGTAGGATCCCTAAAAGCCCACAGCGGGGTCTCCCGCTCAATCTAATTTTCTACCTTTAGCCCATGGAAACATCTCTGGGCCAGAAGGTAACCTCAAGTGTCCGGTCTAACTTTCATTCTTAATTCCTTAATTCCTTAATTAAATTATGATTCTCCATCCCTGGCACGAAGTGGATCCCGGCGACCGGGCGCCTGAAGTCTGCTGGGCTTTTATTGAAATTTCCAGAAAAAGCCGCGCCAAATACGAGATCGATAAAAAAAGCGGTCTGCTGAAACTGGACCGGGTCCTGTATTCTTCTGTCATGTATCCGGCCAATTACGGCTTTATTCCCAGGACCATGCATGCCGACGGCGACCCGCTCGATGTGTTGGTATTGTCCCAAATTGACATCACCCCGCATTGCCTGGTAGAAGTCAATATTATAGGGGTCATGCAAATGATTGACCAGGGGGAATCGGATGATAAGATCCTGGCCGTAGCTGCCCGTGACCCCAGCGTGAATTATATCTGCGACATTGCCGACATGCCGCCGAACCTGGAAAAAGAAATCATCCAGTTTTTCAATACTTATTCGGTACTTGAAAATAAAAAAGTAACAGCAACCAGCTTCCTTGGCAGGGAAACGGCATTCCGCATCATCAACGAGGGTATTGAATTTTACAGGGAGAGAGCGGAAATCGGGGGTTGGTGAAAGGGGAGGCGTCGTTGAATTGTTGAATTGAAAGGTGAGGCAACTAAATAAATCTGCGGCCAAGAGATTGGAATTGTGATCACTCCAGCTTTTCTGCACCAATCCAGATCCCATCCAGGGAAGCGTTTCCATCGAGGACAAAAAGGCCGGCATAGACGGTTTGGGTGGTGTCGGACAGCGCCTGGTTGTATTTTTCAGCAAGTCGCGGCGCTTCTTTTTCGCTGATAAAATATTTAGAAAAAGGATAATCCAGGAAGGCTGTGTACTGGGCGCCGGGCCCCTGCACATAGGTATTCCGGATGGTGACTTTGAAGTGAACCGGTTGTGCCGGGGCCTCCGACAAGGGCTGAACGGAATGGAACCGGTAAATTTCTCCGGAATCGGGAATATAGTTGACCCATACTTCCTGCTGATTTTCAAAGCGGCTGCTGTCTTCGTAGTCAAACTCCGCAGGCAGGGGCTGTATATTCAGAAAGGTTCCGCGAAAGGGATCGGCCGGGTCGAATGGACGGCAGGGAATCTTGACAAAAATCCCTTCGGTCCTGGTTTTTTCTTCCTGAAGGATCCAGCTGACCGGCAGGATCCATTGAAAAAGACAGAGGAGTATAAAGCCGGTGATCTTAATTAGGGGGGTATTCATGTTCTTTGTTTTTTAAGGATGAACCAATTCAGGCCGAAACAAAGGATCCCCAGGGTGATAAACAATAAGCCTTTCCAGACAAAGGATATATTGGTTTCAAAAAACCGCGAGATTACCCAACTGGCCAGGGTAAGCAGGCCCAGGTTGAGTAACCAAAGATTTTCCCTGGAAAGACCGCCATAGATGATCCTCGCGGACCCGGCCAATAAAATAATATTGGCGGCGATATGCCCAAAGCCAGGGTACCCTGAACCGGCAATGACTACCGCGATCAGGGCCAGTCCCATCCATCCCAGATCATCCGGCTCGGATTCCTTGAACCTTCGAAACAAGGCATAGGCAAGGTAACCCAGGACTGCCAGATTAACCAGTGGTAAAAAAACAGGGTTATCAGCAATACACCTGGACAGGGAATCCTGAAGGGGTGAAGTCCAGTAAAATTCAAATCCAAGAATGATGCCGGTAATCCAGGTACCCAGGAATTGGCCGGTCCGGAAGCCGTTGGTCAGCAGACCCTGTCCTTTAAAAACCGTGAAAGCGACCCCACCGAATCCCATAAACAAAGTCAACAGGGCGATCAGTAAAAACCGGTTGCAGGTATGGGGTGCCAGTGAAAAAATATAGATGGTCAGTACTATGGGAATGACCCAGTGATGAAAGGTCATCCATTTTTTTAACCCTTCATGCCTCAAGCGCCAGGAATACCAGCCGAGCGCCAACAGGATCACCGCGGGAGCAAAAAGATCATAATCGGACCTTGTCCAGGAGATGGAAGTCAGGTACCAGCCGGTCCCGATCCAGACAGCCAAAGAAACCACATCCGATATAAAAACCGGGACGAGGGGCGCCGAAAGGATGATCCACCATTGAAGAAAGCCGGACAGGGCTCCCTCGATATGATAGATCTGGGTGACCAGGGACATGGCGATCCCGACGGCAAAAAGAATGGCAAGGGCTGCGGATTCATGCCACAGGACCAAACCCCCTTTTTTTACCAGGACCCATAAACCAAAGGTCTGGGTGGCTGCAAGGGGTAAAAAGGCGAAGGCCAGCTTGAATGCTTTTGGAAGGGATTCCCAATTGTAAGCGATGAGGAGGATCAGTCCGAGCCCAACCAACACAATGCCGGTGATGGACAAGATCAGGAGCAGCCGGGATGCTTTCGATGCTTTTGATTTCAGGTCGTAATATTCCCGGATCCGGCGGGCCGTTTCCGGGTCTATTACCTTATTGCTTACCAGTTCTTCCAGATCTGCTTTCACCCGACTAAATTAAACAAACCATGAACGCAGATAATAACCCGGTACAATTCCCGGCCGGTATTCTGTTGTTTTCCAATACTATTCAGAACCTCAATCCGGCGTAAGCGTCCATCAGGGACCGCCACCAGGTCCATTGCCCTACAAAATTCATGACCAGATGTTGCACGAAAAACAGGATCAACGCGAGGACATAGGGCAATCGTATCCTGCCGGTACGCCTGTCGTCCAGCAAAAGAATCACCAATACCGATTCAATGAGGATATAACTGGTGTTCAGCGCTTTATCGAAATGATCAATCCAGGGGATCAGGAAAAGAGCCCGGGTAAGGGCGGGGATCAGAGGCCCCAATACGGTACAGGCCATGTAACGGGCGTGCAATTGTAATTTTTTTCGGTGGTTGATGGCCAGGCCATAAAATAAAAGAAACTGGGCCAGGGTGATAAAATCAATGAATGCCAGCCGATAAGGCAGGTCAGGGGGATAGTTGACCTGGTTATTGAGCATGATATGCACCATATTCAATCCGCTGAGCAGGATCAGGGGTACCAGGACATAGGAAGATTTACCAAGGTTTCGGTGCAAGGATAATTTTCCTGTTTTGTACAGCCAGGGCTGGACGACAAGCAACAGCATCCAGCAGGTAGCGGTGATGCCATGCAGGTGGTGTGCGGGATCGGTGACGGTCAGCCGGCTGAAATAAGAAGGGAAAAAACCGATAATGGTGACCAGGGCGGCCAGCATAAAGTACCAGTAAGCCTTGTCATAAAATTTCTTTTTTATGCCGGTCTCCACGCTATCCAAGATGAGGTCATTTTTTCCGGCTGTAAAATATTCTTTTATGGCAAATACGAGGACTGCAAATTTGGCAAGGCCCATAGTGCCGGCCCCGGAGCGAAGACCTCCGGTAAACTATTCAGGCGTCAGGATCCACTTTTTTGTGGCCTGCCATTTCTGTCCCCGGACCCGGATGATATAAGTGCCGGTATCCAACCGGTCTGCTCCCAGGCCGATGGTCTGGGTGCCGGCAGCGGAGTACAGGTATTTTTTCCGGAAGATTTCCTTGCCGGTCAGGTCCAGGATGCTGAGTTCAATGCGATCGTTTGGATCTGTTTTAAATACCAATCGCGAAGGGCTTAACCTGCCGGCAGGATTGGGAAAGACCGTGACGGGCCTGGTTTCGATCTCCGCATCCGGGGCCGAAGAGACCAGGGCTTTCGCGGAATCTATGATGATTTTTTCGTCCCCGTTTTGGTAAAGGGTAAACAGAAAATAAGTGATCATCATTTCATCCGTGGTTGCTTCCCCCACCGACACATCTTTTGGCGGGAAATTGGGATTGTGATGGTTGGCCGGCGTATTGTCATAGGTCGCTTCGGAATAAATCATCGAACCTGCAGGCACCTTCATGACTTTCTGAAATTGGTAAATGCCCTGCCAGTGAAAATCCCAGCGCGGAATATGGATCATCGGGATTTCTTTCTGATCAGGCCCAACCGCCCAGGTCCGGATGGACGTGCCGATCAGGTGCATATGCGGAGCCACGCCAATGACCGAAGCGTTGAACGGCAAGGCAAATTGCTGGTTAAAGGTTTTTTTGGTGTTGGCAGGGATATACAGGGGCCCGTTGGTCATTGAAGTGGAATGATTGAGGGCAGGAACCAGGTAAGCATCCCTTTGGGGCTGATCGGTCAGCTGGAATTTGACAATGGTCTTGTCGGACTTCCCCTTGGACCCGCCGGGATAATGAACCTGAATGATGATATTGCTGTTGGCAGGCAGCCGGATGCCAAATCCTTTGGGCAGGACGAAGGGTTGGGCCCCGGGCACCCAGGCCCCGATCAGTTCCGCCCCGGAGGTCCCCGCGCCGCCAAAACAGAGATAGCCGGGGCCTGCCTGCTGCTGGTCCAGCTGAAAACTCCGGTTCCCGCCATCCCTGAAAACCAAAATATGGTGCACGATCCCCGGATTGCCCGGGATGCATTCCAGGGCAGTCAGCCACATCTCCTGGTTTATATTGCTGCTTTCGGGGTAACAGCGGTATTCATCGGTATTCCCCGCCAGGGTATATTCGGGGGTGGAGATCACCAACTGTGGATTTTTAATGTATCCCAGGTTGTCATATTGGGGGGCTTGCGGAGCCGTGGATAAATTACCTGAAGGAGCTCCGCCATCCACCCAGCGAACGATGGCTTCGAGGTCTGCTTCCTTCAGGGCCCTGCTGTGGGCCAGGGCGCTGTACGAATCATCCGGAGGCCAGGGGGGCATGATTTTCTGGCTCACGGCCGAACGCATGCTAAACCGGTTGTTGAAAGCCTGGCCATAGGACATGAGGGAAAAGGGCCCCGAACCGCCACTCCGGTGACAGGGCGTGCAGTGGGTATATACGATCTTTGCCACCGTCTCCGACCAGTTCGGGGTCTGGGCATGTATAGCCAGGGACACGAGTAATAATAAAATGGAAAGGAAGGAAGTCCGGCTGCGCATATTTCTTTTAATAACGATCAGATTCAATGAATGTATTCCTGGCGTTTGACCAGGGCATACCAGTCGCGATCCAGGGGAAGGTAACCCTGGTCATAACAGAAATAATAGGTATGTCCGTTTTTGGTCTGGTAAAGGTTGGTGAAGTAATCAAACTTAAATCCCCGTTTGACCAGCTGTTCCCTGGAAATTTTGCCCTTCCCCTCGGGATTGGCTTCCAGGAGGATCCTGCGGTTTTTGCGCAAGGTATTGTTGATGTTGCGCATGATGTTGTTGCTGTCACTGTTCAGGCGGTTATTGTATGCGCTCCGGCATTGGTCTGTACAGAACTTTTTATCCGAACGGCCCATGATTTTATCCCCGCATTCAATGCATTTTGTGTTCATGTTTTCAAAGATACTGCATTTGCAGAATGGCGCGACAGGCATGCAAAGCCAGTGGATTTCTTTCACCGGTTCAGCGGTTATCCCTAAATTTAAATATGAAAACGACCATTCTTCCTTTTTTCCTTTGCCTGGTCATCAGTACAAACTTGCCGGCCCAGGCCAATGTGCAATCCCTCAGGACCCAGAAACCAGTGCTTCATGCCAGGCATTGGCTGGCCATTACCGGAAAACCGCTTGCGGCGACGGCAGGGGCTACTTTGTTTCAACAGGGAGGAAATGCGGTAGACGCGGCCTGCGCCATGATTGCCGCCACCTGCACCATGTTTGATGTATTGAGCTGGGGAGGAGAAACGCAAGCTTTGATCTATAACCCGAAAACAGGAGAAGTGGTCGGCATCAATGCCCTCGGTATAGCACCCACGGGGGCCACTGCTCAATTTTATAAAAGTAAAGGATTCAAATATCCCCCGGCCACCGGCCCGCTGGCCGCCGTGACGCCCGGAACCCCCGGCGGGATCCTGGTGATGCTGGCAGAATTTGGCACAAAAAGTCTCCGGGAAGTATTGGCTCCGGCCATGCAAATGGCCGATGGATACCCGATGGACGAGGATGTACACCGCCAGATGAAACGGTATGCCGATGACCTCAAATCCTGGCCTTATTCAAAGAAAGTTTTTTTCAAGGGGGACCAGTTGCCCCAGCCCGGTGAATTGTTTTCCCAACCCGACCTGTACGTCACTCTTAAAAAAATGGTGGATACCGAAGCGGCCGCGCTGGCGTCCGGCAAGAGTCGCAAAGAAGCCATCATGGCTGCTTATGACCGTTTTTATACCGGGGATATCGCGGATGAATTTGTGCGCGGCACCCGGGAACAGGGGGGGCTGATCACGAAGGAAGACCTGGCCAAATGGAAGGTCCTGATCGAGAAACCGCTGTCCACCAATTACAAGGGGATTGAAGTGTACAAGCTGAGGGAATGGCAGCAGGGCCCGGTTTTACTCCAGGCGCTCAATATGCTCGAAAACCTGGACCTCAAAAAAATGCGTTATAATTCCCTGCAATACATTCATACCCTCTACCAGGTCATGAATTATGCCTATGCCGACCGCGATTTTTATTATGGGGATCCTTATGTGCCCCCGGTCGAGCCGATCCAGGGCCTTTTATCCAAAGCTTATGCCGCCCAAAGGCTCAAGCTGATCGATACTGCCAAAAACGACGCCATGGCCCTGCCCGGGGATCCTTATCCTTTTGAAGGCAAAACCAATCCATACCTGGACCTTATAGAAAGAATGAAAAAACCAAGTTCACACCGGCCTTCCGATCTCGAGGAGTATATGAAGAACTTTTATGCCGGGACGACCTCCGTCACGGCTGCCGACGCCCAGGGCTGGGTGGTGAGCGTAGTCCCAAGCGGGGGCTGGATGCCCGCCTGCATTGCCGGCAATACCGGGATCGGCCTCAGCCAGCGGATGCAATCCTTTGTTTTGGATGCCAGCGAAAATCCATTTAACGTTGTCGCGCCGGGACAGAGGCCGCGGGTGACCCTCACGCCAACCCTTGCACTTAAGGATGGAAAGCCACTCCTGGCTTTTGGCGTGCAGGGAGGGGATTCCCAGGACCAGAACCTGCTGCAGTTTTTCCTTAATATGACGGAATTCGGCATGAATGTTCAGCAGGCGGTCGAAGCGGCCAATATCAACAGCTACCAGATGAAAAGCGCTTTCGGGGACCATGAGAAAATTCCGGGCAAAATCCTGCTGCATGCCTCCACGCCCGATGACATACGACAGGCCCTGATCAAAAAAGGGTACACCCTGGAATTCAGTGCCCGCACCTCCGGCCCGATCACCGCGATTTATTTTGACCGTCTGCACGGCACCATGTGGGGAGGCGCCAGCAATCACGGGGATGATTACGGGGTGGGGTGGTAGTAGTGGTTGAATTGTTCGGCATGGGAATTGGTAAGTAATTAAGAATTAAGTAATTAAGAATTAAGGAGTACCACCCACCACCCACCAGCCACCTTTTTTCCCATTTCATTACCTAGCAGGCGGGACTTCACCGTATTTTTGTCCTATCGTAAACTATTTGTTGTTTCGGACGTTTATTTGAAAAAAAGAAATGTATCCTTTAGAACTGGTTAAACCGATGGAAAATGAGTTGCTTCAGGCAGGGTTTGAAGCCCTGACTGACGAGCAGGAAGTGGAGCAGGCGCTGAGTGATAAAGAGGGGACGGTATTGCTGATGGTGAACAGCGTTTGCGGCTGCGCGGCAGCCAATGCCCGGCCGGGTGTCCGCCTGGCCCTGAAATCAGGCAAGACTCCCGATAAATTATATACTGTATTTGCTGGAGTGGATAGGGAAGCTACCGCAAGAGCGCGGGAATTTTTAGCTCCTTACCCCCCATCCTCTCCTTCTATTGCATTATTTAAAAACGGGGAATTGGTCCACATGATCGAACGCTACCAGATCGAAGGCAGGAGTGCCGACATCGTCGCCGCCAATCTCAAAATGGCTTTCGACAGCTATTGCTGATCTTTGTACCCGCTTTAGACCACCTTAAAGAATTTACCTCCAAAGGTTCCATTTTACCGGATCAGGTTCCGGTTTTTTCATTTTATGAGTTCCTTTCCATGGGTTAGGAGGTTACGTTACTGTCTCGCAATTTTCCCACCAGGTCACAAAGGATATATGATATTGATTATCAATAAAATAAAAATTGAATCTTCGTGAACTTCGTGTCTTAGTGGGAACCCCACTCTTTGCGGGAAAAGTTTTGGCCCGGAACTCCGAATCTTTTCTTCTCGTTAAAAGGGTATGTTAAAATCACTCCCGTTTCTCATCTTCATTTTTATTGCCTCCACCGTTTTTTCCCAGGGCTTTATTGTCGAAGAATTCAACGCCACGATTAGGATCGAAAAATCGGGCTATATCCAGGTCCACGAACACCTCAAAGTGGATTTTACAGAAAGAAAAAGAGGAATCATCCGTGATATTCCTTTCAAATACACTTATCAGGGCAAGTCTTACCGCACCCCCATAGACCGGGTGCAGGTGGACCAGTGGGACTATAAGGTTTCCTCCCAGGGCAGTGCCAAATCCATCCGGATAGGACATCCGGAAAAATATATCGAAGGCAGGCAGGAATACCACATCCGCTACAGGGTAAAAGGGCCTTTTATCCATGCGGCAGGGTATGATGAATTTTACTGGAACATCACCGGCAATGGCTGGACGGCACCGATCCTAAAAGTCCATTTTGACATCGAAATGCCGGAGGAACTCCCATTCCGTTACCAGGACCTTAAAGTATTCACGGGCAGGGCGGGGTCCCGGGTCGACAGCGCCTATATTCAGCAGGAAGGAAGGCATGTCAAAGGCAGTTCGATCGATGTTTTTAATCCGGGGGAAGGCTTGACCATTGCCTTAAAATTGCCGGCTAATTATATAGACCGCGAGCAGACCCTGGACATGGAGAGCACACCTTCGGAAAAAGCGGCCCGGGCATTTCAGAAACAGTGGCCCCCTGCGGTCATTCCCGCCTTACTCATTTCTTTATTGGTCGGTTTCTGGAATAAATTACGGGGGGTCAACCCGCCCAGCCAGGTGATCCCGCAACCCTATCCGCCCCTCGATCTGAATCCGGCAGAAGTTGGCGCCTTTTACGACCACGTGGTCAATGACCGCGATGTGATTTCATTGCTGCCCTATTGGGCATCCCAGGGGCATATCCGGATGGAATTTGACCCTGACGACCAGGACACCTATTTATACCGCTTAAATTACCTGGGAGGGGACAGCACAGGATACGAACAGGTCTTGTTCAGTGATTTGTTCAGCCACCGCGACGTGGTGCGTCTTTCCGACCTGAAATACAAATTTGCCAGCACGCATCAGAAGGTCAAGTCCATGATTCACCGCGAAATCATCGGTATGCAACTCTATGATGAGAAATACCGGTATTGGTTCAGTTCCTGGCGCACCGTCCTCCTGGTGGCGGCCTTTGTGCCCCTGGGCATCCTTTTCCTGGTATTGGGCTACTGGATGGCTGCAGTGATTTTTATGATCGGGCTGCTCACGGCGATCATCCTGGTCAGCCAGGCCAAGGCGCTGTCGGAAAAGGGAAAATACTTTCACCACCAGCTCAAAGGATTTTATGCCTTTCTCAAGAATGATCAAAATCAATCCTACGGGGAGATCCTTGAAAAAGATCCCCTGTATTTTGATAAAGTTTATCCTTATGCCGTCGCCTTAAAACTCGACCAGATTTTTATAAAGAAAATACGACCCTACAGGGAGTTCGCCCCCGTATGGTATGGTTATTACGGCATGATGGGGGCCGGGCGAAAATCCACCATGGAAGATTTTGGCCGGGATTTCCAGCCTAAAGAAATCTCTTCGGCATTCAGCACCGTGCAACCGGTTTCCACGGGAGGCGGGGGCGGAGGGGGCTTCGGCGGCGGCGGCAGTTCCGGGGGCGGATTTGGAGGAGGGGGAGGAAGCAGCTGGTAAATGAAAATTAAGAATTAAGAGAATTAAGGAATTAAGGGAATTAAGGATAAAAAAAAAGAGGGTGGAGTGAACTACCCTCTTTTTGCTTTTTCTCTATCTGATCCCTGATCCCTTACAACTACATACTTGGAGCCTTCTCCCCGCGATGGCAGGTCGCACAGGAGATCATGTTTTTAGATTGAAACTTTTTGGTCATATACTTTTTATTGATCCCATTGGTCATTTTGACCATGTCCCGGGCCATGTTTTTTTCAGGCTTGGTATCGGCGACAAAATCCCATTGGCTGAATGGAGCGCCTTCCTTGCTCACATGGCAATGGTTGCACTTGACCCCAAGGGCTTTGTTCCATGACTGCATGATGGCTTTGAGGTCATCCCCGGCGGTGCCTTTGGGCAATACTTTCAGGTTCTTTGGTTCTGTCGGCCAGGTCCAGGTATCTTTTGGCTGAAAACTGAATTCGCAGAATACGGGAACGGCAAAGATCAGGGCCAGCACCGGAAGTTTGTGAGTGAGTTGCTTCATGTTATATGATTTTGAGCGTAAAGTACAAAATATTGCAAAAGCACAAAACCGGATAACCTAAATCTTGAAGGCTCGCTGAAAATATCAATTGCACAGGGCGGGATCGCCGGAAATGTTCAGCGGGTATCCGGGGACCAATGGTAAAAAGACGGGATCAAATCCCGGGAGCCCTCAGGGGGAAAGCCGCTCTACGCTCCATTTTTTGCGGCTGAGGCGATAAGCGATCCGGTCATGCAGACGGTCTTCCCTGCCCTGCCAGAATTCAAAATAATCCGGCACCAGGCTATAACCACCCCAGAAGGGGGGCAAGGGGACCGGTTCATATTCTTTAAAAAACTTTTCAAGCTCCTGGTTGATCCGATCAATGTATTCCCGGTTGGGGACCCGCTGGCTTTGGTCCGAAGTCCAGGCGCCTATCTGGGAACCCCTTGGCCTGGAGTGGAAATATTCTTCGGAAAGGCTTCGGCTTACTTTTTTTACCTTTCCTTCGACGCGGATCTGTCTTTCCTGTTCCGGCCAGTAAAACAAAAGGGAGGCCTGTGGGTTGGATTTTAAATCCCTGCCCTTGCGGCTTTCATAGTTTGTAAAAAACAAAAACCCCATGGAGGCATCGTAGTATTTGAGCAGGACGATCCGGCTCGAGGGACGGCCGGTCTCTCCGACGGTGGAAAGGACCATGGCATTGGGCTCGGCAGGATGGGATTTCAGGCTTTCCTCAAACCAGGATTTAAACTGGTCAAAAGGGTTGACTGCGGCGGTGAGTTCACTCAGGCTGCTTTTGGAATAGGATTTCCGCAGATGGGCCAGGGGGCTGTGTTTCATAACATTGATTATGCTTGTCCGCTTTCTTCCGCAGCTTCCGCCAGGGCCTTGGCTTCGTAATCCTCCAGGCCCAGCCTGGCTTTTAACCGGGAAACGATCACGAGCAGGGCCGGTACCAGGACCAGGGTGAGCAGGGTCGCAAAACCCAGACCGAAGATCATGGTCCAGCTCAGGGGACCCCAGAATGCCACGTTGTCGCCTCCAAGGTAGATATTGGGGCTCCATTCTGAAAACAGGGTCACAAAATCAATATTAAAACCGATGGCCAGGGGGATCAAACCCAAGATGGTGGCCATGGCGGTCAGGATTACCGGGGTCATCCGGGTTCTGCCCGCTTCCACCACGGCCTCCCGGATGGAATAGCCTTGCTTCATCATCATTTCCGCAAATTCGACCAGCAGGATCCCGTTCCGCACCACCACCCCGGCCAAAGCCACGATGCCTATGCCGGTCATGATGATTGAAAATTCCATCCTGATCATCGTGAAGCCCAGGAGCACCCCGATGATGCTGAATGGGATTTCCACCAGGATGATGATGGGCTTGCTGAAGGAATTGAACTGGGTCACCAGAATGAGAAAGATAAGGCCCAGCGAGATCAAAAGGGACCGGCCTAAAAACCCCATGGCTTCTGCCTGGTCTTCCTGTTCCCCCGCGAACCCAATCTCAATACCGGGAGGCGCCTGGAATCTTGCCGTCGCGGACTGGACTTTGGCCAGGACCTCATTGGGATTGTATCCGGCCAGCACGTTGGAAGAGATGGTTACCAGGCGTTTCAGATTTTTCCTTTTAATGGAGCCGACAGTGTTGCTGTATTCCAGTTGGGTCAGGGCGGCCATGGGCACCTGGCGCATTTGTCCTCCCATATTCATGTCGCGGTAGGTGATGCTCTGGTTGAGCAGGAGGTTCACATTGTTCCGCTGGTCTTCCTTAAAACGGAGCTGGATGGGATGTTGGTCCTCCCCGTCCCGGAGTTTTGAGACTTCTTTTCCAAAGACTGCGCTCCGGAGGTCGGAACCGATCTGGGCGGTGGAAATGCCTTCTGTGTTTGCACGCTGACGGTCCACGGTGATTTTGAGTTGCGGTTTGCTGATGGAAAGGTCGGATTTTAATTCTTCCACCCCATCGATCTGGAGGGAGTCCAGGTACCGCTTCAGGTTTTGCGCGGTTTGATTCAGTTCATCGAATTCTTCACCGACGATTTCAATACTGATGGGCTTACCTGCCGGCGGTCCGCTGTTTTCCTTTTCGACGATGATTTCCGCGCCCGGAATGCCTTTCACCACTTCCCGGATCTTATTGAGGTATTCCACTGTGGATTTGCCATGCCTTTTTTCAAATTCCACAAAGGCCACGGTCACCTTGCCCAGGTGGGGGCTGGTTTGCTGTTCAAAATTGGACGGATCGCCCGCACCTACGGCCACATTGGATATCACGGATTCCACGATCGGGTTGTCCTCCCCGACCACTCCAATGATCCGGTTCTCCACTTCTGCCGTGACCGCATTGGTATAGGCCTGGTCGGTGCCCACGGGCAGGGTGATATAGGTGTATACAAAATTGGGGTCGGATTCGGGAAACAGTCGGACGCCGGGAATGTATTTGAAGGCAAGGAATAAGGAAACGAACAATAAGAAGACGGTAAAAAGCAACAGGCCAATAGGCCGGTACCCTTTTACCGCCACCCGCAGCATGGAGGCGTAGGCATTCTGCACCGCAGGCCAGACGGAGGTCTGGAACCCGCGGATCAGTCCGTTCAAGACAAAACGGTTGAGCAGGTAAAAGAGGAAGATGCACAGGGCCAGATTACGGATAAAATAATTTTGGCCAAGGTGGGAAAGCAACAGGACGACCCCGAAGAACACCAGGGTGACGATGAATTTTCTGTTGAATATTTTTTCCTTTTTCCCTTCCTCATGCTTTTGCATAAAATCCACGGCAAACACCGGATTGATGATGTAAGCCACCAGCAGGGAGGCCAGCAGGGTGGTGATCAGGGTGATGGGAAGGCCAAACATAAAATTGCCGATGAGGCCCGGCCAGAATGCCAGGGGTATGAAGGGGGCCAGGGAGGTCAGGGTACCCGAAAGGACCGGGAGGAATACTTCGCCGGCGGCCATCTTGGCCGCTCTTTTTATCGGCACTTTTCCGTTGTCGAAAATCCGGTGGGTGTTTTCAATGACCACGATGGCATCGTCCACCACGATACCCAGGGCAAGGAGGAATCCGAATAGGACAATCACGTTGAGGGTAAACCCGTAAGTGGGCATGACCATAAAGGCCACAAACATGGAAAGGGGCACGGATAAAGCCACGAAAACGGCGTTGGTAGCACCCATAAAAAACATGAGGATGAAGGTGACCAGCAGGAATCCGATCACGATGGTATTGATGAGTTCCTTGAGTCCCGCTCTCGTCTTGAGGCTCATGTCGCCGGTGATGTTCACATTCAGGTCGGAGGGGAATGCGGAAGCCTGCATCCGTTCGCTGATCGCCTTGATTTTATCCGATGTCTCGATCAGGTTTTCCCCGCTTCTTTTGATGACGTTGAGGGTGAGCACATTTTTTTTATTGAGCCGGGCATAACTCTCCTGCTCCATGAAGGTGTCCTTAATCTCGGCGATATCCTTCAGATAGACCACGGCGCCGGTGCCGCCCCGGACGATGATGTCCCCCAGTTGACGCGCGTCTTTGTATTCGCCGACCACACTGATGGCGCGTTTCACATTGCCCATGTCGAGCTGGCCTCCGGAAATGGTCATGTTTTCCATTGCGATGGCCGTCTCGATATCCCGCATGGTCACATTGGCCGCGGTCATTTTGTACATATCCACATTGACCTGGATCTCCCGCACCAGGGCGCCGACCAGGTCAGCACGGGTGATTTCCTTGAGGGTTTCGATCTCGTCCTTGAGTTGCTCCGCGTATTTTTTAATCCGGTCCAGGTCGTAATCGCCGGAGACGTGGATGTTCATGATGGGAATGCTGGACACGTCGATATCGATGACGGAAGGATCCTGGGGCAGGTCATTCGGGAGGTCCGCCCGGGCGCGGTCCACGGCATCTTTTACTTTCAGTTTGGCCTCCGCCACATCCACATCGGTGCCAAATTCGGCGACGACCAGGGAAAAGTCCTGCAGGGAACTGCTTCGGATTTTTTTGACCCCCGAAATGCCCTTGAGCTGGTTTTCAATGGGTTTGGCAACCAGGTTTTCCATATCGGTCGGAGAGGTGCCGGGATACACCGTATTGACCAGGATCTGGGGGAAGGCAACTTCCGGAAACTGTTCCTTGGGCAGCCGGATATATGAAAAAATACCTGCGATCGTGATGATGATGGTCAGGATATAGATACTGGTCTTGTTGTCAATGGCCCAGCTGCTTGGCTTGAATTCCTTGATAAGATCTTTCATGGTCTGGATTCCGGGGATTTATGATTAATAGGTTTGGATGCTCAGCCGTTCGCCTTCGAGCAGGTCCTGGTATCCCAGGGTAATCACTTTGTGGCTGGCATCGATCCCGGATTTGATCTCGACCAGGTCATTGTAAAACTTACCGATGGTGACGGGGCGTTTGGAAGAATGCCAGTACCCGTCCGTGGAATCCGCTACCATGACATAGTCCCCCTGGCTGTCTTTTTGCAGGAGGTTGATGGGCAGTACATAGGCATTGGGGTTGCTGTAATCCACGATTTTAATGATGGCAATCATGTTGGGCATCACCCCGCTCATATTCGGAGGCAGTGCGGCTTCGGCGGAAAAAGTGCGGTTTACCCGGTTGATGACCGGGCTGACATAAGTGATGCGCGAATCATATTCTTTTTGGATGTCGGGAAACCAGATTTTGATCGCGTTCCCGGGTTTGATCCGCCCTGCATAGGATTCGGGAACATTGACGGAAAGTTTCAATTTTGAAAAATTGACCAGCCGGGCAATGGGCGCCCCGGGCATGACCATCTGGCCCGGCTTGACCATCACTTCGTCAATCACTCCGGATATCGGAGCTTTTACCCGGGTCATGTCCCATTGTTCCTTTGTGGTGGCAATCCTCTTCTCGAGCGATTCTTTGTTGTTTTTGGCGCTGAGATACTGGACTTCCGTGCCGATGTTCTGGTCCCAGAGGGCTTTTTGTTTTTGATACAGGTCGGTGGCAAATTGCAGTTGCTGCTCGAGTTCGGCAAGTCCTTGCTGGAGCAGGGCGTCGTCCAGGGTGAGCACGGTTTGACCGGCCTGGATATGATCCCCCGTTTTGATCAGGATATTCTGCGCGTTGCCGGCCATCCTGGAATTGATGTACAATTCCTGGTCAGCAAGCACCGATCCCTGGAGGTCGATATAGTTTCTGAACAGGGTCTGGGGGAATACCCGGATCCCTACATTCTTGGTTTTTTCAACCTTGCCTTCGGGGTAAAGTTCCAGTTCCAGGGCCGCTGCTTCTTTTTCAAGGCTTGCGATCTGGTTTTTGAGTTCCGTGAGCCGGCTTTGTTTGTCCGGGGTGGGAGAGGAGCCTGATTTGGATGAGCAGGAGGTACCCAATATTGCCAGGAAAAGAGATCCGGAAACGAGGGCGGTTATTTTTTTCATGTCTGTGAGTTGATAAGTAGTTAATGGGTTTATTTTCCGAGGGCCTTATCCAGGTCGGTCTTGGTGACAAGCATGTTATACAGGGCCTGGATATAGCCGCTTTGGGCCTGGAGGAAAACGGTTTCAGCCTGGTTGATCTCCAGGCTTGAGCCGATGCCCCCTTTATATTTTAGTTGGGCCTGGTCATATATTTTCTGCGCCAGGTCCAGATTGCGTTGACTGCCGTCCAGGGTCGTTCGGGCGTTGTCAAACTGGATCCTCGCCGTACTCACTTCCAGGTTCATGGCCCTTTCAAATTCGTTCATCTGCAACCGGAGTTTATCGAGTTCCACATTGGCTCTCTGGTACCTGGCTTTCCGGTTGAAACCGTCGAAGATGGGCAGATTAAGCTTAAAGCCGGCGATGGAACTGGGAAACCATTGGGTCTGGTCTTTGTCAATCAGGTTGTTTGACTGGGATCCATAGGAAACGTTGGCAAAACCGGTAATCACCGGGTAGGCGCTCAGTTTGATGGTTTGCATCCGGATCTTGCTGAGTTCTTCGGCCATTTGCATGGACCGGTATTCCGGCCGTTGTTCAGGGCGAAAGGCCGATACCAGGTCGGCATTGTCTATTTTCAACCGGTCGGCCAGGACATCCAGGTTTTCCGTAAGGAGGATGGTTTCTCCAAAAGGAAAACCCATATGCATCCGGAGCACGTTGAGGGTGATCTCTGTCATCCGGTTGGCTTTTTCGGCTTCCAGTTGCATGGTCTGCAGGCTGAGGGACAGCCGGTCGACATCCAGTTGTTCGACAAAACCCTGTTTCCGGACGGCTTCGGTCTCTTTGACAATTTTATCAAGGGTGGCGATGTTTTGGTCCAGGATGGATTTGCTTCGGATGGCGATCAGGGCTCCCAGATAGGCCTTTGCGACGGACTGCCTGATGGTGATATCGGAGACGGAATTCTGCCGGGTGACCAGTTCCTTATAAAGTTTGGTCGCTTTCAGGCCGACAAAAAAGGAGGGATCGTAGAGAATGGTGTTCATGGCCAGGGCCCCGGAAAGAGAATTGGAAAGGCCAAAGCGGGCAGGGATGCCGCCACCCTTGGGATCTTCGACCAGGTTGCTGTCCAACAAATTGTAATGGACCAGCCGGTTGTCGATGGTTGGGCTTAAAAAATCCGGCAGGATGGTGGTGGGTATGGCAAAATAATGGGAGAAGTCGATGGTGGCGTTTACTTTCGGGATGCCGATGGATTTGTATTCCATGAGCTGGGCATCGGCGTCCACCAGATTGAGCTGATTTTGTTTGACCTGGGCGCTGTTTTTAAGCGCGTATTGCACCGCTTCTTCGAGTGAAAAACTGTTTTGGCCCATCAGGGGCCGGCCCGCTGTGCAAAGCAGGAGGAAGAATAGGGAAGTAAGCAGTTTCGTTTTCATAAAATGGGGTTATCCAATTTTTTAATATAATGCTCACACAATTCCCAGCCTTTGGGAGTGGTGATGCCGCCCAGGTGATACCGGATGGTTTCCTTAAACACTTTTTCCGGAGAAAACAGGTGGGCGGGGAAGATGGTTTCGTCGATGAGGGCGGCGCTGAGGGTGACGTAATTTTTGGCGATGATGTCCACCCCGAGTTCCGACCGGTAATACCCCTGGGCAATGCCATCCTTCAGATTTTGCCGGATGACTCCCAGGATGTGTTCCTGGTTGAGTTTGTCCAGTTTTTTCCAGGATTCCCAGTAGTATTTCCGGATCTCGTATGCGGTGTTGGGGGATACCTGACGCAGCATCAGGATCACATGCTGGGCGATCAGGATCATTTCTTCGACCGCGTTGGCGGCCTGGGACCGGATCAGGGCCAGCGCTTTTTTTTCTTCCCGGATGTGGAGATGGACCATCTTTTCGATCAGGGCCGCTTTGTTGGGCACTTTTTCATAAAGCGTTTTTTTAGATATACCCAGTCCTTTGGCAAGGTCATCCATGGTGGTGGACTTGATTCCACAGCGGATAAAGAGACTTTTGGCCCGGATGAGAATTTCGGAGGACAGATCCATGATAAGAAGGCGCAAAAATAACCGGAAAAGTCATAGGAAACCCGGGTAGTTTAAAAAGTTTCCTGAACAGGGACGGACGATGGACGAATGGGTGGAATTGGAGGACGAATGTAGGGGGGGAAGGGACGAAGGGGAAAGGGCGAACGGTTAAGGGTGAAGGGTGAAGGGCGAAGGGCGAAGGGAGCAAAAGTGTCGACGCTTCCGAATAAATCAAGTCCCGATTCCCGGGGACGAATTACTTTTGTGCCAAATCACAGAATCCGTTTATGAAACTTCAATCCAAAACCATCCTCCTTTTATTGGCGGGATCGATCTATGTCATGGCCTGCCAGGGTAAAAAATCGGATAGCCAGGATACGGCAGCCGCCCCTGCTGAACCGGCCGCTGCCGCCCCGGCCTCCAATGCCGAGGGTAAAAAGATTTTTGAAACCTATTGCGTGCTTTGCCATGGCGTAGATGGTAAACTGGGGCTCAATGGGTCCAAGGACCTTTCGATTTCTGTCCTTCCCATCGAAGAAAAAATCATCCAGGTGACCAATGGGAAAAATCTCATGACCCCTTTTAAAGATATCCTCACGGAAGACGAGATCAAAGCGGTGGTGGCTTATACCGAAGAGCTTAAAGTAAAATAATGCCCTCAAAGGCCTATCGTGTCCTGGGTTTATTGTCCGGTTCTTCCCTGGATGGCACGGATGTCGCCATTTGCAAATTCGTTATCGACCGGGATTGGCCGGGCCTGGTCCGGGAATGGCATATCGCCGAAGCGGCCACCATTCCTTATCCGGATGAGTGGATCACCAGGCTAAAATCACTTCCCTCGTCCACTTCCCGGGATCTGGTAATCGCGGATACCGAACTGGGCCATTATTACGGCTTAATCTCCCGGGACTTCATTCAGAGGCACGGCCTGCCCATTGACCTGATCGCCTCCCACGGGCACACCATCTTCCATTTTCCTGAATTGAAAACCACCACCCAAATAGGGGACGGAGCAGCCATCACCGCGGAGACGGGAATCGATTCGGTCACCCAACTCCGGGGAATGGATGTGGCTTTCGGTGCCCAGGGCGCTCCGCTGGCCCCTCTTGGAGACAAATACCTGTATCCGGGTTATTCGTTTTATCTCAACCTGGGGGGAATCGCCAACCTGACGACCTCCGTGGAAGGGGCATACCTTGCTTTTGATATTTGCCCCTGCAACCAAATCCTGAATGCCCTGGCAGGGGAGGCGGGCTTGACTTATGATCACGATGGAGGGCTGGCGGCCTCGGGCAAACTCATCCCTGATTTATTACAACTTTACCAATCCGACCCTTACCTCACCAGGTCTTACCCCAAATCCCTGGACAATACCTGGGTGGTGGAAAACCATGTGAACCCTTCTCTTGGGTTCAATGCGCCGACCGCAGATAAGCTGCATACCGCAGTGGAGTTTATCGCCCTGGAGATTGCCAACGCCTGTGCCCTCTTCCCCTTGCCCCCGAATGCAGGGAGGCCCTCGATGTTTGTCACCGGGGGCGGGGCCCTGAATCATTACCTGGTCACCCGCATTCAGGCTCTGGCCGGGGAACTCGAAGTGGTCCTGCCCTCCCGGACCATCATTGAGTTTAAAGAGGTTTCTTTCATTGCCCTGGCCGGTTTGTTTCGGGGTCTCCGGATACCCAATCTTTTTGCTTCCGTCACCGGAGCGCCGGGGGATACGATTAATGGGGCATTGTATACCAATCAAACGACTTCCCCCTGGTCATGAATAAAAAGGTGCTCGTGACCGGAGCGACCGGATTTATAGGCAACTATACCGTCCGTCATCTCCTGGCATCGGGCTATGAGGTATCTGCCCTGGTCCGCCCGGAAAGCCTGACCCTGGATTCCGTGGACTCGTTTCGTACACAGGCCAGGATCTTCGAAGGGGACATATTGGATCCCGATTCCCTGGAGGTCGCCTTCCGGGACCAGGACGCCGTAGTTCATGCCGCGGCGCTCGTGAGTTTCAGGCCGCAGGATAAATCCCGCCTGGCCCGGATCAATATCGAAGGCACAGCCAACGTAGTCAACACCTGCCTGGAGCAGCATATTCCCCACCTGGTCCACATCAGCTCGATCGCCGCCTTGGGCGGGCAACCCGGCCAGGAATGGTTTGATGAAACTTCCATTTGGGTGAAGAATAAGAGGCATACCACCTATGCGGAAACCAAATACCAGGCTGAACTGGAAGTATGGCGCGGTAAAGCGGAAGGATTAAATGTCTGCATCCTGAATCCCTCCCTCGTGATCGGCCCCTGGCTGCCCGGTCATCATTCCATGAAGATCTTTTCCCACAATCTGCCTTTTTATCCTTCGGGAGGCAACGGCCTGGTCGATGTCCGGGATGTGGCGGAAGCCGTACGGATCTGCCTCGATCGCAAGGTCAAAGATGAGCGGATTATTCTTAACGGGCATAATCTCAGTTATAAGGAAATGCTGGACCGGTTGGCGACGCATAAAGGTAAGAAAGGGCCTGCAATAGCCCTGCCCAGGAGCCTGGCCATGGCGGGAGTTCAGGTTCTCGGCCTATTCAACCGGATTTTCAGGCGAAATACCGTATTCCAGCCCCGCTTGCTTCACTCCGTATTTTCAAAAGCGGGCTTTGACAATACAAAATCTGTCGAACTGCTCGGTTTGAAATACAGGCCGGTGGACGAGAGTATTATTGCAGTTTTGCAGGGATCAAGGGTCAACGGTTAAAGGAGAAAGGAGAAAGGAAGGCAGGATCTCAACCCTCAATCCTCACTCCTCATCCCTCATTCCTCATCCCTACCTAAGCCCGGTATCACAATATTGTCCGCTTCCGTTTTTCGCATCTGGATCTTTTTAAAGGATTGGTCGGCCTGGAAAAAGAAACCGGTGCCGACTTCCTTGCCGCGGCTCCACTTTACAAATTTATTGCTGTACACGATGGCACGACCTTCATCCCAGATCAGTTCCTCACTTTCCAGCCGGGTACTGTCGGCCGATACCAGGACGACCTGGTCGCGGGCGGTCATGAGCCTTTTGTTTTCATCCCGGATAGCGTAGCGGGCAGTCAGCCTGGCTTTCAGGCGGAGGGAATCATCATAAAACTCACAATAGATGCCTTCGGTGAATTCCTGTTTGGGAATATTATTCTGCAGGGTTCTTTTGATCACGGGGGCTTTGAGCAACACTTCCAGCCGCCCCGAATCCGTATAATGCAGGACCACATCCCGGACCATTTCTTCATTGCCTTTTTTCTGGTGGGCTTCCTGGAGGAGATTAAAATCATTCTCACAGGCACCGAGAAAAAGAATGGCCGCTAGACTACCTAAGTAACGTAACATCGCCTTTGATTATCCGGGTGATCCGGTCGACAAACAATACGGAGGCCGCATAGGTATATACCCCGGGGGGTAGGGGATCTCCCTTGTAGGTGCCATCCCATTCCCGTCGATTCATCGTTGATGTCCAGGTTTCTTCCCTCATAAACCAAACCTCCCCAGCGGTTAAACACCCTGAGGTACTCGATGGAAGAAATGGCCCGGTTTCCGTACAACCTGAAGATTCTATTATTGCTGTCCTGATCAGGTGTGAATACATTGGGGGTATAGAGGGAACGGTCGAGGGTCACGCGGATGATCAATGAATCCGCTCCCATACAACCCTTAATGGTGGTGACCACCAGTTTATAGCCGGTGGTTCCGGGAGGGATGACTTCCGTGTTGAGGCAGGAATCACAAACGATGCCGTCGGGCGGGACCCACCGGATGGAACGAATGGGGTCCGGAGCCATATAGGTCCCGTTGAGGACCACTTCATAACCCAGCCGTCCATTGAGGTCAGGACCCACATCTACGGTCACCGGAGGAGGCTCATCGATGGTGACGGTTGCCGTATCCTGGCATCCCCGGGCATCTGTGATCCGGACCAGGTAGCTTCCTTTATTCAGGCCTTTGTAGATGGATTGACGCCTGAATTTTTCATTGTTGATACTGAACTGGTAATCGGGGGTGCCCCCCATGCCGGAAATGGTCACCGAGCCATCCGCGACCCCATGGCAGACCATATCCATGGCCAGGGCGTTGATTTGCAGGGATTCCAGGTCCTCGCAGCAGGGTTGGACATTGATTTCTTTTGAAAAGGAATACGTACATCCTTTATCGGATTCCACCACCAGCACGATGGTTTTTAATCCAAAGGATTTGTACCGGACCTCGTGGGGGCCTTTGGTAAAATTGACTTCGGATGGCAGGGAGCCGTCCCCGAAATTCCAGGTATACTTTACGATATTGCCGGCCGAGAAAAACGTGCTGTCCGAAATAGTAAAGGATTGTTCGCATTTGAGACCGGATTCGGGCTCCACCCGGATAAGGGTCTCCGGGCCAAGGAATTCACCCAATCCTCCGAATTCAATAAAAAAACCATGATTGGTGGAGGTAAAATTGTTGATCAGGACCCCATAACTCATTCCTTTCACCATGTCCAGTTGTTTCAGGAATCCGTCTTCACCGGGGTTGCAGTCAGGGTTTTCTTCCGTGTCCTGGGCCGTATTGTTGAGGCCGGTCGGGCCCACGCAGGCGGTGGCCATACACCGGACCATTCTTTTATTGGCGCAGTTGTTCAATCCGTTAGGAAATTCGAACACCGCAAAATCGATATCGTCATTCGGTACATCCGGGGTGATCTTGAAAGTCAGGGGCCCGTTGTTTGCGGCGGTCCAGCGGTACCAGGTTGAATTGGATTCTGAATTGTTGTTGTTAGGAATGGAGTTATTAAAATCCAGGCAGGAATTGTCGGCCTCATCCCGGTCCAGGCCGGCGCCGACCACGCTTTCCACGTGAAAGGCGTCTTTGCTGCATAATACCGAACCGGTGACGCAATCCCCGTTTGTACTCACCGGCGGGTTGTAATTGTCCACGCAGAGCTGAAAGGTCCCGGCATTGTTTTGCACCCCGTCGACCCGGATAAAATAGGTGGCCCCGATGACCAACCCTCCCTTGTAAAGCGTTGCCGTTTTTAAATTGCCCGGAGTGGTGATGCAGGGAAAAATTTCATTCATATTGGTGCAATTACCGGTATAGATGGCCAGTTCAGGGCTTACCAGGGTGACGCCGTTTACTGTGACGAGCACATCGGAGGCAATCGCTACGAATTTGAACCAGACATCGTGTGAAGCGTTGGACCAGCAGGTGGCTTTGCCGATATCCCCTGCATCCGGATCAAAACCGGCCCCGGCATTGGTATAGGCGGTCACATTCGAACAGAATTTGGTCACATCGGAAATCCGGAAAGCATCCAGGCAAAAATCATTGTCCGGCTGGGCCCGGAGGAGGAAGGCAGACAAAATCCCAACACATAAATAGATATACTTCAAC
>JAKQHS010000019.1 GCA_029557915.1 Bacteroidota bacterium | reverse complement strand
GTTATACCCCGAACTCAACCTGATGGAGCGGACACTTTGCGGCAGTATCAAGTACCAAAACGCAGAAACCCGCTTACCTCAAAGTTGAATATTTTAACAATCTGGGAAACCTGAAAAAATTGCATAAAACAAACATATAAGGGCGCCAAGGACGCAGAGGAGGCGCAAAGAAATACATACACACCAATACTCTGCGGGATCTTTGCGTTCTTCGCGTCCTTTGCGGTTAATGATCATTTTCTTAACCGCAAAGCATGCAATGAATCGCAAAGAAGGAGCCACAAAGAAATACATGTACACCAATCTTCTGCGGGAACTTTGCGCTCTTCGCGTCCTTTGCGGTTAATGATTGCAACCTGTTTTCTGAAATTCCAGGTTCTGCTTAATTTCACGACAATTCTTAATAATATTATTGATATGAAAAAAACATTAATCTTTTTTCTCCTTTGGTCATGGTGCCTTCCTGCAGTCCTGATGGCACAGGCGAAATCCGCACTCCCTCTGCAAACCGGAGAGGACGTAGCGGTTGCCACGACGACATCGGGAAAAGTAAGGGGCTACATCCACAATGGAGTTTATACCTATAAAGGCATCCCTTACGCCCAGGCCAAACGGTTTCAGGCGCCTCAAAAACCGGCTTCCTGGGAAGGGGTGAGAAGTTCGATGACCTATGGTCCGGTAAGCCCCCTGATGAATCCGACCACCCAGGTCAACGATGAGGTTGAATTTGTTTTTCATCACGACTGGGGCTACACCAATGAAGATTGCCTGCGGCTGAATGTTTGGACCAAAGGTTTAAATGACGGCAAGAAAAGACCGGTGATGTTCTGGATACATGGTGGCGGGTATACCGCAGGTTCTTCACAGGAACTGCCTTCCTACGATGGGGAAGCGATCAGCCAAAAAGGAGACGTGGTCCTGGTGTCCATCAATCACCGGTTGAACATCCTGGGCTTCCTGGACCTTTCCGATTTCGGAGATCAATACGCCGGATCGGCCAATGCCAGTTTTTATGACCTCCTCGCCGCCCTCCAGTGGGTAAAGGAAAATATCTCCAGTTTCGGAGGCGATCCCGATAATGTCACCATCTTCGGCCAATCCGGCGGCGGAGGCAAGGTCTCCACCCTGATGAGTTCACCCCTGGCCAAGGGTTTGTTTCATAAAGCCATCGTGCAAAGCGGGGTATGGTCGGATTTCCAGGACCAGGCTACCTCCAAGCGGATTGGAGCTGCGGTGCTGGCGGAATTGGGACTGAATGCATCCACCGTCGACTCCATTCAGAATATACCTTATGAAAAACTCGTGGCTGCCGGCAACAAAGCCCTGCAAAAAGTAAGAGAACAACTGGCCGCCGAAGGTAAGCCCGTGGGTCCCGGACTCCGTTTTGGCTGGGGACCGACCCTGGACGGTAAACTGCTTCCTTATCATATGAGTGATCCCAGGGCTCTGGAAAACTGTTCTGATATCCCACTGATCATTGGGTCCACTAAAAATGAATTTATGGCTTCCCTTCGCAACCCGGCTCTGAAAAACGCTAACGAAACAGAAGTAAAAGAATTTTTAAAGAAACAATGGGGAGATAAAACCGAGGCTTACATATCCGCCGTTAAAAAAGCCTATCCCAAGGATACCCGTCCCAATGACCTGATGGATATCGATGCTTTTTTCAGGCCGGGCATGGTGGCGCAGGCCAATGCCAAATCCGCCAAGGGTTCCGCTCCGGTCTTTCTTTACCTCTTCACCTGGCAATCCCCCGTCATGGATGGCGCCTACAAAGCCCTGCATTGTATGGAAATCCCCTTTGTCATGAACAATATCGCCCGTTGTGAAGAGATGACGGGAGGAGGCAAGGAGGCTTATGCCCTGGCCGATAAAATGAGCCAGGCCTGGATTCAGTTTGCCCGAACTGGTAATCCCAGTCACCCGGGTTTACCTACCTGGCCAAAATACAATGAGGCTGTTGGTGCCACGATGATGTTTGATAATGTATCGGTGATCCGGAATCATCCGGACAAGGAGGTTTTGGAGATGACGATGGCGGTGCCGGCGAGGTTTTGACAGAATGATAAAATCTATTTCTCAATTATTCCGAAAGCCGCCTTTCCAAACCTTCAGTCTCCTCTATACAATTGGGATCAGTTTCCTCAATAATATAGTATATAAACGTACCGCAACATAATGCTAAACTAACACCCAAAAAAACTACCTCCATCAGGATAAATCCCTATATTTGCCGCTCATTTTAAGGGAGTTTAGCTCAGCCGGTTTAGAGCATCCCGACTGAAGCGTCGGGAGGGTCGGCGGAGGTAGACCCCGGAAAAGTAAATAATAGGGAGTTTAGTTCAGCCGGTTTAGAGCATCCCGACCGAAGCGTCGGGAGGGTCGGCGGAGGTAGACCCCGGAAAAGTAAATAATAGGGAGTTTAGCTCAGCCGGTTTAGAGCATCCCGACCGAAGCGTCGGGAGGGTCGGCGGAGGTAGACCCGGAAAAGTAAATAATAGGGAGTTTAGCTCAGCCGGTTTAGAGCATCTGCCTTACAAGCAGAGGGTCGGCGGTTCGATCCCGTCAACTCCCACTTTGATTATCAGATGGTTATGAGGATTACCACTTCATAACCATTTTTTATTTGCAAACATTTTGCAAACAATTTAGAACATTCTTATCATGCTCTTCGTAACAGAAATATTCTTTTTGTGACAGGTGTGACGGCTGGGACAGGGTTTTTATTAAAACACCTGGCTGAATATCCCTCTTCATTTTTCACTAATACATGGGGGTACCATTTTTAAATATTTGATGTCACAAGTGTCACAGGTGTCACAGATTCAGAGCGAAAAGGCATCCATTAGCTCCAAATCGGATGATTTTTCACAAAAATTTAAGACTCAATTGAAATTCTATATATCTATTTGATTACTAATGGAATATGTAAATAATTATTCCTACTTGAAACTTGACTTAAGTTTATAAAAGATTTTTTAATCAATCCAAAATCTTTTGATTTAACGGTCAAAAATTGGAAAGTAGAACCACATGGGGGGGTATTCGAAAAATCGGATTGACCGGAGGGGAGGAGAGATGTATCTTCCTAAAACCGAGCTTATGAATATTTTAAAGATAATTGTATAGTACTTGCCTTTGGATGCAGCTAATAAAAATCCCCCAATGCTTCCAAAATCAAACTAGAGAGGTATGGTCATCCAAGAATAAGAACACTTTAAATTCCTATGACGAAGTTTCGAAGTTTCAATCCAATTGATGTAAGAGTAACCTTCTATCTATTCAGATTAACACACAGTTTTCCAGGAGATAGATAATTTGTACCATTCGAACAAAACCACTAAATTTGAATATAACATCTTATGTACTATGGGATTATATTCAATCCTGTTATCGATTGTTTTTTTTATATATTCAATATCTTCAATCGAATCTAAATTCCCTGAATCTGTGTATTATTTGATCTGCACTGGAAAATATGCCAAATCCCATCACAGATATTATACAGATCCTGCTCAGTATTGTAGAGGACTGAATGCATGTAAAGCTGATATCATTAGATTGGATTCAGCCCAAACGATGGCAATTAGACCTGATCCATGTTATTTTTGCTTTGCCACTTACGAAGCATATTCCTGTAGAACGAGATCATCCGATTTTATGCTTTTTACTAATTGACTAAATAATTGAATGAAAACAACAATACTATATAGCTTTTTAGCATTGATATCAATATCAATTTTAGTATTTATAATTATTGAACCTGTAAAAGAAACTGTCCATGAAAAAAGGTTTAGAAAAAGCCTTACAAGTGAGAAACTGAAAATGTATGAAGGAAAACTTAAGATCTATTCATCGGATATATATGATAATCACTGTTTTGAAAGGGGAATGATAAAATATGAATGGGAGAATTATATTGGGGCAAAACATGATTTTACCAAGGCAATTCGACTTAATAATAAGGAAGCAAAATATTTCTATTACAGGGGTGAAACTATAGCAGCAATTGGAGCTATAAATAAAAATACAAGAGGGTATAAAAAAGCCCTGAAAGATTTTAATAAGGCAATCACTATTTTTCCTAATTATCAAGACGCATATGTCAAAAGAGGGTACGTTAAGTTTAAACTAAAAGATTTAAAGGGTGCCATGGCAGACTTAACAAAATCAATTTCACTCAATCCGCAAAATTCAATGCTTGGCTATGACTTCAGAGGGAGAGTCAAATTTGAATTAAAAGATTATGTAGGTGCAATTGATGACTATACCAATTCATTAGAGTTAGGAAATAATTTTGAACAGGTTTATATGAGACGGGGTGATTGTTATGCGGAGCTCGAAAGCTATGCTGGTGCTATTGAAAACTATACTATGTATACCAAATTAGCTCCAAATGATGGAGAAGGCTTCTTTAAACTTGGTTTGATGGAGATAAATAAGCTCCCAACTGACCCAGTCAATGGTTGTTCACATTTAAGTAAAGCAGGTGAATTAGGGTATGAATTGGCGTATGAATCCATAAGAAAATATTGTAATTAAATTAAATTAGTTAGCAACTGTTCTAATTCTGATTATTTTACTTTCTATCCATTTATAACATATATAAGTTAAAAGTTTTACATTAAAGTTAAAAAGATCTAGGATGAATATAATTATTAAAATAATACCACTGATAATTCAATTTTCAGTATATAATTTAATGTGGACAAACATAAGATACTTATGAAACTGAATGCTATAAATCACATAAAATAAGATGAAAAATCTGATTTTGTACACATTATTACTAACTACCTATATTAATCTAAACGCGCAACCTGATTGGGATTTAATAGAAGATACCTATATTAAGGGGTCAATCAGTGGAACAATTACCCAAGGCTATCTTTTTAAAATCTATAGAGATTATTATGTTGTAAATGAACACACTCGACAAAGGGTAAGAATAAGGAACCCCGTTGTAAAGATATTTCAAAATGGCTATAACTTTAAGCTTATTATCGAAGATTTTGAAGAACCAGTATTTTGTAAAAGGCTTAAAAATGTTATTGAAACACAGATTTCAGGAGAATTTACAGGTTGGGAAGGAGGAACAATATTCAAAATGTTTAATGGACAAATTTGGCAACAATCATCTTACAGTTACAATTACCACTATGCTTACAAACCAAGTGTTTTAATATATGAATATGGTGGAGTTTGGAGAATGAAAGTTGAAGATATTGACGAAACAATCGAAGTGACGAGAGTAGATTAAAGTTGACAACTAGGAGAAGCAATACAAAATGTTTAATAAACCATTTTCATTTAATGGAAGAATTAGCCGAACTGAGTTTGGTCTAAGTTTCTTAATTTATATACCGATCTTGTTATATCAAGAATTTGCTTATTTAATTGGATTTATTTTGGGTTTTATGAATAAACGTATTGGTAATATATTTAATTTAAATTTGGTATTTATTTTAGTCATTCTGCTTTACTTCTTTTTCTTTTGGTTTGCATTTGCTCAGGGTACTAAAAGATGTCATGATCTTGGAAAAAATGGATGGTGGCAAGCAATTCCTTTTTATTTTCTATGGATGATTTTTGCGAAGGGAGAGACCGGCTCAAATAAATGGGGCTACAACCGTATTGCGGGGGTCGACAATCAATCTGATGCAATTCAAAATATACCATTATCGTCATCAATTCTAGAAACCAGTAATTCAAATGAAATTGGAACAAATGAAAATATTGGTACTGATTTCAGCTCATCATTTATGTCCTCAAAATCGGACATTTTGAAAGTGGATCATATAGATGCTTTATTGCACACTGATTCTGATATTTATATTAAATTTATAATTGACTATTCAAGCTTTACGAAAGTATTGATTGATCCTAATATAATCTTAACAGCAAAAGAAGACGGTACTATTTCTAATATATATTATAGATTAAGTGGTGATAGACATTTTAAAGTAGTAAACAAGACTACGAGTAGGGATAATCTTAAATCCTTAATAAATAGATTTGATTTAGTAAATAGCAATACATTGAGATTTTTCGGCCCATCCTTATCACCTTTTCAGATTGAAAAATGCAAAGTTGGTGCTTGGGAAAGAATAGAAGAGTTTTGGGATAATATCGAAAATCAAGTGTAGTTTTTGAATTCATTAACTCTATACATATAGTTATATGATAAAATTATTTAAGATCTTAACACTTTTCATTAACCTGTTAAGTATCAGAATTAGTGCTCAAGAAGCTAAATTCGTATTATACCAAGAACGAGGAATTAATATACAATATCCATTGAATTGGTCATTAGATAATAGTGGCATAAACGGTACTTCTTTCTTGATTTCATCTGAAAGTGAAGATATTAAGGACTATTACAAAGAGAATGTTAACCTTATCATTCAAGATTTGAATGGGAAAAACATAACCCTTAATAAGTTTATTGAAATTACAAATAATCAGTTTGTTCAATTTAAGGCTAAAAATGTAAAAATTGAGAGGCTAAATGATAAAATCGCATACTTTGAGTACGAATTAAATCAGGGAATTTTAGAATTTAAGTTTTGGCAAAAAGTAATTATAGAGAGTGAAAAAGCTTTTGTACTAACCTACACTGCTTATAAAAAAGATTATTTTAAATATTTGTATGTGGGAAAGAAGATCATTGAAAGTTTTTATTGGGGGTTTACATCAAAAAAAGAGTTAGATATTTTGAACTTTGTAAACCTAAAGCATAAAATTAGATTTAAGAATTTAGTAAACTTTGAGCGTATTGAATTGACGGAACAATACCTTATCGGGATGGTGGACCAAACAAATAATTATCGAAAGTCATACTCTTTAAAATTTAATGATGATTGGAGTTTTAGTATATTAGATCAAGAAACATACATCCAAGAAATGACGAAGGATAGGTTAATTGAAGCAAGTAAAATTATTTTCCGGAATCCAGTAATTAATGTTTATGAAAGAAATTTCCCCATTTCCAATGGATCTAACTCTGCACTACATGTGATTTATACTGGTGAGGAAATTGAAACAAATGAAAGCATGACCATGGCCGTTATTCAATTAATTAAAAACAGCAAGCTTTATACATTTAGTTGTCAGTGCAAATCATCATTTTTTCCTTACTTTTATAATGACTGTATAAAATTATTTGATTCATTTAAAATAGAATAAATGCATAGATACGCCCTTACTGATTACTGAAAAGCATTATGTAAACAATTTTGAGAATATAACCATGTAAATACTAGGAACTGCATTGCTTATCCTTATGCAGTATATCATTTTTAGTTGATCTATGATCGAGAAGATATGAATTAACAGTTTTCAAGATATTGATGATTGAATGCCTAACCAATCACTGATGTTTATCCATTTCTGCTTGTATACCTTATTTGGGTTGCTTGGAATATCGCTTGGCCTCATTCCCGATTTACTATATTTTTTCCATTGAGCATTATTTTTTAAATCAAGTCGATGAACATACTCCCTTGCTTTTTCAAATGATCTGAAATTTCTTAACTGGTTTGCAACAAATCCAGTCCCCAACCAATCTCCCATACTTATCCAATCTTTTTTGTATACTCCCTCCGGAAAGGATGGTATATCTTTTGGCATCATTCGTGATTTTGAATATTTATGCCATTGTGCCTGGTTTTTTAATTTGAGTTTTCGAACAAACCTCCTCGCTTTTTCAAATGTTCTATATTTTCGTAGCCGATTTGCAATATATCCTGTTCCCAACCAATCACCCCAATTTATCCAATCCTGTTTATAGGCCCTCGGTGGGTTGCTAGGTATATATTCAGGCTTATTGCCTGATTTGCTATATTTTATCCAATCATCTTTATTGGTAAGTTTTAATGAACGGATTAACTTTCTTGCATCTTCAAATGATTTATATTTTCGAAGCTGATTTGCTACTTTTCCCGTGCCCAACCAATCACCTATTCCTTTCCATTGTCCTTTATATATTCTTTCAGGTTTTGAAGGCAATATTATAGGCAACCCACCCAATTTAATTAACGCGTTATATTCAGCTCTATTTTTTAAATGATATGAACGAACATACTTTCGGGCTTCTATAAATGGGCTGTATTTTCTTAGTCGTCTTGATTCTAGTCCGGTTCCTAACCAATCTGCCCAACTTATCCACTCTTCCTTATACACACGCCTTGGATCGCTTGGAATATTTTCTGGTTTTTGGTTTGATTTGCTGAAAATTAACCAACTATCTTTTGATTTAATTTTAAAAGTACTTACAATTCTTTTCGCTTCTTGAAAAGTTAGGTATTCACGTAACCAAGGTGCAATGTATCCAGTCCCTAACCAATCACCAAGATTTATCCATTGAGATTCATATACCATAGCAGGGCTAGAAGGAATATCTTTTGGTTTATTTCCCGATTTAATGTAGCCTCTCCAGTCTGTTAGGTTCTTTAGTTTTAGGGAATGAATGTATTTCCTTGCTTCTTCAAATGATCTCCAATTTGCTTTTCCTACACTATTCCAGATAGCCAAACTAATTTTGTTTGAAAATGCAGAGATATCCATACTCAAGCCTACTGATAATTTGGTATCTATGATAATGCGCCCAACTCGCTTTTTGCCCATTGAGTCTGAAAAATTCATTTCTTCTGCTATACGTTCATCTTGTGTTGATAATGCTGTTATAATTCTTATTACTTGACGGAAAGTAGTGAAATCTGAAAATTCATCCAGAGACATACCATCTGGAATTATTAAAGGCAGCAGGATATACCCAAACTTTTTCTTTTTGCTTGGCCGTAAGGCCCTTCCGGCTGACTGAACAATATCCACAGTACTTTGCTTTGGATCTGCAAACAATACGCAGTCAATGATTGGCACATCTATACCTTCTGTCAAGCACCTTGCATTAGTCATTAGTGCTGACTTATTTGCCTCGAACTCCATCATCAATCTGGCCCTCTCCCCAGCAGTTTTTTTACTGGATATGTGAAATGCATTTAGTTTGTTGTGTCGGTCATGCAGATTCAATTTTTCATTTAGTATTCTAAAATCATCAGCTGCTTTTATGCTCCTGTGAAATGATATGGCATGATTAATCCCATATTCCCGATAAGCTTTTCTTAAAGAAATAGCTGCAGCTATGGAGGCGGCCTCCTGCTCCTCAATTTTCCTCTTAGGGTCAGATACCAACTTGTTCGTTCTTACCACATCTATGATTTCTGTATTGGAGACAACAATGGTCAGGATCTTATAGTCACAGATTATTTGTGGCTTTGAATGTATTGCCTCTTTGAAAGAGAGCTGATAAAACACTTTGCCATAAATGGCCTCATCGTTCATATTATTGACCTCATCATTTTTGTCTTTCAAAACACGTTCGGTAGCTGTCATGAAAATCCTCCTGGTAATAGAAATGTTTTTATCAGAAAGAAGGGTGGCAAAGATTTTAGATTTCAACCCTACAGTCTTATGTGCCTCATCCAGTATTGAGAGATCAAATTTGAATTTTATTTTTTTTGATACTTCTGCCAGCTTTGGGCTACTTTGATATGTTATAAAAATTACTTTTTTTGAACTACTTTTTCTCATCAAAAACTTTTTAATTCTATTGGGATCTGTGGTGGTTGGGATCCCCAAAGAATATGTCTCAGAGACAAATTCATCCTTTTCTATCTGGCCTGTGGTTTCATCGCTGCAAACGACCAGCCATTCAGGTAAAGGGTTCAAGCCTATAGCAATAAACTCCCTGGTCCAGTCCTCCAGGCTTTGTTTGATGAGAGAAAGGCTTGGCACTGCAACAACTACATTTCTGGCTTTTAAAGCCTCTGCAATCCAATAAGCTGTAAGGCTTTTACCTGTGCCACAGGGCATAATTAGTTTGCCACGACGGGCATTTCCTTTGAAGTAATAAGATACTGCTTCTCTAATGGCATTAACCTGATGCGGTCTGGGCTCTCTGGGTTTTGGAGTAATTGCCATTCCTTGAATGTGGTAGTGAATACTTCTCCAGTCCTCGTCATTAAGATTTAACCAGAATTCCAGACCCAATTCACAATAGTTATTGCCTAACAAGTATCGTTTCTTAATGCCTTTCTCCGCGGAATGAATTAGTAAGGCTAATGACACATTTTTGCAATGTGCATTAACCAAGCTAGTAAAAGTGGATATTTCCTTGTAGGTAGGATTTTGGTTCTGTCCTTTAAATTTGCATTGTATAGCCCAAAATTCACCTGTTTTAGTCTCTGCGATCAGGTCAATACCCTCATCCTGATTTGGGAGATTAATAAAATCCCTGACTTGTTTAGGGATATTATCTTTGACACGCCATACCTTTTTAAGAATGGATTTGTATTCAGGTCGAGTGAGTAGAATATGCTTAGAAAGGATTTCAAAAAGTTCACCTTTTTCATGGTTAGATAATTTGTTGGAAACATTTAAAAATTGCTGCCAAGAAGTGATCCTTTTAAGTTGGTTCTTTAATAGCATAAAACATGACAGGAATTTACACAGTAGTGGACCGAATATACAATTTAGAAAAGAAAATGCCTAAAAAAGTAGTTTTATTAACCCTGGGATTAGTATAACGCTATAATAAATTAATATAAAGATCTTCATTAGATCATCTTCGTCTAAGGCTCCAAGTTTTGGACTGTCTTGACTTATAAGCCAAAAAATGTACTTAAATATTGCCTCATATAGAAATCCTGGAAGTGTAGTAATTATCGCTATAAACCAGAGTATTTTAATGCCTGATAGATAAAAGATAAGCGTCAAAATGCCCCAGACTATTATTCGATATAGCCTCTCCTTTGAGTTAATATTTTTCATTTTGCAATAATTAGAATTGATTTTTTAGCCTTAGTAAAAGCTTGTGGTCATCAAAGTCCTTTTAGGTCGTCCCCAGTCAAGGCTTTGTGATGATCCAGTTTACCCGTTTTAGCCTTTGGCATTACCCATTTAGACCATTCTGGCGAAACGATGTTTTTTTAAGTCTTCCCTGTCAGTTGGGCGGCAGTGGTTTTTGTCTTTCTCCAGGTCATCCAGGTATTTCAGGAACAAAACCCAGGAGGTCTGTTCCACATAGTCCAATTCGCTACTACATCCTGCGTCTTTATGCAGGATATCATCGATATTTTTGAAAGTTTGTTCAAACATTAAAATATTCTTAGTTAAATTGAGTTCCGAAGATATGAAATTTGGCCGTTGGACATTTTACTATCCATCCAGGTAAATGAGGATAAAAACCTGCCAAAATGAAGGTTTTTGGACTAACCCAGGCAGTTAGTAAAGTGTTAATAAATTCTTAAATACTCAATAAAAGCTACTATAACTTCATTACAGCCATTCTGAGCGATCTTTAATCCAAATGGCTGGTTAGTATCAATCTGACGGAGATCGTCGTTCCTGGACATTCTAAAGCAATAATTTTGCCAATTATACTTGTTTACAGGGTTAACTTTTACCCCAATGAACCAAATCAATTCTTATGGTTCCTTCACAATCGGGGAAATAGGGAAGGGGTATAATCGACTCAGAATCCGCATTTCCAGGACTTTTTTGAGAGGAAAAGGCGAAATCTTCCACTGCTTCGGTCCTGGGGCATAAATTTGATTTCCTTTCAATTCTAGGACATTTTCTAGCTTAATAAAGAGCTAAGAAACATCCAAATTGCTTATTCAAAGCCTTATTTTCACATGACTGGAAATACTCAGTTTTAACCGGGAAAAACAGAAATCATGCCAGCAAAACGAACCAAGGTAAGATGTTTAGATTATAATACCATTTCTGAGATAACCAAAGAGGCTTTCCAATGGCTCAAAGTTAAAAAACTTATCCCCGATGGAATGATAGGGGTCCAGGGTGATTTTAGATTCTATGAAGGTCAAAACAGAATCGATAATATCACTTATCATAAAGAATTTGATCCTAAGTCTGAATATGGCTGTTCAATGCTATATGGAGAGTCTTTTGTTGAAATAACTGGAATACTAGATATATTATTGAATAAACTTATAATATGCGCTGATAAAGAACAGGGTTTTATTGACCAAGTGGTAACAAATTTGCACCACAGAATCGATTATTTATTGGATGAGCTTAGAGAAGGTCGGGATAAAACCATTTCCAATTATAGAATAGACAAAATAACTTATAAGGAACAATGGAATCACCTTAAAGAATTAAGAAAATCAATTGTAACGCATAGATTCAAAATTGAAAAGTTCGATTACAAGCAGATTGAGATTACCCCTGAATTTATCAAGCCACTTGATAAAGAGACAGGCTTCATAAAAATCGGTCTTAAAGTAAAGGATGGAGAAGAAGGTGAAATAATAGACTTGGTATCCAGTCAAAAAAGTAACATTGTGAATGAGCCACCGTCAGGAAGGATAATAGATGCTAACTATATCGCTTGTATTTTTTATATGATTTGTAAGTCAAAAGGAATATCGATTTCCGGTAGAAATGATCGAGAATCTGACTTATTCGCCCAGATTGTTAGTCGATATTTCTTTAGAAACAGGGAGTCAGATGCTCTACATAATCTAGAATTTTATAAATCTATTGAATTCGACATGAGTCAATTAGAATATTTAGAATCAATTTGTAGAAAAAAGTCAAAGCCAATTCAAGAGGCTACAATAATGAAATATTTCAAATCGACGAAGAGGTTCAATTTTATAGGGACAAAAATTCCATTAAATAAAAGATTTGAGACTATTAAATCAATTTGTAGTCATAAGTCCTTCAAAACAAGTCCAAGTTTCCAAAGGGCGTATAAGCTTTTTCTGGCTGATCCTAATGAGTATTTAGGAATTCATCTCTAAGAATTCTTAATTGTAAATATTTTTCATCACTGTTTATCACACCTGATCTAGGAATCGGTGGGAATCCGGAATTCCCAGCTAAGTCACTGTATATATTTGGGGTATAAATAAGAATAAAATGAAAATTTTTAATTTAAAAACCGTTGCAGCATTAATGCAATGTCACCCATCTACAATATATAGATGGGTTGCCGAAAGAAAGATTCCTTATATCAAAAGCGGGCATCGACTCCTATTCCATTCTGAAGATATTGAAAAATGGATTATGGATCATCGGGTGCCTACGATAGAAGAAGGATTGTATAAAACAAATAAAAGTTATGAGAATGAAAGAGCTTGATGAGATCGTCCCCTTAATACAAATGGGGTATTCACTTATTCCTGTGGATCAGAACAAAAAGGCATTGATAACTTGGAAGCAATGCCAAATTAATCCATTATCGGAAACCGAACTTCGTATTCATTTAGACAAGCCAGAAACCAAGATTGCTATGTTGGGTGGGGTTCGAAATGTTGAATGTATTGATCTGGATACCAAGAATATTGAGATTGATTCTGATCCACATAAATTGGAATCCATTTTAGAGGGTATTCGTAGTAAAATTCCTAATGCAATTTATTCAAAATTGATTATTCAAACTACTCCTTCTGGGGGCGGACATCTTATATACAGATGTTCTGAAGTTCAACCCAATCAAATCTTGGTTAGAAACAGCATTGGTAGACCTATCGTGGAAACCAGAGGCAAGGGTGGGTACTTTGTGATTTCTCCAAGTTCGGGATATGTCCTTTTACAAGGAGGTTTTGACGAATTACAAGAACTATCCCCTCAAGAAAGAAATGAGTTGTTTGTAGCCTGCAAAAGCGTTTTTAAAAGCAGCCCTGTACCGAGTAGTGACGATATTGAATTATCAACGGATATCAATTACAGCGAAAGGAACGGTTTGTATTCCGCAGTTGAAGCATGTATTCAGCAACTTGAAGGTCGAAAAATTGACATTACATCCTCTTATAATGATTGGGTGAAAATTGGCTTTGCCTTAGTCAATACTTTTTCCAAAAACGGAAGATCATTCTTTCATAGAATAAGCCAATTTTATCCATCCTATGACTTCCAAGAGTGTGAGGATAAGTATACTTCACTTTTAACTGCAACTCCGAAGGATTCCAAATCAAGTTTAAAGCAATTTTTTGATATGTGTTCCACATACGGTATCACAGCAAAAATTGGAGACCAAAAAACTGCGGCAAAATTTGATTTTGTCATGGAATTCTTAAAAAGCAAAGGAATAAGATATAATGAATTTACTAACAAGGTTGAGTTAAAGAATGGTGATGAATTTTCGGATAGAACTCTAAATTCTATATATGCTGAACTACAGCAAATTGGTATGTCAGTGAGCCAGGATTACATTCATTCATTAGTGAAAAGTGATTTTATTCCTTCATACAATCCGCTAAAAGACTTCCTTGCATATTGTGAGAAATTGGAGTATTCTGATGAATTAGATAGGTTTTTAGCTTGTTTTAAAATTCATTCAAAAGATAGTGAGCATGAAAAATCGATTAAGTCATTGATCTTGAAGTGGTTATTGCAAATCCCCGCAGTTGTACTTGATGACGAAATTCCCAGACTAATGCTTGTACTTATTGGGGAATCCAATATTGGTAAAACACATTTGTTTAGGCATTTTTTACCAGAAGAACTTAAAAGCTATTATGCAGAATCTGCGCTTAATAGGGAAAAGGATAGCTTAATTCTTATGGGTGAAAAGTTATTGGTTAACAATGATGAATTTGGTGGGCTAATGACATTGAATGAATGGGAACATTTTAAATTTTTAGCAAGTGCCGAACATTTTTATGAAAGACCTCCATATGGAAGGTCCACTATTAAAATGCGGAGGAAAGCCATACTTTCTGGAACAAGCAATAAGTTTGCTATTATAAACGATCATACTACAAATAATACTCGAATAATTCCAATTGAAATTTCTGGCATTGATCAAGATCTATTCAATTGCATCGACAAATGTAAATTGATGTCTGCATTGGTTCATGAGTATAAAATGAAAGGAAAGGAATCGATAAGGCTTAGCAGTGAAGAATGTCTTCTCTTAGCTGATCATTCTACGGATTACCAAACAGTCAACTTGGAACGAGAAGTAATTTTACAATACTTTGAACCTGGCAATGAATTTATGAGCACAGCTAAGATATTAGGGATTTTAAAATCTCATACAAGTGTCCAACTTATCCCTGGTAAGATCGCCCACCAATTGAAGCAATTAGGTTTTGAAAGCACACGGCGTAGAATTGGAGATAAGCAAGTTCGGGGTTGGTTAGTGAACACAAAACCAAATGATTTCACATTTTAAAAGGATGATTGCACGGTATTTTAAAGGCAGTCGGTTCGTAGATATATTGGTAAATCTCATCTGAAGGAAATGATCTACCTTAGAATAGCCGTAATAGCCTTAAAAGCCTGAAAATTGCCTTCAATCGACGATTTCCGCCTTGATAAGGGGAAACCTTTGCTCCGCATCCTGCCTTTCCCTAAAAGATTCTATGGCGGTTTCAGGGGAGGGTTGTTCAGAAGTGGGTTTTTTTGTCAAAGTCCTTCGAAGATCTTCAAAGTCGTTTCCTCCCGAATGCTATCTTCAAATGAATCAAGGTAAATTTCTGTTGTGCGTTTGGACGTATGTCCAACGGACTCCTGGATAAATTCTGTACTGGCTCCTCTGTTTTTAGCCAGGTTTGTAAAAGTATATCTTGCCCAATAGGTTGAAATTCCTGTAGGTAAACCAATTTCCTGAGCAATCTTTTTCATATGTTGATTGATCTTCTTGGTAAAGTTTTTGATCCTTTTCCTTTGTTCTTCATCATTTGAAACACCCTCCAGGACAGGAAACAAGTAGGCTTCCGGGGAATGGTCTTCATTCCTGTATTTTTCGATCAATTGAGCGGCATGTTGGACTACTGAAACATTTATTTTTAATGTATGACTGGTTTTAGACATTGTTTTTCCCCTGGTGAAGATGATCTTTGAATCTCTATAACTATTGTTTTTAAGTTGAAGTAAATCATTGATATTCATGCCATTACAATATAAACTCAACAACCAAAAATCTCTGGCTTCTTCTTTTGGGCTTCCAGAGATTGGATTGTAAGCAAGCAAGCTTTTAAGCTGCTCTACATTCAACGGCCTTTTTACATTTCGAGACGATGGTATGCGATAAGGATTAATGGCCTGGGAATTGAATGGATTCTGATTTTGGCCAATAAAACCTTTTTTCAAAGCAATATAATAAATGTGCTTTAAACACCTGAAATATATAGAAATGGAAGTATTACCTAACCCTTTATTTCTTAGCCATTTATCAATCTTGGCCAGTTCTCCTGAATCAATACGATCAAATGGGACAGATTGGCTCCCAGCGAAATAATGGATTAGCTTAGCTTTTGATAGTCTATAAAATTCTGAATTGGAAAAGCTTCCCTTGGCTTTATTTTCCTCTATAACTTGATCATACAAACTGAAGAGGTCTTGATCAGCGTGACGAACATCGTAGAATGCTCTCTCAAATTCTCCAAACGAGAAGGTATTCAACCCCTTAATAATCACTTCTGCTTTCTTTAGGTGTCCTTGAATCTCTTCTTTCATGAGATAGGCTTGACCATGTGGAGATTTTGCCTCAAACGACTTCTTGAAGGCATCCTCAGTCAATGAAATTCCTGTCTTATAATTATGAGTTATTCTCCTAAAGGATACTCTGATTTTAACAGGATACTTCCCATTTTGGTATTTCCTCCTGGTATCCAGATAAACACCTGCCCTTGGTATACTTTTCACTTGTTGCAAACAATTTGCAAACAAAAATAGCTAATTGCAAACATTAAAGCAAATGAATAATAATCGATATAGCATATAACAAGTTAAAATACAGAGTAATAATTAATAATGATCAAGAATGAATAAGTTATGCCCTCCGCCTTACAAGCAGAGGGTCGGCGGTTCGATCCCGTCAACTCCCACTGATTATCAAAGAGTTATATCAGTTTCTGGTGTAACTCTTTTTTATTTACCAAAAAATTTGCCAAAAGTGACCCTTTGGGGGGTGACTTCCAAAGAAGATTTTGTCTTAAAGGATTTTAACCGAAGGCTTAGACTTTTAAAATTCACCCATGGGGTTAGCTAAGAGGTATCTTGACCCCATCTTAAATTTCATCCTAATTTTGGTTCCTCTTCAACCATAGCGACTTGATACACAAACCTATCTATTGTCCTAATCCTCGACCCAAAGAAAAAGGAGTGCCCGACCCAATTGAAATGTAAAAAATAACGAAAAATACTAACTATCACCCAATGAAAAGTACTTTTTTAAAGATTTGGATGTGATTCATTTGCATATTGAATTATCTTTTCAATCACAACGTTAGAAAAATTGCCATGTTTCAATCCTTCCATCACAGTAGGATAAACAAAGGGGAAAAGTCCGGCGAATAAATGTGGGGCTGGAGGTTCAAAGTGTATTTTTTTATACGCTATATCAAAAAGCTCAGAAATTAACGATATTGTTAAGTCTATTTGTTCATTGACAACATTATAATTTATTTTTTTCAAATCCTCAGTGCTCATCAGATATATTCTGATATCCCTATCAGCAAGTTTATCTAAAATAGGGGATAAATTTTTAAATATCTTTGGATTACCTGAGTCATCAAACCTTCTTTCTGAAAATAGTATGCACAAGCGATTTATTATAATACAATAAGGTTCGGTGCTATAATAACATGATATGAAATTGGATTTTGAATGATATTGAGGATCAATTTCGTCATTATTAATGAAAGTGATGACTTGAAACGTATTTAGAAAGCCTTTAATGTCAGAATTTGAATTTATAATCTCAGTATAAGCTTCAACAAGTTTCGATCTATCCGATAAAATATTCTGATCTATTAAAAATACCCATAGTAAATGAGTTAAGCCTTGCATTGAAGTTGAACTTGGATTCCATTTTATTTTTTCGGATGCTCCTGCTCTCCAAATATTTAGAAGAATAAATATCTTAACGATAATCTGCGAATAATTATCCAATGGATAAAAGTCTGAAGACTTTGGAAAATTAATTACTTTTAGATATAATTTGTTAAACTCTGTTTCTAAGGTATTGAACAGATCTTCGCAATTCGTACAAACTAAATCATAGTCAACTAACGGACCTGTCTTTGGAAGCGCCGCAACTTCTTCGTCACTGAATTTTTCTTTGTTTAGAAAGTCTAAAGCTTCTTGAGTTGATCCACCTCTAAAATAGAGATCCATCATTTGAAATGGTTTAATAGAGAACATCAATTCATAAGAATTTCCAAAATTTCTATCTACCCCAGCTTTGCCATCCTTATATACTACTTCTCGAATTAAAAAGTCAGAAAATATGTGAGACCCTTTTCCCGGTAAACTACCTGTACAGCATAGTTTACAATCACAATTACCAATTAAAGTCGATTCAGAATTTTCCATGATTTTATTTATAATTGGTCCAGATCAATTTCAGCTTCAGCTATTGAAGTTCCTTTTTTTGATATTAAAAAGTGATTATCGAAATAATCTGAAATATCTACTTTAATCTCTTTTAAACCATCAATTAATATTTCCTTGTAAAATTGGATTTCTGACTCAGCAGAATGATGAAAAGTGGAAATCAAAAGAGCCTTATACGGTATTTTGCCATCATATTCATGATATAAAGAAGGCTGAAATGTCGCAAAAAAAGTATCTCCTTTAAAAGTAGTAAGTTCAATTTCAGCCGATACGAAACACTGATAGTGTATAAACTCACCCAGTGTCTTTATTATTTCATTGAATTTATCTTCCCTAAAATTGTAGCCAATTCTTGAAATAGTAAGGATAGGTTTTATATTAATATCCATTGGTTCCCAACTCGTTGAATAATTTTCGGTTGGCTTAATTCGATGCTTGACCGCAAGCAAATAGGCTCCGTTAAAAGGGTAAATTACTTCACTTCCATTATAGTAAACACTATCGTCAAAATAAATTGACACTTTGTAATCAAAATAGTCCATTAGAGGACAACAAAAGATTTCTTTGCTTGGTTCATAAGAATATCAGAATATTTGACACTCCCTATTTGATGATAAAAATTCACCTACTCAAATTTCAGTTTAGGCAATCTGTTTACAATGTCAACCGTTTGGGTGCTTACGTTTATAATGCTTAGCAGCAAGTCCAGGATATAGCGGGGTTTGCCCTGCTCTTTTGCCCAATCGTTCGGGTCGTTGGTAATTCCGCTTTCCTTATGGGTGTTTATTCGGTAGCGTTCCATTATCCATTCAATAGCACTTTTCCCGTTCACTACATACTCATACGCTTTGGAGGGTATGTTTTCAATGGTAATTTGACTGTTATATTTTATTATGTTGGTTTGGCCCTTTTTCGGGAAGTACATTTTCTCTACATGGTAGTTGCTCCCTCTGTCCCCGGTTACTTTTACATCCGGGTGGGGGGCTACACTCTCGTAATTCAAATGCAGTTCGGCTAATTGGCGACCTGCCTTGCTGAAAGCCCAAAAGTCCCTTACCACCTCCACGAAAGGCAGGCGGGGGAGCATTTTCTTTAAGTCATTGGCAAAGGTTAGGCGGTATTCGGGGCTGTGCAAAAAGCCATACACATAGTAAAATAAATCTTCCTTGGTTACGGTTTTTCCGTATTGCTTTTGTGCCCGCTCTAAAATAAAATCGCTTATGCCATCTCTGCGAACGTAATCTTGCGTTTCGCCTTTATCAAACAAACTCTTTTGTGAGGAGGTGTTTTCTTCATAGTAATAAAGAGGAAATATGAGACCATTCATAAGGGTTTGGAAATCGAAAGGGGTATTTGTGATAATAACAGAAAAATCTTTACTTGCTCCGATGCCTGATATGCCAATAGCATAATTTTTTGCTTTTGAACTAAAAAACTTATCATTAAAACCGGGTCTTTCTATAAACTTTCTGTCAAAGTATATCTTGTTTTTTACGAATGGCCTATAAAGGCTATCTATTATATTTCTTTCATTAAAGTTGTGGTTAACATTGTTTTTTAGGTCGTTTTTTAAATTAACCGACCAGCTAATTTTGTTTGATTCAATATTAATTTCTTCAATTTTATTTGTTCTTTTTCGTTCAAAATTATAGTTGTCTATCATTTGTGATATAACTGTGCTCAAAATATTCTTAGAGAAACTATATAGCCAAGCATCCCTACTTGTTACCATCCCATTTGAATATGTATTAAAAATTGACTTTGTTTTTAAATCAAACTTTTTTTCCGGCTCTAATGGAATGAAGCTTTCAAATATATTATTGCGCATACTAATCCAGTCGCCATGTTCGTTGGGGTGCAGTTGTTGTAATGGTAATGCCGGGTTAGAAAATGATTTTAAGCCTTTAATGATTTTTAGCTTTTCTTCCCGGTCTAAATAGTCGCCAATATCGTGGTAATGTATGGTTGCTTTTTCGGTCTTAACCGCCGGGTTTATAACCAATAAGGTTATAGCTATGGGCGTTCGTGACCCTCCACCAAATACGTTGCCTGCCTCTTTTCTTCTTAATTCGCCCTGTGTGCGGGCATTCCCCCTCAAATTGAAAACATAAATGGAGCTAAATTCCTTTTCAATGCTTTTACGGAATCCGTCTGTACTATTGCCGTCTAACCATGCCCCATTACTTACAAAACAAACAATACCTCCGGTTTTATCTAAACGGTCGGTACTCCACCTAAAGGCTTTTACATAGGCATCGTAAAGGGATTTGTTAAGGCCAGCATCGGAAAGCCTGGCGTATGTATTTGCAATACGTCCATCCAATATCGGATAGGCTTGGTTTTGGGCATTATCATTGGCGCTTTTTTGCCCAATGGAATAGGGCGGGTTGCCCATAATAACTCGGAGTGGGGCTTTCTTTTGCCTTTGTACCCGCTTGCTGTTTTGTGGAAACATTTCGCTAAACAGCTTTTCCCCGTCCGTCGTTTCCCCCAATTGAAATGTATCTGTCAGGCAAATACCCTCAAATGACTTGTAGGCTTGTTGGTTTCCGTATGGGCTTTGGGGTTCGGCGGCCATTGACAGGTCGCTTTCAATAAGGGCAATAACCTGGCTGTTGTCGTCCGGGCTGTGTAAGTCGGCCAATAAGTCGTGGTAGGCATTTTCAATGTTTACCGCCGCTATATAATAGGCCAGCAGTACAATTTCGTTGGCGTGTATTTCGTTGGCGTATTTCCGGGCTAAATCCTTTTTATCAATTACTCCGCTTTGCAGCAGCCGGGTAATGAATGTCCCTGTTCCTGTAAATGGGTCGAGTATGTGTATATTTTCATCGCTTATGCTCCGGCCAAATTCCTTTTGCAATATATCGGCCACACTATGTACGATAAAGTCCACCACCTCCACCGGGGTATAAACTATGCCCAGCTTTTCCACCATTTTAGGGAAAGCGGTTTTAAAGAACTTGTCGTACAATTCATTAATGATACGCTGCTTACCTTCTGCGTTATCAATGCCGCTGGCACGGGTTTTTACACTATCGTAAAACTTTTGGAGGGTTTCGGCATCTTTTTCCAAACTCTGTTCCTCCAGCAAGTCCAGCATCTTTTGCATTGAAAGGCTCATTGGGTTGTTCTTAACAAACGAATAGCCCTCAAATAAGGCATCAAATACGGGTTTGGTTATAATGTGCTGGCTAAGCATTTCAATAGCCTCTGTTTGGGATATGCTGGGGTTTATATTTTTATGTAAGCCTTTCAGAAACGTATCGAACGCTTTTTGGTGTTTAGCATCTTCGTTTATCAGTTTGGTAATCCGGGCGGTTTGGCGGGTGGCAATTTCCGCTACACTTTTTGCCCATTGTTCCCAATAGCGCCGGTCACCAACTTTTTCCACCATACGGGCAAATACCACGCTTTGCAGTTCCTGAAATTGCAAGGCCAATTGTTCCGATATGTTTTTGGCGCTTTGTACGCTGTTCTCATCGTAATCGTCGCCGTATATTGGGTTTCCGTGTTCGTCAAAGGTAATTTCCGGCCTGCCCACTAAAATATTATTGGGCTTATTGCGGTTCAATTCAATTTTGTTTACGGTGGCGTTAAAGCGGTCATCGTGGGCACGGAGGGCGTTTAATACTGTCCATACTACCCGATAGCGTTCGTTATCGTCCAGGGCTTTGTCGGCCTCCACATTGGAGGGAACAACTACCGGAATAATTATGTAGCCGTATTTTTTGTCGGGCGCTTTGCGCATGACCCGCCCCACACTTTGCACTACGTCAACCTGGCTGTTGCGGGCGCTCAAAAACATAACCGCATCTAAGCTGGGCACATCCACTCCCTCGCTTAAACAACGGACATTAGTCAGTACTCTACACTCTCTTTCTTTGGGTTCTTCCTTTAGCCAAGATAACAATTCATTACGCTTAGTGGCATCCATTGTGCCGTCAATATGCTGTGACTGTACCCGCTGCATTTCCTCTTTCTTATCGGCGGGCAGTTCCGTTATATAACTATCGGTAGCAATGTTAAATGTGGCCGTAATTTTTTTAGAGGCGGCTATACTTTGGCAAAAGGCAACCGCCCGGCGCATGGGTTCGGGATCGGTTTCCTTTATTATGCCCTCATCCCCCAATACTTGTTTAGAAAGGGCATTGATACAGCCGATAAGTTTGGAGGCATCGTCCGTATTTATTTCACTTTCCTTATCGGCTATCATTTTTTGTACGGCTGGGGGTACATCGTGCTCATTCAGGGTAAGAATTAATACTTTGTAATCGGTTAGCAGGTCTTTTTCTACTGCCTCTCCAAAGCCTATACGGTACATCTCTTCCCCGTATAATTCCACATCGTCCATACTGCAAAGTATGGCTTCGGCCTGGGCTGCTTTGCTTTTGCTGTTATCATCGTAAAGGCGGGGGGTGGCGGTCATGTAAAGGCGCTTTTGGGCCTTTAGAAAATCGTTGTTATGTACTTTGGTAAATGCACTTTCGTCCTCCCCGGCCAATGATACGCCCGTGGTACGGTGGGCTTCATCGCATATAATCAAATCAAATTCGCCAAACTCCGGCTGCTCTTTTTGTAATTGCTTTTGAGCTTTGGCAATTACCTCAATACTTTGGTAAGTGCTGAAAACTACCGTTAAGCCTTTATTGCGTTTCTTATCTAAATATTGGAATTGGTGCAGTATGTCTTTTACATTGGTGGAGGCGGGATAGGCTAAGTCAATTACGGAGGAAGTATCAATATCCTCTAATTGCGTTCGCTTTTTTGATACTTCCGGGTCGCTGCAAATACATATAGCATTAATAGGCTCTAAGGCATCGGCGCTCCATTCGTTTAACGTCTGTCCTAATAAAGAAATAGAGGGCACTAAAAATAATATAAAGCCATTCCCGTTGGTTTCGTGTTCGGCTATGCGGAGGCTGTTGAATGTTTTGCCTGTTCCGCAAGCCATTATTAATTTGCCCCTGGCACGGGTTTTAAAGTGTTCGTGCGTTTTCGTGAGGGCTAAGATTTGGTGCGGCCTCAAACTTTTACGGGTGGATCGGGCATCTTCCCCGCTTATATTGGCCTCCAATTTTTCCCAATCAACCGGGGCGCTGGTCAGATCAAAGAGGTTAATTCTTGATACCGGGGGGTGCTGGTTCTTTATGGCCTCCTGAGCGTTCGTCCCCCAGTTGTTTGTGGTGGAAATCCAAAGGCGGTGGGCAAAACCTGTTGTTTTCAAATCCTCCCCTTTGAACTTGCGGCTGCTGGTGGCCAGGAATGAATCTACCTCCGGTTTGCCAATTATAGCGCTCTCTGAATAACATTTACATTGTATAGCCCAATAGTCGCCCTCAATGGTCAGGGCTACTAAGTCAATGCCGGTGTCCCAGCCTCCCAAATCAACCTTTCCGGGAAACTCACTCCATAGCCAAACCTTTTTGAATTTATAGGCATATTTGGGGTCTGTAAGCAGGTAGGCTTTCATTAAGCGCTCAAACCTTTCTCCTTTGTCTTGTTCTGAAAAGGAATATTTGCGGTATTTGTCTAATACTTTGCCGAAAGTCATAGCTCTAATTCAATTTTTTCGGAGGTTTCCCGTTTGCGCTGGTCAATTATTTTGGCATAAATCTTCCCGGTGTCCTAGCATTTTCGATACAATTTGTTAAATGTAAGCAACTGTTGCATTTAAAGCCTTTGGTAAGTCAAAGGTTCTTAATTTTAAGATTTTTACATACACGAATATATTAAAAATTACTTTCTACCTCCCAGAAGAGCATATCAATGCTCTTTCAAGTTCTTTGTAACTTATGCTTTGGGCTTTTTGTATTTGCTGCATAAGTTTCAAATACTTTTTTGTAGCCTTGCCCGCATACTGTTTTTTAAACTGCTTTTTGTAAAGTTGTTCAAAAAGTTTGTCGGTCCGGAAATATACACCCAGCGTTTTATCTAAATCTCTATACTTTTTACTTTGTGTTTGCTTTTCGTACATACAGCCCCTGAACGCTGAACGGTGATAAAAATAGGTGTTGGCTAAATATAACTTTCGGCAACGCTTACCAGTATAAGGGCATACGAAATACCAAACAACCCCTTTACCTAAATTGGAAGGGGCTGTAACAAGAAATGCTGACAGTTTTTAGGTCATCATACAAGGTCGGGAAAGAGTTCGGCTTTGGTATCTTAAATTTATTTTGGCTTTCAATGAATAGAGAAACATTTGTTACCGTGCTGTATGGGTTCAGCTTTACGGGCAATATCCTGTTCCCAGCTTTCAGGCTTTGACTGTTCGGGCTTATTGAAATAGTAAACGGGTTCGAGCTGCTCCAACACTTTCTCCTCAACCCATGCTTGAACGGCTGGGGTTGGTTCGGTAGCTTCGAGTTTAGGTAAGGCAAAATCCTTGTAATTGAACTTTATTAAATAGTCGGCAAGGTCAAATCTTTAGCTCCATATTGAAAATAAAGCATAAGAAAAATTTGCAACTGGCTGGGGGATAGTTTTGGACTAAAATCGGCCAATTTAAAAATCATAACCATCATTATACTCCTGTTCCTGCCTGGCCACCCCCTTGATCTTGCTTTGTGCCAATGGGGTAAAACCGAATTGGTCGGAAATTGCGAGCATGATCTTAATAGCTCCATTCATCACCTCCAGAGCCGGATTTTTTTTCATGACCGTTCCATATTTGGTTACTGTGGTTGTGATCATTCCACTTCTCTTTACTTCGTCAAAGGCTTCCTGGTATAGCCTAGATTGGTCGCAATAAATAATTAACAGCGGGATTCCGACCGGCTGCAACAAATCCACGGACCTTAAGGTGGTGCAAACGGTCTGCCAGAGGGCTTTCTGATCCTTATTAAAGCGGTCGGGTGGTTCCGGGATCTCCTGGCCGGGTGGTACTTTTAATCCTTTTCCGTCCCGGTCTTTGCGGTATGTGCCCCTTAAAACTTTCAGTTTCGCGGGCACGGGTTTTGTAGTTCGCATTGAGTGTGCTTTTAAATGATAAAATTACAAGTTTAAACTTGACAGCGCACGTGTACGATCCCAAGCGTGCTCTTCGGGGACGGTTCATCCAAGGAATGAATGGCCCCTCCCCCTATGGAGGCGGTTCCAGGGCTTCCAGGGCAGCTTTTATTACCCTAAGATGGTAAACGTCCGCTTTAGCTACCAGGCTTTCTGGTGGTGCTGCCTTTAAGCCTGAAAGATGGTATCGGATGGCTTCAATTGGGTCATTCACGGTAACGCAGCCAATTCTGAACGGTTCGGGTGGGATGGTTGCGGATGTGAAATACCGCTCCATGTCCTGCCAGTCGTCAATACAGGGGAGGGGGGGTGACAGGCTGTCCTGGTCAACTTCGGCCTGCATGATCCGGTCTTCGATGCCCTTGTTAATGATCGCCTGGGTACGTCGGAGGCGTTCCAAGTCGGTGATGGTGGGTGTGGTTTCGGGTTCTGGTTCAGGAATCCCGGAGTTCTCCGGCCGGAGGGGACCAGCCGGAGGTTGTCCGGTAAATATGTGCGGTGGCATCTGTTCTGCCCGCTCCCGGTATTTCTGCCAGATTTCCTTAAAACCTGGTGGATACTCAACGCGCGGAAGTGAAGGAAGGTGGATTTTCATAGTGTGTGTTCATTTTGTTCATTTTGTTCATGGCATGAACAGCGTGAACAGCGTGAACAGGAATATTTTAGTCGGGTTTTAGCATTTTATTCACCTTGCCCAAACTGATACCCAACTCCTTGCTAATATCACGCTGGGTCATTTTCAGCTCAGCCATTTTCTTAATTTTTTGCTTCAGCTCATCCCTGTCGGCATCCATTTCTACCCGGAGATGTTCGCCCTCTGTTCCATAATCCAAGAATCGAAAGCCCAAAAAATTGTCCGGTTTCTCAAGAGTGCAGAGTACCACGTTATCCCAGTCGTAAACCTTCTCTGTGTTTCTGGTTTTGATCTGTTTTAAATATCTCATCCCCGAGTCGCGAGAACTTTCACCTATCGCAAATAAACAATCGCAATGATTGGATAGCATCTTGGATCCTTGTAAATCATTTTCGGTGATCGGTCTCGATTTATCGCGTTTTGGCGTGTGGGCGAGGCAAAGGATTGATAGTTTAAGTTTTTTCTTTAAAGAGTTTAGCGTCTTCATTAATGGCAGGGCTTCGGCTGCCTTTTCCGTCCCGGATTTCAAATAGGTAAGGTTGTCGACAATCACAATTTTTGCATTGGTTTGCGTTACAGCCTGCTTAATGGAATTCATGAATTCCATTTCGAGAAACCCGGATGCGATGTCTGCTTCTGGGTTTATTTCTAATCGATATAGATTAGGGCTGAAATCGTATTTGCTCCCGGTTGCCGCATTTACGTATCTCTTGGCGAATTGTATATCTGAGAGTTCGTAATCTATATACAATACAGGCTGCTCGGTAACTCCAAGTTCAAATCCTGGGATCGCAAGCCCTCGACTTATTGAGTCTGCAATTTGGACAGCAAGGACAGATTTACCAACTCCAGTAGTTGCATATAAAATGCATAATTCACCCTCATACCAAAATGTGTCAAACAGCATTCCAGGGACCGATCGGTTCATTGCTTCAGTCACCCATCCGGATGCGGTGTTGATCGTAAATAGCCCGATGTGTTTTTCGATTCGCGGCGGTTCGGTCGTCTCAGGATGCTTAGATTTATACTCATTTTCCAGAGTGGCGATGCCCGCTTGAAGTCGGGCTGCTTCGGCCTTGCGCGCTTCAGGATTTCCCGGAATTCCGTTATCTTGCGGGAGTTCTTTATGCAGCTCGGAATCTGGGTAATGACTCATATCCGGGCTTTTTTATTGCGTTTCAAAAATTGGCTTCCGTCTGGTTGTACCGGCTGCTCTCCTCGAATGAACGCATCGAGATCATCCTTATAGAATAAATTGTGCTTGCCGGGTTTGTGCGGCTTGATCTTGCCCTCGCTGATGTACTGGTACAACGTTTGAGTGGCTATTCCAAGATAGGATGCGGCCGCAGAGTGCCGGAGTGGCTTTTTGGGATCGGTTTGTCGATCATTTGCCGTCGCTGGAAGGTATAGAGAAAGTTTTTCCGTGACGCGGGTAGAAATTGTTTCGATCAGATAGTCTGGATCGATTGTGCTTAGAATGACGTTTGGGCTTAGAATTGTAGACATAATTTTAAAAATTTATGTAACAATCCTACGCGGGGAATTTTGGGGATTTTGTCCTTTTTTTGCCCCTATACCAGCTTCTTGTCTTTCAAGTGTTTATATACTTCATCGGGATTTTTAGAAAGATATATTACCATTTCTCCCCAATTCTTCCCCGCTTTTTTTGTGAGGGCTTTTTTAGAATTTAAGTCGATGCGTCTTGCTTCTCTGTATTTTCTATAAAATGTATCCCCGGCAAGGTCTATTTCCCTGTCAGCGCATATTTGCTCCAACCTTTTCTTTTCGCTTGCTACTGGTAAAGCAACTCCGGTCACTATGCAATCATAAATGTAGGCCAATACATAGTGTATTGCAAATGCTTTTCCCCGTGGTTTTGGGCCTTCCTTAATATTCGACTTTGATTCATTGGATTCAAAATCTTTAAATAATGTCTGATGCTTAATCCTTAGGCTATTCACAGCATTAATGATGCCAGCGTAAAATCCGTATTCCTCAATTACTGTTGGATTAATAATCAAAGGATATGTACTTGCCCAGTAAATCCATCCATGTTGAATATCAGGTGCCTTTTTAAAATAACAAGATTTCAAATTATCCACATATCCGGATGATCCACTACTATAGAGGGTGTCTATTTTTAAAGCAAATTCAGAATTAAAATAATCTGTCCCCTTATTAAATCCAGTTGCATAGTCTTTAATAAATTTTCTTCCATTGAATGTGTTTCCGTCCGGTAATGGAATAGCCATTTCACTAAGAATTGCATACAGTTCGGCTACAAAGACCTTATATTTTTTGCCATTATGAATTACTGTCCAATGGGCTTCTTCTACTGTTGGCCTGTTTATGTTGGTTTTAATTAGCTCATTGCTTTTGAAAAAATTTGGGTTGACAAAGTAACCATCTACTTTAGGTATTTCAAATATTAGCCTTGCCTTCTTGTCGGTTTCCATGTACTTTATGCTTTCCCCTAAAGTTAAGAAATCAAATCCTGGTAAGTGGCTTCGGCCGCTTCCTTCTTTTCATCATTGAGAAAACCGGCGATATAGTTTTGGGTGGTCTTGCTGGAGGCATGGCCCAGGGCCTCCTGAACAAATGCAATGGGTTTGCCGTTGCGGATTAATCCGGTGGCGAAACTGTGCCGGGCAAAATAGGTGCTTATCTCTCCGGTGATCCCGTTGGCCATTGCCAGTTTTTTGATGTGCTGGTTGATGAACCGGGTGAATGCCTGGGTCTTCATGTGTTGCCGCTCCGCGCTGTCAGTATCCGAAAGAATAGGGAAAACCAGTTGATTGGGACGGCCGGTTGACTGGTTGCCGTATTCCTGAATTACATACCGGACGTGTTCATTAAGAAATACCTGGATCGGCTGGCTCTGCCTGTTGGTGTTCTTGGTCTTGATTCTTTCAAATACAAAACTGTCTTTGCCGATCTGTCCATATCGGAAATTGATAATATCCTTTACATTCATTCCATTGCAGAGGTAGGAGAAAAACCAAAAGTCTTTTGCCTTTTGCTGTTCCGGGTTGGCGGGTTCGCTGATGTATAACAGTTTCAGTTCCTCCCTTGAAAGCGCCTTTTTAACCCTCCCCCCCTCTTTCAGTTCGTATTTCCCCTCCCCGAAAGGATGCTGGGATCGGTCAATATATCCCGACTTGATCGCGTCAACGAAGACAGCGCGGAGGGCCCTTAGATACATGGCAATCGTGGTTTTTGATTTGCCGGACTCTTGCATGAAAAAGTCGTATTGCCGCAGCCATTTAGGCGTGATCTTGTCAAAGTTCAACCTGTCGATATTCCGGTCCTTCTGATGCTCCAGGAACTGTTGCAGGGATTTTTTTGAACATTTATACCAGGATGCGGTGCCTATTTGTTTTAGCTCTTTCAGGCTCCGGATGCGTTCGTCGTAGTGCCACAATGCGTTTTGCCCCTCCGCTGATGGCCTGAATAATTTTGCCTCATAGGCTTCAAAACTGAATGGGTGAATTCCTTCCAGGTCTTTTTCGGCTTTTGAAATAATGGCCCTCAGATCCTCCCTGATGGCGAGGTAGGTCGCCCTGGGCCTGGTAGTCTGCCAAATACTTTTAAACTCTTCTGGGGCAAAGGAAAGGGTTGTAGAATACCGTTTTGATCGGGTTGTAGCTGGATCGTAGATATAAAGTTTAACGGGAAATGTACCGTCATTTTTTGGCCTCCTCCTGTCTAAAGTAAGGTAGACCTTCGGCCGGGATTCGTTCATGTCCTTTATGCTTTTTTGGCAAATTACGGAGCTTCTTGACGATTTGCCAAAAAATTTGCCAAAAAGTCGATAGATATTCAATAAATATCAAAAGCCTGGAGATACTGTAAAATTAGGCACTTCCAGCGTGGCAGTAAGGAAACCGAGATAAAATACTGAAGATCAAAAATGCAAAAATTCTGCCTTACAAGCAGAGGGTCGGCGGTTCGATCCCGTCAACTCCCACTGAAGCCTCGATCCTTCTGATTCGGGGCTTTTTTTTTGAGGATAAGGTCGGTGTCCTGTTGCGTGATTCGCGGAGATGTTAAATTTCATCCTAATCATGCAACCTTCTAATTTCCCTTGAACCATTTTCCCAAACGACTTAATTTTATCAGGTCGTGTATCCGCAAAAAACAGAGACCTTCTCCGCCTGCTTCAGGCAGTTCAGGGAAATAGACCCCCAGGCCTATCATACCATCATCCGGTTTTTTGAAGAGCACGCCTTCATCATCAAATCCCTGGACTTTGAAGAGTATTTTGAGATCATGACGGCCTATGTCCGGTCCCTGTTCGAGGCCGGGGCCTACCAGAAACACGCCGACATGTCGGATGTGATCATCGAAGCCGCCATCATCAACAACCTGAAGGTCTACCGGGGCGAGGACATTTATGAAAAAACCCTGTTCCAGAAAGCGGCCTCCCTATATCATCTCCAGGAATTTACCAAAAGCGACCACATCCTTTCCGAACTGATCAAAATGAACCCCGGCGAAAATACCTATCGCCTCTTCCTGATCAAAAACCGGCTGCAGGTCAAACCGGCTTACCTGCACGTGCTCCAGGGGCTGTCCATCTTCCTGTACTTCCTGTCGATCCTCATCATTTCAGTACAAACCTTTTATATCGATCCCTTCCGGCCCGAATGGACGAGCCTGGCCTTCTCCGCCCGCAATACGACCTTCATTACCGCCTCGGTCCTGCTCATCCTTTCCGACCTTGTTTTCCGGGGGGTGACCTGGTACGGAGTCCATAGTCTCGCCAGTGAGGCGAGAGAAAAACTAAAGAGGTCCTGAGCGGGTTTTACACTCCCCTATTTCCTGTACCTTTGCCCGGCTTAGCATACACATTCCACTATGTTTGATTTATTGAAAAGCGGCCTCAAAAAAATTTTCGGAGGCTCAAAACAGGATAAGGACCTGGCCAGATATCAACCCCTTGTAGACCAGGCGCTTGCCTACTACTCCACCCTGCAGGAAATCTCCAACGACGACTTGAGGGACCATACCCGCCGGTTCCGCCAAACCATCGAAGAAGGGCTGGCTGAGATCAACGCCCAGATCAACGAAACCCGCCAACAGGCCAACGAGGAAGCCGACCCCGAACAAAAAGAAGAACTGTTTAAAGAAGTCGACCGGCTCGGGAAAGAAAGGGACAAACTCCTGGAAGAGATCCTTCTGGAACTCCTCCCCCAGGCTTTCGCCGTGGTCAAAGAAACCTGCCGGCGTTTTACCCAAAACAACCAAATCCGGGTGACCGCCACCGAACACGACCGGAACATCGCCGCCCAAAAAGCTTATGTCACGATCGAAGGCGACGAGGCTCTCTGGGCCAATGAATGGGTCGCCGCCGGAGGGGCCATCAAATGGAATATGGTGCCCTACGACGTCCAGCTCATCGGGGCCACCGCCTTGCATGAAGGCAAAATCGCGGAAATGGCCACCGGGGAAGGAAAAACCCTGGTCTCCGTCCTGCCCGCCTATCTCAATGGCCTCAGCGGTCTGGGAGTACATATCGTGACGGTCAACGACTACCTGGCGCGCCGGGACAGCGAATGGGTCGGACCCATCCACGAATTCCTCCAGTTAACCGTGGATTGCATCGACAAATACCAGCCCAACAGCACGGCAAGGAAAAAAGCTTATGCCTGCGATATCATATACGGTACCAACAGCGAATTCGGTTTCGATTACCTCCGGGATAATATGGTGGTCTCCCCGGATGAACTCGTCCAGGGCAAGCACCATTTTGCCATGGTGGACGAAGTGGATTCGGTCCTGATCGACGACGCCAGGACCCCCCTCATCATATCCGGCCCCGCCTCCCAGGGTCAGGAAGAACAGGAATACCTCGACCTCAAACCAAAGGTGGAGCGGGTCATCGAAGCCCAAAAGAGACTGGCCACCCAGTTTCTGACCGAAGCGCGCCGGCTGATTGCCGAAGGGAAGACAGGCAATGAAGAAGGCGAAGGAGGACTGTCCCTCTTTCGTTCCTACCGCGCCCTGCCCAAAAACAGGGCCCTGATCAAATTCCTCAGCGAAGAAGGCATGAAGGTGATCCTTCAAAAAACCGAAAACTATTACATGCAGGAGCAGTCCAAAAACATGCATAAGGCGGATGCTCCTCTGTACTTTACCATTGATGAAAAAAACCGCAATGTTGAACTGACCGACAAGGGCGGGGAATATCTTTCCCAGGGCAACGAGGACCCTGGTTTTTTTATCCTTCCCGATATTGCCACCAGTCTTACCGACATCGAAAAGGATGCGGACCTGGATGAGGCCGGCCGCAGGGAGTCCAAAGAAAAAATCATCCAGGATTACGCCATCAAATCCAGACGCCTGCATTCCGTCAACCAGTTGCTCAAAGCCTATACCCTTTTTGAACGGGACGAGGAATACGTCGTGATGGACGGCCAGGTGAAAATCGTGGATGAACAAACCGGGCGTATGATGGAGGGCCGCCGCTATTCGGACGGGCTCCACCAGGCCATCGAAGCCAAGGAAAACGTAAAAGTGGGCGACATCACCCAGACCTATGCGACCGTCACCCTCCAGAATTATTTCAGGATGTACCACAAGCTCGCCGGGATGACGGGTACCGCCGAGACGGAGGCCAAAGAACTCTGGGACATCTACAAGCTGGATGTGGTCGTGATCCCGACCAATAAACCCTGCGTGCGGGATGACCGGGAGGACCTGGTCTTTAAAACCGCGAGGGAAAAATTCAACGCGGTCATTGATGAGATTGTCGCTTTATCCACCGCGGGAAGGCCCGTGCTGGTGGGCACCACTTCCGTGGAGATCTCCGAAAAACTGAGCCGCATGCTGCAGCTCCGGGGCATCAAACACAATGTGCTCAACGCCAAACAGCACCAGCGGGAAGCCGAAATCGTGGCCGAAGCCGGGAAGAGGGGAAATGTCACCATTGCCACCAACATGGCCGGCCGGGGAACGGACATCAAGATCTCCGACGAAATCAAGGCCCTGGGCGGTCTCGCCATCGTGGGCACCGAGCGGCACGAATCCAGGCGGGTGGACCGTCAGTTGCGCGGACGGGCGGGACGGCAGGGCGACCCCGGAACCTCCCAGTTTTACGTCTCCCTCGAAGACAGCCTGATGCGACTTTTTGCCACGGAAAGAATGGCCGCCTGGATGGACCGCCTGGGCCACAAGGAAGGCGAAGTGATCCAGCACAGCATGGTATCCAAATCCATCGAAAGGGCACAGAAAAAAGTGGAAGAAAATAATTTCGGCATCCGCAAGCGGTTGCTGGAATACGATGACGTGATGAATATCCAGCGGGAAGCCATCTACACCAAACGCAGGAACGCCTTATCCGGTGAGCGGCTGGCCGTTGACCTCAACCGCATCTTCCTGACCGTCGCCGAAAGTCTGGTGGAATCCTATAAAAGCGCCGGGGATTTTGACGGTTTCCGCGAGGAATCCATGCGCACCCTGGGCCTGGACCCCGAAATGGACGCCGCCGATTTTAAGGAAGGAAATGCCGGAGAAGTCCTGGACAGGTACCTGGGCATGGTGAGGGGCAAATACGACCGCAAAAAGGAACAGATCACAGAAGTCCTGTTGCCCATCATCCGCCAGGTGCACCAGCGCGAAGGGCAGCGGTACCGAAGGATCTCCATTCCCTTCACCGACGGCCGCTCCAGGATGCTCCCGATCTCCGCCGACATCGAGCTGGCGGTCAAAACCAATGGCAAGAGCATCATGCTGGACATTGAAAAAGCGGTCAACCTCGCGCTGATCGATGACAGCTGGAAAGAACATCTCCGTAATATGGACGAACTGAAAGATTCCGTCCAGGGAGCCAGTTTCGAACAAAAAGACCCGCTGGTCATCTATAAAATGGAAGCTTATGGTTTGTTTGAGGGACTGGTAGGCAAGGTCAACCGGGAAGTGGCTTCTTACCTCATGGACGGACAGCTCATGATCCAGGCAGACCGGGCGCCCCAGGAGGCCAAGGAAAGGAAAACCGATCTTTCCAGGGTGTCCACCAACCGGGCAGCCGAAGAGGAACAAAACCGGCGCCGGGCCGCCATGCAATCCGCAGGAGAGCCCCAGAAAGTGGAAACCATACGCCGGGCGGACAAAAAGATCGGACGAAACGATCCCTGTCCCTGCGGCAGCGGTAAGAAATATAAGCAGTGCCATGGGGCCAATGCCTGATAAAAAGTATATTTAGTCTGAATATGAGATTATCCATGAAGTTGATGCTGATGCTTTGTTTTGCTTATGGCCTTGGCCAGGCGCAGACCGGACGCTTGCAGGTGATCGAAAGCCCAGCCATCACCAGGCTCAACGACTATTTTATTCAGTACAACCTGAAACGTGCGGATTTCCCCGGATGGAGGATCCAGGTCTTTGCCTCCACCGACCGGAGGGAAATGGAGTCCGCCCTGTCCAATTTCCGGAGCCGCTTTCCCCAATACAGTTCCAAATGGCTGCTCAACGATCCTTATTACCAGATCCGTGTCGGGGTGTTCACCGAATATTCCGAAGCCATGCGCAGCCTGAATGAAATCCGCAAAACCTTTCGCTCGGCCACCCTGGTGTCCGATCGCATCCGCAGGGAGGAAGTCCTGAATTTATGAGCTCCATCATCAGCAGGAACAAGGAATTTGCCAAAGTGGATTGGATCACCCTGGCCACCTATATCAGCCTGGTGGTGATCGGCTGGATGATGATCTATGCGTCCGGTTATTCAGAACTGACCGAGTCCACCACCCCTTTTTTCAGGACCAATGCAGGCAAACAATTGATTGCCATCATCATTTCAGCCTTTTTGTTTCTGCTGGTGTTTATCACCGATTTTAAGTTTTGGAGTTCGCTCTCCTACCCGATCTACCTGCTGGGGCTGCTTTTCCTGGTCGCGGTCCTGTTTTTTGGACAAAAAATCAAAGGCTCGACCTCCTGGTTCAACCTGGGCGGCTTTTCGTTCCAGCCCTCCGAGTTCGCCAAATTCGGGACCATGCTTGCCATGGCGGCCTATTTGTCCTATTTCAAGACCAACCTCAAACAATTCAAGTCGAGGCTGATCGCCATGATGCTTTTTGCGGTCCCCATCGGCCTGATCTTGATGCAGCCGGATGCGGGGTCGGCCATCACTTTCGGTTCATTTTTTGTCCTCCTGTTCCGGGAAGGATTTAACCCGGTGTGGTATATCATCGGGCTGGCGCTGCTGGCGCTCTTTATCCTGGCGCTCAAATTCGATCCCCTTTATGTCATCGCTTATATCCTTGCCATAGGATCCACCCTGATCTACAGCCAACTGCGGAAAAACAACCAACAACTGTTTATAGTACTGGCCAGCTGGGGACTGATCATGGCTTCTTATTGGTCAAAAGTTCCGATCATGGCAGTATTGGGCTTACTCGGAACCGGTCTTGCTTTTTTTATTTATCAGGGATACCAGCAACGTTTACAGCGCCTGCTCATCATCCTCGTTCCCTCCATCCTTGCAGGAGCCGCTTTCACGAAAGTATCCCAGTATACGGTCGATAATTTTCTGAAACCGCACCAGCGTGAACGGATCAACGTCTGGCTCAGGCCGGAAATGTGCGATCCGCGGGGTAACCTGTACCACGTACTGCAATCCAAACTGGCCATCAGTTCGGGCAACTTTTCGGGCAAAGGTTTTCTGGAGGGCACCCTTACCAAGTTGAATTACGTACCGGAACAGAGCACCGATTTTATTTTCAGCACCATCGGGGAAGAACAGGGCTTCCTGGGCATCATAGCCATCATCGGTTTGTTTGTACTGCTGATGTTAAGGGCCATCGCCATCGGGGAGAGGGCCAGGAATACCTTCACCCGCGTCTATGCCTACAGCTTCCTGGGTTTTATCCTCGTCCACTTTTTTATCAATATCGGTATGACCATGGGCCTGGTTCCCATCATGGGCATACCCCTCCCCTTTATCAGTTACGGGGGCTCTTCCTGCATCGTATTTTCCCTGATGACCGCCGTGTTGTTGAGGCTGGACAGTTCCAGGCATTTTGTATGAGGGTATGGGGGTATCCTTTGAGTTAAAAGCCACTGACCCGGCCGGCGGAGCGCGCAGCGGTATCCTGCGCACGGATCACGGCGAGGTGCCCACCCCGGTGTTTATGCCTGTCGGTACGGCGGCTTCCGTCAAAGGGGTCAGTCCCGAGGAATTAAAAAAACCCGTGCATGCCCGGATCATCCTGAGCAATACCTATCATCTTTATCTCCGCCCCGGCACCGGCGTATTGCAGGCTGCGGGCGGCATTCACCGTTTTATGCAATGGCCCGGGCCGGTCCTGACCGACAGCGGCGGCTACCAGGTCTATTCCCTGAGCAAATTGAGAAAGATCAGGGAAGAAGGGGTATCCTTTTCTTCCCATATCGACGGGTCAAGGCATTTATTCACCCCGGAAGCCGTAATGGAAATTCAACTCCAGATCGGAGCCGACCTGATCATGGCCTTTGATGAATGCCCGCCTTACCCCTGCGAATACCCCTATGCCAAACAGTCGATGGGACTGACTCATCGCTGGCTGGAGCGTTGCTTCAGTTATTTTAACCAGGCGAGCCTTCCTTACGATTATCAGCCGGCCCTGCTGCCCATTTGCCAGGGTTCCGTGTATCAAGACCTGCGGACCGAATCGGCGAAGTTCATCTCCGGCTTTGAGGCCCCGGTTTATGCCATAGGCGGTTTGTCCGTGGGAGAAAAAAACCAGGACATGTACGAAATGATCCGCCTGGTCAATCAATATTTGCCCGCATCCAGAGGGCGTTACCTCATGGGCGTGGGCACCCCTGAAAATATCCTGGAGTCCATCGCCCTGGGCATCGATTTTTTTGACTGCGTGCTGCCCACCCGCAATGCCCGCCACGGGCTGATCTATACCACGGAAGGCATCCTGAACATCAAAAACCAAAGGTGGAAATTTGACCAAAGCCCCATTGATCCCGGCCTGCCGGAAACCTATAGCCAGCCTTTTTCAAAATCCTACCTGAGGCACCTGGTCCAGAGCAATGAATTGCTCGGCGCCCGCATCGCCAGCATCCAAAACCTGAGTTTTTACCTCTACCTGGTGGATACCGCGAGGCAAAAAATCGAAGAAGGTATCTTTACCCCCTGGAAAAACCAGATGTTGGAAAAAATCAAAACCCGGTTGAATTGAAAATCCTGGACTGGTATATCATCCGGAAATACCTCGGAAGTTTTTTCTTCACGGCCTTTTTATTCACCCTGATCGCCATGGTCATTGATTTCAGTGAAAAGGCAGAAAAATTCGTGGATGCGTCCAAGGTGCTCAGCCTGGGGGAAATCCTGGGGCAGTATCACCTCAATTACATCCCTTTCATCAATGGCCTGCTCTGGCCCCTTTTTTCGCTGATCGCCGTGATCTTTTTCACCAGCCGGCTGGCCTATAATTCGGAAATCATTTCCATACTCAACGCAGGCGTCAGTTTCCCCAGGCTCCTTCGCCCCTACCTGGTGGCGGCTTCTTTGCTGACGGTCATCCTTTTGATCGCCAATCATTTTATCATTCCGATAGCCAATAAACCAAAACTGGAATTTGAAAGGAGGTTTATCAAAAGGTCCAGCGACCGGCTTACCACCGGAACAAATATGCATTTTTTCATCTCCCCGGATACCAAAGTATACCTGAGAAGTTATTCGGCCGCGGACAGCCTGGGTTATTCCTTCCGGCTGGAAAAATTCAGGGGCACCACCCTGATTTACATGCTCAAAGCCCAGTTCCTGGAATGGAACAAAGAAACCCGGAACAGTTGGAAAATCAGGGATTATGAGATCCGGACCTACGAGGACTCCGTAGAAACGATCACCCTCCATCCAAACCAGCAAATCGATACGGCCCTCAATATCCTGCCTTCTGACTTTGAGTTTTATTCCAAGAAAAAAGACCTGATGACCACTCCAGAACTACAGGCCCTGGTGGACAAGGAACGTTCCAGGGGGCTCAATCCGGTCAAGGTTTATATCAATGAAATCCAGCGCAGAACGGCCGATCCGTTTACGATCCTCATCCTTACCGTCATCGGCGTAGCCATCGCAGGGCGGAAAGTCAGGGGAGGTTTGGGTCTGCATCTCGCCCTGGGCATTGCCCTTGGATCGGTTTTTGTATTTATTTCAAAATTTTCAATCGTATTTTCAAGAAGCCCTAATATACCTTCTGTCTTGGGTATCTGGTTGCCTAATATTATATTTGCAATTATAGCCTATCGCCTGGTCAGAAAAGCCCAACAGTAATTTTTTTTGTTTAATTTTTTCTTAAAAAGTCTAAACAGTGGATTTTTTGTTTAACTTTGAATCATAAAAATTAAACAAGATGACCCAGCCCAGTTTTCTTTCCGCCCTGGACCTGCACAAAGATAGATTACTCCGCTTTGCCTTCAACCTCACCCGTAACCAGGATGATGCGAAGGACCTGCTCCAGGAAACCTATTTTCGCGCCCTCACCAACCGGGAGAAATTCCAGGAAGGGACCAACCTCAAAGCCTGGCTGCTCACGATCATGCGGAACCTGTTTATAAACAATTACAGGAAGAAAGCCAAGACCCGGGTCCTCTTTGATTCCACCGACAACCTGTTTTTCCTGAATTCAGGATCCAATTCCACAGGAAACCAGGGCGAGTCCAATATCCTCATGGATGAACTTACTCATATGGTGGATGAACTGGACGAATCCATCCGCTATCCATTCGTGAAACATTACGAAGGGTACAAATACCAGGAGATCGCCGACGACATGCAACTTCCCCTGGGCACCGTCAAAAGCCGGATTTTCTTCGCCCGCCAGGACCTGAAAAGCAAGATCGTGAACCGTTATGGCAATACCCTGGGGTTGAAGGAAAGGGAATTGAAGATGGCAAGCTAGTAGTAATTAAAAAATTAAGGAATTAATAATTAAGAATGGTCTGCCCTTAATTTTTAATTCATTAATTATTTTAATTATTTAATTGCAAAGCTAAAACAGTTCGGTCTGTTTACCCCGGTTTGGATTTTCCAAAGCCAGTAAAAATTCCTTGGCATCCATTCCATAAGCGTAACCGGTCAGGGCGCCGGTAGAACCGATCACCCGGTGGCAGGGTACTATGATGGCCATTGGGTTTACCGCATTGGCATGGCCTACGGCCCTCGATTTGCGGATATCTCCCAAGTCCCGCGCCAGGGCTCCGTATGACCGAGTATGGCCATAGGGGATTTGCAGCAACAACCGCCACACCGCCTGGCTGAATTCAGGCGCTTTACCGAAATCAAGCGGAAGATCAAAACGCTGAAGAGATCCGCTGAAATAGGAAGCCAGTTGTTTTTTAGCTTCCAAAAGCAGGTCGTCCTGTCCCTGGGAAAAATCATCGCCGGGCTCCTTCCGGCTCAGGTGAACGTGGGTCAGTCCCATTTCAGAGCGAGCCAGATAGATATATCCTATCGGGGAAAATAAATAAGCCTGGTATGGATGTTCACCGGGCACCGTGTTTTAATTTGAGTTGATCGATCACCTCCCCCCAGGACGAATCTTTGGCCTGAAGCAGGACTAGCAGGTGATAGACCAGGTCGCTGGCTTCGTAGACCAGTGCTTCTTTTCCGGGAGCCTGGGCTTCCAGGATGGTTTCCACAGATTCCTCCCCCACTTTCTGGGCTATTTTCTGAACGCCGGAATCAAAAAGGGAATTGGTATAAGAACCCGCTTTGGGATTGGCTTTCCTGTCCCTGATGATGTTTTCAAGCTCCTGGATAAAATCAGCGGACAGGTTGATTTCACGAAAACAGGTGTCAAATCCTTCATGGCAGACAGGGCCTTCGGGACGGACCTTGATCAAAAGAGTATCGTCATCACAGTCGGTGGCTATAGACCTGAGATGGAGGAAATGGCCGCTGGTCTCTCCCTTGGTCCAAAGCCTTTGTTTGCTCCTGCTGAAAAAAGTCACCTTGCCCGTGGACCGGGTTTTTTCCAAAGCTTCCCGGTTCATATACCCAAGCATCAATACCTTCCCGGTCATTTCATCCTGGATCACGGCGGGAATGAGCCCTGTGCCCGCATCGTACCGGATCTGGCTGAGGTCTGTTTTCATGCTTCCTTTTTTGCAAACTCATCGTAAATCACGGCAGTCCCGGTCATGGAAACCATCAGCATGCTGCCCCTGCCCAGGACTTCGTAATCAAAATCAATCCCGATCACCGCATTGGCGCCCATGGACAGGGCTTTGTTGACCATCTCGGCCTCCGCCAAAGACTTGGCTTCCTTCAGCACCTTTTCGTAAGCCCCGGACCGGCCACCAACGATATCCGTGATGGAGGCGAAAAAATCCTTCACCAGGTTTGCGCCGATAATGGTATCCCCGGTCACCAGGCCCAGGTAATGCCGGATCTTATGCCCTTCAATGGTATTGGTGGATGTCAGTAACATATTCACGCGATTAATGGAAGTGTAAACTTAGGGGAAAAAGACGAAACCGGGTTTGGAGAAGGCTGAGGTTGAGGCTGAGATTAAGGCTGAGGTTAAGGTTAAGGCTGAGGTTGAGGTTGAGGTTAAGCCTTAACCTTAGCCTTAACCTTAACCTTAGCCTTAGTCCCGGTTTTCCACGTTTATCTTGTTCTCCAGGTAAAGACTGCCGATGATGGCACAGACCAGGGCCACCCCAATCGGGTACCACAGGCCCGACAGATAATTGCTTCCCGGGAAACTGCTGATCAGAGTAGCAATAAATGGCACCAGGCCTCCGAAAACCCCGTTGCCGATATGGTAAGGCAGGGACATCGAAGTGTACCGGATCCGCGTCGGAAACAGTTCAACCAGGAAGGCGGCAATCGGGCCATAGACCATGGTTACATACAGGATCTGGATAAAAACAAGAAATACGAATATCCAAAACAGACCGGGGGGCAGGGTCTTGTCGATGATCGCAAATTGTCCCAGGGCACGGTCCGCCTTCTCCGGATCCCTGAAAAGGATATCCACCCTTGCCTGCTTGAAACTGATCCCGTTGGCCAGGGTTTGGATCCGCTGATTGACAAACACCGAATCCCCGTCGTCGTTTTTCATGCGGATCAGGGGCAGGGGGGTCGATTTGACCGGTTCAGACCGCTCGAGGACCACGCTGTTGGTTTTTTCGTAGAAATAACGGTAAATGGGCCGATAGGTCAGTACCCCGAGCACCATCCCGGCGATCATGATCCATTTCCTGCCGATTTTATCACTCAGCCATCCCCAAAAAATAAAGAAGGGGGTGGCGAAAGCGATCGCGATCAACAGAATGTACCTGCTTTGGTTGAATTCGATCTTGCAGGTGTTTTCAAGGAAAGACTGGGCGTAGAACTGACCGGTGTACCAGATTACACCCTGGCCCATGACCGCCCCGAAAAGGGCGAGCAGGACCATTTTAAAATTGGCCTTGTGGCTGAAACTCTCCTTGATCGGATTGACGGAAATTTTGCCTTCGGCCTTGATCCGGGCAAAGGAAGGCGATTCGCGCATACGAATGCGGATATAGACCGAAACCCCGACCAGGAAGATGGAGACCAGGAAGGGTACCCGCCAGCCCCAGTCATTAAATGCTTCGGTACCTATGAGGTAACGGGTATAGACAATCACACCAAGCGATAAAAAGAGGCCCAGAGTGGCGGTCGTTTGAATCCAGCTGGTGTATATTCCCCGATGCGTTGGCGGGGCATGTTCGGCAACATAAGTCGCGGCACCTCCATATTCCCCGCCCAGGGCCAATCCCTGGAGCAAGCGAAGGACCAGCACGGCCAGCGGGGCGGCATATCCCCAGGAATCGAATCCCGGGATCAGCCCGATCAGGAAGGTGGAAACCCCCATCAGGACCAGGGTGAGCATAAAAGTGTATTTGCGCCCCACCAGGTCCCCGATGCGGCCAAAGAAAAGGGCTCCAAAAGGCCTCACAATAAAGCCCGCGGCGAAAATCGCCAAGGTATTGATCAGGGCGGAGGCGCCTGCATCCGGCGGAAACAATTTTTTACCAATCAACACGGCCAGGCTGCCGAAGATGTAAAAATCATACCATTCGATGAGCGTGCCTACGGAAGAGGCCCCTATGATTTTCGCTATACCCTTGTTCAATGGTTCGAGAGTTTTATCCGGGAAAGATAAGAAAGAGCAATCAGCTTTCAGATGTCAGCTTTCAGAAGTCAGCTTTCAGCTGATAGCTATGGGCTGATAGCTGATGGCTATAGGCTGACTTCTGATGGCTGATTTCTGACAGCTATATTTCTGGTACGCAGAAAGTCTTTCAATTCGGGTATCCCGATTTCCCGGTAATGAAAAATGCTGGCGGCCAGGGCGGCATCGGCCTTGCCCTCCCGGAAGACATCGGCGAAATGCTCCATGGTGCCCGCTCCTCCGCTGGCAATCACCGGCACCGATACCGATTCGGAAACCATACGGGTGGCTTCCACCGCAAAGCCGGATTTCATTCCGTCGTGATTCATAGAAGTAAACAGGATTTCCCCGGCTCCCAGGTCAACCCCCTTCCTGATCCAATCGTACATGGGCAGGCCTGTTGATAACCGGCCCCCTTGTATATAAACTTCCCAACCGTTTTCGGTCAGCCTTCCGTCCACCGCCAGGACCACAAACTGGCTTCCAAATTCAAGGGCGAGTCGCCTGATCAAATCGGGTTCCCTCACCGCAGCCGAATTGATCGAGACTTTATCGGCCCCGGATTCCAGCAGGGCGGAGGCATCCTCCACGGAAGTTACTCCTCCCCCGATGGTGAAAGGGATGTTTATGTTTTTGGCTACCGCCCGGGCCAGGGCGCTCAAGGTTTTCCTTTTTTCATGGGTGGCGGTGATATCCAAAAACACCAACTCGTCGATGCCCTGATCACTATACAGCCTGCCCAGTTCCACGGGATCACCGGCATCCCGGAGCCCGAGAAAATTGATGCCTTTCACCGTGCGGCCATCCTTGATGTCCAGGCAGGCTATGATCCTTTTCGCTAACATGAAATGTTTTTTAGTTCAACTGGAAGGAAACCAATTCCTCCAGCCGGATTTTGTTTTCGTAAATGGCCTTCCCGACAATCACGCCAAAACATTGCATCTCCAACAGTCCCTGCAGATCCTTCACATGATGCACTCCGCCACTGGCGGTCACCCGGAGGGCAGGATATTTTTCCATCAGGGTCTTGTACAATTCATGGTTTACCCCGGTGAGTTTTCCATCCCGGGAAATATCGGTGCAGGTAAGGTATATCAGTCCGCGAGGTTCAAAGCGGTCGAGCAGGTCGAAAATCGAGATTGGGCTGGTTTCCTTCCAGGCATGGGCCGCCACCTTCATATCCCGGACATCCGCAGCCAGGATGATGCGGTCAGAGCCATATTCGACCATCCAGGCTTCGAAAATTTCAGGCTCGGAGACGGCCAGGCTGCCCACATTGGCCTGTGCCCCGCCGCTTTCAAATACGATGCGCAGGTCATCGTCCGTCTTTATACCCCCGCCAAAATCAACTTTGAGATTGGTCTTGCTGCAGATTTTTTCAAGGATCTTATACTGGGTCACTTTTTTGTTCCTGGCACCGTCGAGGTCCACGAGATGCAGGTGGCTGAGGCCTGCATCCTCGTATTTTTTTGCCGTATCCACCGGGTCCGCCTGGTAATCCGTAAGGCGTTCAAAATCCCCTTCGGTGAGTCGGACACATTTTCCTCCGATGAGGTCGATTGCGGGAAAGACGATCATATTTGACTTAGCGTTTACAGGTCCAAAAACGTTTCCAGGATCTTAAGCCCCACCGGCCCTGATTTTTCCACGTGGAACTGGGTAGCATAAAAATTGTCCTTGTGAATCACGGCACTGAAGGGCTGGCAATAGGTGCAGGAAGCTACCGTATAGGGATTGAGCTCCGCATAATAACTGTGGACAAAATACACGTACTGCCGGTCCATGGAAGGGGCCAGCCAATCCTGCTGGTTAAGCTCCAGCTGGTTCCATCCCATGTGCGGGATTTTGAATTCGTGAGAGGTAGCCACAAACCGTTTGACCTTTACGGGAAGAATGCCCAGGCAGGCCGTATCGTTTTCTTCCGAATGTTCGCAGAGCAACTGGAGGCCCAGGCAGATGCCCAGAACGGGCTGGGTCAGGCCGGGGATCAATTGGTCAAATCCCCGGGCACGGAGAAAGCCCATCGTCGTGGATGCCTCTCCCACCCCTGGGAAGAGTACTTTGTCCGCTTTTCGGATCTCGTCCGGGTCACGGGTAAGCACCGCCGCCACGTCAAACCGTTCGAGGGCAAAGAGCACCGACTGCACATTGCCTGCATTGTAATCGATCACTGCAATTTTCTGCTTCATGTTTTTTGGCTTTCCTTATAAAACCCCTTTAGTGGAAGGCAGGAGGTCCGATGCCGGGTCACGCCGTTTTGCCTGGCGGATGCATTTGGCAAAGGCCTTGAAGACGGCTTCGATCTTGTGATGTTCGTTTTCACCCCGGACCCGAACCTGCAGATTGCATTTAGCCGCGTCGCAGAAGGATTTAAAAAAATGGTAAAACATCTCGGTCGGCATTTCCCCGATTTTTTCCCTTTTGAATTCGGCTTCCCATACCAGCCAGGCTCTGCCTCCAAAATCGAGCAGCACTTCGGCATCCGCTTCATCCATGGGTAAATGGAAAGCGTACCGTTCCATGCCTTTTTTATCCCCCAGGGCTTTAAGAAAAGCTTCCCCAAGCGCGATGCCCGTATCCTCAATGCTGTGATGTTCGTCGATGTGCAGGTCCCCTTTGCAGCGGACTTCCATGTCGCATTCCCCATGCCGGGCGATCTGTTCGAGCATATGGTCAAAAAAGCCAAGGCCGGTGGATATGCTGCTTTTACCGGTGCCGTCGAGGTCCAGCCGGATATCGATCTGTGTTTCCCTGGTATGCCTTTGATGGTGGACGACCCTGGAACGGAGGCGGAGGAATTCATAAACCGATTTCCAGGAACGGCTCTGATGTGCCACCGCAAGCGCCGCCGAGTCCAAATCGTCGTTAAATAGAATAGCCTGGCAACCCAAATTAGCGGCCAGTTGCACATCCGTGAGCCGGTCGCCAATCACAAAACTTTCCGGGAGGTTGTAGGAACCGGTCAGGTATTCTTTAAGCATACCGGTCCCGGGTTTACGGGTTTCCTTATGTTCATGTTCAAAGGAGCGGTCGATGTGCACGGCAGCGAAATGGATCCCTTCATTTTTAAAGGCGGTCATCATTTTATTCTGGGCCGGCCAGAAATCTGTTTCGGGCAAAGAAGGAGTCCCCAATCCATCCTGGTTGGTCACCATGACCAGGGTATAATCCAACTGGCTGGCAATTTTACCCAACCAGGTGAAGACCCCGGGTATAAACTCCAGTTTTTCCAGCGAATCGATCTGAAAATTGTCCTGGGGCTCCACGATCAGGGTGCCGTCGCGATCGATAAACAAAACTTTCTGCATATTCATACCGGGGCTTGGTTTTGAAACAAATTCATTTTTTCCAGTAAAGTCCTGTTTTCCGTTTCCGTGCCAATGGTGATCCGGAGGCAATTTTCGCAGAGGGGTTCCCTGGACCGGTTGCGCACCACGACCCCCTGGGCCGACAAATAACCGTAAAGGGCCTCCGCATGCCTGACTTTGACCAATAAAAAATTACTGTCCGAAGGATAGACCTGCAGCACCTCGTTCAGGGATTCCAGTTCGCGGGTCAGCCATGTTTTTTGCTGCCGGATGGATTGCACCTGGGCCTTCATTTCGCCTTCTTTCGAAAGCCGTTCCAGGGCAAAGCGCTGGGTCAGGATATTGATATTGTAAGGCGCCTTCACTTTATTGAAATAAGAAATCAGCAGGGGGGAGGCAAAAGCCATTCCCAGGCGGATCGCGGCCATGCCCCAAGCCTTGGACAGGGTCTGCATCACGATCAGGTTTTCGTATTTTTCCAATAAAGGCAGCAGCGTGGCCTCAGGGCAAAAATCCGTATAGGCCTCATCCACCACCACGATTCCCCCGAAAAATTCAAGGATCTCTTCGATGGCCTCCCGGCGGATCAGGTTGCCGGTGGGATTGTTTGGGCTGCAAATAAAGATCACCTTGGCATGGGGCCCGAGGTTATTCCTTATGGATGGGAGGTCCGGCTGGAAATCGGCTTGAAGCAGGACCTTTTTAACCTGGACATCGGCGATGTCGGCGCTCACCTGGTACATGCCATAGGTAGGCGGCAGGACCATGATTTCGTCCCGGCCGGGCACACAAAAAATGCGCAAGATCAGGTCGATGGCCTCATCGCTCCCATTGCCAAGGAAAATTTGGTCCGTAGGGATGTTTTTTAGCCGGCCGATGGCCGATTTAAGCTTTTCCTGCAAAGGATCGGGATAACGGTTGACCCCGGTATCAAAGGGATTCTCGTTGGCGTCCAGGAACACCTCTCCCTTGCCGGTGAATTCATGCCTGGCCGAGGCATAGGGCTTCAGTTTTAAAATATTGGGCCGGATGAGGGATTCGATGGTCATGGACGGTTCAGTTTGTTTAATCGTTTGGATACGGCCCGTTGATGGGCGGTAAGTTGTTCGGCCTGGGCCATGAGCTCCACATAAGGGCCTATGGCCTGAAGGCCTTCGGGGTCAAGTTTCTGAAAGGTTATTTTTTTGGTGAATGCGTCGAGGTTGACCCCGCTGTATGCTTTGGCATAGGCGCTGGTCGGAAGCGTGTGATTGGTGCCAGAAGCATAGTCTCCTACCGATTCCGGGGAATAGGGCCCGATGAAAACCGATCCGGCATTGATCACTTCATTGGAGATGGCGTCCGCGTCCCTGTGGTTGAGGATCAGGTGTTCAGGGGCATATTCATTTATAAAATCCAGTTGATCTTTCCGGTCTTTCAGGACCAGGGCGTGACTATGCGCCAGGGAGCCGGTGGCGTATTTTTTCCTGGGAAGTTCCTGGAGCTGGCTTTCCATTTCCAGGCCAACCTGGCGGACAAAATCTTCCGAATCCGCTACCAGCACCACCTGGCTGTCCAGGCCGTGTTCCGCCTGCGACAACAAATCACTGGCCACCCAAGAGGGGTCGGCGGACTCATCCGCCAGCACCAGGACTTCGGAAGGACCGGCGGGCAGGTCAATGGCAATCCCCTCCTGCTGCACCTTCATTTTTGCCAGGGTCACAAAAGAATTTCCAGGCCCGAATATTTTGTGTACCGCGGGGATTTCTTTCGTGCCGTAAGCCATGGCTGCGATGGCCTGGGCGCCCCCAACCTTGAAGATGCGGGTCACCCCGCAAAGCCTGGCCGAATACAAGATGGCCGGATGTACGGAACCGAATTTGTCCGGTGGGCTGCACAACAAGATTTCCCTACAGCCCGCTATCCCGGCCGGTGTTGCCAGCATCAGGACGGTGGAAAACAGGGGGGCTGTACCACCCGGGATGTATAAACCTACTTTTTCAATGGGGACGGTTTTTTGCCAGCATTTCACCCCGGTCATGGTTTCCACGATCCCGGGTTCATGCCATTGGGAACGGTGAAAGGCTTCGATATTGGATTTGGCAATCTGTATGGCTTCCTTCAGTCTTTGGTCCAGTTTTTTTTCGGCCTGGTCCATTTCCTCCTGGCTGACCCCGAAGGACTGGAGGCTGACCTGATCGAATTTTTCCGTATACTTTTTGAGGGCCGTATCGCCTTCCTGCCGAACGCGGTCAAGGATGGATTGCACGACGGATTCCTGGCTGAGGTCCTGGCCGGATGGGCGACGGGTGATTTCGGCCCATTGCACCCTGGGAGGTTCAAGGTATATTTTCATATTCAGCTCACCATTTTTTCGATCGGGATCACCAGGATGCCTTCGGCCCCCGCCTGTTTGAGGGCATCGATGACTTCCCAGAATTCTTTTTCGGGGATTACGGAATGTACCGAGCACCAGCCTTCAATGGCCAGGGGCAGGATGGTTGGGCTTTTGATACCCGGCAGGATGGAGATGATTTTATCGAGCGAAGCCTTAGGGGCGTTCAGCAGGATGTATTTGTTTTTACGCGCTTCGAGGGTGGCTTTGATCCGGAAAAGCAACTGATCCACCAGGGCTTTTTTGTCTGCATCCAGCTCATTGTTGGCATAGACCCAGGCTTGCGAATGCAGGATGACTTCTTTTTCTTCCAGCTTGTTCTGAAATAAGGTATTGCCGGAGGAAACCAGGTCGCAAATTCCATCAGCCAGGCCGATATGGGGAGCGATTTCCACACTGCCGGAGATCTGGTGGATTTCCGCGGTGACCCCTTTATCCCGGAGATATTTTGCCAGGGTGCGGGGATAGGAGGTGGCGATTCTTTTGCCCTCGAAAAAACGGAGGTCTTCGTATCCGCTTTTTTGCGGGACCGCGATAGACAGGCGGCATTTGGAAAATCCGAGGGGAAGCAGGCCGGTCACCCGGCTGCCTTTTTCAATCACCGTATTTTCACCGAGGATGGCAATGTCGGCCACCCCGTCCTGAAGGTATTCGGGAATGTCGCCGTTGCGCAGGTAAAGAATATCCAGAGGGAATCCCCCCGCGCTGGTTTTAAGCTGGTCCGAGACCGTTTCAATCCTGAGCCCGCAGTCCCGCAGGAGCACCATACAATCGTCGTGCATCCTGCCTGATTTTTGAATCGCTATATTTAGTCTGGTCATATACCCATTTGGTTAAAATAAAAAAGGCTCACCGGGTCCGGCAAGCCTTTGATTTATATTTTATGTTTTCAATCAGGACAAACCATTACCCGTTTGCATGCTGCAAAAGATGGTGATGATGATGTCCGTGATGAATTAACATGGCTGCAAAATTAAAATTTTTATCGCAATCCGGGTCAAAAAATAGCTTGGTTTTGTGATTTCAAAATACAAGTCCCGTGCCAATCCGGATCTTCCTCGGGAATTATTATAAATATTTCGCCCAAAAATCGAGGGTTCTTTGCCAGGCGAGTTTGGCGGATGCTTCGTGGTAACGCGAGGGGGCCGTGTCGTTGTGGAAAGCATGCTGGGCGCCTGCATACATATAAAGTTCATAGGGGATATTATTGGCTTTCAGTGCGGCCTCATAGGCGACGATCCCGGCGTTGACCCCTTCATCCATTTCGGCATAATGCAACTGGAGGGCGGCTTTGATTTTGGGCACGTTTTCCGCAGGTTGCTGACGGCCATAGAAGGCCACGGCGGCTTTCAATTCCGGTACGTTCACCGCAAGGGTATTGGCCATGGCCCCTCCCCAGCAGAAGCCCACACAACCATAATTGCCGTTGCTGTCTTTTCGGGTCTTGAGGTATTCGAAGACCCGGATGAAGTTGGCATTGTTGTCTTCTGCTTTCAAATCCCGGAACTTGGTCCTGGCCTCATCCTCGTTTGCAAAAGTCAGTCCCAGGGGAGAGAGCGCATCCGGCGCGATAGCCAAATAACCGGCCTGGGCCGCCCGTCGGGCCACATCTTCGATATGTGCATTGAGCCCGCGGTTTTCATGGATGATCACCACCGTGGGGTACTTTTTTTCTTCCTTGGGCCGCGCCACATAACACCTCATGGTACCCTGGACTCCGGCATAGGTAATGTATTCCGTAAATAAATCGGCATCCGGCGTGCGGTTGGCATGGGTAAAATCCACTTCAATCTGGGGAAGAATGGCCATGGCTGCCGCAGAACTGCCCACCAGGGTGGTCAACCGGTTGAGAAAGTCCTGCCGGTTCAGGGGCTTGTGAATGTATTCGTCGTACAGGTTGATGATTCGCTGATCCATGAGAAAGAATTTTTTTTCAAGATAAGGGATTTTAGGAGACAAGAGGAAGGGAGTCCCGCAACTACGGGAGGCGAAAAGTAAAAGGCGAAGGGCGAAGGGTAAAAGGCGAAGGGAGCAAAATTCTAATCGCAAATCCTTGCTTTGCTTTGTGGGCCTGGTGGGCTTTGTGGGAGAAAAGGAGACGGGAGGAAGGGAGACAGGAGAAATGGAAAAAGGTGAAAGGCGAAAGGTAAACGGCGAAGGGAGCAAAATTCTAATTGCAAATCCTTGCTTTGCTTTGTGGCCTTCGCGGGCTTTGTGGGAAAAAGGAGTCCCGTAATAGCGAAAGGCGAAGGGCGAAAGGTAAACGGCGAAGGGAGCAAAAATCTTTTTGCTAATCCTTTGTTTGCTTTGTGGCCTTCGCGGGCTTTGTGGGAAAAAGGAGTCCCGCAACCGCGGGAGACGAAAGGAAAAAGGCGAAGGGCGAAGGGTAAACGGCGAAGGGAATAAGGCGAAGGGCGAAAGGTAAACGGCAAAAGGAGCAAAATGCTTTTTGCAAATCCTTGGTTTCCTTTGTGGCCTTCGCGGGCTTTGTGGGAAAAAGGGAGACGGGAGGAAGGGAGATAGGAGAAATGGAAAAAGGTGATAGGTGAAAGGCGAAAGGTAAACGGCGAAGGGAAAGAGGCGAAGGGCGAAAGGTGAACGGCGAAGGGAGCAAAATGCTTTTTGCAAATACTTTGTTTGCTTTGTGGGCCTGGTGGGCTTTGTGGGAAAAAGGCGAAGGGCGAAAGGTAAACGGCGAAGGGAGCAAAATTCTAATTGCAAATCCTTGCTTTGCTTTGTGGCCTTCGCGGGCTTTGTGGGATAAAGGAGTCCAGCAATAGCGAAAGGCGAAGGGTGAAGGGAAAAAGGCGAAGGGAGCAAAAATCTTTTTGCTAATCCTTTGTTTGCTTTGTGGGCCTGGTGGGCTTTGTGGGATAAAGGCGAAGGGCGAAAGGTAAACGGCGAAGGGAAAGAGGCGAAGGGCGAAAGGTGAACGGCGAAGGGAGCAAAATTCTTTTTGCTAATCCTTTGTTTGCTTTGTGGCCTTCGCGGGCTTTGTGGGAAAAAGGCGAAGGGAGCAAAAATCTTTTTGCTAATCCTTTGTTTGGTTTGTGGGCCTGGTGGGCTTTGTGGGAAAAGGGGGTCCCGCAACCGTGGGAGGAGAAAGGGTCCGTGACTACAAATTGCGTTTGTTTAACTCATCCACGGCGTGACTCACTGCGCGGGCGGTGAGGGCCATATATAGTATGGATGGGCTTTGATTGCCCGTACTGGTCATGCAGGCGCCGTCGGTGACGAATACATTTTTACAGAGATGCATTTGGTTCCAGGCGTTGAGCATGGAGTTTTTGGGGTTTGTGCCCATCCTGCAGCCACCCATCTCATGGATATCCAGGCCTGGAGCCTGGTGATTGTCACCGGTGCTGATGTCGCGACAGCCGGCGGCATGCATCATATCCACGGATTCCTGCATAAAGTCTTTCACCATCCGGTCATCGTTGTCATCATAACCCACATCGGTCACCAGGAGGGGAATGCCCCAGGGATCCTTTTCCGAGTCGCTCAGGCTCACCCGGTTGGTTTCTTTGGGTATGGTTTCTCCCTGCATATACATGTACACCCTCCAGGGTCCGGGCCGGGTCATATGCTCCTTAAATTCCGGGCCGAATTGGGGGCCCTCATAAGTTTCAAATCCCGACCGGTAAGCTCCGGTGAAAATGGTGTAGCCTCCCGCAAAATCCATGGTTTGTTTTCCCAGGTTCCGGTAGTTCGCTATGATGGGTTCGGTCGGGTTGCGGCCATAATAATATTTATCTTCAAAACCGTCGAGTTGACCCGAAGTATAAGACCGGTAGTTGTGAAAAGCAACATAGCGGCCAAGAAGGTCGTATTCATTGCCCAGGCCTTCGGGGAACCGGGAGGATTTGGAATGGAGCAGGATCAGCAGGGAATTCAAGGCGGAGGCGTTGAGGAAAATCACTTTCGCATGAAAGGTCATTTCCTCCTTGCTGACCGCGTCGATGACCCTGACTCCGCTTGCCTTTTTTGTGCCTTCATTATACAGGATGGAGTGCACGACGGAATGGGGCCTGAGGGTCAGATTACCCGTTTTCTCCGCCCAGGGCAGGGTTGACGAAACCGAACTGAAGTAGCCGCCAAAGGGACAACCCCGCATGCACATATTCCTAGCCTGGCATTTTCCGCGCCCCTGCTGAAGATAGATTTCATCCGCCCTGGTGATCTGCGCCCAGCGGGCGTCGACCATATGCCGGTCCGGATAAGTGGCTTTGATTTTATCCCGCATATGGGTTTCTACGCAATTCAGGCCAAAAGGAGGTAAAAACTCCCCGTCCGGCATCGCTTCGAGGCCGTCCCGGCTGCCGCATACTCCAACGAATTTTTCCACATGGCTGTACCAGGGGGCTATGTCCTGGTAATTTATGGGCCAGTTCATCCCATAGCCCTGGCGTTCGGGGGCTGTAAACTCATATGGGCTCCAGCGCTGGCATGCGCGGCCCCAGATGAGCGATTTTCCTCCGACCTGGTAGCCCCGGATCCAGTCAAAGGGTTTTTCCTGGATATAGGGATGGTCCGCATCCTGAATAAAAAAATGTTTGGTATCGTCACCGAAACCGGCCGCTTTGCTGATCAGGGGGTTTTTTTCGATGTACTCCCGGCTCACCCTGCCCCGGTATTGAAAATCCCAGGGGGCCATGGTCGCCGTGGGATAGTCTTTGATGTGTTTGATATCCCTTCCCCGTTCAAGCACCAGGGTTTTTAAGCCTTTTTCACAGAGTTCTTTTGCCGCCCAGCCGCCGGAAATGCCGGACCCGATCACTATGGCATCGTAGGAGGTTTCCATACCTGAAAGCAATAAATTCCTCTCAAAGTACAAAACCGGGAGGGATCCGGGTTGGATTAATCAAATCCGCCGCTAATCCTGCATGCCCTTCTCATTTCTCTGCAAAATCTTCGCGCTCTTTGCGCTCATTGCGGTTTATAATCCTTTTCTAATCGCCAAGGCCCCTGAGACCGCAATGAAAATCCGCAAAGAAAGAACTCCTCCTTTCCCCTACGGTTCCTTAGCATTCAAGACGAGCTATGCGGTTCAAATTTTTATTTGGAGATTGGGCCTTCGATCAGGAAACCCCAAGGTCCTTACGGATCTTATTTAAGGCGCTGCCTTCCTTTACCCATTCTATTTGTTGTTCGTTGTAATTGTGATCCACTTCAAACCGGTCCATCGTGCCGTCCGCATGATGGAGGACGACATAAAGCGCTTCATCGGGTGCAAAATCTTCGAAGCCTCCGATATCCACCGTATCATCCTGACGGATCAGGTCGTAATCATCGGGATTGGTGAAGGTCAGTGCCAGCATTCCTTGTTTTTTAAGGTTGGTCTGGTGGATGCGGGCAAAAGATTTTACGATCACCGCTTTGACTCCCAGGTACCGGGGTTCCATGGCCGCGTGTTCGCGGGAAGAGCCTTCCCCGTAATTGAATTCACCAAAGACCACCGTTCCGACGCCGGCCTTTTGGTAGGTCCTCGCCGAATCGGGTACGGCCATGTACTCATTGGTCACCAGGTTGAGCACTTTATTCGCTTCCCCGTTGAAATCATTTATGGCGCCGATGAGGCAATTGTTGGATATGTTTTCGAGATGGCCGCGGTATTTGAGCCAGGGGCCGGCCATGGAAATATGGTCGGTGGTGCATTTACCTTTTGCTTTGATCAGAATCCGCATTCCTTTGACTTGTTCCTGGGTAATGGGTTTAAAAGGGGTGAGCAATTGAAGCCGGTCGCTGTCCTCCCTCACTTCGACCCTTACGGAGGACCCGTCTGCGGAAGGGGCCTGGTAGCCAGCATCTTCCACATCAAATCCTTTGGAGGGAAGTTCCTCGCCCTGCGGCGGATCGAGCTTCACGGACTGGCCGTCTTCGTTGATCAGCGTATCGGTGAGCGGATTGAAAGTGAGGGTGCCTGCAATCGCGAGAGCCGTAACGATTTCAGGCGAAGCCACAAAAGCATGGGTATTGGCATTGCCGTCGTTGCGTTTGGAAAAGTTGCGGTTGAAGGAGGTGAGGATGGAGTTTTTCCGGTTGGGATCATCCGTATGCCTGGCCCATTGGCCGATGCAGGGGCCGCAGGCATTGGCGAGTACGATCCCACCGATGTCCTCAAAAGCCTGGAGCTGGCCGTCCCTTTCGACGGTATACCTGATTTGTTCCGAGCCGGGAGTAATAGTGAATTCCGATTTTACCTTTAATTTTTTCTCTTTGGCCTGTTTGGCTACAAAAGCCGCGCGGTCCAGGTCTTCATAAGAGGAGTTGGTGCAGGAGCCGATGAGCCCGACTTCGAGTTTAGCGGGATACCCCTTTTCTTTTACGGCAGCCGCAAATTCCGAAAGCGGCCAGGCCAGGTCCGGAGTATAGGGCCCGTTCACGTGCGGTTCCAGTTTGCTCAGGTCAATCTCAATGACGCGGTCAAAGTATTCCTCTGGGTTTTTATAACAGGCCTCGTCACCGGTCAGTTCCTGGGCTATGCCGTCGGCAAGGTCGGCGATCACCGCCCTACCCGTCGCCCGGAGGTAACGGCCCATGGAGGCATCGTATCCAAAGGTGGAGGTGGTGGCGCCGATTTCAGCGCCCATATTGCAGATCGTGCCTTTGCCCGTACAGGACATGGACTGGGCGCCCGGGCCAAAATATTCAACCACTGCGCCGGTGCCCCCTTCAACGGTCAATATTCCTGCAACTTTAAGAATGACGTCCTTGGGGGAAGCCCAGCCACTCAGTTTGCCAGTCAGTTTTACCCCGATCAGTTTTGGCATTTTCAGTTCCCAGGGCATCCCGCTCATGACATCCACGGCGTCGGCGCCGCCTACTCCGATCGCGATCATGCCCAGGCCACCCGCATTGGGGGTATGGGAGTCGGTCCCGATCATCATGCCTCCGGGGAAGGCATAGTTTTCCAATACGATCTGGTGGATAATCCCCGCGCCCGGTTTCCAGAATCCGATGCCGTACCGGTCGGAGATGGAACTTAAGAAGGCAAATACTTCGGAATTTTTATCCAGGGCGGTTTTCAAATCGGTGTCCGCTCCGGATTTGGCCTGGATCAAATGGTCACAATGTACGGTGGTAGGCACTGCGGTCTTGTCCCTGCCGCATTGCATAAACTGAAGCAGGGCCATCTGAGCAGTGGCATCCTGCATGGCCACCCGGTCCGGGGCAAAAAAGACATAATCCTCACCCCGCTCGTAATCCTTCAGGGGGGAATCCTCATGGAGGTGGGTGAAAAGGATTTTTTCAGTCAGGGTCAGGGGGCGACCCAGTTGCTGCCGGATATTTTTCACTTTGTCCCCAAAGCTTGCATAAACCGCACGGATCATTTCAAGATCAAAAGGAGTAGACATAACTGTAGTAATTGTAGGAGGCAAAAATAAGGGATCGTGGGCAGTTTATTAGTTAGCAAGTTGGTAAGTTAGTAAGTTGGAGGAAAGGAAACAGGAGGAAGGGAGGAATGTAAAAAGGTGAAAGGCGAAAGGTAAACGGCGAAGGGAGAAAAATCCTTTTCGCTAATTCTTTGTGGCCTTCGCGGGCTTTGGGGAGAAAGGAGTCCCGCATCCCGAGTCGTTCTGGAGCGGGAGGCGAAGGGCGAAGGGAAAAAGGCGAAGGAAGCGAAATTCTTTTCGCTAATTCTTTGTGGGCTCTGTGGACTTTGTGGGAGAAAGGGAGACGGGAGGAAGGGAGACAGGGGAAATGGAGGAATGGATAAAGGTGAAGGGCGAAGGGTAAACGACTAAGGGAGCAAAATTCTTTTCGCTAATCCTTTGTGGGCTCCGTGGGCTTTGTGGGAGGAAGGGAGACTGGAGAAATGGAGGAATGGATAAAGGTGTCCCGCAACCGCGGGAGGCGAAGGGAGCAAAATCCTTTTCGCTAATTCTTTGATGCTTTGTGGCCTTCGCGGGCTTTGTGGGAGAAGGAGTTCCGCAGCCGCGGGAGGTAAACGGCGAAGGGAGAAAAATTCTATTTGCTAATCCTTTGATCCTTTGTGGCCTTCGCGGCCTTTGTGGGAGAAAAGAATCTTAAGTCTTTGTGCCATCGTGAGCAAAAAACGTGGCGGGAACTTGTGGGCTAAGGCTGCTTCACAGCCAGGGTATCTATAATCATCGTAGCCGTGGCGGGATTGGTCGCCAGCGGGACATTATGCACATCGCAGACCCGCATCAGCATCTGCACATCCGGTTCATGCGGATGGGCGTCCAGAGGGTCCCGGAAAAAAATCACGGCGTGCAGCTTTCCTTCGGCGACCATGGCCGCGATCTGTGCATCTCCACCCCTGGGGCCGGACAATAATTTAATGACCGGAATGCCTTCCTTTTCAATATAGGTACCGGTGGTGTGGGTAGCGTAAAGGATCATGTTTTTCAACATGGCGTGGTGGCGGAAGATGAAGGAGGCCATATCCAGCTTTTTACCATCATGGGCGATGAGGGCAATGCTGTAGTGGCCGTTGCCGCCTTTAGGGATTGCGCCGCCCTCCCCGGCGTTGCTGCGGTACCCTTTTTTATTCATCCTGCAATTTACCCCTATCCTCACGAAAACAATAGGGCTGTCTTGCCCACTTGTAATTGAAAATTAACCCGGGGCGTCGGTCTGGCGGTTAAGGGCTGCACAAATTTGACGGACCAGGCCGGGCCCTTCATATATAAATCCGCTGTACACCTGGACCAGCACCGCCCCTTCCCGGAGCTTAGATCGCCCATCCGCTCCATTCATGATGCCGCCAACTCCTATCACCGGGATTTTACCGGGTAAGCCGGTCAGGGCGGAGAGCCTTTCATTGGATTTTTTCAAGAGGGGCAGGCCGCTCAGTCCGCCGGCCCCGATCTTTTCGATCCGCTCCGGTTCCGTCCTCAATCCGGAACGGTCCAGGGTGGTATTGCCCATGATGATCCCGTCGATGCCATGGGACAATATGATCTCCTTTGCTTCGGCAAGTTGGGCATCGTCAAGGTCCGGGGCCAGTTTGACCAGAACGGGTTTGGGCTGGGCCAAATTTTTATTGGCTTTCATGATCGCCCCCAGCAATTCATTCAGTGGGGCTTTATCCTGAAGGCCTCTCAAACCGGGAGTATTGGGTGAACTGATATTCACCGTAAAATAATCCGCATAGGGATGCAATTTTTCAAAGCAGGCCAGGTAGTCTGCAGTGGCCTGTTCCAGGGGGGTGTCTTTATTTTTGCCGATGTTGATGCCGAGGATAAGGTCTGGCGGTTTATTCCGCGATCTCAACCTTTGTGCCATGGCATCCGCTCCGAGATTGTTAAAACCCATCCGGTTGATTAAAGCCTGGTCTTTGGGGAGGCGGAACAGCCGGGGCCTTGGATTTCCAGTTTGAGGCCTCGGGGTCACGGTACCGATCTCGATATGGGAAAATCCCAACAGGTAAAGTTCATGGAGGTATTTACCGTCTTTGTCCAGGCCGGCCGCGAGTCCCACCGGGTTTTTAAACTTTAATCCAAACACTTCCACGGCTTGCTGTTCAGGCAAAGCAAATAATACTTTAATCAGTCTTCTGCAGCCCGGGATGCGGCAAATCCATTTGAACAGCCCAAGAGTGAAATGATGGGCCGTCTCCGCGTCCAGTAAAAACAAAACCGGCCTGATCAGAACTTTCCACATAAACAAAAGGATTGGGTACGGAGATCAGCCATGGTCGATCCGGAGTTTTAAAGCCAGGATCAAATCTTCTACTTTTGGATTGGCTTGTACCAAAAGTTCATATTTCTCTTTTAGTGAAACCGGCTTTTTCACCTGGCTCTCCATGAGTTTGGCTTTTTCGGGGTCGATCACGATCGCGATTTCCAGTCTTTTGTCGGACACGGAATTCCGCAGTTTTTCCAATAAAGAGCTTTCCAGCTGGATAATATTCCGGGCATGGGCAGAACCCACCTTGATCAGCAGTTTCGTCTGTTCCAGCGCCAATTCCACCTGGCTGAGCACGGTTTTAAGACTTAAGACCTCGACGGTGTCCACAAACTCCTTCCAGGCTTGTTCAAAGGTTTCTATCTTCAGCTCCACCGCCGAATCCGGATTGGCCTGGATGCTCTGCGCCGCTTTTTTCTGAATGTCTTTCAGGGAGCGGATTTTGGGCGTGTCGTAGTGATTCGGCAACTTTTGTTCGGCGGGGGCCGCAGGCCTTTGGAATTCAACCGGATCCTGATCAAAAACGGCCAGGTGAACCGGAGGTGGCGGACTGATGATCACCTGGGGAGGCGCTGGCCCGGGTTCAGGCTTTTTTTTTTCAGCCTCCTGGGGAAAGCTTGGGATCGCGTCGGAAAGACGTTGGAGATAACACATCCGGATCAGGGCCAATTCCACATGCAATCGTTTATTCCTGGCCCGCTCGTATTGAAGGTCGCATTCGTTGGCGATGGCAAGCGCATCGAGGATAAAAGAAACCGGTGCGCCCTGGGCCTGGGCATGGTATTTGGCCTTCAGGTCCTGGCTGCCTTCGATCAGTTGGGCAGCTCCGGGATCTTTGCTCACCAGGAGGTTGCGGAGATGGTCTGCCAGGCCATCCATGAAATGATTCCCTTCGAAACCCAGTTGGTGAATATCCCTGAAGGTCTTAAGTATGCCCATGCTGTCTTCCCGCAGCATTCCATAAACCAGATTGAAAAAATATTCATGGTCCAGGACGTTCAGATTGCTGATCGTACCTGCGTAGGTGACTTGTTTGCCTCCAAAGCTGGCGATCCGGTCAAAGATGGAAAGGGCGTCCCGCATCGAACCCTCTGCCTTGTGGGCAATAATATGAAGGGCTTCGGCTTCGGTTTTGATTTCCTGGTCTTTGGCTACTTCTTCCAGTTGTTTTACGATCTCTTCAGGCTGGATCCTGCGGAAATCATAGACCTGGCAGCGGGAAAGAATAGTCGGGATGATTTTATGTCTTTCGGTGGTGGCCAGGATAAAAATGGCATGGGCGGGAGGTTCCTCCAGGGTTTTGAGAAAGGCGTTGAAGGCGGCATTGCTCAGCATATGCACTTCATCGATGATAAACACCTTGTATTTGCCCTGCTGCGGAAGATAACGGACCTGTTCGATCAGGTTCCGCATACCCTCCACGCTATTGTTGGATGCGGCGTCGATTTCAATGATGTTGAAGGTAAGCTGCTCATCAAACTTCCGGCAGGATTCACAGGCATTGCAGGGTTCCGCATCTTGGTTTTTCAGGGCATTTTCACAATTGATCACCTTGGCCAGGATCCTCGCACAAGTGGTTTTACCTACTCCCCTCGGTCCGGTGAACAAGAAAGCATGGGCCATCTGGTTGCGCAGCAAGGCGTTTTTAAGTGTCCGGGTCACATGTTCCTGTCCCAGCACATCGGCAAAACGCTGAGGCCGGTATTTTCGGGCGGAGACCAGGAAGTCAGACATCTGCGCGAAGATAAAAAGATTTGGGCTTGGTTTCGAGGAGCAGGCTTAAGGTTCCACCCGTTATAGGTTTTTCAGGCTATATCCTCAACCTCAACCTCAACCTCAACCTTAACCTCAACCTCAACCTCAACCTAATTTTCTACCTTCACCCAATGTTCAAACGATATCCCGCCGATCGTCACGAAATCACTGCCGATATTTACCAAACCGCCCTCCTGCCCCTCTTTTACCAGGCAGACCTGGAAAAAGCCAAACAACTGGTGCAGGTTTGTTATGAAACCGGATTGCGGGTGCTTGAATTCACCAACCGGGCCGCTTTCGCTTACGAGGTGTTCTCTCCACTCTCCGCCTATTGTAAAAATAACTTTCCTGCCTTGCGTTTTGGCGCGGGCACCATCACGGACACCGGCACTGCCGCCATGTACCTTCAGTCGGGAGCCGACTTTATTGTAATGCCCAGCCTGCAGCCGGAGGTGATCTCCCTGTGCAATAAAAGAAAAATCCTTTGCATCCCGGGTTGCGGGAGTGTCACGGAAATCAGCAAGGCCGAGGAACTGGGATGTGAATTTGTAAAATTGTTCCCTGGCAACCATTTCGGGCCGGGTTTCGTGAAGGACCTGCTGGGCCCCATGCCCTGGACCAGCATCCTGGTCAGCGGGGGGGTCGAACCGGTTAAAGAAAACATCCAGTCCTGGATCAAGGCGGGAGCGGCCAGCCTTGCCCTGGGTTCAAAACTTTTCACTCCCGCGGTCCTCCGGGGAGAGCAACTCGATGACCTCGGGCAAAGCCTCGCGGATTGCCTGAGATGGGCAGCGGAAGCCCGGCTGGATTGATTCCCGTATACATTCTGTTTTCCGTTTATACGAAAAAAGGGGCTTAAATCCTTGCCACAAGCCACATATTATGGCTTTTTGCTATGGCATGCCTTTTGAACTTAACAGGATACCCCTGTTCTTGAATTTTACAATTAAAACTGCTCAAAGCACCCCCGGGCTTGAATTGACCTTGTGCTAGAAATGAAAAAACGAAAATGGGTCGTAAATGGATATCCGCTCAACCTGACCCGGGATATCCGCTTTTGGTTTTGGCTGATTTGTATGCTGGCTTTCCTGCTGACCACCATCTCCAGGATCGTCAACTGAATCAAAATAAATCAACTGGCTTTCATGAAAAAACGAAAGGCCTGCACGGACAGGGTTCTTTGATGAAAATTTTTCACAAAGAATTCTGCCCGGAAAGGTCAAATGCCGCGGCCGGCTAAAAAGGCTTCACAGGCAGTCCGGATCAAGCGGAAACTCTCTTCAAACCGACCCGAATAGTAGGGGTCGGGAACAATCCTGCCCTCCCCGGGATAGGCCTCATCCAGGATCAGGCGCACCTTTTTCCGGTGGTCCGGAAGCTCACTGAGGGCCAGGATGGATTCCAGGATTTCTTCATCCATAACCAATACATGATCAAAATAGTCCAGGTCATCCGCGCTGATCTGGCGTGCTCTTTGGTCCGTGATATCAATATCATAACGTGCGGCGGTCTTTATCGCCCGGCTGTCCGGCAACTGGCCTCTATGCCAATCCCCAACAGCGGCCGAATCCACTTCCCAGGGCCCGTTCGCCCGCTCCTCCAGCATTTTTTTCATTATCCCTTCAGCCATGGGGGAACGGCAAATGTTTCCAAGGCAAACCATGAGGATTTTCATTATTTAGATTCATTTTTTATTATCCCGAGCCGGGCTGGAATATTTTGAACCTGATATATTTTTAGCATTAAAATGAAGAAAGTATCTTTGTTTAGACAAAATCTAAATAATGTTCAAACCCATCCTGGCCAAAAACCTCAGGGAGATCAAATATGGCAAAGTCGTCGGCTTTTCCGATGAATCGATATCAAAATTATTGATATCCAAAGGCATCATCATTGGAAGCCTGGCCACCTTAGTAAGGGAATCCCCTTTCGGCCAAACCTATTATGTGAAAATTGACGGATTGCGCTTTGGCCTCCGTAAAGAAGAGCTCGATGTGATCCAGGTAACCGAAACGGAGGCGCAAATTTCATCATGAAAAAAATTGCGATCCTGGGTAATCCCAACAGCGGCAAATCATCGGTATTCAACCGCCTCACCGGGTTGGCGGCCAAAGTGGGAAACTTTCCCGGCGTCACGGTAGAGAAAAAAAAGGGAACGGTACGCCTTCCTTCAGGTCAATGGGTCGATGTGATCGATTTCCCGGGGGTTTACAGCCTCCACCCCAATTCCAAGGATGAGTTTATCGTCACCAACATCCTGACCCATCCCGACGACGCAGACTTTCCCGACCTGGTCCTTTATGTGGCCGATATCATGCACCTGGAAAAACAATTGCTGCTGTTCACCCAACTCATCGATCTCGGTCTTCCCGTGATCATGGTGCTGACCATGAAAGACCTGGCCGACAAAGACCGGTTTTCCATTGACCTCAACGTGCTCAAGGCGACCTGGGACATTCCCATATTCGCCATCAATGCCCGCAACCAGGAAAGCATGCCCGCCATTCTCCAGGAGATGGACCGTCAACTGGCCAAGCCGTCCCCTTTGAGCCAACAGCAATATAAGCTGTCCTACCAGGAACAGGCCCTGGTCAATGAACTCAATGACGTGGTGCGGACCAACAATGCGTATCAAAGCCTGCTGGTCGCCCACTATCACCAGCAGTTGAACTACCTTAAACCCGGCCAGTCCGAACAGATCGGGCAGATCAATACCCGGCACGGATTCAATTCCATTGCTTCCCAGATCCGGGAGACCATGCAGCGCTATGATTTCTTTACCAGCGTGGTCAGGAAGTCGGCCTCGGCCGGCACCTTCAAGGTCAGCCGGTTCAGCGAAAAAGCGGATGATGTCCTCACGCACCGCTGGTGGGGGATCCTTATTTTCGTAATCGTCAATTTTTTCATTTTCCAGGCCATGTTTACCTGGGCATCCTATCCCATGGATTGGATTGAGACGGTCTTTGGTTGGGCGGGAGCCCAGGTAAAAAATGTCGTGTCCTCCCCGGGATGGAGCAGTTTCATCTCTGACGGCATTCTGGCCGGCCTGGGGGGGATCATAGTATTCATTCCCCAGATCGCCATCCTCTTTTTTCTCATCACGGTTCTCGAAGACCTCGGTTACATGGCCAGGGCGGTATACCTCTTTGACCGCCTCCTGCTCAAATTCGGTCTCAATGGCAAGTCGCTGGTCTCCCTGCTGGCCGGTGGGGCGTGTGCCATCCCGGCCATCATGAGCGCTCGCACCATCAGCAACCAGAAAGAAAGGCTGATCACCACCCTGGTCACCCCTTTTATCAGCTGCAGCGCCCGCATCCCGGTCTATACGATCCTGGTGGGATTTGTGGTGAGTTCCTCGCACCGCACCGGCCCTTTCAATACCCAGGGGGTCCTGTTTATGGGATTATACCTCCTGGGAATCATCACCGCCTTGCTGGCCGGCTGGATCCTGAAACAAATCATCAAATCCGAGGACCGAAGTTTCCTCATGATCGAACTGCCGGATTACAAAGTGCCGGATTTTAAAGTGGCCTTTCAAACCGCTTTGTCCAAAGCCTGGTCTTTTGTAGTGGAGGCGGGAAAAATCATCCTGATCATCTCCATGGTCCTCTGGGTCTTGTCCAGCTACGGGCCTCAGTCCAAGATGAAAGCCAGTGAACAAGAAGTTGGGCAGATCCGGATCGAAAAAAACCTGACCGAGGAGGAAACCGCTTCCCTGCTGGCAAATAAAAAACTCGAAGCTTCCTATGCCGGCACCATCGGCAAATGGATGGAGCCCATGATCCGTCCCCTGGGCTTTGACTGGAAAATAGGGATTGCCTTGTTTACTTCCTTTGCGGCGCGGGAAGTATTCGTCGCCACCATGTCCACTTTATACAGTCTTGGCAGTACCGAGGATTATTCAACCATTACCGAGCGCCTGGCCGCGGAAAAAGACCCGGAAACCCTGCAACCCCGGTTTACCATGCCGGTAGCCATATCTCTGTTGTTGTTTTATGTTTTTGCCATGCAATGCATGAGCACTATGGCGGTTGTCCGGAGGGAAACCGGGGGATGGAAGTGGCCCCTGATCCAGTTCTTTTTTATGTGCGGGCTGGCCTACCTGGCTTCGCTGGTGGCTTACCAGGTACTGAGTTGAATCGTTGAATTGCTGAATCGTTAAATTGTAGGGCGGTCGGATTTTTCATAATTCGAATTAATCGTATTTTCCATTTATGTTCAACCGCAGAAAATTCCTCACCGGACTTGGAGCCGGTGCCGGCCTGGCTGCCCTCCCCTTTCCCTCCCTGGCAAAATGGACAGATGAGGATAATACCGCCGACACCATCATCGATGCCGTCGAGGTCATCCGCATCACCGGGCCCTATACCAGCATTTCCGGGGTCAACCGGCAATACCAGGTACAACAAATCCATATCTACCCCGAATGGCGACCGGGCCTCTACAGCGACCGGACGGACTCCAGGGAAACCACCTCAAACATCAGCCAGTACTATCTCCAAATACGCACCCGCGGCGGGCTCACTGGGTTCTATGGAGCCATCGACGGCGAATGTGTAACCCCTGTTTTACAGCAACTTAAACCCTTCTTGCTTGGGAAAAATGCCCTGGCTATCGAGTCCCTCTGGGATGGAATGTACCGGAACAACCGGCACGGCAGGGCCGGACATTATATGATGGCGCTCAGCGCCGTGGACAATGTCCTTTGGGATATCCGTGGCAAGTATTACAATACCCCCGTTTACGCCTTACTGGGCGGACCAACCCGCAAGGAAGTGCTGGTATACGGCAGTTGCCTGAGTTTTACCGTCGAGTCCGGTAAAGCGGGCCCCAAAGCCAGGCAGTTGTTTAACGAAGGCTTTAAATACCAGAAATGGTTCATGGCTTATGGCCCGGGCAGCGGGCCACAAGGTTACAACCACAGCGTTGGCCTGATGGAAGAACTAAGAGGTTCCCTGGGACCTGAGGCGCTGATCATGGTCGATGCCTACATGGGCTGGGACTATCCTTTTGCCAATGCCTGGTGCAGGGAGGTGGAAAAATACCGTCCTTATTTCCTGGAGGAAGCCTTCCCCTCCGACCGTCTGGAAAGTTTTGTTCAACTCAGCCAACACAGCAGCATCCCCCTGGCAACCGGTGAACATTTCTACAGCCGTTGGGAAGCGCTTCATTTTTTAAAAGCCGGAGCCATCCAGGTCGTCCAGTCCGACCCGGAATGGTGCGGCGGGGTCAGCGAACTGGTCAAGACTTGTCATATCGCATCTGCTTTCGGAGCAAAAGTCATTCCGCACGGGCACAATATCCATGCGGCGCTTCACGTGGTAGCCAGCCAGTCTCCGGGGGTATGCCCCTTTGGGGAATACCTGATCAACCATATGCCGTATAAGCTGAATTTCCAGAAAAATCCCTTATTGACCGCCAATGGGATCTTGCCCTTGCCCACGCTGCCCGGATTCGGGATCGAACTGGATGAATCAAAGGTGGAGAAGAAAGAGGTGGTCTGAAAGGTGGATGGTGGACGGTGAGTGGTAAATGGAGATCTCCTAAGTTGATCGTCAACGATGTTTAAAGGTCAGTTGATTCGATCAGGTCCAATATTTTTACTTGGACACCAAAAACTAATGTCCCCTCAATTTTGGGAAAGAGTTGGTTCAGCGCTTTTCGCATGGCTTCGGCTTGCTCTAAATGATCAAAATCAAGCTCTATGATGACCAAGTTTTGGTCTTCCTTTGGCTGAAAAATGCGGTAATGCTTCACGCCTGCCTGCTTCCTGTTTAACGGGTCGCTGTCAAACGCTTTTCTCCATCCCGCCATACTGGCGATTTTGTGTTCTATACGAAGAGTAACCATTCAGGAATATTCGATTTTTATAAATCCTCACCCCCTCAAACCCCAAACCTCAAACCTACCTCAACCCAATCACCTTCAAATACTCCTGTACCTTCTCATTCGGGACCAGGATAGTCAGATTGTATTGTTTGATCTTCCATCCTTCACTGGTTTTGACCAGGACGCCTGAGCCCCGGCAGGGCCCCATCCAGGTGCTGAGATCCTCATCAAACCAGGCGATGGTATTGTTTTCGAGGAAAGCGGCATTCCTCTTGGTGGCCTTGAAGTTCCAACCCTTTTTGGAATCAAACTGAGGTTTGGCCCAGATCCGGAATTCTTCGCGGGTCCAACGTTCGGTGGCGTCGGTGCCCAGGAAGACCCCGTCCGGCGTCATGGCTCCAAAGTATTTTTCAGCGTCCGCATTGGCAGCTGCGGCATGCCAGGTATCGAGAAAGGCCGCAACTTCATCCAGGGGATCGGGTTGGCAACCGGTTTTGCGCCGGGTATCGGCCAGTTCAAAAATCTTCCAGCCTTCGTTGCTTTTATATAAATGGAAAACATCGATGCCGCAGTGTATAAATTTGGTGCCGACATACAGATTATAGTCGGCCCATACCTGGGCCAGCGGGCCGTCGATATCGATTTTGTATTTCAGTATACGTTCATCGATGGCTTCCGGCCGCTTGGTACCGATTGATTTGAGGAATGCAGCTACCGTTTCTTCCTGCAAGGTCGTCTCGCCGGAGGCCTTGGTCACCGGGGTGTACAACCTTGCGCCGGGTGTAAATAAGGTCCTCGCTGCAGCCGAGTCCGCCGCTTTCATGGCATCAAACAATCGGTAAATGACCGTGATGACCGCTTCTTCCTCAGATTGAACCACGGTTGGTTGCACCGGAGCAGTCCCAGGGCCGGTGTATGGATTATTGGGTTTCAAGGGTTGTTGGGCCAGGCAGGTGCCGGCAAAGAAAAACCATAGAATCAGACAGTTTGGCTTCATGGCGCCGAAATTAGTCGAATTTATTGCAAAACTTTCCCCCTGAGTGGGTTATTTTAGAGTATAAACCCCTTATTATCTTGAAATGAGGTTGGATTGGAAGGAACCTCTTCTTTCCGCTCCAACCTCAACCTCAACCTCAACCTCAACCTCAACCTCAACCTCAACCTCAACCTCAATCTCAATCTCAATCTCAACCTCAATCTCAACCTCAACCTCAACCTTTATATCACCACAACTCAATCATCCACATGAAAATCAGGATCCCATTACTTCTGTTCCTTGTTTTATCCACTTTCTCCGCCTGGTCCCAGATGGATGCCCGCTTATTCCGGTATCCGGATGTCTCTGATAAACAAATCGCTTTTGTTTACGGAGGGGATATCTGGCTGGTACCCAAAGAAGGGGGCCTGGCCTTTAAGATCACCTCCTCCCCGGGCGAAGAAAGTTTTCCCCGATTTTCCCCGGATGGCAAATCGCTTGCATACAGTGCCAATTACGACGGCAATACCGATGTTTACCTCATGTCCCTGCAAGGCGGCGGAGTGGACCGGTTGACCTACAACAGTTTCCCTGACCGCATGGTGGACTGGCATCCGGACGGCCGTTCCCTCCTGATCGCTTCAAGCAAAGAAAGCGGCACTCCGGCTTATCGTCAGTTCTATTCCCTGCCGGTGATAGGTGGTCTTCCCGATAAATTATCCATCCCTTACGGGGAACTGGGTTCTTATTCTCCCGACGGCTCGAAAATCGCTTATGTCACCCGGATCACTGAAAACTATCCCTTTAAAAGGTACCGGGGGGGCATGGCTTCCGATGTAGTGGTCTTTGACCTGAAAAATCAAACCGCCCTGAACATTACCAAAAACAGCGCCACGGATGGCAAACCGGCCTGGCACAAAAACAGTATCTATTACGTATCGGATGCCGGCACTCAAAAAAGGCGGAACATCTGGGTTTACCATACCGACCGGCAGACCCGTCAACAAATCACGCAGTTTACCGACTATGATATCAATCACATGTCCATAGGGCCTGAAGAACTGGTTTTTGAGGCCGGCGGGAAACTGTACCTTCTGAACCTTGACAATCACAGGCAAAGGGAAGTCCAGATCAATGTGGTCGCCGACCTGGCCTCCACCATGCCGAGGCAGGTCCGCGTCAACAATATGATCCGGAATTTTGAGTCCTCGCCGGACGGAAAACGCGTCATGATAGAAGCCCGGGGCGAACTCTTTAATATACCCTCAGAACACGGCTACGTTCAGAATACCACCAATGCCAGCGGATCCTTTGAACGCATGCCCGCCTGGTCCCCGGATGGAAAATATGTGGCTTATTGGAGCGACCGGTCCGGAGAAAATGAAATCTACCTGAAAGCCATGGATGGAAAATCAGCGGACGAACCGCTCAGTAAATTCGGTGGAGGTTACGGCTTCCGGCTCTTCTGGTCCCCCGACAGCAAAAAAATCGCCCTCATTGATTATATGCAGGCCATAAAAATCATTGACCTGGCCACGAAAGAAGTGACCATAGCAGACCATACCCGCAACATGGTCTGGGGGAATCTCAATGGATTCCGGATCAACTGGTCCGCGGACAATAAATGGATTACCTATTATAAGGCTACGGACAATACCAATCCTGCCATCTTTGTCTACAACCTGGAAACTAAAAAAGTGAGCCAGCTGACCTCCGGGTATTACAATGATTATGAACCGGTGTTTGATCCAAAAGGGAAATACCTCTATTTTTTCACCGACCGGTCTTTCCAACCCTCCTACAGCAGCCTGGACGCTACCTGGATCTATCCAAACACCACCCAGATCGCGGCATTGAGCCTGCAAAGTGCCACCTCGAGCCCCCTCGCACCCAAAAACGATGAAATCAAAATTACCGAGGAGAAAAAACCGGGGACGGATAGCTCCCAGGTTAAAAAACCGGAGGCAGGCAAGACCAGGGATTCCCTCATCATCGATCTCGAAAATGCAGAAAGCCGTTTGGTGATCCTGCCCGTTCCGGCCGGAAACCTGGGCAATCTCAATGCCGTGGATGGAAAAATCATTTACCACCGCCGGCCCAATACCGGTGCGGGCGGAAACATTTCCCCGGTACAGTTTTACGATTTGGAAAAAAGAGAGGAAAAATCGATTTATGCCAACGCCAACCGATATGTGCTCGCCCCTACCGGATCCAACCTGGTCGTCCAGGATAATGACCGCATCGGCATCATTAAAATTAATCCGGACCAGAAAATCGATAAAGCCTTGCGCACCGCAGAAATGACCATGTCCCTGGTTCCTAAGGCAGAATGGACCCAGTTGTTCAACGACACCTGGAGAAGGTACCGGGATTTCTTTTATGATCCCGGTATGCAACAAGTCGACTGGCCCGCGATGAAAACCCGCTATGGAAGTCTCCTTCAGGATGCCATCACGCGACTGGATGTGACCAATATTCTCATTGAACTGATCTCCGAACTGAGCGCCGGGCATACCTATGCCGGGGGAGGGGACATGGAACAAGTGGAATTCCGTCCTACCGGCTTTCTCGGTATTGACTGGGCCCTGGACCAGGGTGCATATAAAATAAAAAGGATTGTCCGTCCTGCAGCCTGGGACAATGAGGTGAGATCTCCCTTTGACCGCCCGGGCATCGATGTAAAGGCAGGCGATTATATTTTTTCGGTTAACGGCATAACCATCGATCGCGCGAGGGATCCTTACGCCGCCTTTGAAGGCCTCGCAGGGCGGGTGGTTTCCCTGCGGATCGGCAAAACGGCCAATGCGGCGGAAGCGAAAGAAGTCATTGTGGAAACCCTGAATCCCCAGCAGGAGGGCCGCCTTCGCCATCTCGAATGGATCGAATCCAACCGTAAGGCCGTGGACCTGGCTTCCAACGGCAATCTCGGCTATATGTATATGCCCAATACCACCACTCAGGGTCAAACCGAACTGCTTCGGCAGTTTTATGCCCAGGTGGATAAAAAAGGATTTGTCATTGATGAACGGTTTAACGCGGGAGGCCAGTTGGGAGACCGCTTCCTGGAGATGCTCAACCGGCCTACCGTTTATTATATTGGCTGGAGAAACGGTTACGATCTGCCCATACCCACCAAAGCCAACGACGGCCCCAAGGTGATGCTGATCAACGGCTGGGCCGGGTCGGGAGGGGATGCCTTTCCCTGGGGTTTTCAGCAGTTGAAAATGGGGCCCATTGTGGGAGAAAGGACCCTGGGTATTTTGGTGGGGCCTGCTACGACACATCAACTCATCGACAACGGCACGATCACCGTGCCGGACGCCAGGTTGTTTGGCACCGATGGGAAATGGTTCGCAGAAGGCCATGGCATCGAACCGACCGTTGAAGTCTGGGATGATCCTGCTGCCTTGGCCAGGGGAAAGGATCCCCAGTTGTTGCGCGCGGTAGAGGAAACCATGAAACTGATCACCACCCATCCCCGGAAAATGCAATCCAGGCCGCCCTATGAGGACCGGACAGCGAAGGGGATTAAGGATTGAGGTGATTGGTGGTTGGTGGTTGGTGCTTGGTGGTAAGCAGAAGGCGGGGGCTGGGCCTCCTCCTTAATTATTTTAATTATTTTCATTTTTTAATTGAATTGAAAAATGCCTTTTATCGATTTTAAATCCATGGCGCCCTTAAATATATGGGAGGGCATCAATGGACCCATTGCCTATTCGGACCAATTGTTGTTTGGATATTTCACCATCGATGACGGAGCCGTGCTGCCCACGCACCAGCATCCGCACGAACAATGGAGCCATCTCATCGAGGGGGAGTTTGAGTTCAATATCGGCGGGGAAATTCTCCACATGAAACCCGGAATGTCCGCCTTCATACCCGGTAATGTGCCTCATTCCGGAAAGGCCCTCACGAAGGCCTTATTCCTGGATTGTTTTTATCCGGTAAGGGAGGATTTTGTCGAAAAGGAAAGGCAGTCGTACGAAGGGGAACGACTGGGATAACGGCCACCATAAGCCTATACAATCAGTTCGAATACCCTTTCCCGGGTGTGCCGATTGGTGGCTGTCGATCGATAATAAATGCCCGGTTCAAAGAAATAAGTTCACGACAATCTGAAGTCAGGTAAAAAAATTTGGGTTGATGCCTCCGACCTTTTAAGGGCGTATTACATCTTATTTTGACCCTTTTGCTCATAACCCTTAAAAATCCTATCAGCTCATTAAAAACTTCAGACTATGTCACAGATCAGCACTTTAAGTATCAACCTGCACACCGGTGACTTCGATGGAGCAGGTACCGATGGCGACGTGTATGTCGGCCTGGGTGGACGCGAATTCTACCTGGATACCAGTAACGATGACTTTGAGCGTAACGCTTCCAAAGTATACCAACTGGGCAGTGGAGCAAATATTCTGCATGCCGCTTACAATGACCCTAATAAGCCACAGATTAATACTGAGGACCTTGACCTTTACCCGGTTTATATCCGGTTCAATCCCAAGAACCGGGATGACCGCTGGAATTTATCATACGTGGATATTATGGTCAATGGGGCGATTGCATATCAAAGCCTGGGGTTGGACCAACAAGGCGGGATTTGGTTAGGCATCCGGTCAGGTTTGTTTTATTACCTCAAGAAACACAGGGATTCCAGGCCATAGTCATGATCAGGATATCATCCTGATGTCCGTACAAGGAAAATAGCCCGGACCGGAAAACCGGTCCAGGCTATGGATTTAGAGCAGTCTTATGTTTTACCTCCAGTATTCCGCCCGGTAATCGTCCCGGTGGAAACAACGGTCGTCATTGTAAAATTTCATGATCAGGTCGCCCTCATGGGCCCGGTATTCGATGCCCTCTCCCCGGAAGATAAATTCATTTCCTTTGCGATCAACAAATAAACCTCGGTTTCGTTCAAAAACCTCATGCCATTTTTCGCCGTGGAATTTAATCCGGAGGCTTCGCCGGCTCAGGTCTACATGGATATGGGTGCCGGTGGAATGATTGTGCCACTTGCCTTCATAAGGTTTATAGAACCCGTTCCATCCATCCCGGTCATTGGTCCAGCCACCCCTATCCCGTTCATTCCATCCGCCTCCCGCATTTCCGGGACGGTCACCCCAACCCCGGTCGTTCCGCCCCGGATCCCTCCAATTCCCGCCGGAAGGACTGCTGTTCCGGGTATAATGATGGGCAATCCCCCTGCCCGGAGCATTCCATTCCAGGCCTGAGCCGTTAAAGTAATATACATTGCCCCGGTTGTCCCTGTACCGGTTGTTTTCAAAGCGGTTGTATAATTCCCAGTGGTCAGGTTCCCGGTCGGGATTCCTGACCTTGATGCTCTTCGTGGTGTACATGACTTCAATGTTTGAATGGTGGTCTGCGCAGTACCAGTAACCATCAAGGTCACCGGCAACGATCGCTACGGTAAAGAGGGAAAAAAGAAAGCTGGTAAAAATCCTGGTTTTCATGGTACAGTGGTTTATTGGTTTAAAATCAAACTGTACTAATTTGACTGAAGGTCAATGTTAAGTAGGGTTAAACCGGGGTTAAATGGTGGTTAAACTGTCCTGACCGAGCGAACTGGCCAGCTGGCCAACTGCTTTACTGTCCAACTGGTTTATTTGCAAACTGGTTTACTTGTAAACTAGCTAACTAGCTAACTAGCTAACTGGTTAACTGGTTAACTGGTTAACTGGTTAACTGGTTAACTGACTAATTGTTTCACAGGCGCCGGATTCCTATCCTTAAAAAACAGGAAGAAGAAAATCAAAACCACCGCCGCAATCCCTGCCGGTACCAGCCATACCCCGGTCCAATTGGTCAGCGCGTCCGCCCCGGCGCCGGTAGTGTACTTATCCTTGACCACTCCGGAAAGGACCGAACCGATGAACATGCCCACTCCATAGGTGGCCAGGGAGATCAGGCCCTGGGCCTGGGACTTGATTTTGTCGCCTGCTTTCTTATCGGTATAAATCATGCCGCTTACAAAAAAGAAATCGAAACAAATGCCGTGCAGAAGGATGCCGGCGTACAGCATCCATTCATTGCTTCCCGCATTGCCATAGCCGAAAAATACAAACCGGAAGATCCAGGCAACCAGGGCAATGATCAGGATGTTTTTAATGCCAAAACGGCTGTAAGCCAGGGGCAGAAGCAGCATAAATAGCACTTCGGAGGCCTGCCCGAGGGACATTTTGTTTTCTACAAAAAAGGTCAGGGGCAGGGCCTGACCCGGGTTGGCGGCCATGAAGGCGGCCTTGTAATAATCCGTGATGGACGGATTACCCAGGGCATAATAAAACGATAAGGGGATGCAGATGAGGATCGATGCAATGAAAAAGATCAGGAATGAACGATCCTTAAACAACACAAACGAATCTTTTCCGATGACCTGGCCCACACTGACCGGCCCGCTGATGGTTGGCGGGGTATTAGGCAGGGTAAAAGAAAAGAGGCCAATGCCCAAGGCGGTAATCATGGAAACATAAAAGATGGTGGCCTTATCTCCCCAGCCCATAAATCCAACCAGGTTGGTGACGGCGATCCAGGCCAGGGTGCCCAGTACCCGGATGGGTGGAAATTCTTTTTCGGGATCCTTCATCTGCCTCATGGAAATGGAACTGGTCAAGGCGATCGTGGGCGCAAACGTCAGACAGTATAAAAGCATCACGAAATAAAAGGCGTTGTACTCTTTGATCTGGGTGAGTGCGTACAACAGTACCGCGCCCAGGATATTCAGGACGCCCAGGACCTTCTGGGCAGCGAAAAACCGGTCTGCCAGCATCCCAATGAAAAACGGGGAAATGATCATCGCGATGGAAAAAGTGGCATAAATATTACCCACCTGGGCCCCCGTGAAATTGATGGCGAACAAATACTTGGACAATTGGCCATACCAGGCCCCCCATACGACAAACTGCAAAAACATCATTACAGAAAGCTGTATCCGGACTGAATTCTTCATTGAGTAAAAATAGATTGAATGTTTGATAATTTATAATGCTTGCACCGGGCTTCCCACAGGGATTTTGACCCTCACCGGATTGCCTGTTCGAACTTATCTTTGCACCATGAGCGTCATCGAAATCAAGGTACCCAACATGGGTGAATCCATCACCGAGGTCACCCTTTCCAAATGGCTAAAAAAGGAAGGCGACCTGGTCAAAATGGACGAACCCATCTGTGAATTTGAATCGGATAAGGCCACCCTGGACCTTCCCGCCGAAGCCGCCGGCAAACTGCATATCCTGGTACCGGACGGCTCCGATCTGAAAATAGGAGCCGTGATCGCTCAAATCGATACCGCCCATACCAGCGCTGCGCCTTCCCCGGTTCAGGCTGCCGAACCGGCAAAAACCGAAACTCCCGCCCCTTCCGCAGTTCGGGAAAACAAATCGTCCGAACCCATCGCTTCGCCGGCCGCGGCTAAAATCATCCGCGAACAAGGCATCCCGTCCACTGAAATCGCAGGCACAGGCAAAGCGGGCCGGATCACCAAGGCGGATGCCTTACAGGCCGTTTCCCGGGAACAGGAAACCAAGCCCGTCCCCAGCGAAGCCAAGGCCGGGCAGGCCCCGGACAAACCCGTTTCCCTTGAACCGGGCAAACCAAGCGCCTCCTTTTCCCGTTCGGAACGCCGGGAAAAAATGTCCCGTATGCGCCGCACCATTTCCAGGAGACTGGTGAGCGCCAGGAATGAAACAGCCATGCTCACTACCTTCAATGAAGTGGACATGACGGAGATCATGGCCTTGCGTAATAAATACCAGGATGCCTTCGTGGCCCGGTACAGCATAAAACTCGGTTTTATGTCGATCTTCGCCAAAGCCTGCAGCAAGGTCTTACTGGAGATGCCCGAAGTGAACGCCTTCCTGGACGGGGAAGAACTCGTATACCATGATTATACGGATATCTCCATCGCGATTTCCACCCCCAATGGCCTCGTAGTGCCCCCGGTAAAAAATGTCGAATCCCTGAACTTCCATGAAATAGAATTTAAGATCAAGGAACTGGCCGACAAGGCCCGGGCGGGAAAACTCAGCCTGGATGAACTGAGCGGGGGCACTTTCACCATTACCAATGGGGGGATATTCGGTTCCATGATGAGTACCCCGATTCTCAATGAACCCCAATCCGCCATCCTGGGCATGCACGCCATCCTGGACCGTCCCGTCGCGGTGGCAGGGGAGATCAAAATCAGGCCCATGATGTACCTCGCCCTTTCCTATGATCACCGGGTGATTGATGGTTCGTCTTCGGTCACCTTTTTAGTCAAGGTGAAAAAATTGCTCGAAGACCCGGTCAGCCTGCTTTTGAATCTTTGATTCAAAGGATGGTCAGACGAATGACCTGTAAGCGGTTTCCGTTATTATATTGTATAAAGCAGGGGCCTGCAGGCAAATCCTGATCTATATACATTTTCCCATCCCTGAAGATCCGGAGCAGGCGGCCTTGGATATCGAACAAATGCAGGCCAGGGTTTTTAATATCTGCATTCAGGAATATTGAATTCCCGCGGTGTACAGGATTGGGATATACGGCAATCGAAGAAGCGGTATTTAGGTTTGCCACCGGGGTGGATCGGACATCCAGTAAATATTTCCAAACCGGCTCATAAAGGGAAATGCCATCCTTCCTGGGCATCTGGTCATCGAGAATGGTCGAACCGTGTATATGCCCCGCAGGCAAGGATTGGGAACTGATCAATTGATGGGAAGAAAGATAAGGAGGCGGGTTGGTTTCTACGTTCACCGGGGGGCCATATTTGCCCAGGCCGAGGCTGTCCCAGATTTCACGCTGGAAGGCATATTCATCGGCGGTGTGGGCAAAGGCGAAGATCTCCGATTTCCCCGTTTTCCATAGTCCGCTGTGAAACCAGGCCGGGGGCAGGTAATAATGAAGGTTAAAATCTTTCGGACCGGAAAAACAAATCACCCGGTGCACCTGGTGATATTTCGCAACGGCCAGGGCGTGGCCGGCGCCGTCCGAATGTCCTGTCCAGATGGTGGAGGAATACCTGATCTGGTCCGGTCCCTCTAAAAACTGGTTCCATTCTTCTTCAGGGTATTTCAATTCCAATACTTGGAGCAGATTTACCAGGCGGTGAAGGATGTTTTCGCCGGAGTCAATCTCAATCTGGGGGGCCCGGTTGTTCCCATCAAATAATTCAAGGTGGAAATTCTCGTAGCAATTGGCGTCCGTGGAGTGTTCACAACTGCTGTACATGTTTGAGATGCCCGGATAAGCCAGGCTGATGACCCGATAACCGGATTGGGCCGCCAGGGTGCAAAACGCCGAAGAGCGGCCGGTCTTGTCAAAACTGGCAGGCAAATGAACCAGGAGCAGCCTGTTTCCGGTGACCAAAGGATCCATAAATACGGAATGGGAATCCCTTGACTGTGGATCCATGCCGCCGGCATAGACCGTCCGCATCCGGACCTGGGCATCAGCGGTGACTGAACACCAAAGGACGGAAAATAGTACCGTCAAGCCTTGCATAACCCCTGGCAGTGAAAAAACCATAATGAAAAAACGATCCGGAGTACGAAAAAGAGACCGCTTGGCCGGTAATTTCATTCGCATACTATATAAATAATTTTTTCATATATGCTTTTCAATTTATCTACAATCGTTTACATTTACTATCCCTGACTGGCGGCATGGCGCCGCAACCGCTCGAATTGTAAAAAACTAAAATCAAGGATATGAATAAACTTAGGTTATTATTTTTTGTGCTGCTGTTGTCCGTTGCGGGCATACTGCAAGCGCAGACCATCACCGGTATGGTCAAGGCAGGGGAAGACGGGTCCCCCCTCACCGGCGTCACCATCCTGATCAAAGGCACCAATACGGGCTCCGTATCCGATGTGGATGGGCGGTTTTCCATTGAGGCCACTCCTCAAAGCATCCTCGTGTTCAGTTATGTGGGTTATCAGACCCTCGAGGTAGCGGTGGGAAACCAGACGAATCTGGAAGTGACTATGGAATCCACCGTAGAGAGCCTGGGAGAGATCGTCGTGACCTCCCTGGGTATCCGCAAAGAGGCTAAAAAACTGGGCTATGCTACCAGTACGGTGACCAAGGAACTGGTTGCGGAAAACAGGTCCCCCAACTTTATCAACTCCCTTCAGGGCAGAGTTGCCGGGGTGAATATTTCTTCCCTGGGTACGGGCCCCGGGGGAACTTCGAAAATCAGGATACGCGGTCAATCTTCCATCGCGGGCCAAAACAATCCATTAATTGTTATTAACGGGGTGCCCATTGACAACACCAATTTTGGATACAATCCCGGCAATGCCGGCGCAGATAATTCCATAGGCCTTCGGGGCGGCGGGGTCACCTCCGATGGGGGGGATGGTTTGAGCAGCATCAACCCGGATGATATTGAAAGCATGACCATTCTGAAAGGGGCCACGGCGGCAGCTTTATATGGATCCAGGGCCAAGGACGGGGTCATTATGATCACCACCAAGACCCGCGGCGATGCCAAATCGAAAGGCATCGGGGTAACCTTCAATTCCAATTACACCAACGACACTCCATTGGATTTTACGGATTATCAGTACGAATATGGCCAGGGTGAAAACGGGGTGCGGCCCACTACACCCAACCCGACTTCCGGACAATGGTCTTTCGGGGAAAAATTTCAACCGGGAATGACTCAGGTTTTATTTGATAATGTAACGGTGCCTTATGAGCCGGTGTTCGATCGGATCAAAAAATTCTTCCGGAACGGACAGAATTTTGCCAACACCCTTACCCTTTCATCCAGCAACGAAAAAGGAGGTTTCAATCTTTCTTTTAATAATACGGAAAACCAGGGCATCATTTCTAACAACAGTTTAAATCGTAAAATTCTGAACCTGGGTTTTGCCTATGATTTGTCGAAAAAACTCAGTTTTTCAGGAAGCGCAAATTATTCTAAAGAAAAAAACAACAACCCTCCAAACATAGCCAACCAGGACAACTCCATTCCGACTTCCTTATACAACCTGGCCAACAGCATGCCGCTGGAATTACTGGATGCTAAAAAATACAATGCCCAGGGAAATGAATTTATCTATTCCAGGTTTATGAACCGGACCAATCCTTATTGGACCTTGGCCGAACAGTTCAACCATGTCGTCCGGGACCGCTTGTACGGCAACCTTACCCTGAAATACAACCTCACCCCCTGGTTGAGCATCCAGGGCCGGGCAGGACAGGACTACTGGACCCGCGACCAGGACTACAACAATTTCCCAACCGGTCATGCCTCATTGGCTGCCGCACCCGTGGGGTTTGTCAATGGATCGTTTACCCAGGAATCCCGCCGTTTCCGGGAGACCAATATGGACTTGTTGATTTCCGCCAGCAGGGAATTCGGCGATTTTGGAATTGATCTTACTGCAGGAGGCAACAAAATGTACCGCCGGGCGGACCAAAACAATGTATTTGTCCAGGACTTCGTCGTACGCGGTTTATATACAGTAGCCAATGGCCGGGTGAAAGATCCGATCTATTCCCTGTCCGAGCGTGCCGTAAATTCAATATACGGTTCAGCGGACGTCTCCTATAAACGGATCTTGTTCCTGAACGGAACCCTGAGGAACGACTGGTTTTCAACCCTTTCACCGGCAAACCGGAGCATACTTTATCCTTCCGTTTCGGGAAGTTTTGTGTTTTCAGATGCTTTCAGCGGCATGCCCAGCTGGCTCAGTTTTGGAAAACTGAGGCTGGCTTATGCGGAAGTAGGTTCGGATACGGACGTAGGTCCTTACGCCAACAATTTATTTTACGGAGTCAATGCCAACCTCTTCCCGAACCCGTCCGGGGCGCTCCAGCCCATAGGGGGAGCTTCGGGTAATGTTTTACCCAATGCCAATCTCCGGCCCATGCGCACCTCTGAAAAAGAAGCGGGCCTGGAATTAAAATTATTCCAAAACCGGGCCGCCCTGGATTTTGCCGTCTACCAGAAAATTACGGAGGACCAGATCGTTTCGGCACAGATTTCCGACGGATCGGGTTTCACCAATACCCTGATCAACAGCGGGACAAGCCGCACCAACGGATTCGAAGGATTATTAAACCTCGTTCCGATTAAAAGCGGTGGTTTCCAGTGGGATATCACGTTTAACGGATCTTTCAATAAAACCAAGGTCCTCAAACTGCTTACCGACACCGAAGGGGAAAGGATTACCGTAGGCACCCACGTATTCAACGGTGAACTCAGGCAGGTCGTTGGACAGGAAATGGGGCAGATTTATGGTTTCGGATACCGGCGGGACGCCCAGGGCCGAAAGATCTTCGGCGGCAACGGGATCGCCCTGCGCACCCTCGATCTGATTTCTTTCGGATCTGCTTTGCCCAAGTGGACGGGAGGGATCAACAATGGATTTACATTCAATGATTTCAGTTTTTCCTTCCTGATCGACTTTAAACTGGGCAATAAAATGCTGTCAGGTACCAATTTCAACCTGACCAGGCATGGTCTGCACAAGCAGACCCTGGCAGGCCGCGATGGTATCGTCGGTGACGGAGTAAATGAGAAAGGAGAGGTCAACACGGTCAAGGCCAATATCCAACCTTATTGGGAGGTCGTGCGCTCCCTGGCCCTGATCGAACCGGTCATCTACAATGGAGGATACTGGAAACTGAGGCAAATCACCGCCAGTTACGATCTCACCAAATTCATCCCCAGCTCTGTTCCGATTTCAGGAGTTAAGCTGAGTTTTGTGGCCAACAACGTGTTGATGCTTAAAAAATGGGTGCCCAACATCGATCCCGAATCCTTTGGATATACTTCCGATAACCTGGTGGGAATGGAATCCACGGGCTTGCCCACCACGAGAAGCATTGGTTTTAATCTTAATGTCAAATTCTAAAAATGAAACGCATCATGAAAAATTATATAAAACTTCTATTCCTGACACTCAGCCTGGTGATCGTTTCTTGTGACGACGGCTTTGACGAACTGAACATCAATAAGAATGCCGCCACGGCGATCAACCCCGCTTTTATCCTGAATAACGCGGTGATCAGCGCCTCCTACAGCAACGTGACCATCATTTATGAGATCGGCATCGTCCAGCAGATGGTATCCCCAAACTCGGGGGTGTTGACCGGAGCCAATTTCAACCAGGACAACCGGGACGCGACCAATCAAAACTGGGTCCGGGGGTACCGTAACGTCATCCGAAATACAACGGATGTGATTCGCCAAACCTCTGAACAGCCAAACCGCAGCAACCTGCTGAATATGGCCAAAATCCTTCAATCCTTTGCCTTCATGGTCTTGACGGATTCCTATGGTGAAGTTCCCTATTTTGATGCCGGCAAAGGATACAGCGATCAGATCACCCTGCCCAAATACGATGCCCAGCAGGCCATTTATGCCGACATCATCAAAACCCTGACCGAAGCCACCGCCGCCCTGGATGCTTCCAAACCCATCGAAACGGCCGACATCATGTACGGGGGTGACGTCGCTAAATGGAAAAAGTTTGGATATTCCTTATTGCTGAGGGCGGGTATGCGCCTTACAAAAGTGGATCCCACCCTGGCCCAGGCCACGGTGCAAAAAGCGGTAGCCGGGGGATTGATGACCTCCAATGCGGATAATGCCTATACCCGGCACGATGCCAATTATACCAATGCCATCGGACAATGGATGAACAGTACTGAAGCGGCGAACTCTTACATCGGCGCCCCGTTTTTGGATCACCTCAAAAGGACCAAAGATCCCAGGCTTAAGGCTATTGCCGTCCGCTATGTAGGAGCCAAATCAGGACCCGAACAGACCGCCGCCAGGGCCAACAGGGATACTGCCGTACAAATTGGCATGCCTTTCGGATATGACAATAATGGAATTGCCGCCCAGGCGGCCGCGAGGGGCCTGGCCAGTTTTTATGATTTCAGCCAGGTGGATCGCACCCGTTTTGGGAAAAATACGGCTCCCATGTTTTTTGTCACCTATTCGCAAACCTCTCTCTTGCTCGCTGAAGCCATTCAGAGGGGTTGGGCAAGCGGATCCGCCGCCGATTCCTATAAAAACGGGATTAAAGCCCATATGGATCAATGCGCGATTCACGATGCCAATTCCGCTGTCCCTACCGAAGAGGCGGATGCGTATATCGCTGCCAACCCTTATGATCCCGCAAAAGGACTGGAGCAAATCAATACCCAATACTGGATTTCATCTTTTATGAACGGACCGGAAGCCTTTGCCAATTTCAGAAGGTCCGGTTATCCGGCCCTGATGCCGAATCCCTTTCCTGGTAAAGGAATCAAGGGCGATTTTATCCGCAGGCTGACCTATCCCAACTCGGAGATTTCCGTGAACAGCACCAATGTTCAGGAAGCCATCTCCAGACAGGGAGCGGACGACCTGGATACCCGGGTATGGTGGGATAAACAATAATATCCTGTACCCAAAATATTCAAAAGCCAGCTGGTGAACTCCGGCTGGCTTTTCTTTTTCAACCTCAACCTCAACCTCAACCTCAACCTCAACCTTAACCTTAACCTTAACCTCAACCTTAACCTTAACCTTAACCTCAACCTCAACCTCAACCTCAACCTCTCCCAAGTCCTCGGGACCTATCCCCAACCCAAATCCTCCCCTCCAATTCATATTTCGTCCTACCTTTGCCCCTCCATGGAAGGAACCATAAGAAGCGCCTCTTCGATTCAAAGAAGGTCCCTGATTACCATTTTTACCGTCCTGATCGTCCTGGTGCTCGATCAATGGCTTAAGATCTGGGTCAAAACCAATATGGAATATGGTTCAGAATTCAGGATCCTGGGACTGGATTGGGCCAGAATCCATTTTGTGGAAAACGAAGGCATGGCTTTTGGCATCTCCCTGGGCGGCAATACGGGAAAACTCCTGTTGAGCTGTTTCCGGATCCTGGCGGTCGGCTTTCTCATCTACATCATTTATAAACTGGTCCGTTCCCGGGAATCCACCGGCCTGCTGGTCTGTTTTTCCCTTATTCTGGCCGGGGCGATCGGCAATATCCTGGATTCCGCTTTTTACGGCCTTATTTTCACGGAGTCCTATTACCAGGGAGGCCTGGCTGAATACAATCCATCCAAGGGCTATGCGCCGTTTTTATTTGGCCGGGTGGTAGACATGTTTTATTTCCCGCTGATCGATACGTACTGGCCGGAATGGATGCCCCTGTTGGGTGGCAAATCTTTCCAGTTTTTCAGACCGGTATTCAACGTCGCGGATGCCGCCATCTCTTCCGGGGTGATCGCCCTCCTTCTTTTCTTCCGGAGTTTTTTCAAAGCCCCGCATGAAGAAATGATCCATGCCAAACCCGAAGCCCGGGCTGAAGACAGCCTTGTTGTGGATGGACAGGAGAAGCAGGCAGAACCTTCCGCCCTGATACCGGAGGTCGCATCCGACGACCAGAATCTGCCGGATCTCCAGGCGACCGATCAAGACCAGCCGGAAGGGGATAAAACAGAAGAGGCTTGATTTTCTCCAAACGGACCCGCAAAACAGAGCAGGCAGACCGGTTTTAAAAAACGAAAAAAGCTGAAAACCACTGAGGTCTTCAGCTTAGATTCGGGGGGATATAAAAAGGGGGGGGATTTTATTTTCCCATAAAGTTGTTGATTGCCTTTACGGCATTAGCTACTTTCTGGTAATCGATCTGGTAATGTTTGAACTTCCCGTCTTTGTTGTTGTCCACCACCCCGGCACCCCTTAGGATTTTCAGATGCTGTGAGGTGATGCTTTGCTCTATTTTCAGGGAGTTGTAAATCTTGTTTACATTGATCACTTCGTGGCGGTCAATGAATTCTAAAATTTTCAACCGGAGGGGGTGAGCAAGGGCCCGGAGCAGTTCAGAGGAATATTGTAGTTTTTCCTGATCGAATGTAACCTTAGTCTTCTTCATAATTACATCTTTAGTAGGTCAATGAATATCTAGCAGAACAAATATGATAATTAGTTTTAATACCACAAAGAAAATATTAAAAAAATTTATTATTTGTAATTCATTCTACTTTATTTGTAAGCAATCCGGGCTAAAAATGGCCTTAAAAACAAAAAACCAATGGATGTAATCCATTGGTTTTCAATATTATAAAATAATATAATTAATTCTTTGATTTAGCCCACTAGCTCTTCGATCAATTTTGAAATTTGATTCAACCTTTCTTTATCCAGGGAGTAATAGATAAACTTGCCCTGGCGGTCGGTGATCACCACGCCCGCCCGGCGGAGGATGGCCAGGTGCTGGGAGGCCACAGACTGTTCAAGCCTGAGTTTGATATAAATATCCGTCACGGTCATATTGTCGCTTTCTTCCAGTACTTCGATGATGCGCTGCCGCAATTTGTGGTTTACCGCACGTAAAACCAAAACGGCACGGCGCAGATCGGTGTAGTCGAGCTGAATGTCTTTGGGGCCCTTCTTCAGCGTAACAATTTCTTGTTTTTGTTTTTTCATACTCCTCAGGTTTATGGTTCAAATGATGTTTGAATACACGGAGTTAAACCAAAACCGTACCAACTTTTATCTATTGAATTGAAAATGACCCAAATGTATTTTAACCGGGAGAAAATATTTATATGCTTTATTTATATATGTAAGAATATTCATCTGGTTTTCAGGTATTTATTAACGTTTTCTTGTAATTCGGAACTTTAAGATATTCCGGAACAGCATAGGCCAGATTTTCAAACCGGCTCAAATTAAATTGGTCAAGCCCGGGCTTGATCATGTACCGGGCATCCGCCTCGGCGGGTCCGAAATTTAACCGTTCATGGGGCTTTAGTATGGTCTTTGCCTTTACAGAGCCATCCCCGAACAGGTGGACGGAATAACCCTTTTCCAACCATTCATCCAGGCTACCGGGGCTCAGCACCAGGGATTCAGGCCCCGCGATCACCTGCCATCCCGGGCCGTAAACAGCCATATACACCTCATCCCGCCGGGCGTCGATCATGGGAACAAACAAGGAAAAAGGTCCGGGCTCCCCCCCGCTATGTGCCATGGCCAGCAGCGTTGGAACGCCGATCAGCGGCTTCGCCAGCCCAAAACAAAGGCCTTTGGCTGTGGACAGCCCCACCCGCAGACCGGTATAGGAACCAGGGCCCCTGCTGTAACAAACGGCATCCAGGTCTTTGAGGCCCACTGATGCCTTCTGCCTGGCGCTTTCGATCATCAGAGGCAGCCATTGAGCATGCTTTCTCCCCTGCCGCTCCTGTTCGTTTGACAGCAGGTGCGGGCCCTTGCTGATCGCTATCGAACAGACCTCGGTACTTGTTTCAATATGCAGGAGAAGGGCATCCGGGGTCATTTTATTTTTTTTTCAGCAAGGCTTCATACCGGGTGGGGTCGCCCAAAAGCCTTATGGCTTCCTGGATCTCCATATCCACCTGGAGAGCCTTCTCAATTTTTCCTTTTTGTAAATAATATCTCGGGATGATCTCCTTCTCGAGATGCCTTGAAATCAGGTCCCGGTGTTCGTCCAGCAATTTGCCCGGATCCTGGATGAGTTTGGATTGCAGGGCCTGTACATCTTCCCGGATCCTGGACCAGGATTCCTCCGTGGACGCTTTGGCCCGGAACGCCTCCAGGGCCGATTCGGCAGAAGAAGTAAAATCAAAGCCGGATTCCCTGTAAAATTTCTTGAAATCGTCGTATTCCGTAAAACTGAACTCCCGAACCGGCTTGATCGATGGGTGTGCCAGGTTGTAATGGGTTGCATACTTAAAGGGCAGCTGTTTTTCGATCATCTGTTTCAGGATTTCAGGTTGTTTACCGGCATCGATCACCACATCCGGCCGGATTCCTCCCCCATCCAGCACTTTGCGCCCTCCCCTGGTTTTGAATTCCGCCCGCAGGGAATCGGGTATATTTTTCGGTTCCCCGTTTTCATATTCAACGGCCTGGATGCACCGGCCGCTGGGTATATAATATTTTGCCGTGGTCAGTTTGACCTGGCTGTTGTACCCGATCTCCCGGGTATTCTGCACCAGGCCCTTTCCATAGGTTTGCTGGCCCATGACCACCCCGCGGTCGAGGTCCTGGATCACCCCCGAGACGATTTCCGAAGCGGAAGCGGTGCCCTTGTCCACCAGGATCACCAGGGGCAGTGTTTCATCCACCGGGTTTTGCAGTGTTTTGAATGCCCGGTCCCATTCCTTTACCTTGCCGCGGGTCGTCACCACCAGTTCATTTTTGGGTATAAAAATATTGCAGATGTTGACGGCTTCCCGGAGCAAGCCCCCCCCGTTGTCCCTCAGATCGAGGATCAGGCCGCTGAGTCCTGGATTTTCCTTACGCAGATTTTGCAGAGCCCCTGCAACATGGCTGCCGGCCTGGTCGGAAAATACGGTCAGGTTGATATAGCCGATTTTATCGCTGACCATGCCGCTGTAAGGCACATTGGGAACATCCACTTCCCCACGGGTAACCGAAAATTGCAATTCCTTTGCCTCTCCCGGCCTTTTGACCACCAGGTCGATATTGGTATCCGCAGAACCCTGGAGGTAGGTGTCGATTTCTTCTTTGGATTTACCCTTAACGGCTTTGCCCCCAATAGACAGGATCTGATCAGCCAGGCGTAAACCGGACTTATAAGCCGGGGATTCCTCAAAAAGTTCAGTGATGGTCGGAAGGCCATCCATCGTCGCCATGCCGGCCCCGATGCCGTGGTATTTTCCTTCGGTGATAAAACGGTAACTCTCCACCTGGGCTTCTGAAAAATAATTGGTATAGGGATCCAGGCTGTTGAGCATGGCGTCGATCCCCGTACGCATTAAGCGTCCCGGTTCAATATCGTCCACGTAATAATAATTGAGTTCTTTGTACAGGTTGGCAAACAGTTCTATATTTTTTGTGATCTCAAAATACCGGTTGGGATCAGTCATGGGCCGGAAAGAGACCAGGATGGTCAGGGCGAGAGTTATCCAGAACGCTTTTTTCATTGGAAAAATCGATTAGCCGGTAAAATTACTGGTTAATCCCGCACCCAGGTTCTTAACAATTAATTAAAACTTTATGCCGGAAACTACCCAAGACTTCGGCCTGAGGCTTGATGCGGATGCGAAAAAATTAAGGGGCTAATAACCCCTTTGCCTGAATAAGGTTTTGATCAGCGTACAAATTCCCGCCTTGAAATCGCGTTGGCTAATTATATGCCGGTATTGGGCAGCCGGCCCTGGCCTGGGTATCAGGCACCCGCCTCTTTCTCCGCCTTTTCCTTAAGCAGGTTTTTACTGTTCAGAAAACGGTACCACTTGATCACTTTTTTGATATCCCCGATGCTCACGCGGTCCGGATCGTAGTCGGGTAAAATTTTCTGAAAATAATCGATCGTGCTCTTTTGGTCGGCTGAAGCATCCGGCACCGGCAGGTCCGAATTTTTCATATGCTGAAAGATTTCCGACAGGGGGGTGGAGTCTTCCGTCGTATAAATGCTGATGGTCTCTAATAATGAAAACTGGTGTTTGCGCAGAGGAGCAAATCTGGCTTGCCCGGTTTCATAGGACTTTACGATTGCCCCATCGGCGCGGTTGGCTACCATCTCATAAAGACCGGGCATCCCCGATACCGCCAATATTTTACTCAGGTCGATCATTTTGCAAAAATAAGCACTCAACAGTCAGTTTTCATCAGTCAGGGCTGGTCTCTCCAATTTTGCTTCCTTTACCTTTCGCCTTTCACCTTTCTCCTTTCGCCCTTCCTCCCTTCCTCCATATCTTTGCCCCCCGGATATGCTGTATGACCTGATCATCATCGGAGGAGGCCCTATCGGGCTTGTGTGTGGAATTGAAGCGAAAAAAACGGGTCTCAGCCACCTCATCCTGGAAAAAGGCACACTGGTCAACTCCATCTTTCACTTCCCGGCCAATATGACTTTTTTCTCCACGTCCATCCTGTTGGAAATCGGGAATGTACCTTTTATCTCCCATGCGGATAAGCCTACCCGAACCGAAGCCCTGGAATATTACCGAAGGATTGCCGATGCCTGGAACCTGAACATACACTTGTATGAGCCGGTCCGTGAAATCCTGAAACAGGAAGCGGCCTTCCGGATCAGGACCGATCAAAAAACATACCTCGCAAAAAGGGTGATTCTTGCAACCGGGTTTTACGACCAGGAGGTCCGTCTGGGCATTCCGGGGGAGGAATTGCCGAAAGTCCGGCACTATTATGATGAAGCCCATCCCTATTTCCGTCAGAAAGTAGCCGTCATCGGAGCGGGCAATTCCGCCTGCGACGTTGCCCTGGAATGCTGGCAGAAAGGAGCTGAAGTCACCCTGATCGTCCGTGGGCCACAGTTGAAGGAAAGCATCAAATACTGGATAAAACCCAATATTGAAAACCGCATCAGAGCAAAAGACATCCTTACTTATTTCAACGCGGAGGTGATGGAAATCAGGCCTGAAAACCTCCTGGTGAGGCAGGAGGACAAGGTATTTGAAATCGAAAATGATTTTGTGCTGGCTATGACGGGATACCGGCCGGATTATGCCTTCCTGGAATCCGCGGGCGTCGCCATTGAAGGGGATGAATTCCGCACTCCCGTGCACGATCCCGTGACCCTGGAAACCAATGTCCCCGGACTCTACCTGGCCGGCGTAATCATCGGAGGTCTAAAAACCAACAAATGGTTTATCGAAAACACCCGCGACCATGGGAAAAAAATCATGGACCATATTCTTCAAAAAGAAAATAACGATGTTTAAATCGATTGAATTGATCATTTTCGATTGCGACGGGGTCCTCGTCGACAGTGAGCCCCTGGCCAATTCGCTTTTTGCCCGGCTTTGCAGGGAACACGGCTTTCACTTGTCCGACGAGGAGGCCATGGAACAGTTTCCGGGCAGCCGTTTTGCGAGCTGCGTCGCTTATGTGGAACAAAAACATGGCCGGCAAATGCCCGGTGATTTTGTATTGACTTATCGCCAGGCCCTGAGCGAAGCTTTCGCCAGCCATCTTGAGCCCATCCCCGGAGTGAGGGAAATCCTGCCATCCATCCAAAGACCCAAGGCGGTAGCCAGCAACGGACCCAAGGAGAAAATGGTGGATAACCTGATTACCTGCCGGATCTATCATCACTTCCAGCAAGACCACATATTCAGCGCTTACGATATACAAAAATGGAAACCGGAACCGGACCTGTTTCTTACCGCCTCCGCCCACCTTGGCGCTGCTCCCGCAACCTGCCTTGTAGTGGAAGACAGCCAGCCCGGAGTACAAGCCGCCCTGGCCGCAGGCATGCAGGTCGTGGGATTCACCCACGGAGGGAGGAACAAAAAATTGTATAACCTGGGTGTGCCCCTGATTGATCAGATGACCGAATTGAAGGGGATTTTAGTGAAGGGGTGACTCGGAGTCAGCTCTTCACTGAATCCCTTTTTTTTCCCTCAGCATTTCCGCGAACCCCAGGCCCCGCGACAAAGCATCCAGGGCCATGGCTATTCTCGAAGCCTTGGTCGGTGCCGTCCGGGCCGAACCGATCCATTTGGTGAAGTAATTTTTATGCCCCTGGGTCAGTTTTTGATAATGGGTCATGGCCAGGGGCTCCTCCGCGAGGCATTCCATAAAATCTCGGTCCGGAAGGAGTTCACTGTCGTCATGCTGTATCCTCAACCGGACCGGGGCCCCGGCCGATTTTTTAATAGCCTTTCGCATTCCCCCGTTGACGGGCAGGATAAAATCCCCATCCCCCACGGGAACCAGGGCCACTTGCCTGATTTCATGCTGGTCGATGTGTCCTTTAACCCGGAAGGTATTGCGGGCTTTGGACAAGGACCTTGCAATTTCCGCCGGGATCAGCACGTAAGTCCATCCGGATTTCTCGCCCATCTTGCCGAAGCGTTCCAGGATTCCGTTTATCTCTATGACTGCCATCCGTTCGGAAAAGGGATCTGCAACCACCATGCCAATATAAATGTTTTCTCCAGCCAGTCCCGGCACCACTCCTGCTCTCTTTTTAATTTAATGATGACCGGGGATATGGCCTGATTTCTTTTACCCACCTCCAAGGCAGTGACCTGGTGGTGGTCATCGAAAGGTCAAGAGGTTTTATTATTGACCTGTTACATAAAAGCCTGAGCCCCGAAATGGCCCGTATTTTGTGGAGTTAAGGTATTCAAAAGGGTTTGCAGGCCTTATCGCCTGAAAAAGAAATCCTTTATCTTTATCTTTAAATCGTACATTCTGATCAACACAGGCCAATATGTATAAAATCCTGATTGCGCTTATCTTAATGGTTGTGGCTCCTTCCGCATATAGTCAACCGCTGAAGGAAATACCGGTATCCATGAAAATCCAGACTGCCGAGGAAAGCCTGGCCAAAGGAGATTATTACAGCGCCCTGGACTGGTTTGAACAGGCCTACAAAGAAAAACGGGACCCTGAGATCGCTTACAAAATTGCTTTGTTGCATCTCACCCTGAGGGATTATGCCCGCGCCGAGACCCAGCTTTCACGCCTGCTGACCACCAATCTGAGGGGGGTGAGGCCGCCGGCAGAAGCCTATTTTTATTACGGCCAGGTATTAAAAATGAACGGGAAGACCCGGGAAGCCACCGAAGCTTTTCAAAAATACATGGCCGAAGGCAAGGACCAGAATAAGATTTCCATGGCCCAGGTAGAACTGGACGGCATAAAAATGATGGATGACCTGAATCCCAACAAGGGCATTGCGGTCGTCAATGTAGGCACCCTCGTCAATTCTCCGTTTACCGAATCCAGTGCGTTGCAAGCCGAAGACGGCAGTCTTTACTTCATTTCCTTCCAAAAGAAGGCTCCTATTGTACAAGACGGAAAAGACAATGATTATTTTTCCAAAATATACACCAGCACCAAAGACAAGGACGGCAAATGGGCCAAACCCACCGCCCTGCCGGATGCCATCAATCGTCCGAATACGCACAGCGGGCATGTCTCGCTGAGCCCGGATGGCAAAAGCATGGTTTTCACCCGGGCCGTATTGGTCAACAATGAAGTTTCCGAAACGAGACTTTATGCCTCTTCGAAAACGGCGAGCGGCTGGACGCCGGCACAGGAGGTCAAAACACCGACCGGAGACTTCCAGATCAGGTATCCCGCCTTCGGAAGGATGTTTGACCGCGAGGTGCTTTTCTTTTCCTCCAATATGCCCGGTACCAAAGGGGGTTACGATATTTTTTATGCCCATTTCGACGGGGAGACCCTGGGTGATATCATCAATATGGGACCTGCCTTTAATTCCGAAGGGGATGAAATCAGCCCGTTTTATACCCGCACCAAATTCTACTACAGTTCCAACGGCCTGCCGGGCATGGGTGGATTCGATATCTTTTCCTCGGAGTGGACCGGTACGGAATTCGCAGCGCCCGTAAATATGGGACGCAATTTCAATACTTCCGTGGACGACATGTTTTTCACGCTCAACCCCGATGGAAACACGGGTTTTCTGGTTTCCAACCGGCCGGGTACCCGAAGCCTGAAAAGCAAAACCTGCTGTGATGATATTTTTTATTTCAGCCTGCAACCCATCCTCGTGGATCTGACAGTGACGGTGTTTGAGACCCCCAAAAAAGCCTTACCCGGCAGCCAGGTGATCCTCAATGAATTTGTGGAAGAAAGCAGCATTGAAAAAGAGCGGAAGAGCGATAAAGGAAACACCTACCCTTTTGAACTGGAGGCGGACAAGGCCTACCGGTTCATTACTTCCAAAGAGGGTTATTATCCGGACACTTTTGATATCAATACCGTGGGCGTCATGGAATCCAGCTCGCTCAAACGGGAAGTCATCCTGCGCCCAATGCCTCCCGAGCCCACCACCGAAGTGATCACCATCAATGAGCCCATCCGGCTCAATAATATTTATTACGATTACGATGACGCCGCCATCTTGAAAGATGCCGAACAGGACCTCAGCGCCCTGCTGGGTCTCCTTCAGGAATATCCGACCATGGTCATTGAACTGTCCAGCCACACGGATGCAAGGGGAAATGACGAGTACAATAAAAGGCTCTCCCAGCGCAGGGCCAACTCAGCCAAAAACTGGATTACCGCAAGAGGCATTGATGCCTCCAGGATCAAAGCCATCGGTTTCGGAGAAGCGAAGATCCTGAATCACTGTAAGAACGGCGTAAACTGCACGGATGACGAACACCGGTTTAACCGCCGGACCGAATTCAGAATCCTGGAAGGGCCGCAGACCATCACCATAAAAAAAGAGATCTTCAAAGGCCAGAAACCTGCGGACAAACAAGGCGGCGGCGAAGCATCATCCAGTATCCGGAATATGAAGGCGGTTTACCCCAAAGGGACCCCGGTGCTGAAATGGGACAATCCATTCCATGACTTCGGAGTGGTCCAAAAAGGGATGGAAGCCGTCCACGAATTTGGATTCACCAACACCGGAGATGCGGACCTGATCATAGAAATGGCTACCGCTTACGAATGCACCCGACTGGAATATCCGACCCGGCCGGTAAAACCAGGAGAAAGAGGGGCGGTAAAAGCCATTTTCTATAGTCCGGACAAATCCGGGGAAACGGAAATCACCATCAATATCGTGGCCAACACCAATCCGGTGATTGCCGAATCCAGGTTCAGGGCTTTCGTAAAAGAATGAATAAAGGACCCCTCTCCCTGGTGCCCGGAGGTATGGCCCTTTTTATTTTACCGGTAGCATGGAAAAAGGAATTGCCCTCTTCCCGCATCTTGGAATCACTTGAATAAGGGGTATACTCATGTCTGATCTCCTCAGAACCCTGGGCGCTCAGGCCGTTTCCCTGGGCTGGGTCCAGTGGGCTTCTTTTCTCACCGGACTGGCTTATATCATCCAGGCCGCACGCAACAATCCAAGCTGCTGGCCCTGGGGAATCCTGTCCAGCGGGCTTTGGGCCTGGGCCAGTTGGTTCCAACTGCATCTGCTGAGCGATGCCCTGCTCCAGGTCTTTTATGTTGTTTTGGGTTTTGTGGGTTGGTACCACTGGGCTGCTGCCAAGGGTACACAAAATTCAAAAGTCTTGGCGGTCAGCAGTTTAAAATCCAAAGAACTGGTCTATTGGATTTTGGCGAGTGCCGGCCTTTCCCTCATCCTCGGCCTGGTCATGCGGCCAACCACTGCGGCCTTTCCCTTTACCGATGCGGCCCTGACCGTATATTCCGTCTCCGCAACCCTGATGCTTGTCAAAAGAAAAATGGAGAACTGGATTTTCTGGATCGTCATCGACCTGGTGTCCATCCCTGTGTTTATCATGCGCGGCGGTTACCTGTTTGCCCTCCTCTTTTTCATCTACACCCTGATCGCCTGGAGGGGCTGGAAAAATTGGCAATCTGCGATTGCCCGGGCAGGAAAAACAGCATGAAATGCCCGCCAATCCTGCCGGAAAATGCATCTATAATTGTGTATTTTACATTCAAATACCATCCTTGATTTAAATGAAATTTCAATTCAGTTGTATTTTATTCCTCTTCTTTCTCAGTGCCTGCAAAAACGATTTTATGGGGGAGTCCAAGACCCCTCAGGTAGATGCTTTTGGCGAAGCCAATCACGTGGTGATCGTCTGTGACCCGGAGTTGTGGGAAGGACCTCTGGGGGATTCCATAACCTGGTATTTTGGTTCTGCTTACCCGATCCTTCCCCAGCCGGAACCCATCTTTGACCTGAGACCGATGTCTTACAGTGACCTGCTTGGGGCCAAACCTCGCCGGGAGTTGAGGAACTATATATTCATTGCCGACCTTTCACGGGTGGATTCCACTTCCCTCCGGCTCCTTCACAGCCTGGTTGGGGAAGAACGGTTGAAAAAACACCTGGAAGAAAGCCGGGTATCCAACCTCATCAACCGGGATGTCTGGGCAAGGGGCCAGCAATTGCTGTATATCATAGGCAAGGATCCCGACGACCTTTATAGCCGGATCAGGACCAGTTTCCCGGCCTTGTCAAAACAAATCCGTGAATTTGACCGCACCCAGATCAAAGCGACGGCCTATGCCGCCGGCCTCAATAAGGGCCTTGCCGCTCAACTGGCCAACCGGTACCAGATTGACTTGGATATTCCGGCCGATTGGCTGGTGGCCACTGAAAACGAACGCGGCACCTGGTTGAGAAAAGAAACGGAAAAATCCAGTTCAAATATCGTGATGGGCAAGGTTCCCTACCTCAACGCCAGCCAGCTTTCCACAGAAGGCCTCAAACGGATCCGGGATACTTTTTCCCGGACCTTCGTCCGTACCGATTCACCCGGGGACTATATGGAAATCAATGACCAGGACCTCCCTTTATTTATTTATCAGAAAAACATAGACGGCAACTACGGCGTCGAGGCCCGCGGAGTGTGGGAAACCAAAATCGAATTTATGGGAGGGCCCTTTCAGACTTACCTGATACAGACACCCGCCAAAGACTCTCTCTTGTACATCGACCTGTTTGTATATGCCCCGGAATTGGATAAGCGCAACCTTATTCAGCAGCTGGAAGAGATCATCCAGACGGTACACTTCAAGTGACCCCCTTAGTCCCGGCCCAGATGGGCCAGGGCCTGGTCATCCTTATACCGGACCATCAGGCTGCGCAGTTCATTTTTGAGCCCGCCGATCCTCTTTTGGTGCCTTTTCTGACCGATCAGATTATTCAATTCATCGGGATCTTTTTTAAGATCAAACAATTCCCATGATTTTGCCGAACCTTCATAAAAACAGATCAGCTTGTACCGGTCGGTGCGGACGCCATAATGAGGCAAAACCCGGTGATGGTCCGGATATTCGTAATAATGATAGTACATGGATTTTCTCCAGGAAGCAGATTTCCCCCCGCTGATTAAAGGCCTGAACGATACACCCTGCATATCCGGAGGAATGCCCACCCCCGCCAAATCAAGAAGGGTCGGCGTGAAATCAATACTCACGACCATTTTATCTACCCGGGTACCGGGTTTTATCAGGGCCGGATAGCGCATGACCAGGGGCATATGCAGGGAAGGTTCATACATAAACCGCTTGTCATACCAGCCATGCTCCCCGAGATAAAATCCCTGGTCGGAGGAGTACAGGACGATGGTGTTTTCAGCCAGTCCGTGCCGGTCCAGGTAATCCAGGACCCGTCCAATATTGCGGTCCATCGACAGCACGCAGGCCATATAGTCATGCATATATCTTTGGTACTTCCACAAGGCGATTTGTTCCCTGGTCATGGCGGCGGTATCGAGCAGGGCGTTTTCTTTTTCATAATAGGCATCCCAGCCGGTGCGCTGGATGGCATCCATCCGCGTGACGATGGGCAATTTCCCTGCATTTACCTTAAGATCCCAGTCCCAACGCAGGTCCCTGATCTCCATTTCCTGGTGCGCCGCTGCCTTTCGGCCTTCGTATTTATCAAAAAAGGTAGGAGGTACGGCAAAGGGTTTGCCCTTAAACGCGTCCAGGTCACGGATATCCGGCATCCATTCCCGGTGGGAGGTTTTATGGCCAATCACAAGGCAAAAAGGTTTGTCCCCTGCCCTCCCCTTGTCCAGCCATTGCAGCGCTTCATCGGTTATGATGTCCGTGGCATAACCGGGAATCCGGGCGAGTGAACTGTCCATCCGGATAAAATCCGGGTTATAATAGTCGCCTTGACCCGGCAGCACCTTCCAGTAATCAAAAAACCTGGGGGTATTGCTGATATGCCATTTGCCGATCCAGGACGTGGTATACCCGTTTTCCTGCAGATATTTGGGAAAGGAAGCCTGGCGGGTATCCATTACGGTCGTGGTCCTGTTGTCGATCTGTCCGTTGAGGTGATTGTATTTTCCGGTAAGCAATACCGCCCTGCTTGGTGCGCAGATTGAGTTGGTGCACAAAGCATTATTGAAAATGGCCCCTTCCTTTGCAATACGATCGATGTTCGGGGTTTTGATGTGGGGACTTCCGTAGGCGCCGATGGCCTGGAGGGCATGGTCGTCGGAGAAGATCACGACAATATTGGGTTTACCGGAAGTGGCCTGGGCAAATCCCAAAGTAACAGAAAAGAGCAGACCGAGAAGCGGGAGGATTGGTTTCATGAAAGAGGCTTTGGATACAAGTTAGAAAAAAAAATCATGAGCCGGTATCCGGAACCACTTCTGGCACAGGCCGGTTCCCCCATTACCTTCACTAAATCAACATATACCTCTTCCCCGGTAAGCCTTTGATCACTCCTTTGCATTCGAGTTCCAACAAAATACCGGCCACAGCACCGGGGGACTGGTTCAGTTCAAGGTACAACCGGTCGATGCATACCGATTCCTCCTTCTTCAACAGTTCCACTATTTTCTGCTCCTGCTCGTTCAACTCCACAAAGAGGCTTCGCTGGACGGCCGGAATTCCTGTTTTATCCCAATTCATTAAGCTCACCAGGTCCGCCGCGCTTTCTACCAGGACCGCTTTATTCTTTTTAATTAAAGCATTACATCCCGCGGACATGGGGTCGGTGGGTCTGCCGGGAAAAGCAAAGACATCCTTGTTGTACAGATTCGCGTATTCCGCGGTGATCATGGACCCTCCTTCCTTCCCCGACTCCACCACGACGATGGCATCGGACATCCCCGCCACCACTTTATTCCTCATCGGGAAATTTTCCCTGTCCGGTTTGGTCCGGGTCGGGAACTGGGTCAACAAACCGCCCTTCTCCGTCATTTTTTTCGCCACCGGCAAATGAGCGGATGGATAAATCTTATCCAGTCCATTCCCCAGCACTCCAATGGTTGGAATGTCCAGGTCCAGGCACCTGCGGTGCGCGGTGATATCCACTCCGTAAGCCAGACCTGAAACAACAAGTACCTGATATTCCTGAAGTTCTTCAACCAGGCGGGTGCATAGGCCCTTACCCCATTCCGTCGGTGACCGGGTGCCTATGAGGGAAACGATTCTGTGATGGTCCAGATCCGCCTGGCCTTTGTAATACAATACCACCGGACTGTCTTCACAGGCCTTCAGGCGGTAAGGATAACCTTTGTCCGCATAAAAAAGGATCCGGATCCCTTGCCGCTCCGCAAAAGCGAGTTCGGCCTCGGCGTGCTCAAAAGCCGTTTTGTGGTTAAGGATGGCATGGACCGTTTTTTCACCGATCCCGGGGATGCTCATCAGTTCTTTCCTGCGGGCATGGAATACATTGACGGCCTCCCCGGTATAGGCCACAAGCTGGCGGGCCGTTACGGGTCCAATCCCCTCCAGCAGGCTGAGGGCCACTTTTTCAACAGGGTGTTTCATTAAAGTAAAATTACAAACTCGCCGGACGATGGGATGGTTTCCCCGGCGGAACCGCTATGTGCAGTCCGCACTGGGGAAACCCGTTCAGTTCGATTCTATTTTAGGCTGCGTTTTCCGGGGCAGTTTTTCATTACGTTGTGCGGTGTGATATACGAAGGAGGCGATGATCATCGCCGCCTGTTTGAGGTCATCGGCGAGCAGGTGGTCCCAAGTATCCATATTGGAATGATGGGTTTTGGTGCTGTAGGATATTTCATCCTGAATAAACTGGAAACCCGGAACCCCGACCGCGTCAAAAGACAAGTGATCCGTACCCCCGGTATTCTGTAAAGTCAGGGTGGCTGCGCCCAGGTCTTTAAACGGATTGAGCCAGGTCCTGAAAACCGGGCCCACCTCGCTGTTGCCCTGCTGGTAGACCCCTCTGATTTTTCCAGTTCCGTTATCCAGGTTGTAATAAGCGGATATTTTACCCTGTTCCGGTTTGATCTCCCGGATGTTGTTGAAGGTATCCCTCGTCACCAGGTGTTTGTTCACATAGGCACGTGAACCGAGCAATCCCTGTTCTTCCCCGGTCCACAACGCAAGGCGCAGCGTCCTCCGTGGGGGAATGCCGGATTCTTTAATCGTTTCAAGCAGGATGCGGGCGGCTTCGATCATGACTGACGAACCCGCGGCATTGTCCGTGGCCCCGGTGGCGCTGTGCCAGGAATCGAAATGCGCACCAAACATCACCACTTCATCTTTCAGGTCGGTGCCCGGTATTTCGGCAATGATGTTGTATTCCATGCCCTCGGGATTGGTATAGGCTGTTCTTAATTCAAGGGAAACCTTGACCGTAAGGCCGGCTTTGATTTGCCTGAACATCCGGTTGTATTGTTCCACGGAAATGGTGACCTGGGGAATCACGACGGCGCCCGGGTCTTGTACCCGCATCCCTTGTTTGGCGCGGGCCCCGCTGACAAACACGGTGCCCAGGTCCCCTTTGAAACTCCGGTCCAATATCGCGAGCGGTTGTTCTTCATTGATCAGGTCCCAGATCTTGCCGGCAAAAGCGGCCCCGGTCTGAAAGCGCCTCGGGAAATTGCCCCTGCCCATCTGGTTCGGCAGGTCCGCATTGGCCATGTCCAGCAAATTTTCTGCTTCCCTGCGGGTTGCGGAAGGTTCAAACCACTCCTTCACTTCGCGCAGGGTATCCAGCAATACTATTTTTCCCTTCAGTTTTCCCTTGTATTTTGCAAGTTCTTCATCCGTATTGGCATCCACATAAATCACTTCCCCGGTGACCATTCCATTGGTGGAGCCGGTCCAGGCTTTAGGATATCCGATAATGGGATAATAAGTGGGTTCCAGGTTGTGCATTTCAAAATGTTTCAGTTCCCAGCCTCTGCCGAATGGGCCCCAGGATTCGGTGTGCACATTCTGCATCCCCATTTTTTTCAATTCCTCGACGGCCCAGGCCACCGCCCGGTCTGTCATATCGGAACCGGTGAGGCGGGGGCCATACACATCGGTGAGAAAAAAAGCATGGTCCATGACTTTACTCTGTTCCAGGCCTTGTTTGCGGATGATGGCATTGATTTTATCATCTGCCTTATCCTGAGAAATGGCCGTCCCCGTAAGGCAAAACAGGACGGTCAATAAAAGCAGTCTTTTCATTAATATGAATTGGTTTAAAATAATTAAAGCAATGCAAGATAGCCGAAATTCATGTGAAATGCAGCCCTGACCACAGCCCCCGCCAGGCCGTCCTTTGGCGGCCCGGGGAGATTGGTGTACCGTAGATTTTATAGTATTTTCGGCGGATGGGCCGGTTCAGGCTTTTTTGCATACTGAATTTCTTGACCACGGCCAGCCTCTGTGGCCAAATCAATATCAGCTTTATGGTCACGGATGCCGCATGTCTCGATGGTACCATCCTTATCATGGCCACCGGGGGCAGCGGCTCCTACCAGTATGAAATCGTCGGGAATACCTGCGGACTCCCCAACCGGTCGCTGCAGTCGAGCCCGGAATTCCGGAACTTACCCCCTTGTACATACACGGTCCTGGTCTTAGATGGTACGGGAACCTCCGCCACCCGGGACGTAGCGGTAGGGGGAAATTATAAGGAACCTTCAGTCACGATCAAACCGGATATCTGTGGTTTTACCATCGATGTCATCAATGGAAAACCCCCGCTTCGTTTCGCTCTTTCCACCGATGGCGGAAAGACCTATGGTCCGCCTTCCGCACAGAATGTATACTCCGGTTTGATGGCCGGGACTTATGATATCAGGGTGAATGACAGTTGCGGATATGTGATTCACAAAAAAGTGATCCTTCCGCCGGACACGCTGACCTATCGTTTCGACCGCGTGCAAAGGAACCAGGTCGATTCCATAGTAGCCGTCGTCACTTCAGGCGGCCAGGGGCCATTCCGGTTTTATATTGTGAATGGGATGGACACGCTGAGCAGTACTTACAATACTTTTGCGCTTAAAGACATCCTCCTTAGCTGCTCCACAAAGGTGGTCATTGAAACCGCCTGCGGCCGTTCCCTTCAGGACTTCCATTGGACGGATTCCGCCACTGCGGGTGGGCCTAAGGATGTGATCAGGGTACAGCGGACGGATACCATTTGTGCAGGTTCCAGGCTGGTCGTCGGACCATCGGAATACCGTATGTCCGGGGAATACCTGGACACTTTGAAGACCATGGGCGGCTGCGACAGTCTGGTCTTGACACGCCTGACCGTCGATCCTCCGCTGGCTTTCGATCTTGAGGCGCTACACCCGTTATGTTCCGGCCAGGACAACGGATCCATTTCCGTATCCGGACTGACCGGCTACTCCCCGCATTCGTTCCTTTTGAATGGACGATCCTTCCAGGGACCCAAAGCAGGTCAATTGACCGGCGGAAATTATGTGGTAAAGATTACCGATGGCCATGGTTGTTCTGCGGAAAAAAACATCAGGTTGATTGAACCCGCGAAAATTGAATTTGAAGCAGGGGAGGACAGCCTGTTGCAACCCGGTGAATCCATTGTGCTCAAGGTCAAGACCAACCTTGGAAAGGACGAGATCAAATCCATAAAGTGGTTTGCAGACCCGGATATCCTGTGCTCCCATTGCGAAACGTTGACGCTCTCGCCGACAAAAACACAGAAGATCAGGGCGGAACTTCTAAGTCAGGAAGGGTGTACCGCTGAGGATGCATTTACCCTCCGTCTCCATTCGGGTTTCCGGGTTTTTGCGCCCAATATTTTAAAGATTCCATCTTCTGATGGAAGCGAACGGAATGCCCGGTTTACCCTATACGGACCCCAGATTGAAACCATCGAGTACCTGCGCATATTCGACCGGTATGGTTCACTGGTCTATGAAATCAAAGAGAGCGTCCCCGGGGATTGGACGGGTGGCTGGGATGGCTATACGGGACAAAAACCGGCGCCTCCGGGAGCGTACATTTATGTCGCAAGGGTCCGGTTTGCGGATGAATCCAGGCAGGTCCTGCGCGGGGACGTCACGGTGATTCGTTGAGCTTGGTCGACGGGAGAATCTTTTTATCTTTATTTAAATCAAACCCTACCGGATATCCAATATTATTTTATTCCATTTCAATAAATGCCATGCAAGTCGTCCTGTTCCTTTTCTACCTGGCCGGTCTTTTTTATCCTGCACTTCAAGCGTCTGAAAGCCCACCCACCAAAAATCTGATTTTTGAATTTGGCCTGGATCCAGCTGGGGACGCAGGGGTGGTTCAGGGAAGGCTCCTGCTCATCCTGTCCAGGGATTCGACGGCAGAACCGCGGTTTCAGGTCAATGACGGGTTAAGAACCCAGCAGTTGTTTGGGCAGGATGTGAATGGATGGACAAAGGCAAACCGGGTCCGCATGGACGGCAAGGTGCTGGGATATCCCGTTTCTTCCCTCAATGATCTTCCAGCCGGCCGCTATTTTGCCCAAGCGGTGGTTCATTTGTATGAAACTTTTCATCTGAGTACGGGACAGGAAGTGAAATTGCCAATGGACCGGGGCGAAGGCCAACAATGGAACCGGGCACCCGGTAACCTCTACAATCAGCCCGTCAAAATTGAAATCAAACCGTCCGGAACCCAACGGTTTAAAATTACGATTGACCAAAAGATACCTCCCATCCCTCAGCCGGAAGATACCAGGTATGTCAAACATATCCGGATTCAGTCAAAACTGCTGACCGCCTTTTGGGGAAGGCCCATGTTCCTTGGCGCGCATGTGCTGCTTCCCGAAGGATTTGATGAGCATCCTGAGGCCAGGTATCCCCTGGCGATCTTTCACGGGCATTTCCCCCATGATTTTGACGGATTCAGGACCAGCCCACCGGACAGCAACCTGAAACCCGATTACAGTGAACGGTTTAAGCTCGCCGGGTACAATATCATCCAGCAACAGGAAGCCTATGATTTTTATAAGATTTGGACCGGCCCCGGCTTTCCAAGGGTCCTGGCTATTGAAATCCAGCACCCGACCCCTTATTATGACGACAGTTATGCCGTGAACAGCGCGAGCCAAGGGCCCTGGGGCGATGCCATCACCTATGAGTTGATTCCCTATATCGAGAATCAATTCAGGGGGATCGGCAAAGGCTGGGCCAGGTTCACTTATGGAGGGTCCACGGGCGGATGGGAGGCCCTCGCCGTCCAGGTCTTTTACCCGGACGAATACAATGGCTGTTATGCGGCCTGCCCGGATCCCATCGATTTCAGGGCCTATTGCCTGATCAATCTTTATGAAGATAAAAACGCCTACTACTATGAAGGCCCCTTTAAGAAAATGCTCCGGCCGGGAGTGCGCAATTACCTTGGCCAGATCTCCACGACGGTTAAAGACATGAACCAGCGTGAACTGGTGCTGGGGAGCCATAGCCGGAGCGGCGACCAGTGGGATATCTGGGAGGCGACCTACTCCCCACAGGGCAGGGACGGGTACCCGGAAAGGATTTTCGATAAAACAACCGGGGTGATCAATCCAGCCGTCGCGGCATACTGGAAGGAAAATTATGATTTATCGTATATTCTCAAACGGGACTGGAAGAAAAACGGGGCAAAATGGAAAGGCCGGATCCACCTTTATTGCGGGGATATGGACAACTATTATCTAAACAATGCCGTCTATCTCGCCGAATCATTCCTTGAGGCCACCACGGATCCTTATTATGACGGAGAAGTCGATTACGGGGACCGGGCCGAACATTGCTGGAACGGGGACCAGACCCAGCCCAATGCAATTTCCAGGCTCAGGTATCACCGTTATTTCATCCCCAAATGGACCTCGGAAATCCAGCACCGGGCTCCTGCCGGCGCCGATCTGAAATCCTGGCGGTACTGATTCTTACCCTGCCATTCGATTTAATCAGGGGCAACCCGGGCTTACCTGTTATATTAAAAATTTTAATAATATGTGGCATGCTTCTTGTTTTATGATTTCCGTTCGGAAAATCAAATTACATGGGTGCCTTTACCGTCATATATCATTTAATTTTTTATTTATACCTGCTGACCTCTTCCGTCTGGCCTAGCGATAATTACCCGATTTCGCAGGCGGCAGGGATGCGGATCATTACGATCACTTGCCCCCCGAACGCATTTTCCAGTTGTCCTGAAGAAGAGCCTCAGCCTTTTAGTTCTTATTCCGAATTTATCCTGGCCGGCGGAACGGTCAGTTCCAACTGTGGCATCGATACTGCCAGTTTTAGTTTATCCCGGGAGGTAGTTGTTTTCCCTTCCTGCCCAAGATCCATTCAGCGCACTTATTCCGTGCGGGATTCCTGTGGCGGCCAGGATTCCTGCACCTATCTCGTGGTCATCAATGACAATACCACCCCGGTGCTGGTATGCCCTTCCACCCTGGTACCCTGTGACAACAACATTTTACCACCGCCGTTTGCCAGTTATACCGCCTTTTTACAGGGCATGTTGTCCATTGGCGGATCGGTCACGGACAATTGTTCCATCGACACCGCCAGCTGGAGATATATCGGGGAAAGCGTGGAGCAAAACGAAAATTGCCTGACCACCGTCGTACGCACTTACCTCATCGAGGATTCCTGTAACAATTCGGCCCTCTGCAATCAGAAGTTCATATATATCGATATCACCTTTCCTTCGTTCACCCCAGCCCGGGATACGGTGCTTTACCTGGATGCCAATTGTTTTGCCGATACCTCCGTCGCGAACCTCGGCGGCCTTTCAAATGTCGCGGACAATTGCGGGATATTGGAAATCACCAAACAGGACATCGTACGGCCCGGCTGCACCGATCTGGACACGCTTTACCGGATCTGGACGGTCAGGGATTCCTGCCACAATGCCGTTTCCGACACTCAATTCATCCGCGTCTTTGACACCATCAAACCCCTGATCGATGGGCCGGCGGATACCAGTTACCTTTGCATCAGTGAAGTGCCGCCACCCGATACGGCATCCCTCGTTCTCCTATCCGGCTGCTCAGCTGGGGATTATTCCAAAACGGTCCGCGATTCTGTGGCGGACAGCCTTTGCCTCAATAATAAAGTCCTTTTCAGGATCTTCACCTTCGCTGATGGCTGCGGCAACACCATCAGCCATGTCCAGGTCATCACCATAAGGGATACCCTACCCCCGGTCCTTGACTGCCCGGACAGCATCCGGGTGGCTTGTGACTCGGAGATCCCGGTGCCTGATCCCCAAACCGAAGTCACCGCTATAGATATGTGCGACGGCTTGATTGATGCCGTTTTCATCAGGGATTCCATCGAAAACGAAGCCTGCGATCATCAAAAAATCATTTACCGCATTTATGCCGCTGCGGACCTCTGCGGCAATACCAGCCGCTGTATCCAGGTAATCACCGTACGCGATACCTTGCCGCCGGTCATGACTTGCCCGGCTGATACCCTTGTATCGTGCATGGCTGAAGTACCCCAGGCCGACACCGCCATGGTTTCGGCCACAGACCAATGTCAAGGAAACCTGCGGATCTGGCATGATAAGGATTCCACCGTCAATGAAATCTGCGCAAACAAAAAAACAATCCTTCGCATTTATCTGGCCGCCGATGCCTGCGGCAATACCAGCCGGTGCATCCAGACCATCCTGGTCAATGATCAGACCCCCCCGGAAATCATTTGCCCCGGGGACACGACCGTCCCCTGTCTGTCCGAGGTCCCTCCGGTCAATACCGGCATGGTCACCGCGACCGATGATTGCGGGCAAAGTCCGGACATCCTGCATATCCAGGATTCCATCGCTGACCCCTATTGCCCCAACCATAAAACGATTTTCAGGATCTATCAGGCTACGGATGCCTGTGGCAACAGTTCCCGGTGCGTACAGATCATCACGATTTTCGATAATGAACCTCCCGTGATCATTGGTCAGTCCAATACCATCAACCTGAGTTGCGACGAAACGTTTACCATTCAAATCCCGGAAGCCTTTGACCTATGCCAGGGGATCGTACCGGTTCAGGTGGACAGCCTGGTCACGGACAGCCTTTGCCCGGGTACCTATAAGTTGGTCTTTTCCTTCACCGCTACGGACAGTTGCGGAAATACCGGAACCCGTTTTGACACGGTCAGTTTCAGGGATGATACTCCTCCTTTTATCGAATGTCCACCGGATGCCGTGATCAATTGTACAGAGCTCACCGTATTCACCCTCGATTCATTCCTGTATTACGGCGGACAGGTGAGTGACGAATGCGGAATCGACTCGTCCAGCTTCATGTTCATTGGTGAAGAATTTACAGAGGAAGGAGAAAATTTGATCTTCACCCGCAAGTTTAAGATCTCGGACCTTTGTGGCAATACAGACAGTTGTGAATACCGGATTACCACCTCCCGCGAGTGTTTTGTGGACCTGGCCCTGAAAAAAACCATCCCTTCTTCCAGTCAGCCTTTTTTTGCCCAGGCCGGCGGATTGGTACCCTTCTGCGTCACGGTATATAACCAGGGTTTTGTGGCGGCAGACAGCATCCGGGTGATCGACTATCTGCCTGATCCCGGAAGCAAGATCATTACCCCCGGGTGGATTGACCACCAAAATGGGAATTTCTGTATTTACCTGAGCCAGGCTAATCAGCGGTTGCCGAAGGGAGGGCTCAAGCCCGGCGACAGTCTGACCTTTTGCTTTGAAATCAGGCTCAGCCCGGGCCTCCGCGTGAGCGAACTGGTCAATATTTGCGAGGTCAGCGAGACCAGGGATACTTCTATGGCATTGTTGCAGGACCTGGACAGTCATAACGATGAAATTAAAAGCAACGATACAGGTGGCGAGCCCGGCACCGCAAACGATGATTTTATCATGGGAGACAGCCGGATGGGGGAAGATGAAGACGATCACGATCCATCCCTCTTTTATATATGCCAGCCGCTGAATTGTATCAACAAAACCAATGCCTCCGTTCAGGCGGATCCGGGATGCGGCCATTGTTTTAAAGCCAGTGAACTGCTGACCGGGGTTTTATTGCCGGACGAATTTTATGTTGTCACCCTTTATGACTCCAAAGGCAAGCCGCTGCCCTCCAATTGTGTGGGGCGGGAATACCTGGGTCAGACGCTCACCTATACCGTCTCCCTGCCCGCCTGCGGCCAAAACTCCTGTTGGGGCAAGGTGACCATTGAAGACAAGGCCCCCCCCACCCTCGACTGTTCACCCGATACGGTATATTGCTCTCAAGTCAGCGCCCTTCCCTTGCCTGGTCCGGTCCCCGACAATTGCAGCGGGATGGCATCCGTCACCCTGGTCACCGAATCATGGAAAGATCTGGGTTGCGCCGGCGGTGAAATCCAGGGCATCTATACCCGTCGGCTCACCTCGCGCGATGTTTGGAACAATTCCATTACCTGTGACAAAAACTATTACATCCGGAGGATCAACCTTCAGGATATCGTATGCCCGCGGGATACCCTTTTCGAATGTTCCGACACTGCCGACGTCACCGATCCGTTGGTCAGCGGCACTCCCACCATAGACGGCATAGCCCTGTGGCCCGGCGGGGTCACCTGCAAACTTTTCGTCACCTACCGCGACCAGAGAAAGGAATTTTGCGGCCCGGGTTTTAAAATTGTGCGTACCTGGATCATTGGCGACCATTGTACGGGGCAGGAAATAAAATGCATCCAGACCATTGCTTTTGAGGACCGCACCCCTCCTTTAGTGACCGCCCTCAACCGGAATGTGCGGCTTAATGCGGACCCGCACGAATGTTCAGCCTTCCTGGATATCCCCAAACCCGAGGTAATCGATTGCAGTCCCGTGACCTATTCGTATACGATCACCTATTTTGACCCTTTGGATTCCATCAAAGCAAGAACGGTCACCGGACCATTGCCTGCCCGGATCCGGATCCCGGCAGGTACCGAACAGAAAGTTTATCTCCATATGGTGGATGAATGCAACTGGCATACCCGCGATTCGATCACCGTGCAGGTCCGCGACATCACGCCCCCCAACCCGGTTTGCAAAGCGGTGACCCAGGTCACCCTGGACCCGGATTCCTGCTGGGGAAGCATTGAAGCAAAAAACCTGGACAACGGCAGCCATGACAATTGTTGTCAGGACCTGCATTTCGCTGTTGCGTACATGGATGAGATCGAAGCGGCCCGTAAATCTTTTCTGGATTCCCTTCAGCGCGCCTGTGGTAAAAATGAATACTTAAAATACAAAGGCTGGTATGATGCCTACCTGGAGGATTGGATCAATTCCTATGTCTTCCGGGACAAGTTGGACCTCAATGCCTGCGGAAGCCGCCAGGTCGTGCTCCGGGTCTATGAAGCCTGCGGCCTGCCGAAATACGATCCCCATGTTTTTCCCTGCAGCCCTCATGCCTGGTACTGTTACAATACCTCCTGGCGCTACCGGGTGACCTTTAACCAGGCTTTCAGAAACGGAGCCGGAACGAGCAAAGACTGTACGGTCAAGGCCCCCTGGGGCTGCAAATCCGACCTGGTGAATAAATTCAGTTCAATGAATGCTTTCCAGGCCAATTTTTATGAGTCGGTATGGCTGCCCAGGACTTGCGACACCCTCCTTGGTAATTTCTCCGCACCGGTGGTTTGCCAGCCCAGGTTATATAATGACTGCATGGTCCAGGTATTGGCCGATGATAAACAAAAACCGGTATGCGACTCCCTGCCCGACCTCGAGGTCTATTGCGACGGCGTGCCGGGCGGTTGGGCTTACGCCTCGGCATTTTGTCCGGGCAGTGGCGACAAATATACCACCTACCCGGGGGCCATCACGCGCAATGGACAGGGCACGGTCTACGGCTATTATGGAGGAAGTTATAGCGCAAGCCATGATGAACACCAGGTCTTGGATACGGCCTGCCGGTCAAACCACTATAAGGACGGCTGGCAGCCGGTGTATTGCAGGGCCTGGCTGGAACTTGACCGCTTTGACACCCTTTACCGGCCCGATCCCAAACAGTTGTTTTACCAACCCGTTTGGACGGATAAAGCACATCCTTACCGGAGCCTGGCGGCCAAAGAGTTCAGGATTACGGACAATTGCCTTATCGACACGGTCTTTTTTGAAGACCGGGGCAATATCAATGGTTGCGGTGAAGGTTGGCTGGAAAGAGTCTGGACCATAAGAGACCGGTGCGGGCATACCAGCACCTGCAGCCAGAAAATAAGAGTAAAACACAGGAGTGATTTTGAAGTCCTTTTTCCTGAAGACCGGGAGATCGGGTGTACAGACCTGGCTCTGGCCGACCCGGACCTGGCCGGAAGGCCGCAAATCTCAGATCAGGATTGCGAACAAATTGCCGTGCGGTTCCAGGATGATACGTTTGAGTCGGTGGAAGAGGCCTGTTTTAAAATTGTACGTACCTGGACCGTCATTGACGGTTGCCGGTATGAGCCTTCCGATCATCACCAGGACTCTGAGGTGATTGTCGATGACCGGCTCAGGGCCAATGAAAACGACCGTTTCTGTGTTTTCAGGAATCTGAAGGATAATGGAGATGGCATCGTTCAATATATCCAGGTGATCAAAATCGTAGACCATACTCCACCCCAGGTCGTGTGCATCGATACGACCCTCTGTCTGTCCGGTCCGGATTGTGCTTTACTGGTGGACATTCCCCTGGAAGCTACCGATGATTGCGTCACCGACCTTTGGTTTGACCTTGCCTTTGACCATAATCAGGACGGAATATTTGATGATGAAATCCGGAAGGGGGTCCGGAGCATCACCGGTTCATTTCTGCCCGGTGAATATTCGTTTAAAATCACGGCCTACGACCATTGCGGGAATAAATCCGAATGCAACAACAGGCTGGTCATCCGGGATTGCAAGCCCCCCACCCCCTATTGCCTCAATGGGGTAATCACGGTGATCATGCCCAGTACCGGGGCAATTGAAGTCTGGGCTTCCGACCTGGACCGCGGCAGTTACGACAATTGTACGGCCCCGCAACAATTAAAGTTCAGTTTTGATCAGGCTGGCACAAATCTTTCGAGGGTCTTTAGCTGCACAGATATCCCGGATGGAAAACAGTCGACCTTGCCGGTGGAGATCTGGGTGACCGACCTGGCCGGAAATACAGAATCCTGCAAGACCTTTATTCTGCTCCAGGACAACGGGGACAGTCCCGGCGGAGCCTGCAGGGATAGTTCTTCTTTACCGGGCCTGGTTTCCGTCAAAGGCAAGCTGGCCACTGAGGAAAAGGAACCGGTCGAAAACGTAGAGATCAGAATGTTAACCGGTACGAACACGATGACCAGGCAAAGTACCGGGCCGGATGGTTTCTATCATTTTCCGGACGTTCAGACCCAGGGCACCATGGAAATCAGCGCACACCGGGACGACAACCCCATGAATGGAGTGAGTACCCTTGATCTCCTCCTGATCGAAAAACACATCAAAGGGGAAAGGCCACTGTCCAGTCCATTTAAAAAGATTGCCGCCGACGTGGACAAAAACAAGGAAATCAATGTGCTGGACCTGGTCGAACTGCGAAAACTCATCCTGGGTATATACGACCGGCTGCCGTCCGGAGAAAGCTGGAGGTTCATTCCGGCAAATTATTCCTTCAAAGACCCGGGGCAACCTTTTGATTATCCCTCATCCGTGCAATTAAAAGGGGACCAGGACAACCGGCTTGACTTTACAGGGATCAAGGTGGGCGATATCAACGGAACGGCGTCTCCCCATTCCCTTACCGGCACAGAGATCAGGCAGGCCGGACCCGGTCTGATTTTCACCATACCCGACCGGCAGGTCCGTCAGGGAGAATGGATAGAAGTCCCTCTCCGTTCACCTAATTTCAGCGGCATTTCCGGGTTCCAGGGTACGCTCCATTTTGAAGGCTTGGATTACCAGGGCCTGATTGCGGCCTCCCTGCCGATTACCATTGAAAACACCGGTTACCGCTGGCTGGACCAGAAAGACCTCACCTTCAGCTGGCATCACGGCCGTTCAATGGAAATAACGGAAGGCCAAACCCTTTTCCTTCTTCGCTTCAGGGCTTTGAATGACCTGAAACTGAGTGAATCCATCTGGATCAATTCCCGCCATACGGTCGCCGAGAGTTACGAAGGCCGGGGCGAAGTCAAGAACCTGTCCCTGCAGTTTCAAACTGCTTCCGGCAGGCTGGCCTTGGCGGAACAACGGCTGTTCCAGAATTATCCCAACCCCTTTTCAGATGCCACGGTCATCGGCCTCAGCCTGAGGGAAAACGGTAAAGGAAAATTGAACCTGCTGGACGTTACAGGGAAACTGATCAAAACCATTGAAAAAGACTGGGAAGCCGGATACCAGGAGATTCGGCTGGAGCAAAGAGATTTCCCGGGACCGGGCATCTATTTCTACCAGTTTGAAAGTCCATTTTTTAATGCTTCCCGAAAAATGATTCTCAGAAATTAAGCGAATAGATTTGATTTTCGAACGGAGCCGGGGGGTTGAAGAATCCACCGGCTTTATTTTTTTATCGCAGGTTGGGCAAAAGGCCCATCTGCCGAAGCATCGATGCTTCATCCCAACTGTAAAGGACCTTGATGATCTTACCATCCTTCACATGGAGGATAGAGATCCCATAGAATTCAATAGGGCGGTTGGTGGCCGGGATATTCATAAACGGGCCTTGGTGGGTGCCTTTCGCTTTCCACACGAGGACAGTTTTTCCCTGCTTGCCCGAAATTTCATCCTTCAGGGAAAATTGCAAGTCGGGAAAGGCGGTCCAGTAAAGGTCCAGCATTTGGCTGACTGCGGCGACGTCATATTGCCGGTTGGTACCCAGGTCTTCGCGTACAAAATCCGTGGAATACAGGGAAAAAATAAGGGACTTGTCCCTTGAATTCCAGGCGTCGATCACGGATTTTCCCTGGACCAGGGTTTGATTTAGGATCGGGTCGGGTTGCATGGATGGCTGCTGTGGATATAAATGAAGATGGTTTAAATTTGCATTTACAAAATTGAGGCTAAAATTGCGGTTCCCCTTACTCATTCCCTGCCCAGTTTTTATTCAATAATTCATGATGGCTCAATTCCCAGAAAATCAAGTACATACTTCCAGGTTACGTCTGGTTCCTTTTACCGAGAACTGGGTGGCGGCCATCCAGGAAGGCAGCCAGGCTTTCCTGGCCTTGACCGGGTACCGGCTGCCTCAGCCCTATACTGAATTTCCGGAGTCTTTTCAGGCCCTGCGCACCGCGCTTGACAAAGAAAAACCAGTCTTTCCCTGGACGAGTTATGCCCTGCTTTGGGAACCGGAAAAAACCTATGTGGGACAGGGAGGCTTCAAAGGCAAGCCCGATGTGGATGGCGGGGTGGAAATCGGGTATGAAATCGCGAAAGGATTCCGTTCCATGGGTTTTGCCCATGAGGCCATAGGTGCGCTGGTCCGTCTGTCGTTTGAACAGGAGAAGGTGCGCCAGGTTTATGCTCACACCCTACCTGTTCTCAATGCTTCCAACCACCTGTTGATTAAAAATAAATTTGTGTTTGATTCAACCGTCACGGATGAAGAGGACGGCCAGGTCTGGAAATGGGTTTTGAGGAAAACCGTCTTCCTGCTTTCAGTGGAATAGGGAGGCAGGGCTTTCTCCAGGTCAGTTTTTTTCCATTTCCATATTCCAGAGCAGTTTTACCAGCTTTTCCAGTGCGGTTTTTAAATACCTGCGATAGGTGCTGAAAGACATATTCAGAAAATCAGCCACCTTTTCCTGGGAGCCGACCGGGTTGATGAAGGTGCGATACAGCACGCGGTGGTATTTACCGTCAATGGGTGAGTCTTCAATTTCTTTCAGGGCCAGGTCGATGCGTGCTTTCAGGATTTTCAGTTTATCCAGGTCTTTCATGTCCGGCATGATCATCCGCAGGACCAGCCTTGACCTCAAAAGAGGGCTGGAAAGCAACTGATCGGGCTGATGATAATATTTGACGGCCTGATGAACGGAATCCCCAAACTCCTCTTCGCTCAGGACAAGCATGGAAACCGCCTCCGTACTTGCTTCGTCGTATTGGTCCACCAGTTCGACCTCCCGTTTACCCAATAAATCCAGCCAGGCCAGGGGAGGTCTTTTTCGCCAGTCGTGCACATACCATCCAAAAGGAATGCCATCCGATACAAAATCGAGCTCCGGTACACGGCTGAGGTCGGCATATTGAAGCACGGTTTTCCAATATTCCGGTTGGGCGCAGGACAAGAAGCTGACTGCCAGTCCCGGGGTAAAATAATATTGTACGATGGAAAGGAAAATAACGCTTTGAAGGCCGGACACACCCTGGTAAGTCCCGTCGGCCATCCAGAAACGGAAGGCGGTGAAAAGGTCACCCGGCCTGGGGTTCATCCGGGCCAGGACATATTCTGCCACTTTTTTAATTGCAGGGTCGGGAAGCTCATTTTGTTCTTTCAGTTTCAGGATTTCGATTTTCAGGCAAAAGGCCACCGCCTCTGATTTTGAATTCCGGTATACCCAGGTTTCCGAGGCTGCGTGATTTATCCAATAATTGAAATATAACTCCGCTTCAGGCCCTTCCCATTTCCCGACCAGGGCGCGGAGTACCGGAAGGTCCCCCGGTTTGAGTTGATCCTGCCAGAAAGTGCCGTTCTCCTGCCAGTCGAAAAACGGTTTTACCATTGGATTGAGCCGGTGAAGGTAAATCAAAGAAAAAAGCACGCTTCGCTGGGCCTGGTGGGAGGTGCTGTTCAGCTTCCGGATATAATAGTTGCGTATTTTTTCATGAAGGCTGTGGTACCAATCCGGGTTCCTCCATTTTACATCCCGGCTCAGAGCTTCCCGGGCGATATCGTGGGGGAAAATGCCCGATTCATTTTTGTCAAAAAAAGACAGATTGCGGAGCCATTCAAAAATACCCTGGATGTGTTCCATGCCCAGGGCTTCCTGGAGGAGGGACTCGGTGGTGACATGAACGAGGGAGCTGATTTCAAGGGCTGCGCGGTGGGCCGGGCCGGGCACATTTTGTACAAAAAGCTCGAGCAGGGTCTTGATCAGGTCGGGGCTTCGCTCGGGATTAAAATCCTGCCCCGGGTGCTGGTCAAAGAGATCAGCCGCCACCGACAGGGCCAGCGGGTGGCCATGGGTGAATTCCAATACCGCGGGAATCGTTTTTTCCGGTATGTTCCTTTTGATTAAATACTGCCTGGCCTGGGATGGGCTGAGGTTGCGAACCTCCACCGCTTTCATATATTTTTTCCAGCCGGGATCGATGGCCCAGGAAGTGCCCGGGGGATTTCGGCTCAGGATCAGGGTGCAGAAGTGAGCAGGCAACTGGGGTAAAAAATCCTGGCGGATCCAGTCATCGAAGGGATGCAGTCTTTCGAAGGTATCTATAAACAAGACATGGCTTTCCTGCAGTTTTTCCAATGCTTCAAATACATCCTCATCGGGTTTCAGTTGAAGCCTCGCATGCAAAGCTTCCGTAAAACCGGCCGGATGGGCGTTGATCTCCCGTCCATCCAGATGAAGATAAGGAACGTCCTCCCGGGCGCACAGATCCATGCATTTTTTCATCAGGGTCGTCTTGCCCTGCCCGCCCGGGCCATGGAAATACAACAACAGCACCGGGTTTTCCTTTTTTAAGACGGACTGGAACAGATCGAGTTCGGCATCCCTGCCCACGAACGCGCTTTTCCTTTCGTGTTCCAGGATTTCAGAAAGTTTGGCACACATCGAAGGAATAAGTTAGAATGCGTTCTGCCCTGTAAATTAAGAAAAAGCCAAAAAATCCGATTTATACATGTATTTTTCACTTGGATTTTTCACCGACTTATGACCCAAAAAATTAGCTCACTGCACAACAGGTTGAGGCAGTTTGCCGATCATTTGATTGAAGAGGAAATGAAGGTTTATCATGAATTGGGCATCGATATTCCTCACCGTTGGCATGCCATCCTTCAAATTTTCAACGAGGACGATCAGCCCCATACCATCACCGACCTGGCCGAACTTCAAAACAAAACACATCCGGATGTGGTCTATACGGTAAACCAGATGATGAAACACGGGCTGGTGCGGGAAATGACCGACCGCAACGACAAACGTAAACGGTTCATCAAAGCCAGTGAAAAGGCAAAACAACTGATGAGCGAATTAAGACCGGCCTGGCAGGCCGTGCAGGACGCCACCAACAGCTGGGTCAAGGAAATCGCTCCGGACCTCTGGCTCAATATCGAAGCCCTCAATAATTCCCTGGAGAAAAAGAGTTTTTTCCAGCGGATCAAAAAAGAGAAAAAAAGGGCGGATCTGCGCAATGTCCTGCTTTCGCGGTTTGAGGAGGTGCAAAACGGAAAAATGCTGCTGCAGAATTTCTGGAACCAGTTTAAAGGCAAATATTTTAACATCGATGCCCTTGATGAATTTATCCTGAATATTGACGAACACATCACCAAAAACCAGGCCCAGGTTTATTTTGCCCGCTGGGGAGAACCGATCATCGGCTGCATCTGTCTCATCCGCCGGAGTTTCAAGTTTTGTGAGATCGTGCACCTTTGGGTGGATGAAAATTACCGCAGGAGGTATGTAGGCACCAGCCTGCTCAATAAAGCCATTGCCGCCGGAAAGGAAATGGGGGTCAATGCCCTGTTTTCTCAAAGCCATCCCAAACTGGTGGCTGCCAACTCTCTTTTCCAGCACGCGGGCTTTTCAGTGAGCGACCAATTCCCAAAGGCGGCAGAGGAATTCTCCAATATGCCCCTGCTGCTGGTCAAGGACCTTTAAGCCACTGCATGAAATATAGGTTCAGCATGTCCCCGTTTACATTCAAATCCTCCTGATCCTTGATTTCCAGGACAAGCCGGATCCGCAAAATCACCCTATATCCTTTTGATATCCGGTTAAAGCAGCCTTTTGTCATCTCCCTGGAAACCATCACCCATGCGCGAAACGTCCTGGTCCATATCCAATGCGAAGATCCGGACTTATACGGCTGGGGAGAAGCCAGCCCCTATCAAACCATCCAGGGAGAAACCCGGGATACCCAGCTGATGATCGGAAAAGGGATTGCAAAGCTCCTGGTCGGCCAGGACACGAAGGAACACGAACTCAATGCAAGACGGATCAACCAAAGCCTCGCCTTCAACTACTGCATCAAGAGCGCCTTTGACATGGCCTTGTATGATATCCTGGCCAGGTTGGAAGGCCGGCCGCTGTATCAATACCTGAATGGTAAGCGAAAAATCCTCCGGACAGACATGACCGTGGGCATTGCAAAGCCTGAAGAAATGGCCCCTTCGGCAAGGGCTTATATCGAACAAGGATTTACCGAGATTAAAATCAAACTGGGCAAGGACCCGGATGAAGATATTGAACGGATGGTCCGGGTCCGGGAGGCTGCCGGACCGCGAATCAAATTGAGAATTGACGCCAACCAGGGCTGGGACCCTTCCTCTGCCCTGAGGGTTTTGCAGGCTATTCAGCCCCTGGACCTCGAACATTGTGAACAACCGGTTGCTGCAAAAAACCTCACAGGCATGCAAGCCGTAAACCGTGCCAGTCCCATTCCCATCATGGCCGATGAATCCCTGTTTGATGCTTACGATGCTTCCACCCTGATCCGGATGCAGGCCTGCAGCCAGTTTAATATCAAACTGGGCAAATCCGGAGGGATTCGGGAGGCCTTAAAAATACTGGACCTGGCTGAAGAGGCGGGCATAGCCTGCCAGGTCGGTTGTTTCAGTGAAAGCCGGCTGGGCATTACCGCCCTCTGTCATCTCGCCATGGCCAGGGACTCCATCGTTTATTATGACATGGACAGCCCGCTGATGTTGAGTGAAGACCCGGTCATTGGGGGCGTCGTATACCAAAACACCAATGAAATGCATTGCCCCGATCTCCCAGGCCTTGGCCTGGATCTGGATCCCTTGTTTTTAAAAAATCTTACCCGGATTGAGATAGACTGAAACTATGCCGGTTTATCGCTAACGGAAGAAAACTTAAAGGCCAGCCCATAAAGCTGCCTCATCCCGCCACCGGGGCCAGGGTGACCCTCAGTCCGTCCAGTTCCTTATTGATCCTGATCTGGCAGCCCAGCCGGCTGTTGGATTCAACATAAAAGGCCTGATCGAGCATGACCACTTCATCATAGGATGGCGGATGCAGTTTGTGGTCGCTTTCGATATACATATGGCAGCTTGCACAGAGGGCCATGCCCCCGCAAGTCCCCTCCACAGGCAGGTCATTGGCTTTTGCCAGTTCCATCAGGTTGAGGTCAATGTCCGGCGGCACTTCGATATCCTTGGTGATCCCTTGACGGTCTGTAATATGTATGGTGATGTCACGCATCCCGCAATTTGTCCGATGTGTTTAAAGCAGGCAAAAATACGGAAAACCCTTGTGGGTAAAGGCGATACTTCCACCCAGAGCCGATGAAATGATGTCCTCAAAACCCAGCTATTATAGGGTGACCAGGAAGTTAAAAAAATTTGTTTCCCACCATTGGTGCAGCAGTTGGATGAACTGCAAGGTCAGGAGGGATCGCGCATCCTCTGCGTCCTTCGCGCCCTCGGCGGTTATTTCCCGCAAAGACACCAAGGGCACTAAGATGAGGCCGGAACGGCCTCCGCTTTGCCCTGGGTAGCTAATGTTAGCATGAAAATATCTATGCCGCCTCCAAATTCCCTCTGCGCATCCTCTGCCTCCTTCGCGCTCTCGGCGGTTATTTCCCGAAAAGACACCAAAGCATCCCTCTGCGCATCCTCTGCGACCATCGCGTCCTTTGCGGTTATTTCCCGCAAAGATAGCATCTCTTTGTGCATCCTCAGCGACCTTCGCGCTCCTTTGCAGTTATTTCCCGCAAAAACACCAGCATCTCTTTGCCCATCCTCCGCGACCTTCACGCCCCTTTGCGGTTATTTCCCGAAAAAAACCTAGCATCTCTTTGCGCATCCTCTGCGACCATCGCGTCCTTTGCGGTTATTTCCCGCCAGGACACCAAGGACACCAAGAGGGGAAACATCGGCCTCTAATTTGCCCAGGGACAGGTAATGGTAGAATGAAATTAACATGCCGCATCTAACCTCCCTCTGCGATCTCCACCCCCTCTGAGGTTATCAAATTCGAAATACGGTACCCCCTGCGTACATATGTCTATTCAAAAAATGGTGCCCCCGGCGTATTATGTCTATTCAAAAAATGGCACGCCCGGGGTATAATGTTTATTCAAAAAATGGTACGCCTGGCGTGGCATATTTCCTCATCCCTTCTTCATTGATCTCGACGCCCACTCCCGGCTTCTCAGTAAGGGTGATAAAACTTTTATCCACCATTTCACCGTCGAATTTGACGATTTCCTTGAACATCGGATTGGTATGGAAATAGATCTGCCATTCCAGGATCATAAAATTGGGTACAGAAGCGCAACAATGACAGGAGGCCATGGCACCCAGGAAGGAAGCGACCATATGGGGTGCGAAGGGTACATAATAAAGGTTGGCCAGGTTGGCGATGCGCTGGCCTTCACCCAGGCCACCCGCTTTCTGGAGGTCCGGCATCACGATGTCCACCGCGTTCATTTCCAACAGGGGCCTGAAGCCGTGGGCGAGGTAGTGGTTTTCACCGGCGCAGATGGGGGTGCTGGTGGAGTCTGCGATTTTCTTATAGGCTTCCGGATTCTCAGCAGGTACGGGTTCTTCCAGCCACATCAGGTTGAGCGGTTCCAACAATTTGGCAACCCTCTCCCCGGTGGTGACGTCGTAGCGTCCATGCATGTCCACGCAAATATCAATATTGGGTCCTACGGCCTGGCGGGCGGCGGAGATCTGGTCTACCATGCGTTTTAGTTCAGCAGGGCTGGCCGTCCAGTTGTAACGATCGTATTTGTTGGGATCGTTGGCCTGGTCAATGTCAAACTTGATCGCGTTGAAGCCCATTTCCATTGCTTTTTTAGCGGCAGCCGCAAAATCATCGGGTTTGGGCAACTGGTTTTGATATAGTGCGGTATCACAATAGACCCTGATTTTGTCCCTGAACTTTCCTCCCAGCAACTGGTAGACCGGGAGCCCCAGGATTTTACCGGCCAGGTCCCAGAGGGCCGATTCGACCGCGGACAGGACGGCAATGAACATTCCGGACTGGGCCCCTTCAAAGAAACCGGAACGGCGGATATCTTCAAAAAGTCGGTGGACGTTCAGCGGGCTCCTCCCCTTAAGGCGAGCGCCCATCATTTTGACCAGGTGGTAGGTACCCGGAGTCGCATCTACCCCTTCCCCGCATCCCCATACTTCCTGGTCGGTATAAATTTTTACAAAAAGACTGTGCCCGCCCCGGATGTAGCCGCATTTGATATCGGTGATTTTGATATCGCTGGGCAGGGAATATTGTTCATTCCGGCGGATCGCCTGGGTATAACTTTCTGTAAACGTTTGCCAGGGGGAGGCGGCAAGGCCGGCCATGGCAAGGCCTTGTCCAAAAAATTTTCTTCTGTTGTTTTTCATTACCAGGTGCGGGCTTTTAAGAGTTCCTGAATTTGTTCTTTGGGTACGGGGAGTTTATCCATGTGTGCATTGAGCCAGGCGGAAAAATCTTTTTCAATTTCCGCGGACCAACGGGTATCGATTTGCCCGGCGGTATATTTTTGTTCACGGAGTCGCTGATGGCTGAACATATCGCGCAAACGGATGATTTCGGAGGTCTTGACCACTTTTTCAGCAAGGTGAGGCGGGATGATTATGACCCCACCGTCCCGGCCCAGGACGATATCGCCCGGCAGGACGGTCACCTTTCCAATGCGCGTGGGTGTATTAATCCCCACCAGGGTGGTATTGAGTTCTCCATCCGGATTGTTCAAATGATGGGAGGGGTGATAGGACCTGAAGTAGGAGGTGAACCCGCCCAGTTCCTTCAGTCCGTTGATATCCCGGATGGCCCCGTTGTAGATAATCCCATTGCCTGTTTTGGTATAGATCGAATTCCCCAGGTTGTCCCCGATGGTCGGACCGTCTTCGTGGGCGCCAAACTGATCCACGACGTATACGTCTCCTTTCTGCAATAATTCGATTGGCCAGGTGTTCTGAGATTTGACCCTTCCGTCCTTATTGTGGCCGAGGTCGTCAATGACCCTCTGGATGTCCGGACGCCCGGGCATGAAGGTTGCCGTCACCGCCCTGCCTACCAATACACTGTCCGGATTGATCACCTGCCAGCCGTCATCGTACTGGTGTTTGTAGTTTTCATTCCGTAAAACGGCCCAGGCTTCTTCCAGGGTGACGAGTTTCATCCGCTGCAACAGGGCGTCGGGTACCTTGGGCCTGCCGTCCGGAAACCTTTCCCCGGTCCAGTGGGGGGTGAGAAATAAGAGTTCATCCTTGCTGATTTGTTGAGCGGAAAGGTTCGTCAACAGCAAGGAAGGAAACAAAGCCAGCCAAATTGTAAATTTCATATTGATCTGCAATTTTTGTAAACGATTACATTATTGATTAAAGACGGATCAATAATAAAGAGTTCTTTTGAAAATAAGACAGGAATTTTCAGGGTGGCCTTAACCGCCCAGGGCGGCCGCACCGGCCACGATTTCAAGCAGTTCCTTGGTGATGGTTTCCTGGCGGGCCTTGTTGTAATTGATCCGCAGTTCCTTCAGCAATTCTTCTGCATTTTCCGAAGCCTTGTCCATGGCCGTCATCCTGGCCCCGTGCTCCGAAGCGGAGGTATCCATGATATACCTTTTCATCTGGATCTTCAGCAGGGCGGGGATCAGGGATTCCAATACGGTCTGTTTGTCCGGCTCAAACAGGTAGTCCGCTTTCAATTTTTTCTTGCCGGTATGGGGCAGGTTTATCTTCGGTACAGGAAGGTAGTCTTCGGAGGTTGGAAACTGGGTAGCCGCGTTTTTGAACCGGCCGTAAACCACCTGGACACGATCGTAAAGAGCAGTTTCAAAGGAATCAATCAGGCTCTCCACCAGTTTATCGGTAGGCTCGGCTTTGTACGATTCGATCAGGTGCACATGGTCTCCGATGATCTGGCAATCGGAATAATGTTTTTTGAAATAATCAAAGCCCTTTTTCCCAATGCAAAGAATGCTGAGTTTGCCTTCTTTCCGGTGCCTGCCATAGGATTCCTGGATCAGGCTGACGGCCGTTTTGATGATATTGGTGTTAAAGGCGCCGCACAGGCCGCGGCTGGAAGTGATCACGATGACCAGGGCCTGCTTTACTTCCCTGGTTTTGGCCAGTTTAAATTCCGCATCTCCGCCCAGGCTGGCAATTACATGGCCCAGGATTTCATTCAGCTTTACGGTATAGGGACGCATCTGGACAATGGCCTGCTGGGCCTTGCGCAATTTAGCAGCCGAGACCATTTTCATCGCTTTGGTGATCTGCTGGGTATTGATTACGGATTTTATCCGTTCCCTTACTTCCTTTAAGTTGGCTGCCATGGAGAATTATTTTTTACGGTACAGGCCGGCCAGTTCGGACGCCAGGCTTTTGAGTTTGTTTTCGGCATCCGGGGTCAACTGGCCTTTACGGAGTTCATTCAGGGTCTCCGGGAATCTTTTTTCCAGGTTGGAAAGGAAGATTTCCTCGAACTCATTGACCTTGTCCACGGGTATGGCATTGAGCAGGTTGCTGGTTCCCAAATAAATGATCGCAATCTGGTTTTCCACCGGGGCCGGAGAATATTGCGGCTGTTTGAGGATCTCCACATTCCTTTTCCCTTTCTCCAGGGAAGCCTGGGTAGCGGCATCCAGGTCGGAACCGAATTTGGCAAAGGCTTCGAGGGCGCGGTATTGGGCCTGGTCCAGTTTTAAGGTACCGGCCACTTTTTTCATCGCCTTGATCTGGGCGTTCCCTCCCACGCGGGATACCGAGATCCCTACGTTGATGGCCGGCCTCACCCCTGCGTTGAACAAGGCCGATTCCAAAAAGATCTGTCCGTCAGTGATGGAAATCACGTTGGTCGGGATATAAGCCGATACGTCACCGGCCTGGGTCTCGATGATCGGCAGGGCCGTAAGGGAGCCGCCCCCCTTGATCAATCCTGCCTTGACCAGGGACTCGGGCAGGTCGTTCATGTTTTTAGCGATATCGTCGTTGTTATTGATTTTGGCAGCTCTTTCCAGGAGCCGGCTGTGCAGGTAAAAAACATCACCCGGATAGGCTTCACGTCCCGGGGGCCTGCGCAAAAGCAGGGATACTTCACGGTAAGCCACGGCCTGTTTGGAAAGGTCATCATAGATAATCAGGGCAGGACGGCCGGTATCCCTGAAAAATTCTCCGATGGCACAACCCGCGAAAGGGGAAAAAAATTGCATGGGAGCGGGATCCGCGGCAGAGGCCGCCACGATCACCGTATAAGGCATGGCCCCATGTTCTTCCAGGGTCCTGGCCACATTGGCGACGGTCGATGCCTTTTGGCCGGAAGCCACATAGATGCAGAACACGGGTTCGCCCTTTTCATAAAATTCCTTCTGGTTTATGATGGTATCGATGGCGATGGCGGTTTTGCCGGTCTGGCGGTCACCGATGATCAACTCACGCTGGCCCCGTCCGATCGGGATCATGCTGTCGATGGCCTTGATGCCGGTTTGAAGGGGTTCGTTGACGGGCTGGCGGTAAATTACACCGGGTGCGATCCGTTCCAGGGGCATGGCATAAGTCTGCCCGGTGATCGGGCCTTTGCCGTCAATCGGGTTGCCCAGGGCATCCACCACCCTGCCGAGATACCCTTCCCCTACATTGATGGAGGCGATCTTTCCGGTACGGCGTACGATGCTGCCCTCGTGAATTTCATCCCAGGGGCCCATCAGGACCACTCCGACATTATCTTCCTCCAGGTTCAATACCACGGCCTGAACGCCGTTTTCAAACACCACCAGTTCACCGGATTCGACCTGGTTCAGGCCATAGACGCGGGCGATCCCGTCCCCTACCTGGAGCACGGTGCCCATTTCTTCGAGTTCTGCCTGTGTTTTGAGCCCGGACAACTGCTGCTTCAGGATCGCTGATATTTCATCTGGTTTTACGCTTACCATAATCGTTGGATATTATTGTTGTGATGATTTAAATGGATTTTATGCTGTCATTTTCTTTAAAAGCCTTGCGCATCTGCTGCAGGCGGTGCGCCACGCTGGCATCGTAGAGCTTGTCGTCAAACTCGAGGACAAATCCGCCGATGAGTGCCGGTTTTATTTGGGTTTCGAGTTCGATGTTTTCCCGGGTGCTTTTTGCGGCGGCCAGTTTCTCCTTGATTTTCCGGATGACCTGTTCATCCAGCGGGGTGGCCGTACTCAGGGTGACCCGGGTGATTTTACGGATGGCCTCGTACTGGCTCATGAACTGGTCCACGATCTCGGGGACATAGGCTTCCCTGCCTTTTTTAAGCAGGATATTAAAAAATCCGAAGGTCACCGGGTCAAACCGGTCCTTGAACAGGATATTGAAAACCTGTTCCTTTTTACCGGGCTGGACAATGGGGCTCTTGCATAAAAGCACAAAATCCCTCACGGACACGGCTGCTTTTAATTGAAGCATGTCCTGGTATATGCGTTCCAGTTTATCCTGCTCCAGGGCAAAATCCAGGAGGGACTTGGCATAACGGGATGAAATGCGGGCCAGGGACATCAGTTGAGGTTTAGATCATCCACCAGTTTCTGGGCATAAGCCTGCTGGTCGGGATTGTTTTGCAATTCTTTGCGGATCACTTTTTCGGCGATGTCCAGGGCCATTTTACTGACCTGGTCCTTGATTTCGATCATCGCCAGTTTTTTCTGGTTTTCGATATCCTGCATGGCGCTGCCGATCACTTTGGATGCTTCTTCTTTGGCTTTGTCACGGGCTTCGCTGACAATGGCATTCTTGGTTTCCTTGGCCTCCGCCAGGATCCGGGCCCTTTCTTCACGGGCTTCGGCGAGCACGCGTTCGTTTTCGGACTTCATATTATTCATTTCCTCCCGGGTCTTTTTCGCGAGGTCAATGGCATCCTGGATGTCGCTTTCCCTTTTTTTGAGCGATTCGCTGATGGGCTTAAAGGCAAATTTTCCGATCAGGCCCCAGAACAGCAGGAAAAACAGGAGGGTCCAGAAAAACAAACCGAATTCCGGTTTGATGGGACTAAAGTCAGCCAGAAAGATCATGATCTGTCTTGTTTTTTTAAAAAACCACCTGGTAAGAACCAATCGTTCGGACCAGGCGGTCTGGTTATTGGAATCGGATTAAGCGGAAAGATAAGATAAGAGCAGGGCGATCAGGGCAGCACCTTCCACAAGGGCTGCGGTCAGAATCATGTTGGCCCGGATATCGCCCACCGCTTCCGGCTGACGTGCGATGGCTTCCATGGCTTTTCCCCCGATAGTACCTACGCCGATGCCGGCGCCGATTACGGCTAAACCCATTCCAATAGCGGCAATTGAACCTGTCATAATTTGAACTATTTATTTAAATGAATTAATTTTTTCATGGTTTGATCAATGGGGTTTCTCTTCAGCATGGTGGTGTTCCTCCGTGGCGGCGCCCAGGTAGGAGGCCGTCAGCAGGGTAAACACATAGGCCTGGATAAAAGCGACCAGCAGTTCTATAGCCATCATGAATATGGACAGCAGTCCGGAGCCCACCGAGGCCCCCAGGGAGGCCGGTACGTTCTGGCCCGATTTTCCGAAAATAAATATGAGGCTTACAAAAACCACCAGGGTCATGTGACCGGCGGTGATGTTGGCAAACAACCGGAGCATCAGGGTAAGGGGTTTGATGAAAATGCCCAGGATCTCCACCGGGGTCAGAATGGTCTTGACCCAGGCCGGTACGCCAGGCATCCAAAGGATATGTTGCCAGTAATGTTTGTTGCCGTTGACCGTCGTAAGGATAAAGGCGAGCAGGGCCAGGACCATGGTCACGCTGAGGTTGCCGGTGACGTTGGAGCCGCCGAAGAAAGGTACCTGGCCAAAGAGATTGAGGCCGAGAATAAAAAAGAAGAGAGAAAGCAGGAAGGGGAAAAACTTTTCCCATTTGGCCCCGATAAACGGTTTGGCCACTTCATCCCGGATAAACAGGATGACCATCTCCATCATGTTTTGAAGGCCTTTGGGGGCGCGCCCGGGATTGCGGCGGTAGGTCCCCGCAATCGAGATAAACATCCAGCCTAAAAGGAGGCAGACGATCAACATGCTGATCGCGTTTTTGCCGAGGGAAAAATCGTAAAAGCTGGTCAATCCGCCTCCGAATAATCCACCGTCCGCCGTACTTTTTTTATCCAGGCGATACTCATGGCCCTGGTACAGGACATAGGGGATTTCTATTTTCTTGCCTTTGTCGTCCGCCTCTTCCTTTGCGGTGAATCCCTGGATTTCCACCTCGTCCGTGGGGAAAGAAGGGTCCTGCACCCTCATCACCTGCCCCTCATGAAGCACAAACTGCTGATAGGCTTTATGCCCGTCACCATGCCCGTATCCGTCAAAACCAAAACGGGAGGAGGAAAAGATATCCCAGCCTTGCCCTTTGGTATAGAGCAGGCAGGGCAGGGGGATATTGAAGGGACCGATGCTGTATATATTCTGGTCGGAGATATGATGGAAGGCCGTGGATGCGGGGTCAAATTCATGATGACCTTCCTGCCCGGGGTGCGCGTCCTGGGCGGCATGGTCTGCGGATTCGGTGTGTTGGGCCCCCTGTCCTTCCTGCTGGGACTGCCCGGTAAGCAGGCCGTAAGAAAATAATAATGTGAAAATCAGCTTTTTACAAATCAGGATTTGGCGAAATTTTATCATTTTCTTAAAAATCGCTGCAAATGTACGCATTTTAGGATTCTCCAATACAGTTTAAACCCTGATTTTACAAGATTCCGACGGTGTACAAAGCCCGCAAACGGTTGCGGCAAGGCGACGGAATGGATTTTTGGTTATGAAAGGGATCAGCGCAGGTCTTCCACCCGGATACCCGGGTACTTTTTCAGGTCAAACGCGAAAAGACTGTCCGCAAACGGGGTATTGGCCTGGCTGCTGATATTAAGGACATAAGAATCCCCGCTTTTCAGGTAGAGGGTAATCGACCGGTATTGGGACTGGGCGCGGTCAATTTCGGCTTTGATTTTAAAATATTCTACGTCATAATTGAGCGGTTTGAATTCGACCACATCACAAACCGCCCCGTTTACCCTGGATTCCCCGGCCAGGATATAAACCAGTTCGGGCGCTTCGTGGATTTTAAGCAATTTATAGGGGGATATGGGGTCTTCAGCGAGGCCGGCGGCATCCTGGATCTGGACCTCATTCCTTTTTTTGAGGTAAACCCAAAGGGTGGTGCCGTCGGAAGTCAATTGTTGTTCGGGAAAATCCAAGACAAATTTATTCCCAAGGATCATGGCTTTTCCTTTTTGGATCACAGGCGCCGATTCCGCAGCCTGGGTCACGAAGGAAAATCCGAAAGTCACCCCTTTACCGGTTTTGATTTTTTCACTGACCGCTTTGAGGATTTGCCTCGCTTTGGGGTCCGAATCCTTGCTGGAGGCATAGGTCACGTTTTTCTGCGCTCCAACAGAAATGAAAAACAAAGTGAAAAATAAAGACAAAACCAGACGCCCGTTCATAAACTAATAATGCAAACGTAAGAATTCACCGGGAGGTTCTTAAATTACGGTTAAATTGCCGCGCTGCATAAATTCAGAAATATGAAATCTTACCGATTCATCCTGCCTTTATTCCTTCTTCTATGGTCCGGCCATGTATTTACCCAAGGACAACTGATGGAAAGCCTCAGCCTGGATAGCCGGTATTTTGGGAAAAAAATGAAATATTCCGTATACCTGCCTTCGGGATACCAGGCTTCCAACAGGCACTATCCGGTCTTGTACCTGCTGCACGGGTACACCGACAACGAGACCGGATGGACCCAATTCGGAGAGATCGAGCGGATAGCCAACGAGATGATGGAAAACGGCAAGGCCACCCCCATGATCATTGTAATGCCGGATGGCGGGGTAAGCTGGTACATCAACAATTTTGACCGTTCCATGCCTTATGAAGATTATTTTTTCAACGAGTTCCTTCCTTTTATAGAATCCACCTACCGGATCCGGAAGGAAAAAGCTTACCGCGCGGTGGCCGGGCTGAGTATGGGAGGCTTCGGTTCCTTCCTGTTCGCCATCAAACATCCGGAGGTCTTTGCCCATTGCGCACCCTTGAGCGCGGCTTTTATAGAGGAATCCACCTCCATTAATTCTCCACAGGCCAACTATGACCGGATCTTTTCTGTCCTTTATGGTCCGGGGCTCACGGGGACGGACCGCATCAACGACACCTACAAGGCCAATGATCCTTTCCGGATCGTGGCCGACACCGCCAACACGGCCAAACTCAAAACTGTAAAATATTATATTGATTGCGGGGACGATGATTTTCTCAGCTCTGGCAATGCCGCCATGCATAAATTGCTCAGGGAAAAGGGCATCCCTCACGAATTCCGCATGCGCGACGGGGCACACAACTGGACCTACTGGAGGCATAGCATCCGGGATGTCTTGAAAATCATCAGTGCTAGCTTCCACCGGTGAGTATTCCATACCGACGCGGGACCTCCCTTCGATTGATTTAAAATATTTAAAAAGGAGGGGGCTGGTTTAGCCCAATTATTTGGCCAACATCCCGGATACAGGCCTTTCCAAAAAAAAGGGGATCCTTTGACCCCCTTTACTAAAAACAAGGAAAACTTTACTATAAACTCGTATTGTATGAATACAAAGAAGGTGTTCTCATACTTGCCCGGGACCTGAAACTTATTTCAGTTCAAAGGGGTGGCTGTAATATTTATCCCCCTGGAGGACCATGACGGTATATTCGCCTTTGGCCAGGTTGGACAAATTGTAAGCCTTGTTGAAAGCCGGCTGGTCGATCTGGGTTTGATAAATGGTTTCCTGTTGAAGGCCGAGGATTTTAAGCGTCGCCGATTTTCCAAGGTTGAGAAAATTCACTTTCAGTTTGGATTCATCCAGGGTGATAAACGGTTTGATGAATGTTTTGACTTCCGGATGGATGGTCATGGATTTTTCATTCAGGACAAATTCCTGGGTGCAGGTTCTGACCTGGTCCGTAATGGTGATGGTATAGGCACCGGTTTCGAGCTGGGCAAGATTGAATCTTTTCAGCCGGCCGGCTTCCTTGGGTTTGTATTCCTGGGTGGTCAGTATGTGGCCTTCCTGGTCCTGGATTTGCACCAGGAGGTCCGCTTTGTTCCAATTGGAGGTGTTCAATACCAGGGTGTGCCCATAGGAGGTCAACCGGTAGGCGGGGTCCGCTGCAGAAAGGGTGCCGGCGGTCAGGAGGGTGAGGAGGACTGCAAAAAAAAGTGTTTTCATAATTCGATTTGTTTTGTTTTAAAGATGATTGGGTTTGATGCAACAAAGTAAAGCAGGAGCCGCCCCGCCCTGCTTCCTTTGAATTTTCCAATATTGTTGTTGGATTAACTCCTCAGGAATTGGAAATAAAAATTCGTCCTGAATTTTTGCGGGTCATTTTAAGCAAAGGAAGTGTTAATTGACACTTGCTTAATCCCGCAGGTCCCATATTTGCCTGTGAATCAAATCCCATCGAATATGAGAGGTGCCCCCGGAATCCGACCTGTACTTGAGTTGATTGAGCTGAGCTTCGGGCAATCTTTTACTTATCGCAAGTTTGAAGAAGAAGAGCCCAACCTCAAGCCTTTCTGGCATTATCACCCCGAGATCGAGTTGGTCTATGTGCAGGAAGGTTCCTCCAAAAGGCATATTGGAAACCACATTTCATACTTTAATAATGGGGACCTGATCCTGCTGGGTCCCAATCTTCCCCATTATGGATTTACCGAAAGGCTCTCCGGAAAACGCTCCGAGATCGTAGTCCAGCTTAAAAAGGATTTCCTGGGACAGGGCTTTTTTGAAAAACCGGAATTAAAATCCATCGACCAGTTGTTTGAACGCGCCACTTCGGGCCTGACTTTTTCCGGCAATACCCGTGAAACCGTTGGGAAAAAACTGGACGGCCTGGAAAACGAAACCCCCTTCAACCGGCTAATAGGCCTTCTGGAGATCTTCCAGGTCCTGGCCCACTCTGAAGAATACCAGGTCCTCAATGTGAGCGGCCCTTCACTGCTGGTCAAAAGATCGGACAACGAAAAAATTGAAAAGGTATACGACTATGTGAGAGCCCATTTTAAAGAACAAATATCGCTGGATGAGATTTCAGCTTTGGTAAACATGGAGGTGCCTTCTTTTTGCCGCTACTTCAAAAGGGTGACCGGCAAGACCTTCACCGCCTTTGTCAACGATTTCCGGATCGTGCATGCCTGCAAACTGCTCAGCGAAACCAATTATTCGGTGTCCGAAATCTGCTTTGAAAGCGGATTCAACAACTTCTCCCATTTCAACCGGCTTTTCAAAATGACCACCCATACCACTCCCCTCGCCTACCGCAACGAAAGCCAGACGATCCTTTTATAACAATAGTCAATAGTCAATAGTCAGTAGTCAGTAGTCAGGCTGACCTCTGACCTCTGACCTCTGACCTCTGACCTCTGACCTCTGACCTCTGACCTCTGATAGTTGATGGCTGATCGCTGCCTAAAAGTCAGTTATTTCCAATTCCTCCCTGTCAAAAGTTCTTTTTTCCGTACGAATTCAGGTTTGGTCGGCAAATTGATAGGTAGTACCTTGAAATAATATTTAAAAAATGACTTACGATCAGTTTACCGTAAAAGCCCAGGAATGCATCCTGGAGGCGCAGCGCATAGCAGAGTCCCTCGACCAGCAAATCGTGGATACTCCCCATTTGCTTAAAGGCATTATGCTGACTGAATCCAGCGTCTATGATTTCCTGCTGAAAAAGAGCGGGGTAAACGTCGCCTCGGTAAAACTGGAACTGGATAAACTGATTCAGACCTATCCCAAAGTGAAAGGCACGGACGTCAAGCAGGCCCTGTCCAATGATGCCAACCAGGCCCTTTCCCGGGCAAAAAACATGCTGAAGGATTTTGGCGATGATTACATCAGCATGGAACTCATCCTGCTTGGCATCCTCACCGGCAACGACCGGACCGCCCAACTTCTGAAAAACAGCGGGGCCACCGAAGCCGGGATAAAAAACGCCATCAAGGAACTTCGCAAAGGCCGCTCGGTCAAAGAACAGGGGGCTGAAAACACCTACAACGCACTGGGCAAATACGCCGTCAACCTGAATGAAAGAGCTGAAAACGGGGAACTGGATCCCATCATCGGCCGCGATGACGAGATCCGCCGGATCCTTCATATCCTGTCCCGCAGGAAGAAAAACAATCCCATCCTGCTTGGTGAAGCCGGGGTGGGCAAGACGGCCATTATCGAAGGCATCGCCTGGCGGATCGTCCGTCAGGATGTGCCGGAAAACCTCAGGACCAAACAAATCTTTGCCCTGGACATGGCGGCGCTGGTCGCGGGCGCCAAATACAAGGGGGAATTCGAAGAGCGCCTGAAAGCGGTGATCAAGGAGGTCAAGGAATCGGGGGACCGTGTGATCCTGTTTATTGACGAAATCCATACCCTCATCGGGGCCGGCGGCGGACAGGGAGCGATCGATGCTGCCAACATACTCAAACCGGCGCTGGCCCGCGGCGAGCTGCATACCATCGGAGCCACCACTTCGGATGAATACCAGAAATATTTTGAAAACGACAAGGCACTGGTACGCCGCTTCCAGACCGTATTCATCGATGAACCCAGCATCGAAGAAACCGTATCCATCCTCCGCGGAATCCAGGACAAATACGAAGTCTACCACAAGATCAACATCCTGGATGAAGCCCTGGTGGCTGCGGCGGAATTGTCCAGCCGCTATATCCCGGACCGCCACCTCCCGGATAAAGCCATCGACCTGATCGACGAGGCCGCAGCCAAACTCCGGCTCGAACTGGACAGTGTCCCGGATGAAGTGGATGAACTTCAGAGAAGGGTCAGACAGCTGGAGATTGAAAAAGAAGTGATCAAAAGGGACCACGACGCCAATAAGATGGATGTGATCAACAAGTCCCTGGCTGAGGCTAAAGAAAAACTGGACATCGTCAGCGCCTCCTGGAAAAACGAAAAAGAAATCGTCGACCAGATCCAAAACATCAAAAAAACTATTGAGGAACTCCAGGGCCAGGCCGATAAGGCCGAACGGGAGAGCAATTATGAGGTGGTGGCTAAGCTCCGTTACGGAACCCTCAAAGAACAGGAAAAATTGCTGGCCGAAGCCGAAGCCCGATTGAAGGCGCTTCCCGAAGACAACCGGTTCACCAACCAGGAAGTCACCGCCAACGATATTGCCGCCGTGGTATCTAAATGGACCGGCATCCCGCTGCAGAAAATGCTGCAAAGTGAAAGGGGAAAACTCCTTCTACTGGAAGAAGAAATCGGAAAACGGCTCATAGGACAGACCGCCGCCGTCAAAGCCGTGAGCGATGCCATCCGGCGCAGCAGGGCTGGCTTGGGAGATCCAAACAAACCGATTGGCTCCTTCATTTTCCTGGGCCCCACCGGCGTGGGCAAAACCGAGCTCGCCAAAGCGCTGGCTGAGGTGTTGTTCAACGATGAAAAAGCCATAGTTCGCATTGACATGAGCGAATACCAGGAAAAACATGCGGTATCCCGGCTGATTGGGGCTCCTCCCGGATATGTGGGTTATGATGAAGGCGGGCAACTTACGGAAGCCATTCGCCGGAGGCCTTATTCGATCGTGCTCCTCGATGAGATTGAAAAAGCCCATCCCGATACGTTCAACATCCTGCTGCAGGTCCTGGACGATGGGCAACTGACCGATAATAAAGGCCGGACGGCCAATTTCAAAAACACCATCATCATCATGACCTCCAACATGGGGTCTGAGAAAATCCTGGAAAATTTTGAGGACCTTGAAGCCCTGGGCGACAAGCACCGGACGGAGATCATCGAGACGACCAAGATGGAAGTTTTTGACCTCCTCAAGGAAAACATGAGGCCCGAATTCCTCAACCGGATCGATGACAAGATCATGTTTTTACCGCTCACCAAGCAGGAGATCAAAAAGATCGCCCAGTTGCAATTGAAGTCCATCCGCAAAAACCTCAGCCGGCAAAACCTGTCTATTGAATTATCGGAAAATGCGGTGAACCTCCTGGTTGATCTGGGGTACGACCCGCAGTTTGGGGCCAGGCCGTTGAAGCGGGTGATCCAGAATGATATTATTGACGAACTGGCCAAATTCCTGCTTTCCGGGACCTTTGCTTCAGGGGATACGATCCTCGTAGATACGGATATCAAAGGCTTTACTTTCCGATCAACCCTAAACCCGGAAACAGGTCTCCTTCACAGCGCCATGGACAGTGTGGACACCGATATGAAGACCAAGAATTCAAGGGATAAAAAACTTCATCAGCTCAATAAAGCTACCCGCGAAGTGGAAGACGCCGTCAAAAAAGTAAAGGACGGGGAGCAACCCGAGGGCCAGGAGGAACCTTCCAAAAACTAAACCCGGTCCGGCAGGGCCCCGGAAGGAGGTTCCGGCGCCAGTTGGATATAGCTGCGGTGCAATTCGTAAACCTTTCTCACGGCATGCAGATCGGGGTCCGCGATGCCTAAAGCAAGGCCTATCTGGGATTTATGAATGAGAAATTCCTTTTCAAACTGTTCCCAACTGTAGGAGGGCAGGGGTACGGTTTTTATCGCACGCACCCATTCATAAAGGCCCAGGTCAAAATAACCGAAAGGCTCCAAAACCCCCTTTTTGAGATGGGGTATTGAAAAAATGAGGACCTTGTCTTCTTCGTTCCATTCGCTGTGGTGCAGTTCTTTTATGGAAGGACTGGGAAAGGGATGGCCGTAGAAGACGATGCGTTCGATGTTTTCGATCAGGTATTCGTCCTGGTTGAAAAGAAGCATGACCGCGGGTATGCTGCTGATCGCCTTGAGATCTTCCGGGGCCTGGATCTCTTCCTCATCCGAAGCATGGGCCAGGGGCTGCACCCGGTATTCATGGGCAAGCATAAATAAGGCCAGGCGCTGTTGGAACCGGATTTTATCCCCCTCGGAAAGCTGGCGGTAAAAAGGCACCCTTTCCAGCCAGCCGAGTACAGGTTTATCCAGCCTGGGGGGATGTTTGAGGTAGTACTTCCAGTCGATGAGGTCTTTGAGCAGGTAAATGCCGACCAAGGCCAGAATCCCCACGGCAAGGCCCAGGGACCACATCCGGTGATGGGTAAAGAGCAAAATGGTGCTGATCACCACCAGGAGAATAGCCGGAATGGCCAGGTGCAAGGATTTCATGGTTCAGTTAAAAACGGGAAAAACCCCGGATTGTATATGTCACCGCCTCCCCCTGATCAAGTGCGTTTAAAAAATCATGTTGTACCGGATCAGTAATTGTTCCGTAAAGCTCAGCCTCCTGCCGGTGCCGCGCACCCCTCCCACCTCGGTGTAATCCGTGACCTGCACTTTCACATCATGATCGTAGAACATATTGGTCCAGATGGAAATCTGGAAAGCCTTTGAAATATTGAAGCCAAACTCGTTGATCCAATCCAGGTCCACATTACCCGGCTGATTGAGGTAATTGGAGAAGAGGGTCAGCCTGCTAGTATAACTGATTTTTTCCTTTGCATATTTGGCATTGTAAGTTCCTTTGAGCAGGCCTCCCAACTGGCTGTCGGAAAGTTTAAAATCGTCGATGCTGGTCCATTTATTCCCATGAATGTTCAGCCGTGCAAGGTCCCGGTCGGCCACAATCACGGACTTGTACCCAAAAGGAGCAAGGAAGAAGGAAAGTGTGGGATCGGGTTTATAGTCGATTCCGGGGGCAAAGGTGATGTAGGCCGGGGCAAACAGTTTGGCCACCAAATCGGTGGTTATGGTGGCAGTGCTGAACCTGGACATGTAATTTTTATTGTCCGTACCCCGGTAAGTCGGGGTCAGCTGGCTGATAAACCCGAAATCAGCAGCGTAGGAAAACTTGCTGTTGGGGCTGGTTTTATAACCCAGCCTGGAACTCAACCGAAGTTCGTCTATTGATTTTTGATAGGGTTGCTTGACGTCCGCAAAGGCGGAGGTGCTTGCGAGAATTCCGGTGCCGAGTTTGACGATACCCATATTGAAGGAACCGGTATTGTCCCAGGTGAGCAGGTTTTTCTTGTATTTCGCAAAAAACGTGACCGCACCTCCGAAACCCAGCCTGTTTTCACCGGCGCCCACTTTAGGATTGATCTGGAGCAATTGGCCCATATCCAGGCCAAAACCTCCCCCGGACATCCAGCCATCTTCCTTTCTTTCCTGGTTGAGGGCCTTAGTGAGGGTGGCCACCCTCGCCTTATCATCGTTTTGGGCTGAAAGAAAAACGCTCAGGAGTATCAGGGCAAGGGTGAGTTTTCTTTTTATCATTTTGGTCAAAAATTTCCTGCAAAGTTATGGGTACCATCCATATTATTCAGGTGGCCGCTCGTATTGTGCCTTATGTCTTTTGGGGACCTGCGGCCGGGCTGTTGCTTTGAAAAGACCGCCACAAGGATCTGGGAACAGGGATGGTCAGCTTTCCAACAGAGATTACGCGGTTTCGATTGTAAACGGTTACAATAACCTTGAAATAAAAAGAGGTAATGCAATTTTCATCACATTACCTCGACCCTAACCAAATGAAACCAAATTAATTTTTATTTCTAAGATAACTTGATATCTTGATGACATAAAAATATTTCAATTCAAGCCAAGATCATATATGCTTCGGGATCAAAAAATTATATTAATTGTCATTTTCAACTTCTTATTTTGGGGACCATTTTTGACTGCTCAGTCAAAAACGGATGAAGACGCATGGATGATCAAAAACCTCTTTTCGAAAACCCTCTCGGAAGGCAAATCCCACGACTGGCTCCGTGCACTCACCCGGGAAGCCTCCGGGAGGCTTGCGGGGTCCGCAGCTTCCATGGCCGCCGTGGAACTGACCCGGCAGATCATGGATACCCTTGGCTTTAGCCGGGTCTATCTTCAGCCATGCACCGTTCCGCATTGGGTCCGGGGAGAGACTGAAATCGTTCGCATTGTAAATTCCCCCTTTATCGGCAGTATGGACCTGAAGGCCCTGTCCTTGGGGAATTCAACCGGCTCCGGTCCACAGGGACTGACTGCCGAAGTCATCGAGGTGCAGAGTCTCGACACCCTGGAAAAAATGGGCAGCAGCCTCCTCCGCGGCAAGATTGTCTTTTTCAACCGACCCATGGACCCAACCCAGGTCCGGACTTTCGCCGCTTATGGCGGTGCGGTGGATCAGCGCGGCCGCGGACCCGCCATGGCTGCCCGTTTTGGAGCGGCTGGGGCCCTGGTCCGGAGCATGACCACCAGCCTCGACGATGTACCCCATACCGGTGCTACAAACTTTCAGGCAGGGGAAAGGCAAATCCCCGCACTGGCCATCAGCACCCTGAGTGCGGAATTGCTCAGCCGGGAACTTAAGAAAGGGAAGGTCATGGTTTATATCAGGAACACCAGCCGGATGCTGGCCCCAAAATTATCCTATAATGTCATCGGAGAGATCAGGGGTTCCCAGTTTCCGGAGGAGATCATTGCCGTAGGCGGCCACCTCGATTCCTGGGATGTCGGCGAAGGGGCCCACGATGACGGGGCAGGTTGTGTCCAGAGCATCGAAGTGCTGTACCAACTTGTAAAAGCAGGCTACAAACCAAAAAGGACAATCCGGGCTGTGATGTTTATGAATGAAGAAAACGGCCTCGGCGGGGGCCTCGCTTATGCCGATTCCTCGAATGCAAGAAAGGAAAAACATATCCTCGCGCTGGAGTCCGATGCCGGCGGATTTACCCCGCGGGGCATTGGTTTTTCCGCCGAAAAAGAGGTTTATGAAACCTATTTCAAAAAAGTGAACAGTTGGGCAGGCTTGCTCGAGCCCTATGATATCAAGTTTGTCAATGGCGGAGGCGGCGCGGATATCGGCCCCCTTAAAAGTCAGAATGGCCTGCTCGCCGGATTGTTGCCCGACAGCCAGCGGTATTTCGACTACCACCACACGGCAACCGACAATTTTGAAGCGGTCAACCGCAGGGAATTGTTCCTGGGAGCGGCAGCCATGGCTTCTCTGATTTACCTGGTCGATAAATTCGGACTGAAGGAATGACCGAGGTCACGGTCAACGGCAAGGTCTTTCAGGTCTTGATTTCCAGGAAGGAACTGGAAGAAAAAATCGAAGCCCTGGCAAACCTGATCAATTCAAAATATTCGGGAGAAGAGCCTCCTTTACTGGTCGGGATCCTGAACGGTTCCTTTATTTTTATGGCCGACCTGGTACGCCGACTTCATTTTCCCTGCACCATCCAGTTTATCCGGATTGAATCCTATACGGGGATGTCCACCAGCGGGGTGGTCAAGATGGAAGCCGATGTCAGCCCCAGATGGGTGGGCAGGCATGTCATCGTCATCGAGGATATCGTGGACACCGGCCACACGCTCAGCAGATTTATTCCGGTCCTAAAATCTCACCAACCGGCTTCCGTTTTTGTTTGCGCCCTGCTGTTTAAAAAAGAGGCGCTGGAAGTTTCGGTCCAGCTTGACGAATATTGTTTCCTGATCGGCCGCAAATTTGTGGTCGGCTATGGCCTGGATTACGACGGTTACGGCCGGAACCTGCCCGAAATTTATCAATTAAAATAGTGGGCACTTGAGTATAAATCATTAATTTTGCCCACCCAAAAGGGAGCCTCCATAGCTCAGTTGGTTAGAGCGACGGACTGTTAATCCGCAGGTCCCAGGTTCAAGTCCTGGTGGGGGCGCAAAAGAAAGGGCATTCCTTACCGGGTTGCCCTTTTGTTTTTTAACTTCTAATCCTTTAGTGCATGAGTTTATTGGTAATCGGTACTGTGGCCTTTGACAGCCTGGAAACCCCTTATGGGAGAGCCGACCGGGTGATCGGCGGTTCGGGCACCTATATTTCCTGGGCTGCTTCGTATTTCCACAAGCCGGTGATGCTGCAAAGCATTGTCGGGGGGGATTTCCCCGAACACGAAATCGAGGCCCTCAAAAACAGGGGGGTGCATACTGAAGGGCTGGAGATCGTACGGGATAAAAAATCCTTCTATTGGGCCGGGCGGTACCACGACAATATGATCGCACGCGATACTCTGGTCACCGAACTCAATGTGCTCGCCGATTTTAATCCTGTCCTGCCCGAATCCTACCGCAATCCGGAATATGTGATGCTGGGCAACCTGACGCCTGAAATCCAGCTCAGCGTGCTCAGCCAGATGCAGCGCCGGCCAAAACTCGTGGTCCTGGACACGATGAATTTCTGGATGGACATCGCCCTCGACGGGCTCAAGGAAGTGATCCGGAAAATTGATGTGCTCACCCTGAACGACGAAGAGGCCCGCCAGCTCTCCGGTGAATTTTCACTGGTCCGGGCCGCACAGGCCATCCATCAAATGGGCCCAAAATACCTGATCATAAAAAAAGGGGAACACGGCGCCCTGCTTTTTTCCGAAGGCCACATCTTTTTCGCGCCGGCCCTTCCGCTCGCCCAGGTATTCGATCCAACGGGCGCCGGCGATACCTTCGCCGGTGGTTTTATAGGCTACCTCGCCCGGACGGGAGTTTTGACTTTTGAAAATATGAAGCGGGCGGTGATCTATGGTTCCGCCATGGCTTCATACTGTGTGGAGGAATTTTCAATCGACCGCTTAAAAACACTGGACATGGGCCAGATCACCGATCGCGTCAAACAGTTTGTGGAACTGGTGCGGTTTGATACCGACCTGAAGGAATAGTGGTCAGCAATCAGTAGTGCTTGTTGCACAACTCTGAAAATAATCATATTAAAATATTTGTTATATGATTGTTGATTTTTATCTTGTTAGAGATCAATTGACGAGGGTATGCAAGGGAAAAAACAATTTAAGGAAAAGCTATTTCTCCAAT
>JAKQHS010000198.1 GCA_029557915.1 Bacteroidota bacterium | reverse complement strand
AAAATTATTCCCTTGATTTTCGAATCCCGTAATTATTAACTTTAGACAGTCAAACCCCAGGCATATGGAACATTCCTTTCCTTGCAAGGATTGTGCGGTTCATCAATAGGCGCTGCTATTAGGGGGGTACCCTTTTTGCCGATTGTATACGTATTGTTTAATCAAATTTATATTCACATGGAAACTTTAGGAAATCCCACCACAACCAAGGTGCAAAAAGACCTTGAGAAAACCGCGCGTGAAATAGGACCTGAAATCAGCAAGTACGTTGAAGAAGAGGAGACGAACCGAAGGCTTTCCCCGTCTGTTGTAAGGACCTTGAGAAATGCCGGCTTCTTCAAGATGTTCCAGCCCGAAGCCGTCGGAGGTCTGGAAACCGACCCCCTTACCGCTGCCAGGGTGATTGAAGAAGTGGCCAGGCACAACACGGCAGCCGCATGGTCGCTGATGGTCACCAATACCAGCCCCATCATGCTTGTCAAATTACCAGACGATGGCATCAACGCCATTTACGGAAACCACCCTGATGTTTTTGTTGCCGGCTCAGTCCATCCTCCTATGAGCGCAATCCCGGTCAAAGGCGGTTATTCCATTACGGGCAGAAACCCTCTTTTCAGCAATGTGCATGAAGCTCATTGGCTGGTCGTGTTGGCTTTTGTCATGGAAAATGGCCAGATGAAAATGCAGCATGGCCATCCGGAAATAATCGCCGCCGTCATGAAGGCAAGCGATTGCGAAATCATTGACACCTGGCACACCATCAGTATGAAGGGGACCGACAGCAATGACGTTTCTGCCAAGGATGTATTTGTGCCGGATTATTTATCGCTCCCCCTCAATCCGGAACTTGCACCCAATCCCCGTTTCCAGGGGCCGCTCTACCGGTTTCCAGCCAGCGGCGCCAATATTGCCTGCCTTTTCCCTCCCGTATCGCTTGCCTTGGCCAGAAATGCCATCAATGAATTAAAGTCCCTGGCGGAAAAGAAAACACCCCTCGGCTCCATGGTGTCCATCAAACAAAAAGGAGCGATGCAGCGTAAACTTGGTATCGCAGAAGCCATGGTACAATCCAGCCGCGCCTACCTTTACGAGGCTATCGAAGAATGCTGGGAAAAGGTCAAAGCGGGCAATGAAGTCAGCCGTGAAGAAAAAGCGAGGTTGCTTTTAGCCGCTACGCATACCAACCAAACTTGCACCAAAGCTGTGGATTTAATGTATTCCGCCGCAGGAAGCACGGCCATTTATACCCGGAATAAAATTGCCCATTATTTTACCGATGCGCAGGTCCTGAAGCAGCATGGATTCGTCAACGACAGCCGCTACGAAACTGCCGCCCAGATTTACTTTGGATTACCCGCTGATTTGCCTCTCGTTGAGTTTTAGAGCGTTGCGCGAGTGTTAATTAAATCACGGTATAAGGAAAGGAACTAAATGTACGGTTTGTCATAGCTCGGAGAGTGGAAAAGAAATGGTGTCCCGAATTAAAAATTCAAGAACAAATACCCTGACTATTGTCTATTGTCTATTGTCTATTGTCTATTGTCTACTGACTATTGACTACTGACTATTGACTATTGACTATTGACTACTGACTATTGACTACTGACTATTGACTATTGACTATTGACTATTGACTACTGACTACTCTTTATACCAATCCGCATAAAACATATAATTCCTCGCCGTCCTGGAGATAAAAAACTCGAAGGTTTCTTTCGTGAGTTCCTTGACTTTCCGGGCCGGGGCACCCGCATAGATAAAACCGGATTCGAGAATACTTTCTTCGAGCACGATGGCGCCGGCGGCGACCAGGCAGTCGGAAGGCACCACCGCCTTGTCCATAACGATGGCGCCCATGCCGATCAGGGCCTTGTCGTGGATGGTGCAGCCGTGGACGATGGCGTTGTGCCCGATGGACACCTCATTTCCTATAGTAGTCCCCGAACGTTCGTAGGTGCAGTGGATCACCACCCCGTCCTGGATATTGACCCGGTCGCCGATGCGGATAAAATTGACATCCCCGCGGACCACGGCATTGAACCAGACACTGCAGTCGTCGCCCATCAATACATCCCCGATCACGACGGCCGTATCGGCCAGGAATACGTTTGAGCCCCACCGAGGAGTGAAACCGCGCACGGATTTGATGATTGCCATGGTGATGATTTGCAGGCGAAAATAAGTTGGAAGTTGGCAAGTTGGTAAGTTGGTAAGTTAGAAAGTTTGCAAGTGGTCAGTTTATCAGTCTATCAGTTGAGCAGTTTATAAGTTAATTAGGGGGTTTCAGGGGGGCCACCCACCATCCACCACCCACCATCCACCACTTTCCTTACCTTTGCATGAATTTTATAAAACCATCAACTAAAAAATCAAAAATATGGCTATCAAAAGGACTTCGAGCGCACGTTGGGAAGGCAATGGCAAAGACGGAAAAGGCACGGTCAGCACGCCCAGCGGAGTATTGAACGATACTTTTTTTTCTTACAAAACCCGTTTTGAGGATGCCATAGGCACCAATCCGGAAGAACTGGTGGCCGCGGCCCATGCGGGTTGTTTTTCCATGAAACTGGCTTTCGGATTCCAGGCCGAAAACCTGGTCCCGGAATCCATTGAAACCACTTCCACCGTCGTCCTCGATGAAGGCTGGATCAAGGAAGCCCACCTGGTCACCCGCGTGAAGGTCTCCGGCATCGACCACGAAAAATTCCTCAGCCTGGTGCAATTTGCCAAAGAGAATTGCCCGATCTCCAAATCCTTAAAGGCGGAGATTACGATAGAGGCGGAAATGGTTTAGGGGCTTTCAGCTATGAGTTAGAAGTTAGAAGCTAGAAGCTAGGAGCTAGGGGGCCCTGCTCCTTGTATTCCTGCAAAATTAAAGTCGGTCGCTGTGCTTAAGAGGCGTAGCGGTGAGGTGGTTTGCGCAAACGCCCCCAGCTTCCAGCTCCCAGGAATTACAAGTTAGAAGCTAGGAGCTTGGAGCTTGGGGGTCTTGCTCCTGGTATTCCTGCAAATTCAAAGTCGGTCGCTGTGATTAAGAGGCGTAGCGGCGGAGTGGTTTGCGCAAACGCCCCGGATTCCAGCTCCAAGGAATTACAAGTTAGAAGCTAGGAGCTATGGAGGCCTTGACCCGGGTATTCCTGCAAATTTAAAGTCGGTCGCTGTGCTTAAGAGGCGTAGCGGCGAGGTGGTTTGCGCGAACGCACCAGCTTCCAGCTTCTAACTCCCAGCTTCTTGCTTCCAACCCCTACCCCAGCGCCTGCTTAAAGTCCGCAATCAGATCACTGATGTGTTCCAGCCCCACTGAGATACGCAGCAGGTTTGGTGGACTGAGGCTGTGTACGCCCTCCGCGGTCTGCCGGTGATCGACGAGGCTTTCCACTCCTCCAAGCGAAGTGGCATGACAAACCAGTTGGAGTCTGGAGGCCAGGTGCAGGGCTTCTTCGGCTCCTCCTTTGACCAGGATGGAAACCATTCCCCCATATCCCCCGTGCATTTGTTTTGAAGCCAGGGTATGAAAACGGTCGGAAGGCAGCCCGGGGTAATGGACTTTTTCGATGGCGGGATGGGATTCCAGGAATTCAGCCAACTGGAGGGCATTCTCCCCGTGTTTTTTCATGCGCAGCGGGTAAGTGGACAGGCTTCGAAACAGGAGCCAACTGTCGAAAGCCGAAGGGACGGCGCCCCCGAGGGTCTGAAAATCCCTGATCTTCTGACTTAAGGCAGCGTTTGATCCCCAGATCACACAACCTCCCGTAAGGTCGCTGTGGCCCCCAAAATATTTTGTGCTGGAATGCATCACCACATCCACCCCCACGGAAAGAGGCCGGCAGAAAAAAGAACTTGCCCAGGTGTTGTCGCAGCCGGTGAGGATATTTTTTTCACGCGCCAGGGAAGCAACCGCTTCAATATCGGTCACCTTAAGGGAAGGATTGGATGGGCTTTCAATCCAGATCAACCGGGTATTGTCCTGAATGGCTGCCTTCACCCGGTCGATATCGGTCATATCCACCGCGGTGAACGAGGCCCCCCATGGACCGTATAATTTTTCCAGCAATACGCGGGTACCGTAATAGATATCGTCCGGGATGAGGATATGGGATCCCGCACCCAGGGCATGAAATATGCTCATCGTAGCCGCCTGCCCGGATGAAAAGGCGGCAGCGCCCTGTCCCCCCTCAAGCAAGGTAAGCTTGTCTTCCAACATTCTCCGGTTGGGGTTGGAACTGCGGGCATAGATGTCACGGCCTTCCACAAATTTGCCATCCGGTCCCCGTTCGAAGGTGGTGGTCAGAATAATGGGCATGGCGACCGCCCCATAAAAATCATCGCTCCGGTATCCGGCATGGATGGCTTGCGTATCCGGATGATAAGGTGGCATATTTACTTTTTTAAACGGATTTCCCTCAAGTTATCTGTTCCGATACGCTCAGGCCCCCAGGCCCATTTTTACCGCGCTGACCTTGAAGCCTGCCTTCTTTAATAAGTTAATGACGCCCTGAGGCCCTCCTAAGTGCCCGGCTCCTACAGCAAAAAAAGTAGGCTTTTCCTTCATCATCCTGGACATGTGCGGGATCCAGTTGCGGTTTCGCTGATACAAAAATAAATCGGCATGTTCGCCTACCCCTCCGTCTCCTTCACCCACCGATATTTTCACGAGGGTTTCGATATCCTGCTTTTTATACAGCTCGATCAGTTTTTTGTATTCTTCGTTTTCGGTGTCCGAAGATTTAATGCTTTCCATCAGCATTTTCGCCTGGGTCTGATAAGGGATGGAATCAAAAATGGAAAGCTGGTCATCCACGGTCTCCAGTCCGTCGGAAGGTTTGTTCTGCTCGTTGACCCGGGCAAAGATTTCCATTTCATAGGATTTGGTGTCCGACAGGCCGCCCTGTCCCAGGTCCAGGGAAGCAAAGGTGGCCAGCAGCATGGGTTTCATGCGGTCCAGGAACTGGAGCGGAAGGCCTTTTTCGCTGAAATGGTCTTCAACCACTTTGTATTCCGCTTCGGTCAAGAGGTCCCTCAGGGTCAGGCCGTCTTTCATAAAAGCTTTGCCGATGATCTTGAACATCGACTCCATGCTGGACATTTCGTCCATATCGATCTCGAAGGTGGCGCGTTCACAGGCCTTCAATTTTTCTTCCAGGGTGGCGGGGAAGAAAAATTCCGATTTGTCAATGAGGTGGATGGTACCAAACAGGTAGGAAGGTTTTGTCAGTCCATTTCCGGAGATTTCCCACAACAGGGACTTTTCAAGCGGGACATAGGCCGCGGCCTGGCCGCTCTGCGCGCTAACCGTAGACCTGGCGCCGGAACAGGCGGTAAACTGGACCAGGCCAAGGGCCATGGACAGGTAAAGGGTGGATCTGAATATTTTTTTCATGTTTGGTTTTCCTGGCACAGATCCACTGGAAAAACACGTCCTCCATGCCCTGCACCTGTTTTAAAATGCAAATTAAACGTCAATTGGTTTTATAGCGTTGGTTATATATTTCATAAAGTGCAATGCCCGCGGCAACGGATACATTGAATGAATCCAGGGTGCCCAGTTGGGGGATCCTGAACCGGTAATCCGACTTTTCCAACAGGGAGGGATGCACGCCTTCGTCTTCGGAGCCCAATAACAGTGCGCAGGGTTGGGTAAAATCCACCTCCCGGATCGGCATGCCGGTATGGGAATCCGCTGCCGCGATTTTTATTCCTTCTTTATGGAGGAGGTCTATGGCCGCGCTGAGGCTGTTTTCACGGCAGACCGCCAGTTTCAGAAGGGCCCCGGCAGAAGCTTTGATCGCTTCTTCATCTATCCTTGCGCGGTTTTTGGCAGAGAGCACGATCGCATCTACGCCCAGCAACTCGGCACTGCGGGCTATGGCCCCCAGGTTGCGAACATCGGTGACGCGGTCCAGCAGGATAAACAGGGGGACGGTAGGCTGGGAAAGAATAAAGGGGAGCAGTCCTCCCAGGTCCTGGTATTCCACCGGGGAAATGATGGCTGCAATCCCCTGGTGGTTGTTGCCTTTTGCCAGTTTGAACAATACTTCCCGGGGCACTTGCTGCAGGGGTATGGACCGTTCACGGCAGGTTTCACGCAGGGATTTTTCAAGCTCGCCATGGGTTCCCTGCAACAACATGATCTTTTCAATAGGCACCTCTTCTTTTAAAGCTTCCAGCACCGGATGCTTTCCGTAGATCACCTGACCTGAGTTATTTAACAAAATATTAGCTTAATTTAGAGATACGAAAAAACGACTTTTGCACCGATGAAGCAGTTCCATCCCCGGAGGCTTTAAATTTGCGTATAAAACTACAATTTTTTCATGGGTGAATTTTTCAAAAGCATAGGTCTTGCAGTGCTCTTTATTTTATTTCACCACGAGGTTCCGGGCCAGGATCCGCTCCGTGACATCAAGGCTTACCTGGCTTCGAATGCCCCTGCGCTCCAGGCTGAACCCGTTGACCTGGAAGACCTGGTGATCAGCGATTCCCATGAAGATGCGGGGACCGGCTTAAAATATGTTTACGTTCAGCAGCGCTACCATGGGATACCCATAGAAAATGCCTTGCTCAATTTCACCTTCAGGGAAGGGAAACTCGTATTTGCCAATACGGACCGACTGGTTCACGGCATTTCGTCCAAGATCAAAAGCACCCGGTTTTCGATCTCCCCGGCTTCAGCGGCAGCCACAGCCCTGGCTCGATCGGTGGGTGATTCTTATCTCCGCTCCCTGCCCCGACTGGTCCGGGAAGAATCCGGGAATAAATATGTTTTCCAAAAAGAGTCCAATATCCAGGAAGATATCCCCGTGGCCCTCATTTATAAAACCGATGCGGAAGGCCATCTGGGTTTATATTGGAAAGCCGGGGTCCATGAAAGCTCCGGCGATTATTGGAACAACTATATCGATGCCCGCACCGGGAAGATTGAATCCAGAACCAATCTCGTGCTGTCCTGTTTTTCGCACGAGGATCATCCGGCTGGCGCTCCAGTCGCACCAACACTTCCTTACCTTCCATTCAACCCCCTTGCGACCCAGTACAAGGTATGGCCCCTGCCCATCAGCGCGCCCAATGCCGGCAGTCCGTCCCTGATCGCGGATCCTATGGACCTGGCCGCCTCCCCATTGGGATGGCATGACGATGGGGTGCAGAAGTTTCAAATCACCCGCGGAAACAATGTTCACGCCTATGCCGACCCCGATTCAAACATGATCACCGCCAACGACGAACCCAACGGGGGGGCCGGTCTTTCGTTTGACTTTCCTTTTAACCCCAACGGCACCATTGCATCCAATAAAAACGCCGCGGTGGTCAACCTGTTTTACATGAACAACGTGATGCATGATTTTGCCTGGCATTACGGTTTTACGGAAGAAGCCGGGAATTTCCAGGCTAAAAACCTCAGCGGCAAGGGCAGGGGAAATGATTGGGTGATCGCCCTCTCCCAATTTGGGGCCAACAGTAACAGGCACCGGAACAACGCGGATTTCCTGGCTCCTGGGGACGGATCCAACGGCAGGATGCGCATGTTTGTCTGGAATCAAAGCGGGTCCAAACTGTTTAAAGTGATCGCCCCGGCATCTCTGGCCCGGGAATTTGAGACCGGGTCTGCTGAATTTGGACCAAATATCTCCACCGTACCGCTCTCAGGCAAACTGGTCCTCGTATCCGACGGATCCAACAATCCCACCCTGGGCTGCAAAAGCCTGGTCAATGCGGCCGCCGTGAAAGGAAATATCGCGCTCATCAACCGGGGGGATTGTTTCTTCCAGGAAAAGGTATGTTTTGCCCAGGCCGCCGGGGCAATCGGGGCCATCATCGGCAATTATGAAAATACACCCATAACCATGGGCGACGTCAATCCCGCACCCTGTAGTGTCAACATCCCGTCCTTGTCGGTCAGTTCGCTGGACTTCGCCTTTTTAAAGAACAATATTCAAACCATTACGGTCAGTTTTCAGGCGCCGGCGACCGTCAATGTGGACAAGGATGCCTCCTTTGACAATGGAATTATTGCGCATGAATACGGACATGGGATCTCCATCCGGCTCACGGGCGGCCCCTCCAACTCCGGCTGCCTGGGTAATGACGAACAGATGGGAGAAGGATGGAGTGATTTTTTCACCCTGGCGACCACGGTGAAAGCCGGGGATAACCGCAATACCCAGTACGGCATCGGTACCTATCCGCTCCAGCAGGATGTATCGGGCAGGGGAATCCGCAAATATCCCTATTCGCTGGATTTTGGTATCAACAACCTGACTTATGAGGATATCCTGACTACGGAAACTCCCCATTCGCTGGGTGAAGTATGGACGATGATGCTCTGGGAATTGTACTGGGCCATGTCTGAAACCTATGGCTGGGATGCCAACCTTTACAAGGGAACCGGTGGAAACAATAAAGCCATACGGCTGGTCTTTGAAGGCCTTAAACTCCAACCTTGCAATCCCGGATTCGTGGATGGAAGGGACGCCATCCTCCAGGCGGACAAACTGCTCTATAACGGCGAGAACGAATGCCTGATCTGGAAAGCCTTTGCCAAGAGGGGACTTGGATTTAGCGCCAAACAAGGGTCCTCCTCTGACCGGAGCGACGGAGTGGAAGCCTTCGATCTCCCGCCATCCTGCATCCCGACCGTCAAAATCAGTAAAAAGATGACCCCCCTGATCAAGGCGGGCGATGATATCGCGGTCAGTCTCACGGTGAGAAACGACAGCAAGGTCGCCGCCAGGAATGTCCTGGTCACCGATCTGGTCCCGGAAGGCGCCACTTACAAACCCTCGTCCTCCAATGTGCCCCTTGCCCAAAGCGGTTCCACACTGTCCCACAGCCGGACAGAACTTTTACCCGGCGAATCCATGGTCATCAATTACTCGCTGCAATCCAACAAATCCAAGGCGTCACGGACCGCTTTTATAGACAGCATGGAAAACACCGAATTCGATTATGATGTTTTGCCATTGAAGGGTACCGGAATCTGGGAACTCACCGAAGTTCTGTCCAGGAGCGGTAAAAAAAGCTGGTTTGTACCCAATCGCCCGACCGAAAACGATCAGTTACTCAACCGGATCCGGTCCCTTGAAATAAAGAACATGGCCAAACCGGTCCTCCGTTTTTATCACCGGTACAATGTACAGAACGCTTTTGACGGCGGCCTCGTAAGAATATCCACGGATGGCGGTTTTAATTTTTCGGATGCAGGCAGTGCCATGTTCCGGAACGGGTACAACGGCCCCTTGTCCTATTTTGCCATCCCAATCCCTGATTTACGGGCATTCTACGGCGACTCGAAAACCTTTATCCCGACCTTTATCGATTTATCCGAGTACAACAACCAGGAAATCAGACTTCAATTCCGCTTCGGCTCCAATGACAGCAAGAACGCCACCGGATGGTTTATCGACGACCTGGAGGTGTTTGACATGGTCAACTACAACAGCGAAGCCTGTGTCGTGGCCGAAGGGTTTGATCCGGTATGTGCCGAAGCCCCAGAGAAAGGCACGATCGTCGAATCTCAGCTTTCCATTCCTACCCGTAAGGAAGACCCTTCACTGGTCCGGGTGCAGGTCTTTCCCAATCCGGCCCAGGGCATCGCTTATTGCACGGTTGATTTACCGCAGGGAGGCCGGCTGGATGGCCAGATCCTCGGCCTGGATGGAAGGATTGTATCCACTTTCATGGAAAATCTCACCGGGCCTTCCACCCGCATCAAACTCTCCCTCGACGGACTCGCGCCGGGCCTTTATATGGTCCAGGTAAAATCGGGGAATTATACGGGAAGGGAGAAACTGGTGGTGCAGTAAGCTAGGAGCAGGAGCTGGGAGCTGGAAGCTTGGGGAGGGACTACTAACCTCAGGAACTGCCAGGCCAACGCGCCCTATCTTCTAACTTCTAACTTCGAGCTTCTATCTGGGAGCTGGAAGCTGGGAGCTGGAAGCTAGGGGGAGGGACTACTAATCTCAGGAACTGCCAGGCCAACGCGCCCTAACTTCTAGCTTCGAGCTTCTAACCACTAAACCTCCCGGAACTGCCGGGCTAAAACGCCCTAGCTTCTAACTCCTAGCTTCGAGCTTCTACCTGGGAGCTGGAAGCTGGAAGCTAGGGAAGGGACCACTAACCCCCGGAACTGCCAAGCCAAAACGCCCTATCTTCTAGCTTCTATCTTCGAGCTTCTAACCGGAAGCTGGAAGCTGGAAGCTGGAAGCTGGGAGCTGGGGGTGGAACCACTAAACCTCCCGGAACTGCCGGGCTAAAACGCCCTAGCTTCTAACTCCTAGCTTCGAGCTTCTAAAAGGAAGCTGGGAGCTGGAAGCTAGAAGCTTGGGGAGGGACTACTAACCTCAGGAACTGCCAGGCCAACGCGCTCTATCTTCTAACTTCTAACTTCGAGCTTCTAACTGGAAGCTGGGAGCAGGAAGCTGGAAGCTGGAAGCTGGAAGCTAGGGGGAGGGACCACTAAACCACGCAACTGCCAGGCCAAAGCGCCCTATCTCCTAGCTCCCATCCTCGAGCTTCTAATTCGGGAGCAGGCGTGGAACCACTAAACTTCCCGGAAATGTTAAGCCAAAACGCCCTAGCTTCTAACTTCTAACTTCTAGCTTCTAACCGGAAGCTGGGAGCTGGAAGCTGGAAGCTAGGGAAGGGACCACTAACCCCCGGAACTGCCAAGCCAAAACGCCCTATCTTCTAGCTTCTATCTTCGAGCTTCTAACCGGAAGCTGGGAGCTGGAAGCTAGGAGCTGGGGGTGGAACCACTAAACCTCCCGGAACTGCCGGGCTAAAACGCCCTAGCTTCTAACTCCTAACTTCGAGCTTCTAACTGGAAGCTGGAAGCTGGAAGCTGGAAGCTGGGAGCTGGAGGCTTGGAGCTGGGGGGGAACCACTCAACCTCCCGGAACTGCCGGGCTAAAACGCCCTAGCTTCTAACTTCTAACTTCGAGCTTCTAACCGGAAGCTGGGAGCTGGGAGCTGGGAGCTGGCGAAAATCGTTGTAATCTTATTAAATTGTTTAATGAGAAAATGGAGACTTCATTCCCTTAATCTTTTGTTCAAAGCCCACCGGGCATTGTTCTTTTCCCTTTTTACTCCCTTGCTTTTAAATGCCCAGCAAGCACCGGCCCTTCAATGGTATCACAAGCCCATGCGGATCCTGCAGACGGTCATGAGGCAACCGGATGCAGCCCATTACCGGGTGGACAGCCTGGTCCATTATATGAAAGCGGTTTCCGCCAATACCCTGGTGGTGAATGGAGGGGGCATTGTCGATTTTTTCCAGAACCCCCTGCCCATGGCCAGGATCAATCCTTTCCTGGGCAAAAGGGACTTGCTGGCGGAAATTGTGGAAGCCTGCCACCTGGCTGGAATAAAAGTAATCGCCCGTGTGGATTTCCGGGGTGTGGACAAGGAAAGATATGATCAAAATCCGGATTGGTTTGCCCGGGACGAAAAGGGAGGACCCATCATTCTGAACTATACCACCCCACCCCTGTATGCCCCCTGTTACAACAGTCCTTACCGTACGGAACACGCGGTCCGTTATATCGAGCATCTCATGGCCCATTACCACCTGGACGGGATCTGGCACAATTCCGTAAATTTTCACCATACCTGTCATTGTGATCGTTGCCAGGCGGGATTTAAAAGCGGCGCCGGCAAGGAAATCCCCATTGCCGGAAGTCCGCAGCAGGACTGGGAGGAATATTATAGGTGGAATGAAGGAGTGGCCAGCCGGCAGCTTGCGCTGATGCGAGGCACAGTAAAAAAATACGGGGAAGACAAAACCTATGCGGCGGAGGTTTTTGACCTGTATAAGATTGAACAGCAAAAACATACCGGTATCAGCCTGTACAGCGCTGCCGAGCATTTTGATTTTTTTGTGATCGTCGCCTTTGTAGCCGACAATACGGCCAAAGTGGAGTACAAGGACATCTGGTATCCTGCCGCGATCATCAAATTTTTGAAGGCCCTGGAGCCGCATAAAGCGCCGGTCATCCTGTTTGGTGGGAACGGTACGGAACACCGTTACATCTACGATCCTCCCCTCGATTCCCGCCTTTGGCTGTGGGAAGCGGCTGCGGCAGGCGGCGGCTTCTGGAATTGTTATTTTAACGGCTATACGCCGGCCAATGCCCCCGATCGCCGCAATGCCTACCTGGCCACCGATGCTTACCGGTATATCCGGGATCACGAGGATTTTCTTCAAAACTTAAAACCGGTGACAGATATCGGTATCCTCTATTCCAAGCCCTCCGGGGAGTTTTTAGGGGATGAGGCCTTTTCTGCTTCTCTGCGCGGGATGCAGAGGTTCTTTGCAGAAAATCACTTGCAGTATGGATTTGTATCGGACAAGGGCCTGACCCCCGAAGCCCTGAGGGACTTCAAAATCCTGTTCCTGCCCAATATTGCCGCCTTGAGCAACGAACACATCCAGAGCATCCGGGACTGGGTGGAACAGGGGGGCAAACTGATTTCCACTTTTCAATCCTCCCTATTTGATGATCACGGGGCCGAAAGAACCGATTTTGGCCTGAGTGATGTGCTGGGCGTCCGCTACCTCCATCAATCGGTCAACACAGAAATGGATTGTTACCAGAAAATCCTGGTCCGCAACGAGCTGGTGAAGGGTATGGAAAAAACGGAATTGTTGCACAATGGCGGCACCACCCTGCTAATCCAGTCCCTGGAAGGGGCTGAAGCCATCACCGGGTATTTGCCGAAAATCAATAACCAGCCCCCGGAATTCGCCTACCCGGACAGTTGGGAATCCAACCATCCCATCGTGGTAAGAAACCGCTTTGGCCGCGGCGAATCCATATATTTTGCCAATGAGATCGATAAACTGAATCTTACCATAGGCCACCCGGATTACAACCATTTGCTGGCCAACGCCGTCCACTATCTGTTGGGCCCTGACCGCGTATTGAAGACCGATGCACCGGCATCCGTCCAGGTCTATCTGAACAAATCGGAGGAAGGGCTGAATACCTTCCAATTGTCACTGGTCAATACCAGCAGCAGTTCGCAGAGGCCGTTCCGGGATTTGATTCCCGTCCGGGAGATCCGGGTCGACCTTCCTTTTCAAATTAATTCATTAGAAAAATGGTATGGAACGGGAAAGATTAAGTTCAAGAAAAACAGCATCCGGATCAGTCAATTGGAGGAGTTTGTTTCTTTGAAGATAGAAGCTGGAAGATAGAAGCTGGAAGCTGGGAGCTGGGGGTGGAACCACTAAACCTCCCGGAACAGCCGGGCTAAAACGCCCTATCTTCTAACTCCTAGCTTCGAGCTTCTACCTGGAATCTGGAAGCTGGGAGCTGGAAGCTAGGGGGAGGGACCACTAAACCCCCGCAACTGCCAGGCCAAAGCGCCCTAGCTTCTAACTTCTAACTTCGAGCTTCTAACTGGAAGCTGGGAGCTGGAAGCTAGAAGCTTGGGGAGGGACTATTAACCTCAGGAACTGCCAGGCCATCGCGCCCTATCTTCTAACTTCTAACTTCGAGCTTCTAACTGGAAGCTGGGAGCTGGAAGCTAGAAGCTTGGGGAGGGACTACTAACCTCAGGAACTGCCAGGCCAACGCGCCCTATCTTCTAACTCCTAACTTCGAGCTTCTAACTGGAAGCTGGGAGCTGGAAGCTAGGAGCTGGGGGTGGAACCACTAAACCTCCCGCAACTGCCAGGCCAAAGCGCCCTATCTTCTAACTTCTAACTTCGAGCTTCTAACTGGAAGCTGGGAGCTGGTAGCTGATTACTGAATGCTGATTATTGACCGCTGATTATTGACCGCTGATTGCTGACTATTGACTATTGACTCCTGACTATTGACTCCTGACTATTGACTCCTGACTATTGACTCCTGACTACTGCTTAAGATTCGCATAAAACTCCACGACCTTATCCCGGAATGAAAGTTCATAACGGGCCGTAATGGCCTGGTTTTCGGAACGGTCCAGGTTGTTTTTGACTACGAGGTATTCGACTGAGTTGAGCACTCCCTGGTTAAAGCGGACTTCAGCGATGCGGAAGGATTCCCTGAAAGCATCCACCTGGTTTTGAAGGATCCGCACCCGCTCTCCGGCGTTGGCCTGAAGGAGTAAGGCTTCTTCGATCCTTTGCTGGACCAGGTTCCTGGCCTGGGCAATATCGTTTTTGGAACGCTGGAGCAGGGTTTGCGCTTTTTGCAGGCTTGACCTGATCCGGTAATTGTTCAGGATGGGCACGGACAGGGACAGTCCCACCGCATAATTAAAGTTGTTGGACAACTGTTTGGTAAATTTCACCTTGCTGCCCTGGATCTGATAAGCGCTGGAATAGTTGGAGCCCATTTCCATGCCAATGCCAACCTGGGGATACCTGCTGGCCTTGAGCGACTGGATAAAAGACTGGACGCTTTGCTGGGTGAATTCCCCGGAGCGGATGAGGGCATGGTAATTCATAGTCTCCGCCAAAAGCGTGCGGGCCGATTCCGGAGTTTCCCGGGTACCGGTCCTGTTATCCGGCGCGATCTGCATGTTGAGGTCGAAAGGGATATTCATCAACTGGGCAAGGCTTAGTTTGGAAGTGCTGATCTGTTGTTCTGCGTCCAGGCGGCTGATCTGATCGGAGGCCAGCTGTCCGCGCATATCCGCGATCGCCCCGGGCAGGGCTGCTCCGTTTTTATCCAGGTCTTCCAGCCGAAGAAGCTGCTGGGCGGTAAGTTCTTCCTGAATTTGCAGACGTTTGGCCTGATCCAGGTTGTTCAGGACCAGCAGATAGGCGAGAGTCACCTGCAATCTCAGGTTGTCCTCCTGGTTTTTTAATGCCCAACGTGACGCCTCCTCGGCGTATTGGTATTGACGTACGGCCTGGTTGAAGCGTCCTGCCTGCCAGACGGGAACATTGGATCCCGCATAAAAACCTCCGCGTGTGATCTGCTGATTGATAAAATCGTTGGTAGAAGGATCGATGCTCCGGCCGAAATTCAGACCGTGGCCAATGCTGAGGTTCAAGTCGGGATATTTATTGTGCCTGGCCTGGGTAATATCCGTGCCGGCGTCCTGAAGGTTGAGCTGGGCTTGCTGGGTCAGCAGGCTGTTTTTGATCGCGATCTCTATACATTCTTCCAGGGTATACACTTTCTGGGCCCAAACGGGCAAAGCGGTCGCCAGGCATACAAAAAACAGAAGGGATTTTTTCATAAAAAAGGTTGCGCTTTTAATTGACAATCCGGCCATCCAGCAATTCAATAATCCGGGAACCGTAACCCGCATTCTTCTCCGAGTGGGTGACCTGGATAATGGTTACGCCCTGCTGATTCAGTTCGCTGAAAATGTTCATGATTTCTTCGCCCTGTTTGCTGTTCAGGTTGCCGGTCGGTTCATCGGCAAGGATGAGCTTGGGCTTGGCGATGAGCGCCCTGGCGATCCCCACCAGTTGCTGTTGGCCACCGCTGAGCTGGTTGGGGAAAAGATCTTTCTTTCCCACGATGTTGAAACGGTCGAGCATATCGGCCACGAGGGCTTTGCGTTCACTGCCTTTCACATCCTGGTACAAAAGAGGGGTTTCAATATTTTCATAGACCGTGAGTTCATCGATCAGGTGATAGGCCTGGAATACAAAACCGATGTATTGTTTATACAGCTGGGTGCGCTGTTTTTCCTTCATCTTATGCACCTCTTCGTGTAAAAACTTGTATTCCCCTTCATCGAAATGGTCCAGCATGCCGATCACGTTGAGCAAGGTCGTTTTGCCGGAACCGGATGGCCCCATGATGGAAACAAATTCACCCTCCCCGATCTGCAGGCTCAGGTCCCGGAGTAAAAAATTTCGGGCGCCGCCCACAGGCACCCATTTGAAAATATGCTGCAAGTCAATCATTTTAGTTTGTCAGTTAATCAGTTTATCAGTTAATCAGTTAATCAGTTAATCAGTTTATCAGTTGGTCAGTGGTCAGAAGTCAATCTCGCATCTCGCGACTCGCTTCTCGCATTGGTAATATTGGTCCTTTAACCCTTAACCCTTAACCATTCACCCATATTTATCAAGGTTAGTTTATCAGTTTATAGTTTATCAGTTGGTTAGTCTTTGGTTTCAGGTGGGCCTTCCCAAAGCACCTGGTCGATCATCCAACGGCCGTCCTGCCGGGAAAGCAGGATATAATCGCTACCCCACCAGGCATAAACCTTTCCTGCCGCCGTATGCTTGCTGATATCCAGGACTTCCACTTTTTTAGGCGAACCCGGTTTGGCAAAATTCTTTTTAATCAACACATTCCGGGCATATTGAATGGCTTCATCATACGTCATCCTCCCATCAAAATCGTATTTACCGCTGGATTTGTTTTTCCAATAACCGGTTTTATACAACCCTGGCCTCAGGCTTTCGGCCAGTTTAAGCGTATCCCCTTCATAAAAACCTTCCAGGTAATTCATCATGGCTTTTTCAGCAGCCAGGCGGTCTGCAGACTCCTGACCGGTGACCAGGAGCGGAAAACAAAAAACCACCAGGAACAAAAATTTCTTCATAACTAAAAATTTATTGATTAGCACGCAGCACTTCCGAAGGTTTAAGGCTCAGGGTATGCCATATTTTTATACCCAGGGTTACTGCGACCAGGAGCAGGATCCCTGCGATGGAATATACCAGGGTTGGCCCGTGGACCCCAACATTCACCACAAAGATCAGGTCCATCAGCAAACGGGTGAGGGCAATGCCTGCAAAGACGCCCAGCACGAGGGATAAAACAAAGATCAGGATATAACTTTTATTGACGATGAAGACGATGTGGCCGGGGGAGGCACCCACCACCCTGCGTATCGCGATCTCCCGGAGTTTTTTCAGGATGGTCAGGGAGATCAGGGCGAATAAACCGGTGGCGGTAAGCAGGGCGGAGATGATGGCAAACCAGAAAAAGATGGTTGCGATGCTCGCATTCACGCGATGGGCTTCGGCGGCAATTTCATTCTGGTAAAAAGCATTAAAGGGTTTCATGGGGTAGAGTCCCGACCATATGGCCCTGGCTTCATCAAAAGCCGCGTTCACCTGGCCCAGCCTGCTTTTGACCACCAGGGTCCGGTAAGCCGATGGCTGGACCTTGGCAAAAGCAACCGGTTCTATAGGGTCGAAGAAAGCAGTCATATAAAGGTCTTTGGTCACGCCGATGACCTGGGCATGGACGGTATCCCATTTCACCTGTTGCCCGAGGGCGGTTTCCGCAGTCCATCCAAACTCGCTTGCCGCTTTTTCACTCAACACGATGGTATGATCAAGGTCCGCAGTGGAAAAAGGCTTAAACCATCTTCCGGACAATAACTGGAGTTCCATCACCTCCTCGTAGCGGTCCCCCACTTCCAGTAAACGGGTCTCCTTTTTTTCTCCTTTCGCCTCCAGGCCAATAAACTTGTAACTGGAGCTGATATGCCCGCGGGTGCCGGCCAGGGCTTCGACGGATTTGGCCTGGCTGAGGGCCTGGTGATAAGCGTCAAAGGTATTTTTATTCAACTGGACTGAAAAAACATCATCCACCGCAAAGCCGAAATCAAAATTTTTCTGGAAGTCTGAGTTTCTTGAAAAAGCAAAACCCGCGATCACGGTAATGCAGGCCACCAAGAGTTGAAGCCCGAGCAGGACCCTGGAAAACAAATTGGTTCCGCCGAATTTGACCGAACCCCTGAATATCTGTGTGGCATTGTACCGGCTGATGTAGAAAGCCGGATACAGGCCGGCGATCAGGGTGACCCCCAGCCAGAGCCAAAACATCGTTCGCAGCAAAACCGGGTCGCTGAAATAGTCCGCAGAAATTTTAATCCCGGTAAACATATTGTTGAAGACCGGCAGCCACCAGGAATTGAGCAGGGTGGACAACAAGACGGCCAGGAATACCATCAGGCCGCATTCCAGCAGGCTTTGGCGGATCAATTGCATTTTGTTTCCCCCCAGCACCTTGCGCACGCCCATTTCTTTGAGCCGCTGATTGGAGCGGGCTACGGTGGTATTGGCAAAATTGAGGCAGGAAGAAATGAGGATCAGCAGGGCAAGCACCAGGGGGCCGTAGGCTGCGGAATCTTCCGGGCGCTGGGACAGGACATTGCTTGCGATATCCCGGTCGTGATTGGCGACTTCGTCCAGCGGGTCGAGGATGAAATGCTCGGCTTTCAGGTCCTGTCTTGCCTTGGCCTGGATAGGGGCATACTTCGTCAGCTCCTTTTCAACCCGGACGGCATTCGCGGGATCCGGAATTTTCAGGAAGATGGCATCCGCAAGCCAGGTCCAGTCATCCGCTTTGAGGAGGGCGCTGTCGTTCTTTACATAATTCTCCATGTTGGTGATCAATTCAAACTGGATGGAAGAATTTACAGGCGGATCTTTAAGGACTCCGGCCACTTTCATCGGTTGTTGGTAGGATTCTCCGGCATGGAGGAGTACGGTTTGACCCAGCGGATCCTTTGTCCCGAAAATCTTTTTCGCTGAAGTTTCCGTCAGAAGAATATTGGACCGGTCCCCGATCTCGTGGACGCCGGTGACCAGGGGAAAGTTGAAAAAGTCAAAAAACGACGGATCGGTATAAGTCACCCTTGAATTCAGCGCTTCCTCCTGCCCGGCTTTCAGGGAAAGATTTATATTTTCCAACCGGACATAATCGCTTACGGCCGAAAGATCGGCCTTGGCCATAGGCCCCAGGGGCAGCGGACATACGCCGAGTTTGACATCCCTTCCTTCGATCTTGGACAGGATGCGGAAGATCTGGTCCCGGTCCTGGTGAAAGCGGTCATAGCTGAAACTGAACCGGTAAGTCTGCCAGGCCCAAACCAGGGCAGCCACTCCAATCGACAGTCCCAGAATATTGACTATGGAATAATACTTATACCGGTAAAGGTTGCGAAAAATGAGTTTGAATATATTGCTAAACATTTTACACCGATTCAGAATTATAAGAAAACATCATTCATTTCTCAGGGAACTTACGGGATTGGACAGGGCTGCGCGAAGGACCTGGAGGCCAACGATCAGCAATACGGCGGTCGTGAGCAGTGCAAGTCCCGGAACAAACCAAAGCGGCGACCAGGTAACCCGGTAGGCATAGTTTTGCAGCCATAAATTGTTGAGCAGGGATGCCAGAGGTATGGAAATCAGGACTGCCAGGACCAACCAGCGGATAAAAGATCCTGACAATACCCAAAACAACTTATCCAGCCCTGCGCCGACCACTTTACGGATCGCGATTTCCTTGCGCCGCCCGGACAGGATATAGGTGACCATGCCCAGCAAACCCATCAGGGTAATGGAGGCGGCCAGGGCCGCAAAAAACGCAATGATCCACAGGATATCCCGGAGGGAGCGGTACGTCGCTTTGACGTCATCGGCATAAAACGACCACTGAGCAGGGCGGCCGGGATCCAGCGCTGCCCAGCTCATGCGAATGGAAGCCACCGCCTGCTGCAGGTCTGCGGACCGGTCCAGGGTAAGATGGAGGATATTGAACTGTTCAGGGATATAACGAAGCACCAGGGGTTCAATGGCGTAATCGGCCGGCTTAAAACGGAAATCGCGGATCACTCCGGCTATGGAGACCAGGGAGGTATCCAGAAAAATGCCTTTGCCGACCACCTCCGAAGGATCCCCCATATTGAAAAAACGGAGGAAGGATTCATTGACCAGCACTTGTTTTTCGTGTTGCTGGTCAGGGTCGGGTTCGAAGTTTTTCCCATTGAGCAAGGTGAGGCCAAAGGCGGGCAGAAAATTTTCATCCACCACATAATCCCTTACTCCAAGGGCGTCCGCGGTATCCTTGGTTTTAACATCCACCTTGCTGTCCCGGTAGGTGCCCATCAGCATGGAAGAGGCGGCTATGGATTTGACCACGGGAAGCTTGGACATTTCTGTTTTAACCCTGAGATATTCCTGGCCCTGCAGGTCCAGGTTGACCATGTAATCCTGACCGGCGCCAAAATTGGTGTCAAGGGCAAAGCGGATCTGGAGATAAGAAGTGGTGATTAAAAAGAAAAAAACAAGGGTCATGGCCAGTTGGCCGGTGATGATTGCTTTCCGCAGGGAAACTTGTGGGAGGATGCGGAGACCGGATAACTTTTGTATGGAAGGCAGGATGGCGACGCGGGATATCATCATGGCGGGGAGCACCCCGATCAGGACTCCAACCACCAGGGCAAAAACCAGGTACCATCCATACAGCGCCCAATCCATCCGGAGGGTAATGTCCATCGAATTGAGAAAATCGAGCCGGCTGAACAGGGGAATGAGCCATTGAAGAATAAGGATGCCCAGGGCCGTGGAAAGCAAGGCTACCAGGATGGATTCCACGATAAACTGGCTGAAGATATTAAGACGTCCGGCTCCGTTGATTTTCCTGATCCCGATTTCCCTTGCCCGGTTGACCGCCCTGGCGAGGGAAATGTTGGCATGATTAAATCCGGCGGAGGCGACGATGAGTATGCCTAAAATGGATAAAAACCAAAGCAGCACCGAGGGCATGCCTCTTCCAATGCTGTTGGATAAAAGAGGCCCGGGGGTAATCTTGTCCATCGGCTGAAGCTTGAATGAATAACCTGCATCCCGGGATTCCAGATGGAGGCCGGAGTAACGGTTTTGAGCGACCTCGTTCAACTCGGCTTCGATCTTTGACTTGTCCGCCTGATCGGTCAGGCGATAAAAATGCCAGCCGGCATAATAATCCAGCCAGTTGTTTTTATCAAAGCCAAACGCATCAGCACCGGCACTGGCGCTGAGGGTTTCCACCGAGGTCAGGGCACCAAACTCCAAATGGGTTTTGCCTGGAAATTCTTTCAGGACCCCGGCCACCCTGAGTGCTTGTTGGTGGCCTCCCCAAACCAGGTTCTGCCCCAGGGCATTGCCGTCCGGGAATATTTTGCGGGCCAGGCCGGCAGTGAGGAAAATGACATTGGGTTGATTGAGATCCCCTGCATTCCCTTCCTCCAGGCTGAAACCAAAAGTCTTAAAAAAAGAAGGGTGTGTGCCCAGTCCTTCAAACTGAAACCTGGATTCACCGAGTACGAGTTCCCCGTTAAACCGGTTGATCAGGGGCACCCATTCCTTGATTGAAGAAGACTGGGCGGCCATGAAGGAAGATAACGCATAGGGGGAGCTGGCATAAGCTTCTGTCCCTCCCCCCTTGCGTTGGGCATATGTCAAGACTCGATAAATTCTATTGGGTTCCGGATGAAACCGGTCATAATTATAGGCGTCCCGGATCAGCATGATCACCAGGAGGCAGGCGGAAATGCTGATGCCCAGGCCGAACACATTGATTCCCGAAAAGAACCTGAATTTCCACAGGTCCCGAATTCCGGTCAGCAAATAGTTTCTAAACATGATTAGGCTTACGGTAAACGGTATGCCATAATCAAATGTATTTGAAATTCAATAACTTAGATTACGTTTCGTTAAAAGTACTGTCCGGTTTTGATACAATAACTGTGCGATAAATCCAAACCATTCCCTTTTATCCTGGAAGCCTTGTAATCCGAAGACCCTGAAGCACGATACGCATATAATATTGGATTTTCTGGATACTCAAAACATTAATTCACGAATTATGCATTTTACTTTATTTTAAATTCATGATCTCCTGACTATACTCAGATTTATTCTTGATCCGGATCATAATTTAGCCCGGGAGCGGGAATATCTTTGTTCTTTATTTTTTATCCTCGTCTATAAATAAATTTAGTGTAAAGGGTAATTGAAAACCAGAATCAAAAGTGATGGTAGGGTTTTAAAAAAGATTGCAGAGGATAAAAATGATTATATCCATTAAGACAAAGGATTGCCTGAACTGCTACAGGCAATCCTTTTTTTTAACAGGCTCCATCCATTTTATATTGAACCCAAACCACGCATGGGATTTTCTATTGCATGAATTAGGTTTAAAGGTTCTGACCACAAGCAACCGTTTCTTTGACATTCATCAGGTTTCACCATCCTGCCCTTGATTTACATTTGCACCCTGGAATAATGAAGACGGAAATATTATCCTCTTCCGGTCCGTATTTCAGTTTTTTTAGTGTAAAGGGTAATTGAAAGTTAGGTCAAAAGTGATTTATATTTCAATAAAATACCTTTATTGATGAATGATTTGGGTTAAAACAAATTAAAAGGATTGCCTGGCCGGTAATCCTTTTTTATTTAAACATTCCGCCCTGCTCCCTGCTCCCTGCCAACTTGCTAACTTGACTAATTCTCCTGCCCCTATCCCCTTCTGGGAACCACAGATATTGGCAGTTCAATTAAAAATATCAATCCGCGGTGCTCCTGGTTTGATGATCACAGGGCGAATAATAGAAAGGATGACTCTAAAGGCAAGACTAATGGTCACCCCTTCAGGCCTGCCCGGCTAGCATTATTTGAGAACAGGCGTTCAGGCAGGCCTGCCCGACTTGCATTGATGGAGAAACAGTGGTTAGGCGGGCCCAACATAAGTCAATGGAATTTGAAGAAAGACGGCGGGAGGGGGCTGGTGCCAATTTCTCTGCGGTTACATCGCGCTCCCGGCGCACTCTGCGGTGATTGTAAAAATAAACCATCGTCCGCACAGGTGATTGCCACCAGGCGACCCACTGGCTATACCAGGTGTCAACCACCGCTGCGCACCTCACAAATGCGGATCACCGGGCGATTACCAGGTCGAAAATCTCCCATGCAATTACTAACTAACTGACTAACTGACTAACTGACTAACTGGCTAACTTACTAACTTCATACCATGAAAGTAAAATTCTGGGGATGCCGCGGTTCGCTGCCTGCCTCGGTGACCCACGACAATATTGAATACAAGGTCCGGTTTGCCCTCGAAAAAGCCATCCGGCTTGGAGTCCAATCCTCCTCCGCCCTGGATGAATTCATCCGGGACCTGCCTTTTCATATCCGTTCCACCTATGGCAACAATACCCCCTGTGTTGAAATCCTGGGAGGCAATGAGATCGTCGTCTGTGATGCCGGCTCGGGTCTGCGCGACTTGGGCCGTTACCTGGTCTCTCAGCCGTTTTCAGGCCCCAGGGTCGTAAACATCCTGGTATCCCACCTCCATTGGGACCATATCCAGGGCTTTCCATTTTTTATTCCCGCTTACATGCAGGGCACCGTGATCCGCATCTGGGGCTGCCATGACGGCCTGGAATCCGCATTTGTCAACCAACAAAACCCTCCCTGTTTTCCCGTCTTACTCGAAGACATGGGGGCAAACATCCGTTTTCACCCATTGGATCTCCATGGCCCCAATCAAATCGGTGGCCTTAAGGTAACAGCCATTGAACAACCCCATCCGGGACTGACCTACGGCTATTGTTTTGAGCAGGACGGGAAAAAAATAGTGTACAGCACGGACATTGAACATCAGGACGAAGTAGAGGACCCGATGAATCCGTACGTGCAATTTTACCGCGACGCCGACATCCTCATTATGGATTGCCAGTTCAACCTGGCCGACCACCTGTACACCAAACAAAACTGGGGCCATTCCAGCAACCTTATCGCCATTGAGCTGGGAGTCATATCCAAAGCAAAGACCCTTTGCCTGTTTCATGCAGACCCCTTCCTCGATGATCTTCAACTCGACAAATTTTTACAGGACAGCCGGAGATACCACCAGATATACGCCCCGGATTCGGAGATGGAAATCCTGCTGGCCTATGATGGCATGGAGGTGGAGTGTTGAATTGCTAAATTGTTGAATTGTGGAATTGTTGAATTGCTGAAGTGTCAAATTGTCTGAGGACTCGAAGATTCAGAGATTTCATGGTTGAGGTTGTTCCCCTGACCATTGACCATTGACCATTGACCATTGACTATTGACTATTGACTATTGACTACTGACTACTGATACTGACTCCTGACTACTAACTCCTGACTACTGATTACTTTCTCGCCATCGCGATCATCGTAATATCATCGGATTGTTCTTCATTGCCGGCAAACCGGCTAAGGTCCTGTCGCAAGGCATCCACCAGGGTCCTTGAATCGCCGCCGGATGATTTATGGTCAATGAATTTCATCAGCCGGTCTTCGCCATATTGTTCCTGACGGATATTCATGGCTTCCGTCACCCCGTCGGTATACAAGAGCAGGCGTTCATCCGGTTCCAGAGTGATCCTGCCTTCCTGGTAATGAAAGGCATCCACGGCGCCCAATACCGGTCCATGGATGCCTTCCAGTTTTTTACTTCCCTGTTTATTGCGGACGATGGGTGGCAGGTGACCGGCATTGGAATAGACCAGTGAGCCGGTTCTGAGATTAAGCTTGCCGAGGAAATAGCTGACAAACATGGATTTTTCATTTTCCGCCTGCAGATCTTCGTTGACCGCGGACAGGATGGCGGCGGGTGAATCCATTTTAATGCCATGGGCCTTGACCAGGGTCTTGGTCACCGCCATAAATAAGGCGGCCGGGACTCCTTTGCCGGATACATCTCCAATACCAAAAAGCAGGTGCTCGTCGTCCGTCATAAAAAAATCGTAGAGGTCTCCTCCCACTTCCCGGGCAGGATCGAGCAGGGCGTGCATGTCCAACAGGTTTCCAGGAGGATAGATTTTGGGCAGCATGCTCATCTGGATTTCCTGTCCCACATCCAGTTCCTTCTTCATCCTGAGGTTGTGGGCTGCGATGATCCGGTTGAGGTCTTCCAGTTCACGGTTTTGTTTTTCGATCAGGCCATTTTTTTCGGCTAATATCTTTTTCGACCGTTTGACCTGGATGAAATTGAGATAAATCACAAAACATACGGCAAGCAGGGAGATCGAGGCGAGTCCGAGGGAACGCTGCACGGTTTTTTGCTGGCGGATGATCTCTTTATCCCGGCTGATGATGGTACTGTCGCTCTGCCTTTGTTTGCGCAGCAAGCTGAGATTAAGTTCCGCCATGGCCAGGTTGGTGTCCAGGACCTGGTTGGTCGAATCCAGCAGTTCTTTCGCCAGGGCCAGGTAGAGCAGTTCTTTTTGTTTGTTGATCAGTTCCTGCGCTTTCTTTTTTTCCTCCGCCTCAGCCAGTTCCTTCAGGTAAGTCTGTTCATCCAGGGCATTGGTCATCCTCCGGATGTCGATCCTTTTCTTCTCCTCCGAAAACGTCCGGTACTGATCGTAATACTGGCGGGACAAGGCGGGATTTCCCGCTTTTTCATACGTTTCGGAAAGATAGGAATAACAGCGGAGCAGGTTGTCCAGCATGCGTTCCCGGTTGTTTATCTGCCGTGAAATATCCGCTGCTTCTTCCAGGAAACGAACCGATTCCTCATACCGGCGAAGGCTGTTGAGCGAAACCGCGCTGTTAATCAGGGCCTCAATGATGTTTTCTTTGTCGCCAAAGGATCTTCGGGTGGCGAGGACTTTCTGCCATTCCTCAAACGAACGCCGGTAGTCCCGCAAATCCGCATATAAAAGACCGAGGTTGCCGCGGATCATCGCCGCACCGCTTTCATTCCCCAGGCCCTGGTTTAATTCCAGGGAACGTTCGTAATATTCAATGGCCTTTCTCGTCTGGTTGTGGTCCCAGTATATCCGCGCGATGGTATTGAGGTAGTGCGAGGCTTGTTTCAGGTTATTCCTTGCCAGTTCATTCCTGAAGTTTTCTTCCGCAAGGAGTACCTGGGCCGAATCATTCCTGGACAAGGGTTGCACCTGCGCA
>JAKQHS010000194.1 GCA_029557915.1 Bacteroidota bacterium | reverse complement strand
ATATTGACGAGGACCGGTATTCGTCCGGAGGCCGTTTCTTTGGCCGCCACAAGAAGTTGGATGATTTCTTCCGGCCTGAGGGTACTGGCTTCCCCAAGGCTTCCTCCGATGATCGCCCCATGTATTCCTTCCCGGATCTGGGAGTCGAGATGTTTTTGAAAGGCAGGAAGGTCCAGGGAAGCGTCTTCCTTCATTTTTGTGGTCAGGGCGGGGTAAACGCCCTGCCAGTTGATTTTCACCATAATCGATTGATTGGTGCAAAAATAAATAAAAAGGCCGTCGCGCATTCGCAAACGGCCTTTCAGATTTGATATGATTAGGAAACTTAGATACTCTCCGGCTTAGTAGCAGGGGTTCTGGGTCAGGCTTTTATTGGCATCAAGCTGCGGTTTGGGAATCGGAAAGATATCCAAACAGGTTTTGGCATCCGCGGGTTTAAAGTGGCGGGCTTCCGCATATTTCCCAAAACGGATCAGGTCCTGGCGACGCCAACCTTCGGCAAACATTTCGCGGCCTCTTTCTGCCAGCAGGTTATCCGCGGTCAGGGCGGCCAGTGGGGTCGCGTCGGCACGGTCGCGCAGTTGATTGACAATGGCCAAAGCGGTGGCATCCCCGGGATTTTTACGCCACAGGGCCTCCGCTTTTACCAGCATGATGTCCGCTAAGCGGAAGATGGGAAAATCATTGCTCAGGTTCGGGGTGGCGTTGATGGCATATTCAAATTTGCCTATGCGTGCACCGGCCTGCCGCAGAGCGTTTGGAAAATGTTCATTGATCTCAGGAGTGAAAGTCAGGGGTTTTCCATCCGGGTCATTGGCTTCCGCACCCGGATCTTCAAGCCTCACGCCCGCAGAAGAGAATTGTGGGCCGGCCAGCAGGTTTCTTCTTCTTACATCCTGGGGTTCATAAGACTCATAAAACTCCTGAAGGGTGCAATACCCGTTCCAGGGTTGATCGGTGAGGTTAAAGGTTTTCTGGCTTTCGTAATGCAGGGTCATCTGTGGCAGGTTGAAACCGCCGGCGAACACCTTGTCGTAAGGAATGACAAAGATGTTTTCCCTGGAGACGCTGTTTTCCGTTTTGAAATTCACGAAATAATCCCCTTCAAGGGTGTATTTTCCCGAATTGATCACCGCGTCGGCGGCGGCAATGGCCTTATCCCACTGGGGCGTCCCGGTATATCTTGCTGCATTGATGTATAATTTGGCAAGCAGGGAATTGATGGCATGCTTGGTCATCCGGGCATAGGTCGTGCTGGTGACATCACCGGTTACGTTAGGCAATGCTTCTAGAAGTTCTTTTTCGATGAAGGCATATACCTCAGCCCTGGACTTCGTGGCCGGGGCGGCTTCCGCATTTTTAAATCCCGTAACGATCGGAACATTACCGAACAGATCCATCAGCCAATAATAAAACAAGGCGCGAACCGCACGGAGTTCTGAAACGAAAACGATGGTTTTGTCACCGGGTATCGGGGTAAATTGTTCAATGAGCCGGTTGCAGGCGCTTACCCCTCCAAAAAGCTGGCCCCAGGCATTGTTGATGTTTTCTTCCTGAGGGGTATATTCATGGCGGAACATGCGGAGCCAGATTCCCCCGTCAAACCAGTCTCCCCCGCGCTGAGGGATCATCAATTCATCCGAAGAGACTTCCTGGATCGACCAGGTGGCGTTGTGACTGCCCATGATGCCGATGAGCGAAGAATAAGCCGCGCCCAGGGCGGAGATAAACTCTTCGTCGGATTTAAAGAAATTGTCAAAGGTCACTGTGGAGTACAACTCCTCGTCCAGGTTGGTGCAGGAATT
>JAKQHS010000193.1 GCA_029557915.1 Bacteroidota bacterium | reverse complement strand
CTCAGGAAGAAAACATCAACAATGCCTGGGGCCAGCTTTTTGGAGGAGTAAGCGCCTGTAACCGCCTGATTGAACAATTTACCCCGATACCCGGTGATAAAACCATTGTCTTCGTATCCGAACTCCGGGCGGTTCGCGCCTTGTTCTACTATTGGCTGATGGACCTGTTTGGCAATGTCCCGATCGTTACCGGTTTTAAAAATGCGGAAGCCGCTCCGGCCACAAAGTCCAGGGCTGAAGTATATGCATTCATAGAAAAGGAGTTGATCGAATCCCTTCCCAACGTCACGGGGGATGTCACCAGCACGACCTATGCCCGGATGACCAAGCATGCCATCAATGCCCTGCTGTCTAAATTATACATAAATGCGGTCAGATATACCGGTACTCCCCAGTGGGACAAGGCCATCGCCGCCGCAGATGCGGTGATCAATTCCGGAAAATACACTCTGGAGGGGGATTATTTCGTGAATTTCAAAACGGAAAACAGCGTTTCCAGGGAAAACATCTTTGTCATTCCTTACGACAAGGTGTTCGCCGGCGGTTTCAACCTGCCCCAGATGACCCTGCATTATGAAAGCCAGAAAACCTTTAACCTCACCGATCAGCCCTGGAACGGGTATTGCTCCCTTCAGGAGTTTTATGAGTCTTACGAACCCCAGGATGTAAGAAGAAGAAACCTGCTGGCCGGCCCACAGTTCTCTTCTGCTGGCGTGAGGCTTGAAGATCCGGGTGCGGAAGCCAATGACCCGGACGGCAAACCCCTGACGTTCACTCCTGAGGTCAATGAACATTTTCCAAATGCCTTGCGGCAGGCCGGTGCGCGCATTGGCAAATTTGAATATGCCATCAACGCCACCCCGAACCTGAGTAATGATTTTCCCATCTTCCGCTTAGCGGATATCATGCTGGTAAAAGCGGAGGCCCTCTGGCGTAAAAACCCCGGGGATGCCACCGCTTTGGCCATTGTCAATCAATTGCGCGACCGTGCTGATGCAACTCCGCTGGCCGCCCTGACTGCGGATAACCTGCTGGCAGAAAGAGGCCGCGAAATGTTTGCCGAAGGATGGCGTCGCCAGGACCTGATCCGATTTGGAAAATATGGGGAAGCCCGCCGCTTTAAACCCGCGGATGCCAAAACCTGTCTGGATATCTTCCCGATACCCAAACCCCAGCTCGATGCCAATAAGAGCCTGACCCAGAATCCCTGCTACTAGACCGGAGAGTATCTAAGTTTCCTAATCATATCAAATCTGAAAGGCCGTTTGCGAATGCGCGACGGCCTTTTTGTTTTTTCCCCGCAGTATATATTATCGCAATGAGTAGAATTGTTTCCCACAAGGACACAAAGAACACAAAGGAATGAATTGCAAAAACGCGTTTCAGGGTGGTTGAGATCTCTTTCTTCGCTCAGGGTTTCTTTTTGTGTGAACAGAGATCGTCTCGAGTGGGATCGGGACCACCTATTCACGACATGACAAAATTTATTGCCATTTTTGCACCAATCAATAAAGTATGGTGAAAATCAATTGGCAGGGCGTTTACCCGGCCCTGACCACAAAAATGAAGGAAGACGCTTCCCTGGACCTTCCTGCCTTTCAAAAGCATCTCGACAACCAGATCCGGGAAGGAATACATGGGGCGATCATCGGAGGAAGCCTTGGGGAAGCCAGTACCCTCAGGCCGGAAGAAATCATCCAACTTCTTGTGGCGGCCAAAGAAACGGCCTCCGGACGAATACCGGTCCTCGTCAATAT
>JAKQHS010000166.1 GCA_029557915.1 Bacteroidota bacterium | reverse complement strand
CCCAGAATTTTACCTTATACGGTTCGGCATGGCCATTTTGTTTCCTTAAATCCGAAAGCGTGCTTCCCCCGGGATGGTTTAGGTATTCCACCCAGTTGGACATTTCGAGGACCGTACCGCTGCCGACGTTTCCGGCGATATAGGGCTCGCATTCAAGCAGGGAACACAATTCCAGGAATTCGTGTGTACCGAAACTGTTGTCCTCCACGACATTCCCCCAATGGGTATTGACCATCCGTGGCCTCTGATTCCTTGGGCCTATGCCATCCCGCCAGTGATATTCATCAGCGAAACAACCGCCGGGCCAGCGCAGGTTGGGAACTTTTATCTTTTTAAGGGCATCCACGATATCCATCCGGATCCGGTCTTTTTTGGCCACTTTCAGGGTGTCGGCAACCCAGAATCCGTCATAAATGCAACGGCCCAGGTGTTCCGAAAAATGCCCGTAAATATGTCTGCTGATCTGATGGGTAGGCAGCCCGCCATCAATGTACACGGGTACTGCACTCTGTGCCTGCAACCAATGGCTGCTGAGCAGTACAAAACCAACCCGGAATAGACTAAAAATGTATTTCATGCCCCAATTTTAATTTAAAATGCAATATATAAAGCCGCTTGAATATCAAGGGGTTCTCCTCATTGTATTTTCATTATTTTTTTCTTGCTGGAATCCCGGATGATGAGGTTCCCGGGCATTACAATGGTTTGAGGAGGCTGATCCGGGGTCTTAATCCGGTCAAGCAAAAGCTGGCAACTGGTCGTCCCGATCTGGTAGGCCGATTGTTCGATGGTGGTGAGCCCGGGTTCCACCGCTTCGCTGATCGGGGCATTGGTAAAACCGGCCAGGCCCATATCGTCGGGAAGCAGGTAACCACTTTTTTTAAGGGTCATCATGGCCCCGATCGCTTTCCGGTCGTTTACGGCAAATATGGCTTCGGGCATGGGCCGGACCGCCAGTAATTTGGACACATCCCGGATCCCGTCTTCATGGGTAAAGCCTGAATGCAGGATGTATTCTTTCCGGATGGGAATCCGCGCATCGCGGAGGGCATCGATATAACCCTGCATCCGGCGGTTGGCCATTTCCATGTGTTTCGGCCCGGCCAGGTGGGCAATGCGCTGGTACCCTTGCTGCACCAGGTGCATAGTGACATGGTAAGCGCCCTTGTAATCATCCTGGATCACCCGGGAAACCGGCAGATCCGGAAGGTACCGGTCAAAAAAGACGAGAGGCAGGCCCTGGTCGGTCAGTTTTTTAAGATGGTCGCCGTTCGTGGTTTCTATAGATACGGAAATGAGCAGGCCGTCCAGCATATTGGCGGACAAATTCTTGACAATGGTTTTTTCCCTTTCGTAGGATTCATCCGATATAAAAAACATCACATTGTATCCCACATGATAGGCCACATCCTGTATCCCTTTCACCACCGTAGAAAAATAATGCGTGGCGATCTCCGGCAACAATACCCCGATGATGCGGGTTTGCTGTTTGACCAGGCTGATGGCGAAGGGATTGGGTTTGTACTCCAGCTGTTCAGCAAGGGCCAGTACCTTTTTGCGGGTGTCCTGGTTCACGTCATAGGCATCATGAAGGGCCCTGGATACGGTGGATACAGATATCCCCAACTGGCGCGCGATTTCTTTAATGGTGACGCTTTTGTTTTTCATGATTTGATTCGGTAACGTTACCGCAATTTGGATCCGGTCCCGTGCAGGAATAAGTTAAATTTGTTTAGGCGGTATAAGCTTTTTGATTTTGGCAAAACATCCAGATAAATGTATAAAAAAAACCATCTTTGACTGCCTGCAAGGGATACCGGAACATGCCCTACTGACCCCGTTGCCAACATCCTCCCCGTTTTACTTTGTTCCCAATATAAATTTAATCCCCTCCTTAATTCCTCCCCTTAATTTTATCGCTTTTATTCCAACCGACCCGGAATATTGAATGGAAAAACTGAATAGAAAATATGGTCTTGAGCATGGGTCTATTCCTGACCGGGTCTTCGATTACCCGGTTCGGGTGGCCCAGTTTGGGACCGGTGTGCTGCTGCGGGGCCTGGTGGACCTGATCTTTCAACAGGCGGTGGACCACGGCCTGTACCAGGGTCGCATAGCCATGATCAAATCCACCTCTCCGGATACAGGACCTTTTCGTGAACAGGACAATATTTATACGGTCGTGGTCGCCGGACTTGATGCCCAGCAAAACCCTTTGGTCTCAAGCCATTTGATCACCTGTATAGACCGCGTGATCAGCGCCACCGAAGAGGAATCCGAGCTTAAAACCCTGTTTACCAATACGGATCTTGAGATCGTGGTATCCAATGTAACTGAAATCGGTTTGGATTACCGGGAAGAAGCCTTCAGCGTCCCTTTACCCGCCAGTTACCCTGGCAAGCTCACCGCACTGCTGTATCACCGTTTCAAAACTTTCAAAGGAGACCCTTCCAAAGGCCTGAGCATCATCCCCACAGAATTGCTCAGCGACAACGGAAAAATACTCAAGGAACGGGTATTCCGGCACGCCGGGTTTAACCACCTGGAAACGGAATTTTTACAGTGGCTGGAGGAGGCCTGCGATTTTTGCGACAGCCTGGTCGACCGGATCGTGCCCGGTAAATTAAAGCCCGGAAACGGTTTTATCACCTTGCCTTATGAGGATGCCCTGGCGGTCCAGACCGAACCCTATTGCCTTTGGGCCATCCAGGGGAATGCCTCCACGATAAAAAGATTGCCTTTCGCGGGAAAAATAGAGGGCCTGGTTGTGAGCCATTCCATTCAGTCCTTCCGGGAACAAAAACTCAGGCTGCTCAACGGAGGGCATACCGCTTTGTCCCCAATCGCATTCCAGGCAGGGTGCCAAACGGTAGGACAAATGATGGACCATCCCCTGATCGCCGCCAGCCTGGAGGTATTAGGCGAAAAGGAAATCCTACCCACCCTGACCGGGCTTGCCCCGGATGCCCGGGAATTCTTTTTACAAATGAAAACCCGATGGCGTAATCCCTATATCGTACACGAACTAAAGACCATCCTGGCCCAGTCCACGACCAAAATGCAGGCCCGGAACGGGGACACCTTTATCCGCTATTTTCAGACCAGGGGTGCCTTGCCCGAAATGCTTTGTTTTGGATTGGCGGCCTTTTTATACCTTTTCCGCCCCCACCGGATGGAAGAGGGCCTTTATTTTGCACCGGGGAGTCATGGAGAGGATTTTGAGGTCAGGGATCAGAAGGCTGCCTTATTGTTTGAGCACTGGCAGCCTTATTACCGGAATCAAGAAAAAATGGAAGATACTGTACCTCTTTTGTTGTCGGATCCCCATCTCTTCGAACATCCCTTTGCCCGCTTGCCGGGACTCGCAGATAAAATAACCGCCCTGATGCTTGCCTTCCGAAAGACCTCCGTGCCTGATCAATTATCACAATTATTAAATTCCGTACCACAACATGCCTAATGCTTCCAAGACCAACCTTGCCCCCAAACCCGGATTTTTGACCGACGACTTTCTCCTTCATTCAGAACCCGCGCGCAGACTTTACCATGAATATGCGCGGGATATGCCCATCATCGACTATCATTGCCACCTCCCTCCCGATCAGATAGCTACGAATTATTATTTTAAAAACCTTACCGAAATCTGGCTGAAGGGCGACCATTACAAATGGAGAGCCATGCGCGCCCTCGGGGTGGATGAAAAATACATCACCGGGGGAGCACCGGACCGTGAAAAATTCCTGCAATGGTCCAGGGTGGTGCCCAGCCTGATGCGCAATCCCCTATATCATTGGACCCATATGGAACTGAAGAACCCATTCGGCATCAATGAAGTGCTCTCTTCCGAAAATGCAGGGGACATCTACGACTCGGCAGGCGAATTGCTGACGAATACCTTCTCCGCCCAGTACCTGCTGAATCATTTCAGGGTGGAACTGGTAGGCACCACGGATGATCCCTGCGACACCCTTTCGTACCACCAGGCCATGAAAGGCAGCACCAGGGGGTTTATCGTGGTTCCAACCTTCCGGCCCGACCCGGTCATGAATATCGACCAACCGGAGTCCTTCCCTTCCTATATCGCCAGGTTGGGTAAGGCTGCCGGCATGGAAATCACCCATTTTGATTCCCTGCTCGATGCGCTGAAAAACCGGCACGACTGGTTTGCCAACCTGGGTTGCCGGGCCTCCGACCACGGCCAGGTCCATTTATATGCCTATGATTATACCCTGGCTGAAGTCCGGACCATTTTTTCCAAAGGCCTTCGGGGAGAAGCCTTGAGCCCGGATGAAATCAATAAATACCGCTCGGCGATGCAATATGAACTGGCGGTGATGGACTGGGAGAAAGGATGGGTCCAGCAGTTTCACCTCGGTGCGATCCGTAACAACAATACCCGGCTGCTTACCCATCTTGGCCGCGACATCGGGGTCGACAGCATCGGAGATTATCTCCAGATCGAAATGATGTCCAGATTCTTTGACCGCCTGGACCAGGAAGAAAAACTGGCGAAAACCGTGCTGTATAATGTCAATCCGACCTATAACGAGGCCTTTGTCACCATGACCGGCAATTTCCAGGACGGAAGTTTAAGGGGTAAAATGCAATGGGGCAGCGCCTGGTGGTTTCTTGACCAGAAAGACGGGATGACCGACCAGCTCAATGTACTGTCCAATATGGGGGTCCTGTCCACTTTCATTGGCATGATCACGGATAGCCGTTCCTTCCTCTCCTTTCCAAGGCATGAATATTTCAGGCGCATCCTGTGCCAGCTTTTCGGCCAGGACATTGTCAATGGGGAATTACCCAATGATTTGCCCTGGATAGGCAAGATCGTCCAGGATATCTGTTATTATAATGCAAAATCCTATTTCAACGTATAAACCCCGGTAAAGCCTTTGTGGATAGGCCCCGGCCTCTTACTTTTGCCGCGGACGGTCAGGGCCGGTTATCCGTTTTAAGCGAAAAGTCCACCATGGCTTTTCTGATGGGTGGTATCCCATGCCCTTCCGTTCAGGTATAACCTAATTTAAACACTTTGCCTTTATGTCAAAAAAAGTAGTAACCCTTGGGGAGATCATGCTTCGATTGTCCACCCCGGATTTTAAGCGTTTTGTACAAGCCGACAGCCTGGATGTCACCTATGGGGGCGGAGAAGCCAACGTAGCCGCCGCTTTATGCAACTATGGTTTGCAGGGCGTATTCGTCACCAAAGTCCCGGACAACCCGATCGGGCAATCCGCCATCAATCACCTGCGCCGCTTTGGAGTGGATACCCAATTCATTGTAAAAGGCGGTGACCGGCTGGGGATCTATTTCCTGGAAACCGGGGCGAGCATGCGCGCCTCCCAGGTGATCTATGACCGTTCCGGGGCTTCGATCGCGGAAGCAGGTCCCCGGGATTTTGACTTTGACTCCATCCTGAAAGATGCGGACTGGTTTCATACGACCGGCATCACCCCCGCACTGAGTGACAGCGCCGCCGAGCTTGCAGAAGCGGCTCTTAAAGCGGCGCGGGCAAAAGGCATCACCACCAGCATTGACCTCAATTACCGCAAAAAACTCTGGAGCAAGGAAAAAGCGAGGTCCGTGATGACCCGGCTTTGCCAATGGGTGGACATTTGTATCGGCAATGAAGAAGATGCCGACACCACGCTGGGTTTCAAAGCGGCCCAAACCGATGTCAGCAAGGGAGAACTGAACCTGGATGGGTACAAAGAAGTGTTCAGGCAAATGCGTGAAAAATTTGGATTCAAGGTGATTGCTTCCTCCCTGCGGGAGAGTCATAGCGCCAGCGACAACGGTTGGAGCGCCCTGGTATATGATGGTTCGGAATTTTATCATACCCGGCAGTATGAAGTACGAATCGTTGACCGGGTGGGCAGCGGGGACTCCTTTGCCAGCGGTCTGATTTACGGACTGATCACCGGCATGAGCCTTAAAGATGCGGCCGAATTCGGCGTAGCCGCCAGCGCCCTCAAACATACCATTCCGGGAGACATGAACCATGCCACCCTGAAAGAAGTGCTTGACCTGATGAAAGGAGACGCCAGCGGACGCGTGCAACGGTAAATCCGGCTAAGGAATCCATCTGTTACTATTTAAACCATTTAAAATGAGCCAGACCCAGATCATCACAAAAATCATCACGGACCAGGGCATCCTGCCCCTGTATTTTCACCCGGACGAAAAAACCAGCCTGGATGTGCTGAAGTGCCTGTATGATGCAGGGATCCGCGCGGTGGAGTATACCAACCGGGGAGAGGCCGCTTACCGGAATTTTAAACAACTGGTCGACCTTCGCAATCAGTCGATGCCCGAATTGAAACTGGGTATTGGCACCATTAAGAACCTTCCCGATGCCAAAAAATATGTGGAAGCCGCCACCGATTTTTTGGTCAGTCCCGGATGGGTGCCCGAGGTTGCAGAATACGCCCTGCAGAACGACCTCTTTTATGCCCCCGGCTGCATGACTCCTTCCGAGATCATTGCCGCCGAAAACAAAGGAATCCGATTCATCAAGTTATTTCCAGGCAACCTCCTCGGCCCGGAATTCATGAGTACCATCAGGGAGATTTTTCCGTCCCTCCTGTTTATGCCCACCGGCGGCGTGGATACTACCACAGAGAATATTGAGGCCTGGTTCGCGGCAGGGGTCAGCGCGGTGGGCATGGGCAGCAAACTGATCAGTAAAAAATTGATGGAGGCCAGGGATTACGCCGCGATCACTTCCGCCACGCAGAATGTGCTGGAAATCATCAGAACCATCAGGATCAAATAACGGGGAGTGACCAGCCTGATGACGATTGCTCCTCAAACACGGGAATTATGAACCGGGTGATCTGCTTCGGGGAAATCATGCTCCGCCTGACTCCTTTCATGCATCAGCGCCTGGAACAATCGAAGTCCTTCAATATGGACTTCGGGGGGAGCGAATCCAATGTTTCGGCGGGACTGGCCCAATTGGGCATCCCGGTGGCTTACGTAAGCCGGGTTCCGGATTCGCCATTGGGTAAAAGCGCCCTTTCCAGCCTGGCCCAATGGGGTGTGGACACTTCGGTAAGTGTACTCGGAGGGGACCGGCTGGGCATTTATTTTGTGGAACTGGGTGCGGGCCGGAGACCTTCAAGGGTGATCTATGACCGGAAGCAGAGTGGCATGCACAGCCTGAAACCCGGAATGATCGATTGGAATGTGGTCTTTCGCGGAGCGGCTTGGTTCCACTGGTCGGGGATTACCCCCTCCCTGAGTGCTTCAGCGGCGGCGGCCACCCTGGAAGCCATTAACGCTGCCCGCGAAGCCGGCTTGTTGATTTCCTGCGATCTCAACTACCGTACAAAACTTTGGAAGTACGGGGCCAAACCATCGGAGATCATGCCGGCCCTGATTGAAGCCACCGATGTGATCGTCGGCGATGAAGACGTACTGGACGCTTATTTTGGCCTGAAGACCGATGGCATTGATGATGCTTTTTCAAAACTGAGTCATCGTTTTCCTAATTTAAAATACATGGTCCTGACAGACCGCAAAGGCCTTACCGCCAGTCATTTTCAATACCATGCATATTTATATTGTAATGGCCGGACCTACGAATCCCAGAAATATGAACTGCCGGATGTCATTGACCGCATTGGAAGCGGCGATGCCTTTATGAGCGGCCTGATCTGCAAGCTGCTCCCATCCGGGCAAAACCCGCCGGATTTGCAAAAGGCCATTGAATTTGCCACGGCCTGCGGGGTATACAAACACTATATACCGGGAGATTTGAATATATTTACCGAATCGGATATTGTATCCCTGATGGAAGGAAGCACGGGAGGAAAAGTTGGAAGATAGTTCAAACCCAACTGACTACTGATTCCTGACTACTGACCACTGACCACTGACTATTGACTACTGACTATTGACTATTGACTACTGACTATTGACTACTGACTACTATGGAAAAAATCGGAAGATATCGTTGGACCGTGGTGGGCTTGTTGTTTTTCGCAACGACCATCAATTACCTGGACAGGCAAATTATCGGGCTGTTGAAGCCGGTCATAGAAACCGAATTCAACTGGTCGGAGAAAGATTATGCCAATATCGTCATGGTCTTTTCCATGGCCTATGCCCTTGGGCTTTTTATTTTTGGCCGCTTTGTGGACACCATGGGCACCAAAATCGGATACCTGGTTTCCATCGTCACCTGGAGCCTGGCCGCCATGGCGCATGGCCTGGTCCGCAGCACCGGAGGCTTTATGGCGGTGCGCGGTTTGCTGGGCATTACCGAAGGGGGCAATTTCCCATCAGCCATTAAATCGGTGGCGGAATGGTTTCCCAAAAAAGAAAGGGCCTTGGCCACCGGCATCTTTAATTCAGGCGCCAACATCGGGGCGGTGGTCGCCCCTATCCTGGTCCCGATCCTTCTAGTAGCCTATGGCTGGAGGATGGCCTTTGTGATCACCGGCGCCATCGGCTTTATCTGGGTGGTTTTCTGGCTGATTTATTATGAGATCCCTACCAGGCAGAAAAGGCTGGGTGCGGCTGAAAATGCCTATATCCACAGCGATCCGGCCGATGCGGTAGCCGAAGAACAGCCTGTTCCATGGGTTCGCTTGTTTGGCATCCGGCAGACCTGGGCCTTCATCGCCGGCAAGTTTATTCCGGACCCCATCTGGTGGTTTTTCCTGTTTTGGCTGCCCTCTTATTTTTCTTCCACCTTCAACATTGATCTTAAAAAACCCAGCCTTGAGCTCATTTTCGTGTACACCTTTACCACCATCGGCAGCATCGGTGGCGGATGGCTTTCGGGTTTCCTGATCCATAAAAACTGGCCGGTCTTCAAAGCCCGCAAAACCGCCATGCTGATCTATGCCCTCCTGGTCACCCCGATTATTTTTATCCAGTTTGCCCAGGAAAAGTGGACCGTGGTGTTTATGATCGCCCTGGCGATGGCGGCCCATGCGGCCTGGAGCGCCAATATTTTTACCACGGTTTCTGATATGTTCCCCAAACGGGCAGTGAGCAGCGTGGTGGGCATTGGGGGCATGGCCGGCGGAATCGGAAGCATCCTGTTTCCTCTCTTTGTCGGTTTTTTACTGGACAAATACAAACTCCTGGGCAATATACAGACCGGTTACAACATCCTCTTTGTCATTTGCGGCTGCGCCTACCTGGTCGCCTGGGGCATTATCCATCTCTGCGCACCCCGGATGGAAAAAGTCGAGATTTGACCTCGGCCTTTTGTACTGGGTGAAATGATGGGCAGGTTTTCGCGTTAAATTTTTAAATACAATTAAACGACCCGCCGTGACTATCGTCCAAGGCTTGTCTTACGTATATTAATAGCAGAAAACTTCCATTATGGCTTTCCCCAGTCCACAAGCGGTCACCCCTTATACCGGACCATTCGGCAAGGCGGAATTGTTGCACCTCCTGAGGCGGACGCTGTTTGGCGTAAGTCCCGCTGATTTGAAAGCATTCGAAGGGCAAAGCCTTGAAGAAGTGGTGGACCATTTACTGGACATCCCCATCCTCCCGCCTCCCCCTCCCATCCGGGCCTATCAGGGAAGGAATGAAAGTGTTTTTGATACCGGAGTTCCCCTGGGCACCACCTGGGTCAATTCAAAACCCATCGCCGGAGAACAAAATCCCAACGGCGCAAGAAGGGGGTCCTATAAACAATGGTGGGTCCAACTCATGGCGCAGCAGGAAAGGAACCTCAGGGAAAAACTGGTCTTGTTCTGGCACAACCACCTGGTCACCGATACCAATGAAGCGGTGGACCTGGCCGTCCTGGCCTATCGCTATAATGTTTTGTTGCGTCAATCCTGCACCGGCAACTTCAGGAAACTGATGTATGACATTACCCTGGACGGAGCCATGCTGCGTTATCTCAACGGCGAAAAAAATACCGCAGGGGCTCCCGATGAAAATTATGCCCGGGAGTTGCAGGAATTGTTTTGCCTTGGGAAAGGACCCGATTCCCAGTACACCGAAGACGACGTAAAGGCCGCGGCGCGTGTCCTTACGGGATGGAACATCAACTATGCAGACAACTACCAATCCGTCTTTCGTCCCAACCGGCATGATAAAAACGACAAGTCCTTTTCCTCCTTTTACAATAATAAAGTGATCAAAGGCAAAGCCACTGCCGGCGCCGGAACAGAAGAAATAAATGAACTGCTGGACATGATCTTTGCCCATCCGGAGACGGCGCGTTTCCTCTGCAGGAAATTCTTTACTTTTTTTGGCTATTATGAAATCAACGGGGAGGTGGAACAACAGTTGATCCAGCCCCTTGCCGAGCTGTTCCGGACCAGCGGATATGAACTTAAACCGATGCTCAGGGCCTTGTTCACGAGTGAATGGTTTTTTAAAACGGAATACCGCGGGGCCATGATCAAAAGCCCGGCTGATTTTACCCTGGGCATGGCCAGGCAGATGGGCATCTCCTGGCCCGTGGAGGAAAATGCATTTGAAGCCCGGTATTTTTTTGCATCCCAGTTATTCCTGCAGATGTACAACCAGGGACAGGAGTTGGGCGACCCGCCCAATGTCGCAGGATGGCCGGCATATTATCAGACCCCGTCTTTCCATGAACTTTGGGTGGACACAGCCACCTATCCCAAGCGGCTGGCTACGGTCGACAGCCTGGTGGTGAGAGGCATCAGCACCGGCAGCGGCACCCAGTGGGTACACGCGGAAAGTAAAAACAAGTCCTTCCGGGCGGACCCTTTTTTATTTGTAAAACAACTCAATCAGCCGCATGATCCGAATGTGCTCATCGACCAGCTGGTGGAATTGTTTTACGGAGTTTCCGTGTCCCAGGCCGTGAAGGACAGTCTTAAAACGACCTACCTCTTGAAAGGACAGTCCACCGATTTTTACTGGTCAGCCGCTTATGTCGCTTATGCCGACAATCCCAATACCACCAACCCGGAGGCCAGACAGGTCCCCCGCCAACTCCAGGACCTTTTTGCGTACATGTTTACCGCCGCAGAATATCATTTGCATTAATCCATTTTCCCAATAATCCAAGAGATCATGAAAAGACGGTCCTTTTTAAAACAGATTCCAGGTGCCGCCGCGGTGACGGTGATTGGAGGCCAAACGGTCCGTGCGGACCATACCAACCCCCTTTTGCAGGCTTTGTACCAGATGATGTATGAAACCGACCGGGTGCTGGTCATTGTCCAGTGCAACGGAGGCAATGACGGACTGAATACCGTCTTCCCCCTGGATCAGTATGATCAATTAAAATCCGTCCGCGGCAATATGCTGATGAACTCCTCCAGCATCATCAAGCTAAATGATAAAACCGGCATTCACCCGGCCATGGCTGCCCTGGCCAACCTGTACCAGGATGGCAAGATGGGGGTCATCCAGAATGTAGGTTACCCCAATTTTAATTATTCCCATTTCCGCGCCACCGACATCTGGCTGAGCGCTTCAGATTCCGACGAATACCTCGACAGCGGTTGGGCCGGCCGTTACCTCAACTACGAATACGCCAATTATCCGGTCGGCTATCCCAATGCGGCCATGCCTGACCCCCTGGCCATCCGGGTCGGAGAAGGCATAGGACTGGGCCTTCAGATGATGGGCACCAATATGGGGGTATCCATCAACAATGCCAGCGACCCGGTAAATCTCACCGGGAATATTTTTAAGGATCCTGCCGGGGCGGACTACGTCGGCAAGGAATTGTCCTATCTGCGGGAAGTGCAAAGACAAACCGACAAATTCGGGGATGTGATCCTGGCGGCGTATGAAAAGGCAAAAAACCTGAGCACCAAATATCCAAGCGTAAACAACGGCAACACCGCAAACAACCTGACCAACCAGCTTAAAATCGTGGCCCGCTTGATTGCGGGAGGCCTGAAGACCAGGATATACTGGGTGAGTACGGGAGGTTTTGACACCCATTCCAGCCAGGTAGACCCGGCCGATTTTACCAAAGGTACCCATGCCAATTTGCTCCAGGGGATTTCGGATAATATTGCCGCCTTCATGGATGATATTAAATTGCTGGGGCTGCAGGAACGGGTGGCCGGCTTCACCTTTTCCGAATTCGGGAGGCGCATCCGGTCCAACGCATCCCTGGGTACCGACCACGGTTCGGCCCTGCCGGTCATTTATTTTGGAAAAAACATCATTCCGGCCGTGGTGGGGGACAATCCCATCATCAATCCAAACGCCGATTTCAACAGCAACCTGCCCATGCAGTATGATTTCCGTTCCGTCTACGGTACCTTCCTGAACCAATGGTTTTGCGTACCCCAGGCGGATGTCCATTCCATACTGTACAACCAGTTTCAAATCCTGCCCATCCTGAATACCGCCAACTGCCTGTCGACGGCGAGCCATGAACTGAATGTGCAAAACGGAATAAATGCGGTCAGCGTCTCCCCCAACCCATTTGTCCATAAGACCCGGGTCGATTTTGAAAGTTTCGGCGGTTTTGTCCGCCTCCAGGTGTTCAACAACCATGGCAGCCTGGTCCGGACCCTGCTCAGCCAGGATCTGCCCAAAGGGAAATACAGCAATGACCTGGATCTGGAAGGCCAACCTACCGGCATCTATTACATCCGCTGGGAAAACGGACCTCTCCAGCAAGTGAAGGGGATGATGAAGGTGCTGTAGCCAAAGAATTTACTCGTTGGGACAGCCAAATGGAGAAACTTCAGGGATTCTCTTAAAGAGACTGGAAGTGACGGGTTTCCCATCCAGTTAAAACTACCCGGTCAGCCATTCAATTTTAATATCTTCATCCCTTCATGAAATACAGGCCATGGCTGATTGAACTGATCTGGTTTATGTTTACCGGTTTAATGGTTTACCTGGTGATCCTGCCTATCCGGTCGGAGATCTACGGTTTCCCCTTTGAAAAAGCGAATATCTGGTTTGTGATCGTCTTCATTACCTTTCTTCGCTGGCTGCTCTTGTTGAACGCCACTCCTTTCCGGAAAAACCAGGCCTTCAAAGCCTTCCTGGGCATGGGGTCCATCTGGGTCATGCTCTATTCCATCCGGCAGTTTGGCTTGTTCCAGACCTTCCTGGATGAAAAAGGCATCCAGTCGATCACGGCCCACCTCACGGAGGACCGGCAAATCGCCCTGGCGAAATACATCCCTTCCGAATTCATTTTTTTTTCGGTGGGTACCATTTTAGTCTGCCTGATGATGCCCGTCCGGATGATCATTTCCATCTGGAGAACGTATAACCTCAACAAGTCCTGATGTCTTTGAGGGCCTATTTCCGGGGTATCTATTACGCGCTCAAAAACCAGGTGATCGCCCTGGATTATCCATGGGATGCCCATCCCCGGTATGGCCAGGCAAAATCCATGAATGCTGCGCTGGAACAGTGGTGTGCTTCCGGCGCGGAGGTTTACCGGGATTGGTTGAAACGCTTTACCGCCTACCTCCCATTCTATCAATCCATTCCACTGGAAGGCGGCAACCCCGCTTCCGGCATTTATTGGAGAAACCATTATTTCCCGGGTTTGGACCTGATCGGCCTCTATGCCCTGGTCAGGGAAATAAAGCCGGGCAGGATTCTCGAAATCGGTTCAGGCAACAGCACCGCTGTGATGCGCCAGGCTATTCAGGATGAGGGCCTGGATACCCGGATTCATTCCATCGATCCCCATCCAAGAAAGGATATCTCCCGGCTTGCCGACGAGGTCCACACCCATACCCTGGAATCCTTGGAAACAATGGCTGTTTTTGATTCCCTGGGCCCCGGAGACATCCTTTTTTTTGACGGCTCGCACCTTGCCCTTCCCAATTCGGACGTGACGGTCTTTTTCCTCGAGGTCTTGCCCAGGGTCCCTCCCGGCGTGTATATCCAGATTCACGATATTTACCTGCCTTTTGATTACCCACCGGATATGGTGCTCCGCGGTTACAACGAACAATATTTATTGGCTATGGCCCTGCTGTCCGCACCGGCTTCCTTCGATCCGGTATTCCCGGCCTGGTGGGTCAGCCGCCAGCCCGATTTTATTCAGTTGACAGACCGCCTGATCTGGGATCCTTTGCTGGAAAAAGGAATCGAAAAACACGGAGGCTCATTCTGGTTTAAAAAAAGGAGCTAGATGTCAAAGGGAGTGTTGATCACCGGATGCCTGGCGCTGGCCTTTGCCTCCATGATTTATTATCCTAAATGGAAAATGGGCCGTACGGAAGCCACCATCTCCTGGGATGTCTCCGGTTATTATCTCTATTTACCCGCCTTGTTTATTTACCAGGATCTTCGAAAGCTTGAATTTAAAGCGGCCATTGATGAAAAATATTATCCAAGCAGCAGCCCCTACCAGTCTTATGCCCATGCGTCCGGCAACCAGGTGATGAAATACACCTGCGGGCTGGCCATCCTGTACAGCCCTTTTTTCATCCTGGCCCATGTCGTGGCCAGGCTCACCGGCCTTTCTGCCGATGGATATTCACCCATTTACCAGTTTATGCTTTCGCTGGGCAGCCTGGCCTATGCCTTCCTGGGCTTATGGATGCTGCGCAGACTCCTGAGAAGGTATTTCGACGAAGGGCTGACCGCAGGGAGCCTGGCCATCCTGGTCTTTGCCACCAATTATTTTGACTATGCCTCCATCACCGGGGCGATGAGCCACAATTATTTATTTACCCTTTACACTGCCCTCCTCCTGCTCACGGACCAATTCTATCGGGACCGGAAAGCACAATGGTTTTATCTCGCCGCAGGAATATCGGGCCTGATGGTATTGATCCGCCCGACCGAAGGGATCAGTCTTCTTTTATTGATGGGTTGGGGGATCCGGTCCCGGGCTGGCTTAAGGGAACGGATACACTTCTTCACCGGTCAGCTTAGGTTGGTAATCCAGGGTGCCCTGTTCTTCCTGCTTGCCCCTGCGATACAATTAATGTACTGGAAATATGTTGCCGGGGAATGGTTGGTTTACAGTTACCAGGACCAGGGCTTCAGCTGGTTTGAAGGGCACCATATCCTGCAGGGCCTTTTCAGCTATCGTGCAGGCTGGCTGGTCTATACCCCGGTCATGGTCCTTTGCCTTACAGGGATACTGGCCAATCTTTGGCTGGACAAACCGTGGGCCCGGATCTACCTCTTTTTTTTTCTCGCCAGCCTTTACCTGACTTTTGCCTGGAACGAATGGACCTATGGGGGCAGTCTGGGCCAGCGTGCCCTGGTGCAGCATTATCCGGTACTCTTATTCGGCCTGGCATCCAGCCTCGAAGTGGCCAGGAAATATCCCTGGCTGAACAGGGCGACCTGGCTGTTCATCGGACTTTGTATGGCATACAATCTCTGGCTCACCCACCAAGCTCACCGGGGAGGGATTTATGAGGCGGGTATGATGAATAAAGCCTATTTCTGGCAGACCCTATTTAAATTTAAAAACGATCCTGAATCCAAAAAACTGCTGGATACGAATGAACCCCTGATTCCATTTGATGAGACGAAGGCCGGACTTTTATCGGATACCCTTTATACTCCGGATTCAAATTATTGTATCTCCGCTTCCGCTTCGGTATTGCTTTACCAGGACAAAGCTCCGGCCGGAAAATTAAAGGTGATGACCCGGGTCTTCACCCCTCAAAAAGAATGGGACGTCTGGCAGATGGCCCAGTTAATCGTCCAGTACTACGAGGGGGACCGGAGCGTAAAGACCGTGTTTATCCGGGTAAACCGCTTCATCGGCGATGGCGAAGAAAAATGGATAGACCTCGTGACCAAAAGTCCGGACCCTGCCTCCGACCGGCTCAGGATAAGTTTATGGAACCCGGGGTCAAGGCCGGTCTGTCTCCAAGCAATGAAATTATATGCGGCAGACTGAAAAATGGAAAGGGCAGGGCTGGATCCCGGATGTGCTGTATTCCGTCCTGCTTGGCCTGGGTTTTATGCAGTTGATCGTAGGCCTGGATAAGATCAATCCGTCCAATACCAACTGGCTGCTGATCCGGGGCAGTGACCTCTCTTATCATTATCTGGCCTGGGAATATTTCAAAGACAGCCCCTGGTCCTGGCCTCCCGGTCAATTGGTGGGATATGCCTACCCGATGTACAACAGCATCATGTACACCGATTCCATCCCCTTGCTGGCTTTCCTGTTTAAATCCCTCCGTGGAATTTTACCCATTGATTTCCAGTACTTCGGATTCTGGTACGCCCTCTGTTTTGTGCTCAATACCCGGTTTGGCCTGGCTTTGATGAAACAGGCGGGCTGGTCGAGGGGTTTTCGTTGGTTGATCGCGCCTTTTTTCACCGGCGCGGTCGTCCTGGTGGCTCGTTTTGGGCACGCGGCCCTTTGCGGCCAATGGGTATTGTTAGATGTATGCCTGATCTATCTCAAAGCCAAGACTTGGACGATAGCCAGGACCTACAGCCATTTATATGCTGTGGTGTTTTTAACCAGCCTGATCCACCCTTATCTGTTATTCATGGTACTGGCCCTGTCGGTAACCCCTCTATTACAATTAACGTGGGAGAAACGGATCCCCTGGACCAAAATACCGCTGTATACCCTGCTGGCCTCCGTCCTGGCCCTGACCGGATGGACCCTGAGCGGGGCATTTTTGTTCAAAGGGCAACTTTCGGAAGGCCTGGGTAAATATTCCGCCAACCTGAATACCTATTTTAATGCCTGGGATGTGGGACGCCTGGGTCCCTCCTTTCCGTATTATGATCAGGGCCAGGGGGAGGGCATTGCTTACCTGGGCCTGGGCGTGATCTTGCTGATCCTGCTGGTTGCCGGCGCTTCCCTTTTGAGGGGACCCTCAAACCCTTTGCCTTCCCGTGCTAACAGGTCCGGCAGCATCAATTTTTTTTTCCTGGGATCGGTGTTGTTTTTTGTTTTTGCACTCAGCCCGAAATGGGCATTTGGAAACCATTTGATCGTGGACTGGGCTTATAACGATTACATCAGCCGGACTTTCCGCGGCACCGGGCGATTCACCTGGCCCTTGTATTATTTTATACTTTATTACACTTTCATGCAGTGGCATCGGTTGTCCTGGCCCGGCTGGGTGAAATTCCTTTGCTTGTCGTGTATGCTCCTGGTACAGGCCGTGGATCTTAGCCCGCTCTGGAAGCGGAAACCATATATCGACTCCCCGCCTTCTTCGCTTCAATATGTGGATCAGTTTAAACGACTCATTGCTTCCTGCGACAAGGTGCTCGTTTACCCTCCATATTTAGCCACGATCGCCGACTACTGGGACTATATCGATTTTACCAACCTTGCACAACAAGCCGGAAAACCCATCACCACCGGTTACGGGGCCCGGCTTCCGGAGCATATCGGCCGGGCGTTCCGGGACAGTGTCAATAACTTGTCCGCTTACCTCGCCTCCCATCCCGGGGACCTGGTGATCACCCACGTGGATTCTTTGAACCTGCACCAGGCCTTAATCCAAAAATTGGGAGGGCAATCTTTTCAATTCGAAAGGTACAGGGTCTATGCCCCGGAAGCCTTAATGAAAAAAATCGACCTGAATGGAATCGATCCTTCATCCATGGAGAGGATCAGGACCCAGCAACCGGTCCGTTTGCAGGAATACCTCGAGTCAAAAGCTTCCCTGCTGATCGCCGGATCAGTCTATGAAGAAGGTCTCGGCCACCTTGGAGAATCAACGAAACAATATTTGAAAGAAATGGGATCCCATACCGATTCCCTGCGGTATGGCGCTTCCTGGGCCTTCCTCATCCAAAACCGGAAATTTATCCGGGAGGCCATATCCATGACGGACCCTGTTTCCCTTTCCGATTCTTTCCAATGCCAGGGACATCAAACGCTCCTCGAACTGGAATCCGGCGGTTACCAGGCAGGCAAAAAAATATCCATCCGGCTGGGCGGAGAAGAACGATCCAGCCCGACCCGTGGCTTGACCCTGGTTGTCCTGGATTCCTGCGGGCGGTTTGTCGAGAAAGTCCGTTTTGACACCTATCTGTCGGATGCTTTTTTGATCATAGAATGACCATCACACCCACCTGATTTACCCTTCATCTCTTCGTCTCTCAAAAAATTAACAATTTCTACCACTTTAACCATCCTACCAATCCTACCAATCCTACCAATCCTACCAATCCTATTAATCCTACTAATCCTACCAATCCTACCAATCCTACAAATCCTACAAATCCTACAAATCCTACAAATCCTACAAATCCTACCAATCCTACCAATCCTACTAATCCTACCAATCCTACAAATCCTACAAATCCTATTTATCCTACCAATCCTATTTATCCTATCTTCCCATTAAACATTTCCATAACATGATTTAAAGCCCTAATTTCGCAGGTTCAATGTCAGAACTTACCGCCAAAGTCGATTACCTGGCCGATCTCAACCAGGCCCAGCGCGATGCCGTGACCTGTACCGACGGGCCCATCATGGTGATTGCCGGGCCCGGAAGCGGCAAGACCAGGGTGCTCACTTACCGGATTTCTTATCTGATTGAACAGGGAGTGCCGCCCTGGCAGATCCTGGCGCTGACATTTACCAACAAGGCTGCCAAAGAGATGCGGGAGCGCATCGAAAAAGTGGTCGGTTCGAGGGCCAAATACATCTGGGCCGGCACCTACCATTCCATCTTTGCCAAAATCCTCCGGATTGAAGCGGCCAAAATCGGTTATCCACCTAATTTCACCATTTACGATACCGACGATACCAAAAGCCTGATCGGGGATATTATCTCTGAACTTTCCCTGGACAAGCAGGTGTATAACGCCGGTCAGATCCGGGCCAGGATTTCTTCCGCCAAATCAAACCTGATTTCACCCAAGGCTTACCTTCAGCAGGAGGAGTTGATGAACCAGGACAAGCTCAACCGCATCCCCTATTTCCAGACGATCTACGAACGGTACGTCAACCGGTGCCAGAAGGCCGGAGCCATGGATTTCGACGACCTGCTCTACCAGATGTATATCATGCTCTACCGGAACCCGGAGAATGTGAAAGAAAAATACCAGAGCCAGTTTCGATACATCCTGGTAGATGAATTCCAGGATACCAATTACCTGCAGTACGCCATAGTCAAGCAACTCATTGAATATCCCGGCAGCAATAAAAACATCTGCATCGTGGGGGATGACGCCCAGAGTATTTATGCCTTCCGAGGGGCCACCATCCGCAACATTTTTGATTTTGAGAGCGATTATCCCCAGCATCGCAAATTTAAGCTGGAGCAGAATTACCGGAGCACCGAACATATCGTATCCGCCGCCAACCAGGTCATCCAGAACAACCGGAACCAGATCGAAAAAACCCTTTGGACCGATGAAAGTGGAGGAAATAAGATCCGGATCATCAAGGCTGTTTCCGACCAGGAAGAAGGCAAACGGGTGGCGGACAGCATCGTGGAATGGAAAAACAGGGCGGGCCTTGCCAATCACCAGTTTGCCATCCTTTACCGCACCAATGCCCAGTCCAGGATCGTGGAGGAGCAGTTGCGCCGCAATAATATACCCTACAAAGTGTTCGGAGGCCTGAGTTTTTACCAGCGCAAGGAGATCAAGGATTTTATCGCCTACCTCAGGCTGGCCACCAATCCCCGGGATGAAGAAGCCTTAAAACGGGTGATCAATTACCCGCGCAGGGGCATCGGTGAATCCACGATCCAGAAGGCGCTGGAATACGCCAATGAACACCAGATCACTCTCTGGGAGGCGTTGCATCACCCCGAACTGCTGGGCCGCTCGGCCTCAGCGGTAAAACATTTCCTGGCCGTGATCCAGTCTTGTATGGAACAGGCCAGCACTCAAAACGCCTATGCCGCCGCGCTTTATATCGGGAAGGCCAGCGGCCTGCTCGACGCCCTTAAGGCGGATCGTACCCAGGACGGGATTTCCAGGCTGGACAATGTCAATGCCCTGCTCGACGGCATCCAGGAATACCTCGAAAACGACGAAGCCGTTGAAAATGAAACCGGCGAAAGGGACTTATCGGCCTATCTGCAGACCATTTCCCTGCTCACCGACCAGGATGAAGAGATCAAAAACCATGATTTTGTCACGCTGATGTCCGTGCACGCTGCCAAGGGCCTTGAATTTCATACCGTTTTTATCGTCGGCATGGAGGAAAACCTTTTCCCGAGTTATATGAGCATGGCGGACCCGGATCAGCTGGAGGAAGAACGAAGGTTGTTTTATGTGGCGATCACCCGCGCCAAACGCCAACTGATCCTGACCTACGCCACCATGCGTTACCAATACGGGAAACCTCGGTTTAATGACCCGAGCCGTTTCCTGGAAGAGATCGACCAAAGGCATATTGATACCGCGGTAACCCTCCGTAATGCGGGCCCCTTTGCCGATGGGCCGCGCATTCTGAGTACCATCCCTAAACTCGGTGCCAAAAAAGAAAACAAGGTTGAAGTGGATCCTGCCCAATTCAAGGTTTCACCCAGTGAGGAAATCGAAGTGGGCATGGAAGTCCTGCATATAAAGTTCGGACCCGGCAAAGTGCTTCATATTGATGGCGCGCGGGACAACCGGGTAGCTACCATCGAATTTCATAATATCGATGACCCTCAAAGAAGGATCATGCTGAAGTTCAGCAAACTGCAGATCATAAAGAGGTGAGTTGTATCGGTAGGCCAGTTAAAACTGACCGCTACGTATGGTACGCACAGGCCAGTTGAAACTGGCCGCAATGGCGGCCTGTGTTGCGACGGCTGCCTTGGCCGTCGTAATGAAGGATTTATCTTGTACATAGCGGCCAGTTAAAACTGGCCGCTGCGAACGATTATTCTACAATTACCATCTTCTTGCTGTCCGTGAAGAATCCCGATTCAAACCGGTAGTACAAGACTCCCGTCGCCCCGATCTCCCTCCGGTCAAGCCAGACCTCGTGATAGCCCCTGGTCCAGTCTCTTTCTATGGAGCGGATCGTTCTGCCGGTCACATCGTGTATGCTCAGTGTACCCCTGCCCTCTTTCGCCAGCCGCAGGCCGATCACCGTTCGCTGGTCAAAAGGATTGGGATAATTCTGGTATAATTCGCTCCTTGTATTTACTTCATTCCCTTCAGGCGTCACAAACCGGAAGGCGAGGTTGCTCACTTCACCCTTGCCCTCGTAGGACTCTGCAACAGTGACTTGCGATCCCATCCTCAACGCTTCGCTCAACCGCCCGCTTTTTCCAGCTTTGAAGGTCAGGGTGAACAATACCTCTCTATCCGGGATATCCACACCCGTATTGGAATTCCAACTCATGGTGATCAATCCTTCGGATGATTTTCGGTTACCAATGTTCTGGTCGGTTATGTACAATGCACCGGTCATTGGGGTGCGGTTGCCATCCACCACCCACCTTCCACCATCCACCTCCACCGTACCCTGGAACCCGCTGATCCCCCTGAAATTCGGGGAACGGAATTCTACGGAGACGAGGTCACCAGCAATGAATTGCTGGTCTACCACTTCAAATATCAAGCCTCCCTGGTTCTCCCTCACTTCCGTGCCCATCAGGCTGTGCGCCGCCGCGCTGGCGTTCACATCCCCCGTCTTGATCCCAATCCAGTCCTCCTGCATATAATCTTTCTCCACTTGTTTCATCTCTATCTTCGTCCTAAAGTTCCAGGGATTTTGCGGATCCTCGAAGGTTTGCGTTTTGGGTATGATCCTCCAGCTTTCGGTATTCGGTAACTCTTCATAAGTCGCCAATATCAGTTTTCGCAGTTCCACCAGGTCGATCGCCGTCACCTGCTTATCGTTGTCCACATCCGCGGCGATGATCTTGTAGGGTGAATCCAGGGGCAAGGTGCCCAGGATATGTTTTTGTATTAAAATCAGGTCCAGGGTGCTGATCCCGTTCATCGGCTGGTCGTTTCTCCTGGCCTCAAGGGCATAATCCGCCTTCGATGGCAGGTTGCCAAACTCGTATTGGCCCTTCTCACTCGTCTCAAAACCCAGGTCCAGTCCCGATCCACTGATCTTCACACGCACTTTTTCAACTGGTTCCTTGCCTTCCGTTTCCACTTTCCCCGCAATCATCACATTGAGGCCCGCCGTATCCGGACAGGCGTTGCCCGCATTGTCCTGCAACAGCAGGAAGGTCCCGCAATGATCCTGGTTGCCCGCTTCATCCGTTACCCAGATCTCCACCGGTAGGGTCTGTGATCTGCCGTTGGGTATGTCTGCACAACGGAATTCCCGGCTTGTCTGCGTTTTATCTGCGGAAAAACTGAAGATCAGGCCGCCCTTGTCCGTGCAATTGTCAAAGCTGCCCGCATCCAGGTCTTTTGCCCATACGGTTACTGTTCCGGTACTCGGCATCACTACCGTGGCAATCCCCGAAAAACAATAAGGCGTCGGCTTCTTGCAATCTTTCAACTCCAACCGGTAACTCACCGTGTCTTTGTTGCCGCAGTTGTCCGTCGCGATCACATGCACTACATGCCTGCCCTCGCCGGAGGCTGCATATACCAACTCTCTGGGATTGCCCAGTATAATCAGCTCTATGCTCGCCTTGTCATAAGTCAGGTTGGTATAAACCGCATCCGTCGCGTTCTGATCGATTTCCACCTGGAAATGGATCTGCTCCGGCTCCGCGCAATTGTCCGTGGCGCTCAGTGGGATCCGCACGGTTTCAGATATGCAGTTTTCAGAAGTGATGCATACGACGGTGTCTTTCACCTTTATCACCGGACCTTCATGGTCCACCACCTTGATCACCTGGATATACTGCATATACCCGTCGTTATTGTCCTTCAGGTTGCGGTACACGCATTCCCGGTTGCCTGTGTCTGCCCTTAAGCGGTCATCCACGATCACTTCGGGATATCTTTCCGTCCGGTTGGGCTCATAAATGCACCAGTCAAATATTGTCCAGGTTCTGACAATCTTGTAACATGCCCCGTCATCCACTGAGAAGACCTGGTCCTCAAATTTCACCGTGATCTGTTCACATTCATCATCCGTGACGTCCGGTCTGCCCGTCACCTCCGGGCCCGTGCCCTGGGTATAATCGCAGACCATCACCGTATCCGCCGGGAAGACCACCTCAAAATCGCTCCGGTGTTTCACCAATACCTTTTGTTTGGCGATCACTTCATTGCCGCAGGCGTCGCGCATCGTCCAGGTCCGCTGGATCCAGCCTTCCCCGCAGGAATTGATGTCCCCCTCGTCCGTCCAACTCAGGCTCGCATCGTCCAATCGGCAATTGTCCGTGATCGAAAATTCATGCTTCGCCAGCGCCCGTTTCGGCCTTGTTTTGTCAAAGAATACCGGCACCTCAAAATATGTTTCCGGAACGATGATGCCTCCCGTTTCAAAACTATCCAGGTAGAGCCATTCCCTGCAATATACCGGGGCCCAGTTTTTCTTGTGGTCATAGTGACCACAGTCCGGAGCGTGTTCGTCCTCAGCGCCATAACCGCCATAATAGCCGTGGATCGTGCCGTCGCTGTCTTTGAGATAACCAGGCCAGAGGCCGTTTTTCTTACCCGTCGAACATTCCCTGGGGTAGCTTGCGTAATGGGGCGAGGCATCACAGTAAACCGTGACGTCTTCCAGTTCGTGCACCACCGGGGCCTCTTTGTCGTCCACCAGCACCAGCACCATGCAGTCGTTGTACAACCGGTCGGAACAATAGCTGCCCGGGGCATTGCCTCCTCCCACACTGCTCTTGGCTTGCAGCATCAATTGCAGGCTGGGGAAATAGAAGGGCACCTGGCAATATAGGTATTGGGCAGCCCCTTCATATTTGGGTTGCATATATCCCTTCGTTCCGTAGGCTTCGTATTTTTTATCCAGTTTTTTCAGGCTGGTCAACGCCGGGCGGTAGCTGCATGACTTCGGACCGTCCTTGTCAAACCAGTTCCAGTTGAAATCCCCGATATACTGGTAGGTATTATAGCAGAACCAGGCATGCGGTCCGCAGGGGAAGACATGCGGATCGTACCGCGGTACGCCACAGGCTTCGTACACCCTCAGCACGATGGAATCACTGCCGCAGTCCGTAAAATTGACCGTATCGCTGAATACATAACAATTGATCCAGTCTTCGATCAAAGCTTCATATTCCAACCGTTCTTTGGCAAAGGACTTCTCTCCGACTTCCGTGGTGAGTTTTTCCGTCCAGTAATTCCTCCAGTATGTAATGCTGTCCATGTGAGCCGCCGCGTAATGCAGCACCTCGCAACAATTGTCCCGGCTGCCGTTGTCGAGCTCTTTGGCCGAGATCTTCGCCCAGCAGGTCGCCGGGTCGATCGTCACCTGCGTGATCTCGTTACAGACCGGGATCGGCGGGGTCACATCCGTGACGACCACATACCGGCTGGTATCCGTCCGGTTGAAACAGGCATCGACCAGGCTTATTTCCACCCTGAACTCGCCCATCGGCAGGTATAGGGTTTTAGACGGCAAATCTCCGGTGAACACTACTGTCTTGCCCGGGTGGGATGGATCCTCATAACTAATAGTATACTTCTGGCTCACGGTTCCGCAATCCCTGAAATCCGTCCCCGCTACCAGGGCAGGCAATACCACTCCGGCCACACAATCGTGGGGACTGACGTTTGCAAATATAGTGTTGAGCGGTTTCAAGATCCTGGGCGCTGAAGTATCCACCACCTTGATGTATTGTTCGCATTCTTCCTCTTCCAGGGTGCACCAGTCCGTCACGATCCATTTGCGGTAAACCTTGAAGCCCGCTCCGCAGACGTCCAGATAAGTATCGGTATAGATCGCCGTAATCTTGCAGGAACCTCCCGCCGCGGGGTAGATGTTTTTCCCTTCGATCTGCGGTACAACCACCATGGATGGATTCAGCACGGCATCGGTGCTGCCATCGGTGAAGGCCCAG
>JAKQHS010000200.1 GCA_029557915.1 Bacteroidota bacterium | reverse complement strand
AAGGTGCCGGAAAGAATACGTTTTTAACGGAGCCCCATCCAGCTTGTCAAAGACGGCGAGGCTGCCCTGGTCAGACATAAACCAAAGCCGGTCCTCCTGGTCAAAAATGAAATCCAGTACGCTGGTTTGATTGGCCAGGTTCTGAAGCTCCGTGTAGGGGCCAAGCCTGGACAATGATTTTCCTTCTTTAAAAAAAAACAATTGGTTATCCAAACCCAAGAACAGGGTATTTTTGGCATGATCCGGTCTTGCCAGATAAAACCCGCCTGGATTGGCACTGTCGGGTAAGGGAAAAGGCCTTATCCGGTCCCCGGATTCATCATAAATCAATAACGAAACAGGAAGCGGGGATACGCTGTTGGCCCCAAAATATAAACGGCCCCCGGCATCCATGGATATGGTGGATATGCCAAAATCGTTGTTTTCCATGGTTTTACCGATCAATTGAAAAAAGGGATAGGTTTTAAAGGAACCGGAGCGCGGGTCGAAACGATAAAGCCGCTCATCAAAAGCGCTGATCCATATATTGCCCAGCGCGTCCTCGTACAATGTTGAGATCACCGCTCCTTTGATGGATGAGGAATCCTTCGGGTCATATACAAATCTTTTAAATTCATACCCTTCGAACCTCATGAGTCCATCACTGGTGCCCAGCCAGATTCGCCCAAATTGATCGGAAAGAACCTCCCAAATCTCCACCCCCTGGGTTTCCTTATAATAGGTGAAATTCAGTTCCTTTTGGCCCGGGACGGCCGTGTTCAGGAGGAAAATAAAAGCCAAAGCCACACAAATCCGTAAAGCCATTCCGGTGCAGGGTATGTATAATTAATAAAGAAACAAGATAATAAAATTGGGGGTAGGATTAATAGGATTAATAGGATTGGTAGGATTAATAGGATTGGTAGGATTAATAGGATTGGTAGGATTGGTAGGATTAATAGGATTGGTAGGATTGGTAGGATTGATAGGATTGGTAGGATTGGTAGGATTGGTAGGATTGGTAGGATTGGTAGGATTGGTAGGATTGGTAGGATTGGTGGGATTGGTAGGATTGGTAGGATTGGTGGGATTGGTAGGATTGGTGGGATTGGGGGGATTATCAGGATTGGGGGTTTGGGGCTGGGATATGCACCGGCCTTCAATTCATCGGGGTCAATTGGAATCGCGATGTAATTGCATTTATCCAGTTCCTGTCTGTTGGGCTTCTCCGAAGCCGTATATTCTTCTCTTATTTTTTAAATGAGGTTTGGCTTCTCCGAAGCCGATAGGAGTGCAGAGATCAAATTTTTGCATTTCTAATCCCAGATGTGTGCGAAATAGGCACTAATCGCCGCAGTGAGAACCCAAATTGGGAATGGGCATCGAAGATGCGTGCGTTTACAGGACCTATATTGAGTAAGACTCCATGGAAACCGGGTTTCGCCGCTGTATGTATTTATTGACTGAAACTCAGGATATCCTTCGCAAGCCTCATCCTGCATGGAGAAGCCCCCACCCCCTAACCTATCCTTATCATTATGTTGTATTTTTGAGCCATTCGTCAACCTGTCATTTGGAATGTCATGAAAAAAGGGTTCTTTATCTTTAGCCTGTCCGTTTTTATGGTTTGCTGTGCCCGAAAGGACTCCACGGTACCGGTCCTGGGATTTGCCGACGCCTTCCAGGACGTAACGATCGAGCAGGCCAAAAACGGCTTCCTGGATGCCTTGAAAGAACAGGGATTTGATGAAGAAAAAGGAACACTGAAACTCCTGTACCGCAATGCCCAGGGGAATATTCCCACCCTCACCCAGATCATCAACTATTTTGTGGCCAGCAAGGTGACCCTGATTGCAAGCTGCCCGACCTTGTCCACCATCACCGCAGTCCAGAACAACAAGGACATCCCCATATTCATGATGGTCTCCCCCATCCCTTCCCTGATGAAGGTAAACGATGCCCAGGACCAGGCTCCACGGAACCTGTTCGGGGTGGGTGAAAACCTGGATTACATAGACACTTCCTTCCTGCTCATACCCACGGTGATCAAACCCGGGTCGGAGCCGCTGACCGTAGGCATGATCTACAACCAGGCCGAGCCCCAGTCGGTGGACGCCCTGGAGCACATCAAAAAGCTGGCCGCGGACCACAAGGTCAACCTGATCTATCAATCCATCCATTCTTCCGCGGATGTCCAGCTCGTATCCGCATCCCTGTTGTCCAAAAACATCGATGTCTTTTTTGCCAACCCCGATAATATTGTATTTGAATCCTTTGAAACCATTGTGGAAGCCTGTAACCAAAAAAACATTCCCATTTTTACCAGCGAAGCCGGCCTGGTTCAGCGGGGAGCCCTGGCGGCCTACGGGGCGGACCTACATCAATGGGGTTACCAGTCCGGCCTTCAGGCCGCCCAATACCTGAAAACCAAAAGCACGGAGGGGTTGCATTGGGAAATGGTGAAAGTGAGAAAAAACGTGTACAATCCTGCGGTCGCCGCCAAATACGGGATTGAGCTGCCTTCAAACTTCCAGGCCCTTCAATGAGCCAGTTCTACCTGACCGCCTTACAACTGGCTTTATGCCTTTGCCCCATGGCCCTGGGCATATTTATCTCCATGAAGGTGTTCAACATTCCGGATATCACCACCGATGGCAGTTATACCCTCGGTGCGGTCATCACGGCCATCCTGCTGACCAGGGAATGGCCGGCCCTGGCGGCAATGCCTGCCGTGATGCTTACGGGTGCGGTGGCCGGAGTCTGCACCGGCCTGATCCACACAAAACTGAAGATAGACGCCTTGTTGTCCGGCATCCTCGTGATGACCGGTTTGTATTCCATCAACCTGATCCTCCTCGGGAGGTCCAATCTGCCACTCATCAACCTTCAAGACCTGTTTACCTCCCGCTCCTTTTTCACCCATGAGTTGTACAATCACCTGGGCATATCCATATTTATAGTTGGCCTGTTGGTCCTCCTGCTGCATTACCTTTTAAAAACGGATTTTGGGATTGCCATGCGCGCCACGGGCAACAACCCCGTTATGACCAGGGCCCTGGGCATCAACAACGACCTGGTGAAGATCACCGGCCTTGCCCTGGCCAATGCCCTTACCGCACTGAGTGGATACCTGGTGGCCCAGTTTCAGAGCTTCACGGATATCAACATGGGCATTGGTATCGTGATTACCGGATTGGGTTCTGTACTGATCGCCGATGCCTTAAGGGTCTGGCTCAGGGTCACGGGTATCGGATGGCAGCTCTTGTTTGTCCTTTCGGGGAGTTTGATTTTTCAAATGGTCCTGGCCTTCACGCTTGCCATGGGTATCGACCCCAATTTCCTTAAACTGGTGACGGCTCTGTTTGTGCTCCTGATCGTCGCCCTGCCCCGGGTAAGCCGGCCATTAAAAAACGATTAACCCGCCGGAAAGTATGATCTCCATTCAAAACCTCACCAAGATCTACAACCCCGGAAGGGAAAACGAAGTCACCGCCCTCGATGAGGTATCCCTTGAAATCCGTAAAAATGAATTCGTGGTCATCATCGGTTCAAACGGCAGTGGAAAAACCACCCTTTTGAATATGATCCAGGGAGCAGAAAGACCCACCTCAGGAAGCATCACGATCCAAGGAATCGATGTCACCAGCCTCCCCGACTATAAAAGAAGCCGGTGGATCGCCCGGGTATTTCAAAACCCCAATCAGGGTACCGCCCCGGACTTGACGATCCTGGACAATTTCAGGCTCGCGGCTTTGAGGACCCAGCCCAAAACGCTGAAAATAGGGACCACAGCCACTTTTAAAAAAAAGGTCCGGGATAAAATCGCCACCCTGGGCATGGGCCTGGAAAACAAAACCAGCCAGTTTATGGGCAATCTTTCAGGAGGCCAGCGGCAGGCCCTGACCCTGCTCATGAGCGTGATGGATGAGACGGAGATTTTATTGCTGGATGAACCGACCGCAGCCCTGGATCCGAGGTCTTCGGCATTGATATTGAATCTGGCGGAGAACCTTCAAAAAGAACTGGGTATTACGACCCTGCTGATCACCCACAATTTAAAGGATGCCCATCATTATGGAAACCGCTTGCTGCAATTCCGGGAAGGTAAAATCAGGCATGATGTCCCTGCGGGGGAAAAAGCCCGCTTGTCCATGCAGGATATCTTTCGTTGGTTTGAGTGAAGGGATAATCAAGGTTGAAGTCGTCAAGGCATCAGCCGGGGGTTTACAGATGGAAAAAAACAGTGATTTAGCCCGGAATGGTGGGTCATATTGCCTGCTCGGTTCAGGCATCCCCAACTGCAAGTGGGAGAAGGCGGTTTCAAATTATTCTGAATTTTGGCCGACTGAAACAAACTCTTTTGCACAGGACAAGCACTTCACCTATTGGACTTCTATCCTGCCTCTTTGATCAGCCCTCTCAAAAAGTGTGCAAGGCTGTTGTAGTGACACAGCCATCCCCTGGCTTCAGCCAGGGGTGTGGCAGAAGGAAGAAATAGCGGGCTTTAGCCAGCGTGGCATGTTACCTATCGATGCTGAAGTGAAAACATCTGATTCCTGATCTGAGCTAAAGCCCGATTCAATACAAACTCCCCAAACCCCAGCCAGAAGGCTGGGGTTTGCATCAAGAATTCATACACACGTAATCTCCCTAAAGGGAAACCATGAAGATTTGATTCAAACCATTTGTGCCAAAGCTAAGCTTCCTTTTAAGGCATTTTCCTCCTATAAATCCCTTTAAATGCAACCGACAATACTACATCCGACGGACCCATGATTTCCCATAGTTGCAGTACTGATTCATCCTCATTTTTCTTCCAGGTTATTCGATTGTAATATTTCGCGCCGCCCTGTCCTTGGACCCAGCCGCTTTTGAGGATCATGGAATTCGATTCTGCTTTACCTTTGAGTTTTAATATGGTTCCCTGCTTATCCAACCAGAGCTGGTTCCAGGTGGAATCCGATGGATCATAATAATTGAAACTTCTTCCGGTACCTCCTGCGGTGCTCCGCCAGTGCTCGCTCAGAATACATTGGTCTTCCAGTTTAACAATCGAATTCTCCCCCAGTTTTTTCTCCACTGTGTCAAATACCATCCACTCTCCCAACCAAAAATCAAATTGACGGTGTTGCGGGGTGCAACAGGCACAAGGCGATTGAGCGGCGAGGAGGGCCGGGACGGCCAACCACAAAAGGCAACCCAAAAAACGGATCCCCATGGTCCCGGGATCAGGAGCCAGGGGTACGGTAATGAACCGCGATGTGGGACGCTTTGTCAATATCTTCAGGTGTAAGCAATGGGGTAATGGTGATATCCGCCATGCCGGTGGAATCCACGTGCAGCGACATGGCCACCCCACTAATTTCATCCTGCAATTCACAGATGAGATATAATTCATCCGGATTCAGGGTGTAATAGAATGCCTCCAATTTACCACCGAGGTCATTGATCATTTTTTCGACCGCAATTTTACGGGCAGTTCCTCCCAACTTAAGGACGCCACCGACCCCGGCAGCTGAATACTTCGCACGAACTAAATACTTCTTTGACATAGAAAAACGGGTTTATTTTTTGCACTTATGGATTTAATTAAAAAAACAGATAATAAAAATAAGAAATTCTGTGGAAACAGCACATTAGAACTCCCTTTATTGGGCTTTGAAATTGAGTGATATCGGTGGGCTCTTTCTGCCACGAACCTGCCTTCAAATATAGAAGCAGTCACTTGACAATAGGAAATTGGATGAAAAATTTATGAGTCAAACGGGCAGTTGTATTATAAATTCAGTTCCCCGTCCTTCCTCGCTTTTTACTTCAATCTTTCCGCCGTGTGCTTTAATGACATCATAAGTGATAGATAAACCTAAACCGGTGCCTTGTCCGGGTGGTTTAGTAGTGAAAAAGGGTTGAAAAATCTTATCGACCATTTGCGGTGGAATGCCGCTTCCATTATCGGCAATATGGATGAACAATTGGTCGGCACTCCTTCTGGTCCGGACGACCACCTTGGGTTCAAAATCCTTAAAGTTCTTTTTTTTTCTTTCGTTTACGGCATAAAGGGCATTGTTGTACAAATTCAGCAATACCCTTCCCAGGTCCTGCGCTACGATGTTTATTTTGCCGGCTGAGGGATCAAAATCGGTTTCCAGGATGGCATTGAATTCCTTATCCTTTGCCCGGAGCCCGTGATAACTCAATCTAAGGAATTCATCGCACAACGGATTGATGTCGACCGGTTCCTTCTGTCCTGTATCTGACCGGGAATGCTGCAACATCCCTTTGACGATGGCCTCTGCCCGTTTACCGTGGTAATTTATTTTTTCTGAATTGCCCGCAAGATTATCCGCAATCGCCTGGATCTCTGCCAGGTTCCCTCCATTCACCTCCTGTATCAATTCTTTGATCAATTCATTGTTTACTTCACTGAAATTATTGACAAAATTCAATGGGTTTTGGATTTCATGGGCGATGCCTGCCGTAAGTTCTCCCAGGGAAGCCATTTTGGCTGAGTGAATCAACTGGTCCTGGGTATTCTTTAATTCTGTCAATGATTTTTCCAGATGATCCCTTTGCGACGCGATCTCCTCCTTCTGGGTCATTACTTCTGCCGTGCGAAGTTGTACTTGTTCTTCCAGTCGGGATTTTTCTTTTAAAATGGATTTATACCGGTAGCGGACAAATCCCCCTATGGCAGAACCGGCCAAAGCAAGGTATAAAGCATATGCCCACCAGGTCCGGTACCAGGGGGGCAAGACCCTGAAGCGGTAGATCAGAGGTTCCGACCAGTTTCCCTCCGGACTCCTGGCTTTTAGCCTGAAGGCATATTTCCCCTCGGTCATATTTCCGTAGACGGCGGAGGGCATGGCTGTAATCGGACTCCAGTCTTTGTCATAACCCTCCAGCATGTACTGATAGCGGATCATATGGTTTCTCGAAATCTCCCTTGCTCCGAATTCAAAATGGATCTTGTTGTGCACGAAAGGTAAAACCAGATTTTGCGGCAATGGATAATCCGGACTAATGCTGTCAAAACGGATAGAACCAAATATTCCCCTTAAACTGTCCCTTGCTTTTCCTTCCAGTGGAATACCGTAGACCTGGACTTCCTGTTGTGCAATTAAGGTACTGTCGCGTCTTTGCCCGCCGAGGTCATACCAATTGATGGCATGATCATCTATTTTAACTGCCTTCAGGTAGGGTTCTCTCGGAGTATCCTTTCTTTTGAGTGCTTTTGGGTTCAATTGAATGATCTGCCCACCTCCCATCAGGGCCCATATATTTCCTTTATCCGGCAAGACCCCATGCGGCAAATTTTTTTTCTTCTCCAGGATGGCCCCATCCACCATATCGATGACCGGGAAGCCGGTTTTTGTATTAAACACATCAAATACCGGATCATAGGTCTTTAATGTTCCGTTTCCCATATCCATCTGGCCTGCTCCTATTAATTTTTGAGTTGCCTGGCCATCACTGCGGACCTTGTATTGCAAACTGCTGAAGCCCTGGTAACTGCCGATCCAGAGCACACCCTGCTCGTCTTCCAGGATATTGCATACCAGGTCCTCCGGCAATCCGTCCTGCGCTCTGTAATTGATTATACCGGAACCATCATACCGGCCCAATCCCTTTTGACTAGCAAACCAAAAATTTCCTTTTTGGTCCTCGTCAATATCATTGATATAATTATCAGCAAGGCCCTGGTCTGTGGTAAAATTGGTCATGGTTTGTCCGTCAAACCGGGATACCCCACCGGCTGTGCCAAACCAGAAATGGCCTCTTGAATCCTGAAGGATACTGAGCACCATATTATGTGCCAGTCCTTGTGCTGTGGAATAACATACCATTTCTTTACCATTAAAACGGCAGGCCCCACGATCAAAAGTGCCGATCCAGATATTCCCGTCCCGGTCTTCCGTTAAAATGGACACATATTCAGAGGATAAGCCCTGTTTGGTAGAATACGTGGTGATCCGTTTACCATCAAACCGGTTCAGGCCACCCTCTCCCTTTGTCCCAAACCAAATATTGCCCTTCCTATCCTCGACCAGTCCGTTGACATAATTGCTGATTAAGCCTTGCTTCGTGGTATAGTAAGTGAAGGATTGACCATCATAGTTCCCAAGACCCCCTCCATCTGAAACAAACCAGATTTTGCCTGTCCGGTCTTCAATCAAGGAATAACACTGTTGAGGGGGTAATCCTTGCCCGGGACTAAGCACCTGTATGGCATCTCCGTTGAACCGGCTCAAGCCGTTGCCCATGGTGGCAAACCAAAGGTTTCCATCCTGGTCGTTTACCATATCCGATATGGTATTTCCTGCCAAACCCTCTTCCGTGGTGTATTTAATAAATTTTTCTCCTGTATAGCGGACCACTCCTGATCCCAGCGTTGAAAACCAAAGATGCCCGTGGACATCTTCTTCGATGGCCGTTACAGGAATAACTTCCTTCTCAGCACCCAGGTTTACCAGGGTAAACGTATCGTTATGGTAACGCCCCAATCCAGCGTCCAGTAATCCAAACCATAGGGCGCCTTTTGAATCTTCAAATATACTGTAGATGGTGGTTGCGGTAAATGATTCCGGTGAAATCCGTATGAATTGGGCATTCCTGTATTTGTAGATTCCTTCATTTAAGAAGCCAAACCAAAGATTTCCTTCCCTGTCCTCCGCCATAGCTGTCACATAATTAGAGGGCAGGCCATTGGCAGTATCTAAGATTGAAAAATTCAGCCCATCATACCGGCTGACCCCTTTGGGGAAGGTTATAAACCACAATTCCCCCTTTTTATCAAGTAAAATTTGATGGATTGCATTTCCGGAAAGCCCGTCCCTGGTCGTATAATTGGTAAACTTTCGTCCATCGAACCTGGATAATCCCCCTTCATGTCCACCGAACCAAAGATGACCATTTTTGTCCTCTGCGATCGACATGATCGCCACGCTGGCCAACCCATTTGAAAGACCAAAATTGGTAAAACCCATTCCGTCATAACAGCTTACGCCTCCCCCCCCTGTTCCAAACCAAAGCCTTCCCCTGCTGTCCAGGAAACCACAGGTCACCCCATCCAGGGCCAGGCCATCCTTTGTATTTAAATTCGTAAAGTGCACCAGTGGCGGCAAAGCCTCAAGCACTTCCGGAGGAGAATAGGAGGACCCTGTATTCTTCCAAAAGGATTGGTTTTTGATGCCGATTCCTTTCTTTGGCAGGTTGAGTGTCACAACCCGTGGGGAAGGGGCATCGGTTAAACGGGTCCTCGCCGGAGGGGGCAGGGTATCCAAAAAATGCACTACCGGCGGCAAAAAAGAAGATTGAGCGATTTTGACCCCAGTGGTTTGGTTTTCAGAACAGGAATATCCAGAAAGGATCACGGATAGGACACCGGCAAAAAGTACTGCCTTATCTCTGTATGTCCAGAAAAAGTAAATCATACTAATCATTCATAGAATGCAGGCGTATATAGATTGGAATTCCAAAGAGGGCGTATTCGCTTTAAACCGCCATCCGGATTATAGATCTTTTCGCACGACCTATGCTTGGAAAGATAAGAATAATCTGCAGCCCTCCCCGTCTTCTGCTCAAGTTTATTCTAACCTTCTTGTACAGTGAGGGGGTGACTTAGGTAAGGGGCTGACTGGCCGGTAAACGAATAACAAATTCCGATCCCCGGCCCTCCTCCGAAATCACCTCCAGGGTTCCACCAGACGGACCTTCGATTTTATTAACTACAATAGTACCGCCAGGCGGACCTTCGATTTTATTAACTACAATAGTACCGCCGTGCCCCTTGGTCACGATGTCATAAGACAGGGACAAACCCAGGCCCGTTCCTTCCCCGGCAGGCTTAGTCGTAAAAAAAGGTTGGAAGATCTTTTCACGGATGGATTCCGGGATACCCGTTCCATTGTCCTTAATGAAAATTTCAAGCCGGTTTTCCACAAGCCTGGTACCAACAGTCACCAGGGGTTTGTACTCCGGTTCTCCAATTTGGGTCAGAGGGTTTACCGTACCAGGGGTTTGCGCGGAACGGCTTCGTTCGGCGCAAGCATAAAAAGCATTATTCACCAGGTTCAGCAATACCCGACCGATATCCTGGGTAACCATTTTTATCTAAGGAAGGTATCCGGCTGCTTTCAACTGGATAAGGGAGGACCTCCCGGGATCATAAAAGGCCTGCGGGCCCCCTTATATTTCGTTTTTGTGGCTTTAAACTTCGCCGTCATGTATTCACCAAGATGAATGGACCCCGACATCACCGGTAATCCTGCCTCGTCGTTTTTGACTACCCCGCTAAACAAATAGGTAATCGAATCGCCCGGCCTCCGCAATACGCTTCGCATTTTGATCTGATCACCTTCTACCAGTCCAAGAACTTCCGATTCTGAAAAATCAGCCTGGTGGGTTCCCTGGATCCAGTTTCCATCCTGTTCGATATACAGGGTATGTTTGGCTATGCTGCTGAAATATTGAATCTCGAGATCCCATGGCCCGTCAATCTGTAAGGATGGACTGGCCATTTGATCTGATTTTGGACTTCGTTCAGCGGAGAGAATGGCATAAAGCCTGTCAGCCACCACGGGCACCTGTTCTTGCCTCATCTGGCTGGGCACGATGGAAATAAAAGAGGTCCCTTCACCGGATCCTCCACCGATGGCAATCCGTGGTTTGCTGCGTGCGGTGATTTCAGCCACTTCCTCGCCGGTGATATGAAATTGATTGGGGTTCCAGGATATACGTAATGCCGGTGCCCGGTTGGAAAGGCCGGTGGGCATGCGGATTTCGGTGCTGATGCCGGACAGGGATTTGAACTTTGAAGCGATCGTGTTCAGTCTTTCCAGCCATATATTCCATTCCGCTTCATGGTTGCGTTCGGTCCAGGCCTCGACCGCGGCCAGCATGCCCATGATTTCTTCCTTGCCCACCTTGTTGTCCCGGCCAGGCCCATGGTGCGGTGCGCTCGCCTGCCAGGCCGACATCAGCAAATCTTTTGGCCCGAGTAGGATGCCGGCACATTGGGGACCACAAATCGCCTTGCCTCCACTATAAGCCACCGCTGTGGCTCCCCTTTCCAGGTGAATGGGGGGAATGGTCAGGTTTTCAGCGGCGGCGTCAGCGAGGATGGGAACGCTATGGGGTTTCGCGATCGAGGCGATGACTTCAAGGGAAAGTTCTTTCCCGGTATCGTTGGGGGGGCCCGTCATAATATAGATCATGGCGGTCCGGGGATTGATGGCCCTTTCCAAGTCTTCCGGACTGTTGACTTCAATGATGGACACGCCCATATTACGGATGGCATGATCGTATACATTCCTCGAACTGCGGGGTATGATCACTTCTGTTTTTTCAAATCCCGTCAGGTCGGGTATCCTCAACAATTTTTCCGGATTTCCACCGGTGAGGCAGGCCGCGGTAAAATGTTTCATGGCGGCTGCACAGCCCGAGGTGACGATGCCCCATTCCGACTTCGTCAGTTCGGCCAGCCTTTTACCCACCCCCATGGCCAATTCGTCATATTGAACAAAGTAGCCTGAGGCGGCTTCCATCGCCCGGGTCACTTCCGGCAATTCCATGGAGCCGCCAATGATGGTAAAGGTCCCCCTGCAATTGATGATGGGTTCGACGCCCACAGAGGCATAGATCGAATCGCCCCCGGCAACCCCCTCATCAGGGCCTGTCGAGAGGTTCTCGGATAAGGGTATGGCTGCAAAGGGTGCCGCAGTGAGGTTTTTGAGCAAATCGCGTCTATTCATACCATGAAGTTACAGACAGGGGGTGACTTAAGTGAGGGGATCACTGTCAGCCGGGTAATTTGATTATGAATTCCGTCCCTTCGCCTTCCTGCGTCACGACCTCAAGCGTCCCACCATGCCCTTTGGTGACCATATCATAGGCCAAAGACAAACCCAGCCCCGTGCCTTCCCCGGTCGGTTTGGTGGTAAAAAAGGGCTGAAAAATCTTATCCAGGAATTCCCGGGGAATGCCCTGGCCATTGTCCTTGATACGGATTTCAGCGAATGCTCCCGTTCCGCTTTTTATATTTTTAGTGCTCACCAAAACAGTTGGCCTGAATTCCTTCTCCCCTTGCCTGGCTTTGCATTTGGCCGTGACGGAATAAAAAGCGTTATTGAAAAGATTGAGCAGCACCCTTCCGATCTCCTGGGGGACCACAGAAATTCTAGGAAGATCAGGATCCAGGTCGAGCCTGAATTCCGCCTGGAAGGTTTTGTCCTTGGCCTTCAGCCCATGGTAACTCAATCGGAGATATTCATCGCAAAGCGCATTGAGGTCGGTGGACTCTTTCTGCCCGGTCGCATTCCGGGAATGCTGAAGCATGCTCTTGACAATGGAGTCGGCGCGTTTTCCGTGGTAGTTGATTTTTTGTTCGTTTTCCGTGATGTCTTTTGCGAGACGCTGCACTGCTTCGTAATTCGATTTCAGGATTTCTTCATTCATTTCTTCAATCAGCTCCGCATTGACTTCCGAAAAATTGTTGACGAAATTCAGGGGGTTCTGGATCTCATGGGCAATACCGGCGGTGAGTTCCCCAAGGCTCGCCATTTTTTCAGAGTGGATGAGCTGGGCCTGGGTGGCCTTCAGGGCATCGTGGGCCTTGCCCAATTCGAGATAAGCCTTTTCAATTTGCCGGGCCTGCTCCAGTTCCTTGGCCTGGGACCTTGCCCGTTCTTTCTCAATCAACCGCATCCGGACCACCCGGAACATTCCATAACCGGCAGCGAGAAGGGCAAGGCCATAGAGGATATAGGCCGTCCAGGTCTTCCACCAGGGAGGACGGATGATAATCTTCAGGGAAACCCCCTCTTCATTCCAGACGCCGTTGTTATTGGCTGCCTTTACACGGAAGACATATTTACCCGGAGGAAGTTTCGGGAAAAAAGCGACACGTTGATTGCCGATATCCCGCCATTGGTCCTCGTAGTTTTCCATTTTATAGGCATAGCGGTTTTTTGAAGGATTGGCATAATGAAGACCTGTAAATTCCAGGGTAAGGTTGTTTTGGTTGTATTCCAAAATGATTTCACCGGCTTCATAGATGGCATGTTTCAGAGGGGAATCTCCGCCGGGAAGCAGTGACCGGTTGAATAATTTTAGGTCGGTAAGATAAACCCTGGGCGGTACGGATTTTTGCATCAGATCGGAGGGATTAAAAACCGTAATGCCATTGGATCCGCCAAAAACCATATATCCGGTGGAAGTTTTGAGGCAGGATCCGTCTGCAAACAACTGACTTTGGATGCCGTCCGCCAGGGAATAATTATAGAACCTTTCCTCTTCCAGGTCCAGCCGGCTGAGTCCTTCAAAAGTACTCAGCCACAGCGCTTTGTTTTTTTCATCTCCCAGGATCCCTTGTATGCTCATGGAAGGCAGGCCGTCATCGAGGGTATAATTCCGGATTGTTTTATTGACCGCATCGTAGCGGGCAAGTCCCCCCTGCCAGGTACCCACCCAGGTGTTCCCGGAAGAATCTTCATAAATGGAATTGATGTCCTGGGAGATGAATCGGTCCAGGGCTTCGCCGCCATCCCCATGCCTGTGAATAGAGTCGGTTTGATAGTCATAAAAAAACAAACCATTGTTGGTCGTCAGCCACAAACCCTGATGTTTCCGGCTTTCCAGTGCTCCGGTGACTTCGTTGCTGCTGGCATCCCCGCCGGGTGCGGCGCTCAGATCATATCTCCGGAAACTGTCCCTGCCTGCTGCCCTTTTATAAAGTCCATGTACTGTGCACAGCCATATATTCATCTTTTCATCTTCCAGGAAATGATTGACAGTGGGCAGATGAGCCTCTGAACCCATTCTTTCCAAACCCTTTAAATGCAATGGGGTTGTTCGTTTTGAGCGAATGGAAATATTAAACAATCCATTGAAGGTTCCAACCATCAACTCACCCGGGCTGTCCTCCCGGATTGAAAATATCGCTTCGCTGGGAATACCTAAATCATAAAAAGTCAGCTTTTGATTAATCCCGGACTTCAGATCCAGGTGATTCAATCCAGCGACGTCTATTGCTCCCCCGGTTGTGATCCAGAGTGTACCATCATAAGATTCGATGATTTTGTTTGCCCACCCCGTGGTGAATGCCTGGACTCCGGGACTGGATGGGGTATAACTTTTAAATTCCAGCTTATCCGATAAAATATACAAGCCATTCCGGTGCGTCCCGATCCACAGATTGCCAAAATCATCAAATTCAAGGTCACGGACCGTGTTGGTCGCCGGGAATTCCATGGCTTGGTCCGAAAAGAAGGAAAATTGTTCTGACCCCTTGTTAAAATAAATAAGTCCCTGGTTGGACCCTATCCAGAGATTGTTCTTCAGGTCTGTCGAGATCCGGCTGAAATAATAATCGGTTTGCGGCTTGGGCGAATTATGGATCCGGTACCTCCGGTCCTTTGGGTTAAAATCCATAATGCTCCCCTTCGAGCTGGTGATCCAGATATGGCCATCCCGGCCGGGATCGAGCGCAACGGGAATAAATCCGCTTCGATCGGCCTCCTCCCGAGTAAATATCCGGGTCAATCTCCGATCCTTGTCAATTTTGAATACCCCGTTGTAGGAGATCAGCCAAATATTGCCTTCCTGGTCTTTATTAATATGGATGACATTCTGGATTTCCAGGCTGTCCGGCACCGGAAAGGCCTTTATGGTCGAATCCCGGACATCCTTGAAAAGCAGGCCACCCCTGATGGTTTCCTGGAAATTGGTCGTGACCCCGAAATAAAGTCTTCCCGAATCATCCTCGCAAATGGACGTAATCCCCAATTCCACATTGCTGGCATGGTCAATCAGGTGGGAAAATTCAAATTGCCTGAAAGCCCTGGTAGCGGGATCAAACCGGTTGAGATAAGCAGGTCCGGTACCGGCCCAGATCATGCCCTCACGATCTTCATATAAGGACCAGACGACAAGGCCCTTGATGGAATTCGGATCATTGGGGTTGTTTAAAAAACGTCTGAACTCATATCCATCCCAACGGGCCAGACCGTTGATGGTACCCGCCCAGATATAGCCGAAACGATCGGCCAGGAGCTCACCGACTTCGGCACTGGGCAGGCCGTCGAGTTCAGTGTATTGCCTGAGATGGCCGGGACTGATTTGGGCTGTTAAAGGGATGGATAAGCAGCAAAGGATAAAAAGGAAGACCGTTTGAATTTTTCCAACCATTTGAAACCCGGCCCCTTTCATGGCTTTAAATTACGAAGGTTTGGGAGATCGTGATCGGGGAGACCGTTTATCAGTTCAACAGTTTATCGGTTTACCAGTTCAACAGTTTTTCGGATTACCAGGTCAGTGCTTGCTTTCCAGATAATGCTTTTTCAGAATGTCCTCTCCGAAATCATTTCCCGTTTCCCTCAGAATGGCATGGATGTGATTGCCGTCGTTCTGGAAACCTACGTTGTCATATTCGATGAGAAAGTCAGGGCCATGGAGGATATAATAATGCGGCTTATTGATTTCCAGGCTGCCCACCCAGGCGAAATATATTTTGTTCAGGCCGGTTTTGAGTATTCTGGAATAGAGGTCGTGGGCAAAAGCATGTTCAAAATTGTGGATGTATTCCTGGATCAGGATTTCCAGGAGGGACCGCTGGGCTTCATTGAACTCCCCCGCCGCGATGCCATAATATTCAGAGATCCGCTGGCTGCTGTTGGGATTGGTGATGATATCGCCCGGGACTTCCCGTTTAAGGATGGCTTTCGATTGTTGGGACTCCGAAAGCATGTTGACCAGCATAAAGCCATAGTCTTCTTCTTTACTGAGTACCCGCCAGCCTGCATATTTGGAAGATTTGATTTCAGACGGATCGGTGCCCACGAACAGGGGGGACAGGGAAAGGTGTTCCCCCTTCACCGTGCAGGATAAAGCGATATGATGTCCTCCGAAACTCAGGCCCCAGGCTTCCTTTTCCTGTGGCTGGCCCCATACCGATATATAATAGTTGCCGTGTTCCCATTTGAGGTTCCGGATTTGGGTAAAGGTTTCCCTGTTTATTTTTCCCTGATCGAAAGCCTCCTGGTACAGGACATTCAGGATATCGTCCAGTTGCATGATGCTGGTCAATTTGAGGTAACCCTGCGAACTCAATAATGAAGACAGGACCCGGTGGAAGGCCATCCTGCTTTGATCGGACAGGTCTCCATAACGAATGCCCGGCCGCGGCACCAGGCCCACGGGTAGGTTGGTCCATTTTTTCCGCAGGGTATCCTCAAAGGAATAAGCCGCTTTTTTCAATTCGTCCGGACTGAGCGTTTGGACAAAATGCCGTGTTGAACTGATCAATTGCTTACCAGATTGGGCTCCTGCAAAAGCTGCCTGGATGGCCATAAAACCGGCCAGGAGGAATCGTTTCATTTTTGAAAATTGACTTTGAAGGTAGGGATATTTCGCAAGGTTTCTCTCTGCATTTCCGTCGAGGTGGTTGAGCTAAAAGTCTTTGGTCTGTGGCTAAAGCCAAATTGATCTCTTTGGTTTTTACCCCGGGCTAAAGCCACGGGGTTTAGAAAATGTGCCAACCATTTTCCCAAAGTGATTGCCACTTGCTGCGCTTCAGGCGGGCGCTAAGTGACAACCACTGGCCGGTGGAGGACACCTTAGAATTATCCCGAGGCTTCCCAAAGTGATTGCCACTGGCAACGCCCAACTGTTGGGTCGAAGTTTGGCTTCGGCCTGGTACGTACGTTGTAGTTTTACATTTCTACAAGAAAGCAAGGGGGTCGGAGCTAAGCTCCTCCCCAATAAAAACGTTGGGTCGAAGCTTGGCTTCGGTCCGGTACCCTTACTGTAGTTTCGTTCCCGAGGCTATTTGGTTTTTACCCCGGGCTAAAGCCACGGGGTTTGTGGCTTCCCAGGGTGATTGCACCTTGCGGTAAACGGTGGCCTTCACCTAGGGTTAGCAAGTGCGTAAGCCGGTGGAGGACACCTTAGAATTATCCCGAGGCTTCCCTAAGTGATTGCCACTTGCTGCGCTTCAGGCGAGCGTTAAGTGACAACCACTGGCAACGCCCAACTGTTCGGTCGAAGTTTGGCTTAGGCCTGGTACGTACGTTGTAGTTTTACATTTCTAGGGGAAAGCAAGGGTGGTCGGAGCTAAGCTCCTCCCCAACGCTACCCTAAGTGATTGCCACTTGCTGCGCTCCAGGCGGGCGCTAAGTGACAACCACTGGCCGGTGGAGGACACCTTAGAATTATCCCGAGGCTTCCCAAAGTGATTGCCACTTGCTGCGCTTCAGGCGGGAGCTAAGTGACAACCACTGGCAACGCCCAACTGTTGGGTCGAAGTTTGGCTTCGGCATGGTACATACGTTGTAGTTTTACATTTCTACAAGAAAGTAAGGGGGTCGGAGCTAAGCTCCTCCCCAACGCAGCCCTAAGTGATTGCCAGTGCTGCACCTCAAGTGGGTCCTAAAGGATCCATAATTCGTTCCAGCTTCCCTAAGTGATTGCCACTTGCTGCGCTTCAGGCGGGCGCCAAGTGACAACCACTGGCAACGCCCAACTGTTGGGTCGAAGTTTGGCTTCGGCGCAAGCGCTAAGTGACAACCACTGGCAACGCCCAACTGTTGGGTCGAAGTTTGGCTTCGGCGCAAGCGCTAAGTGACAACCACTGGGCGGGCGCGCGAAAAAAAGGCCAAACCCGCATGACGCAAGGATTGGCCTCATAAATTGGTTCAAACAATTTTATTGCATGGCGCTGGCGGGGGGAAGGGGGGCTGGAACCGCGTTCTTTATAGGCGGGATCGTCCTCAGGTAAGCAAATATGGCCCGGATCTCATCATCCGTGTAATGACGGGTGGCTTCGTTCCAGGGCATGGGGGGAAGGATGGTCCGGCCGGCAGCAAGACCTTTGGATTTCCCTTCCCGGAGTGCCAGGAATAAATTTTCAACGGTCCAGGCTCCGGTGCCTGTAGTGGAATCCGGTGTCAGGTTAGCCGTATAAGAAACCCCCCAGGGTCCGACCCATTCGGTCAGATCCATCGTGACGGCGTAGCCCTTTTTCTCCATGGCCTTCCGGTCAACATCTATTTTAGGCATGGCGGCGGGATGGCCCGCAAGCATCATGGAGCTGTCGAGTTCAGGTCCGTGCGGCCCCATTTTTTTTGGGGTGTGGCAGTCGTTGCATCCCCCGACGGTGACCAGGTGATGGCCCCATTCGGCTTCGGTCGCATAACCGTGAAAGTCGGCTTTGGCGGCCATGGCATCGTCTGCCATCGCGTCGGCGGCCGGTGCGGGTTTGTTCTCGGCGCATTGGTACAGCATAAACAGGCTTAGTGCCAGGAAGGCAGAAACCATTTTTGTTTTCATGATTTTAGGTTTTATTGAGATTTATGAAATGAGATTTTGGTTGATGCACCACGGGGGAGGGGGATCCTTTGGGATTTAATTCAAAACGAAGCTAATCAATTTTATGGGGAGAAAGAAATAGCTTAAGCAGAATTTTTTAGCAGTGTTGGAAAATTTCATTTTAAAAAACTGTCGCGGAAGAAGGCTAAATTTTCCATGGCTGTTCCCCGATTCAAAAAATATGAAGTCAAACTTGGACGACAGGGTAAAATGGTTATCTTGAGCAATTGAAAACGACCGGACGATTTGACCAGACCTTTTTTTAAATCAGGTTTGTAAAATAAGTCGACCGCTAAATCAAAAGTCAAATGCCCCAGACCCGCCGCCTTGTTGCCATCATGTTTACCGATATCGTGGGTTATACCGCCCTCATGGGTAACGATGAGCAAAAAGCCTTTCAATTGCTCAAGAAAAACCGTGATCTGCAAAAACCGGTCATCGAGGAATTCGGAGGCACCTGGATCAAGGAATTAGGGGATGGGGTGATGGCCAGTTTCAATACCGTCACCGACGCCGTACAGGCGGCTATCCGGATCCAGGAAGCCTGCAACCGGGCAAAGGATTTTCTTTTGCGCATCGGCATTCACCACGGTGAGGTGGTTTTTGAAGAGCAGGACGCTTTTGGCGACGTGGTAAACATCGCTTCCCGACTTCAAGCCCTCGCCCTCCCGGGGTCGATCTGGATCAGCGAATCGGTCCATCACAATGTGGTCAACAAACCCGGAATCAACTCGCGGTATGTAAAACAGGAAGTGCTTAAGAACGTGAGGGAGCCGGTCAATATCTATGAAATCCTTACCGGTGACCAGGATATTCCTGAGGATCACCTTGTTTCCAAGAAAACGAAATCCATTCTTTTCCCCGAATACGACTGTGATGTCTACATCAGCTACCGGGCGGCCGATAATAAACAGACCGGGACCACCTCGTCCCCGGGTTGGGTATCTGAACTCAACGAAAAACTCAGGCAGGAGCTCGAGGCTACCCTGAAAGACAAGCTGACCGTTTGTTTTGGTCCCAGCCCGGATGTCGAAAACAAAACCGGTGAAACCCGGAAAGCCATCAATTCGCTGATCTTCATCCCGGTCATTTCCCAGACCTATTGTGATCCCTCATCCCAGCCCTGGAACTCCGAATTCCTGAAATTCAAGGAGGAGGCCGCTGCGGACAAGCTGGGCCTGAATATCCGGCTGCCCAATGGCAACAGCGCCTGCCGCATCCTTCCTGTAAACATCCACGAACTCGATTTCGAAGACCTCCGCCTGCTGGAAAAAGAACTGTCCGGGGATTTGCGCTCTATTGATTTTATATACCGGGATCACGGCATCAACCGCCCCCTGCGGCCCGCTGATGACAACCTCCATCCGGAAGCCGGCAGGATATTGTACCGAAACCAGATCAATAAACTGGCCAATGCCATCAAGGAGATTATCCATGGCATTAAGGCCCAGGCCAAATCGACTGACCCGGCCGATACCGGTCCCAGCATCACCTCCCGGACCTTACCCTTGAAAAATTTCATCACTTCCCTGCCCAGTTCGATCCAGGTGCAGGTGATTGACCGGGCTAAACCCACCGTTTTCCTTGCCTGGACCTCTGCGGACCTTAAAGAGCAAAGGGAAGAAATGGTCATCATCCTTCAGAAAGCCGGATTCAATGTATTGCCTACCACGGATTGCCCTTCGGATGATGAATTGTTCAAACAAAAAGTGGCTGAAAGCCTGGAAAAATCTTCCTGTTCCCTTCATATCCTGAGCGGGGAATTCGGCCGCCGCTTCGAATCGGATGAAGAAACTTCCTTCCCACAGTACCAGTTTATGGAAGCAAAACAACGGATGGAAGGAAACCCGGATTTTAATTCGTTTATCTGGATCCATCCCGCGAGCAGCAATCTCACGGTAAAACCCGCCCAACAAAATTTCATCAAATACATCCGCAACCACATCACCCGGAACATGATGTTTTCCAACGCGGCCGGGCCCATGCAACTGGTGGATGACATGAGGGTCGTGATGATGAAACAAGACTCGGAAATCTACGATGCCAAGGATACCGACATCTTCTTCATTTTCAACCAACAGGACGAAGCGGAAGCCAAAGTCATTACCGACCACATCAGCCTGGAGTATCCGGTCGAACTCATGAACATCATGCCGGACAGTCCGGACCAATACCGCGAGATCTCGTCCCAGCAGATACCCAAAAGCAAATTGGCCGTCGTGTATTTTAAATATGCCGCAGACTGGGCCCTGCCTTTCATCAAGCAGATCTGGAAAGAAGTCGGGGGAGCTTCTTCGCCCACCCCCCTGTTCCTGGTCGGGGAAGACGACCCCAGGACCAATCTGGCCCGCAATTTCAAAGCGCCTAAAGTAGTGTCCAGCGTCGTTCCCAAAGAACAAATCCCCTCAGAAGTAAAAAAAGTTTATACCACCGTCATCGAACTCAAATAAGATGTTCGAAGAGTACCAGATCTGCCCTTACACCGGATTGCGCTCTTTCACGGAGGAGGAGTCCCTGTATTTCAAAGGAAGGGACCAGGATATTGAACAAGCCACCCTGCAGCTTCAGCGCAATAAATTTCTCATGCTTACCGGGGCATCCGGGGATGGAAAATCCTCCCTGGTCTATGCGGGGATCGTGCCCAACGCCCGCGCCGGATTCCTGAAGTCTACCTATACCCAGTGGCGGGTAGCCGAATTCAGGCCTGAACGCAATCCTTTCGGTAATTTATGCAAGGCGCTTACCCGTCAGCTGGACATCCCCAATCCCGCCATCACGGAATCCGAATTGCATCATGGCTTTTCCGCCCTGATCGATTTGTATAAAAACTCGGATGCCTACCTCGACTCCGGCTCCATCGAATGGCAACAAGCCGACGACAAGGAAAAGGCGGCACTGAAACGGAGAGCGGGCAACCTGATGATCATCGTGGATCAGTTTGAGGAATTTTTCACCAACCCGGAAAACTATCATCAGGGAGTCCCTTCCAAGGATTCAAACCTGGTTCTCAACCTGCTTCTTGAAACGGCAAGGATTGCCCTCGATGAAAACCTGCCCGTTTATGTGGTCTTTACCATGAGGTCGGATTTTATTGGTCAATGCGCGGCTTTCCGTTCCCTGCCTGAATTCATCGGTTTTTCCCAATATTTTGTACCCCGGCTCAACCGGCTCCAGCTCCAGCAGGTGATCGAAGAGCCGGCAGAACTCAGCGGCAACCGGATTTCGAGAAGGCTCACGGAACGCCTGATCCACGACATTGCCGAAGGGGTGGACCAGCTCCCCATCCTGCAACATGCCCTCAACCAGATCTGGCACGCGGCCAATAAAGGCAAGGAAGAGATGGACCTGATCCATTACGCCATGGTGGGCGGGATGCCGGCCAGTGACTTGCCGGACGATCAAACCGGTATGTTTAAATCGTGGTTTGACCAGCTGCCTGAACACATCCGGGCCTGTTACCACCGGCCCAGCCTTCAGAATGTGCTGGACACCCATGCCAATAAACTGTATGAGTCCGCCGAAGAATATTACACCGCCAAGACCGGCAAACCCCTTCCGGACGAAACCTCCAAAGCCATCATCCGGACCGCTTTCAGCTGCCTTACCAAAATCGACCAAAGCCGGGCGGTGCGAAACCGGATGACCCTGAACGAAATCTGGCAGATCCTTAACCGGAAGGAAGTCGAACTGGAAACGGTAGGACAGGTGCTGAATATTTTCCGGGAGCCGGGCAACACCTTTATACGTCCCTTCATGACCGAAGACCCGGAGACCGCAAACCTGGGTGGTGAAAATGTGCTGGACATTACGCACGAAAGTCTCATCCGGAACTGGGACTCCCTCAAAACCTGGGCCAAGGCAGAATATGACAGCTACCAGGTCTCCCAGGATTTTGAGCAACAATTGGGGCGTTGGGTGCAAAGCGGTAAATCAAATAATTTCCTGTTATCCATAGGCCCCCTGACTTATTTTGAAAACTGGTTTAAACAGGTAAAGCCCAACAGCTGGTGGATCGCCCGCTACCTACCGGAGGAAGAGGATGCCGGCAAGAAAAAAACTAAAGCCGAAGCCCTGATTGCCAATGCTAACGAATTCCTGGCCAGAAGCGCCCAGAAACATGTAGTCACCCGTACGGTCATGAAACTGGGTCCTCGTAAAATTGCAGCGGCCCTGGGATTGTTGGTCATCCTTACCCTGAGTTCCTTTGCCTTATCCAACTACCTCAGCAAGCGGAACAGCGCGGTTTTGAAAACCATTAAAAAGGAATCCCTTTCCCTGGCAAACAATCCCAAACTGGGCCTGGAGTTTTATGTCCCCAACCTGACCCAACTCATGCAGGAGGGCAGCCTTACCCTTCCCGAAATCATGGAATCCATCAAAGATCCCTGGCAAAAAATCCATGTAAGCACGGGAATCGCCAAGCTGCTCCAAATGCAGGGGAAAAACGAACCCGCGGCCGAAATGACCCGGGCTTTTTCCATTTCGGACAGTCTGCTAACATTATTTGACACCACAGCCGATGACCAGGTTCCTCTCAACAGTCTGCTTAATGAACAATATAACCTGAAAATCGCCCTGGGTTTCGCCCTTCTGCACTCGACCGATTCCACATGGGCCGGACTGGCCAGGAAGAATGCCGTGCGATCTGGCTTATGGGCCAAAAGGATCCTGGCAGATCCTCCGGGGGATTTTAATGAAATGCGTTTGCTCATGCTGGGACTGGAAGACGCCCTCCATTACAGGGTCCTGATCCCTGAGGATATCCATGCCCTTATCGGTCAGTTATCTCCTTTTTCACCCAACCAAGCCTCCGAAAGGTTAAGCCGGTTGTTTGACCGGGACCAACTCCAGGTGCGGGGTACCCAGGATTATGGTTATATGTTCAATGCCCTGTTTCAGGACCTGGCTTATCTCTATGCGGCCGCCGGAGATGAGGAGAAGGCCCTATGGTGCATCGATTCGCTCCTGTCTTATCCCCAGGGATACCTCGAAAACAATTATGAAACCATGGCGGACAATGCGACCAATATCGCGGCCCATTTTTTCACTTATGGCCATTTGGACGCCCTGGAGCGCTTCATCCGGGGATATTCCCTTAAAAAAGGAATCCCTTCCCATGAATTTTACAACCGGATGATCTCCCGCAGCCTGCTGGATCATACGTCAACTAATACCTATAACTATTATAATGTGGTGGGCCAGGCTTATACCAATATGAACCTGAAGTTTAGCGGGGATGATTTTATGTATTTTGCATTCCGGAAGTACCGGGAAGCCATCCAGCAAATCGCCGATCCCGATCAGCGATCCCTGAACCTGGCCGTTGCTTTTAAAAATGAAGCCATTTTGTTGTCCTTCCGGAATGCGCTTCGGGGAAGCCCCTTCCCCCAGGTTCGGCTCGATAGCCTGTTCGACCTCTCCTTAAATCACTACAGGCAGGTCAGGGCGGAATATCTGTCACAGGTCAATCCTGTGGTCAGCAGTTCGGAAGTGGACCGGATCAACGTACCCAACTCGGAGCAATATCTCTTTCCCGATTATTTTGTGCCCTTCCACCCGTTTGAACCCAGGGGTTACCTGTTTCAGTTCAATGATCCGGCCTTCGTGGATTATATCCTGAGGCAGGATCTTTTTAAAGAACTGTACCGCACCGACCAGGACATCCGGCCCGTCCAGCGGTGGCTGAATTTTTACAATGCCGTATCCATTTCCAGGGATTATTTTTTAAAAGAAGCCATTCCCGCAGATCTCATGACTGGGCTGGCGGAAAAGCTGGAAGCCGGCGGTTTTGAACAACGAAACGACCTGAACCTCCTTTACCTCCATCTGGGCAATACCCTTTCCGCGCAGAACAAGAAAGAGGAAGCGTGGAGATATTATCAGAAAATCCAGCCTCAGTGGGTCCTCAATGCCTTTCAATACAAGGGAATGAATTTTCTGAATACCTATTCCCTGGAACAGTACGGAATCGCTATCGGCCACCTCTTTTCATCACAACACGATCAAAAAGCGCTGGATCTGATCGGGGCATTTAAGAAGCCGGTCAACCGGTCCTCCTTGTACGCCTTTGCCGCTCAACAGATCATCCTGCAAGATGGCCAGGCAGAGATTTACCGCAGGCTGATCGATTCAGCCCGCTCGGAGATGAACCGGATAGACAATCCCGCCGCCTTCCAGCCCAACCGGCACAACCTGGCCATAGCCCTCATGCTGGATGATCCGGAACGGAACGCAACAGACGCGTACCAGATCATAAAAAATTCTCCGGGCAAGTTGGATGCCCTGGGCCGTTTCGGCACGGCCCTCAGCCGGAAGGGCTTATTGTATAAAGCCTGGTCGGAAATCCCCACCGATTTTTCCGATGAAGACCGCAGTTGGTTTTTATACAAAATCCTTTACGGGTATAACCACAGGATACCCACCAAACCCGAATGGAAATGTTTTGAAGACAATATGGTCTTTGTCGACAGATATTTTCTTCCTTATATCAACGAAAATGACTGATCCCGGAGCCTTCATGCAGCATCAGACCATCTGTCCCTACCCGGGATTAAGGTCCTTCACCGAGGAAGAGAGCCTGTATTTTAAAGGCAGGGATCAGCAAATCGACCAGATCAGTTCCCTGCTTGAACAAAAGAAATTTTTAATGGTCACCGGGGCTTCAGGGGAAGGAAAATCCTCCCTGATCTATGCGGGCCTGGTGCCCAATGCCCGCGCCGGTTTTTTTAAAGCCAAATATTCCAACTGGATCGTGGCGGATTTCAGGCCCGAACGAAACCCGGTCACCAATATGGCCCGGGCGCTGGCGGATAAATTTGACCTTGCTCCGGCAAGTGTAGAAACGGAGCTGAGACGGGGATACTCCTCGCTGATCGATCTTTACACCAATTCTTCCTATTATGCGGATGAAGGAGATGAAGCCTGGAAAAGCCTTTCCGCAGAAGAACAAAAACAAAAAAAGCGGCAATCGGCCAACCTGCTCATCCTCCTGGACCAATTCGAAGAGTTTTTTACCAATCCGGAGAATTTTGCCAATGAGGCCCCTTCCCAGGATGCCCAGGTGGTGGTCAACCTGATCCTCGAGACCGCCAGGCTCGCCTTAAAAAATGATCTGCCGGTATATATTGTATGTACCATGCGATCCGATTACATCGGTCAGTGTTCGGCCTTCCGGGGCTTGCCGGAATACATCGGTTTTTCCCAGTTTTTTGTTCCCCGGCTGAAACGCAGAGACCTGAAGTTAGTGATTGAGGAACCTGCCATGCTCAGTGGCAACCGGATCACCCAGCGATTGGTCGAACGCCTGGTTTACGACCTGGCCGAAGGCATCGATCAGCTTCCCATCCTGCAACATGCCCTGAGCCAGGTCTGGCTGGCGGCCGATCATGGGCGGGAAGAAATGGACCTGCTGCACTATGCCCTGGTCGGCGGCATGCCTTCCTCCGATTTACCGGACGAAGACCAGGAACGTTTCAATACCTGGATGAAGGGCCTGCCCGAATATAAAAGGGCTTATTTCGCTGAAACGGGCCTTCAGCGGATCATTGAGATCCATGCCAATACCCTTTATGAAGGTGCCTGGGAATATTACAGCCGGCAGAATCCCGATAAACCGATCAGCAGGCAGGACAGCAAAAGGATCATCGCCCTCGCTTTTGCCTGTCTCACCAAAATAGACCACAGCCGGGCCGTCCGAAACCGGATGTCCCTGGCGGAGATCACCTCCATCATCAACCTGCCCCATCTTGATTCCCGGACCGTAGGCCAGGTCCTGAATATTTACCGGGAAGAAGAAAATGCATTTATCCGGCCCTATAAATCGGGCGAGCCGGAGACCCAGCAACTGGAACCCAACTCGGTCCTGGACATCACCCATGAAAGCCTGATCCGCAACTGGAACAAACTGATCCAATGGGCTAATAAGGAATTCGACTATTATTCCACCTGGCAGGACTTTAAAAAGCAAATGGCCCGTTGGACTGAAAGCGGGAAGGAACCCGGGTACCTTCTTCCCATCGGTCCGCTGACTTATTTTGAAAACTGGTATAATAACTGTAAACCGAATATATCCTGGATCCGGCGCTATGAAGAAGCAGGTGATCCGGCCCTGACTGAACAACAATCCGTTCAATTATTGGGAAATACCCGGGAATTTCTCAAAAAAAGTGCCTCGAAAGTCCGTTTCACGCGGGCCTTTATCAAATACGGCCCTAAACGGATCGCCACCGTCCTGGCTATCTTGTTTATGACCGTGCTCAGTGGATTTTACTGGTACGATGCTTCCCAAAAACAAAATTCCCGGGTGATTGATCGCCTGCAGCAGCAAGCGTCCGATTTGGTTCGGAGTGAGGAGGTCGCCCAAATTGTAAAGGCCTTATATCTGATCACCAATGAACGATACCGTGCGGGAAGCCTGATGGAGCATTTGAGATCGCTCCAGCCGAAGGATGCCCTCAATAACGGGATCGAGGTTTACAAGCAACTGATCAAGCTGGATATGAAGCGGGATTTTGGGCTCAAGACCGGTTTGACCGGGTTCATCGATTCCACATACCGTCAGTTGGCCTCCACTGAACCCGACGCCTTTTACCTGATCACCAAACTCAATGAATATACCCTGCTTCTGACCTATGACCAGTATTACCGTCCTGGCCCGGTGCTTGGGGAAAGGCTGAAACAGGCCAGTTTTTACGGTTATAAACTGGTGGAAAAATTCCTGGATCATCCGGAAATGGCCAGTCCGACCGCCGGGGTGGAACTCAACTGCAGTCTCCAGAACTGGCTCACCTTCGGCCAGGCCTCCGCGGTGGAAATCCAATCCCTCTTGAAGCGTTTTTCTCCTTTCGAGCAGGATAGCGTCAATCCGGTGTTTAATGCCTATTACCGGAAAGGGACCTACGAAACCAACGGACGCATCCCCAACGATTATAACGGGGGATATCATACCCTGGCTTCCCTGTATGCGGCCCTGGGACGCTCAGACCAGGTCATCCGTTGTTTTGATTTCCTCCGCGGGACCGGTCAAAACGATTATTTCACTGGAAGCCTGTTCAATAATTACACCCATATCCTGGGAATTTTCCACCAATTTGGTTACCGGGAGCAGTCGGGGGACATGATCCGTTGGCTTGGCCGGTATTATCCCACCAATACCCCGCTGACCATACACCGTAATGCAGTGATTCGGGCAGGATATCTCAGCCATCTGTACCGGGTCAATGTGGACCGGGCCGTACTGCAATCCTACCGCGGATATTTTTTCCCCAATCTCTGCCTGGCCCCCCCAGGTGTTTTTGAATCCCTGAACCGGGACTATGAAGCTTTGATCCAGCAGGTCCCGGATCCCAATGAACGCAATTATTTATTTGCCCTGAATTTCAAACGGATTGCGATGTTCGGATCCAAACTGGCCTTCGATAGGGGTTTGCCGGCGGATACGGCCCGGCTTCATGGCTGGCTGGCTAAATCCGTCGCTCATTTCCGTGCCATCCCGAAGGAATACCTGCAGCAGACCGTATCTTCCACTTTACCCTATTTCGCAGACGGGGTGCGCACCCGCCAAGTCAGCCGCAAAGACCTGTTGATCTATCCCGATTACCGGGATGGCTGGTTTAGCTGGACTTACCATACTGACCTGTTTTTTAACTATCTGTCCCGTGAAAATCTGTTGATGGAGTATTATCCCACCGCCGGCGATCTGGAAGCGCTCAATTTCTGGCTGGCTAAAGCCTATGAAATAAAACCCGGTAATTTCAGGGAGGCCTATGACCACAATTACCCGCTCCCTGATGAAGTGCTGACCACCCTGGATCAATTCATTGACCGGCACCCTGAGGGCGGACGTTTCGACCGCAATCTGCTAACCCTGATCCTGGCCAACCGTGCCTTTGAAAAAAAGGACAGCAGCCAGGCCATGAAGTATTTCCTCAGAATCGATCAGTCAGCCCTGACCCGGTCTTCGAACCGGTATGAATACCTCGAAAAAACGTTCTTTTCCAACCAGGTCAAGGACCTGGCTGTCCACCTTGCCGATGCAGGACGCCTGATGGAAGCGGCGCGCCTGGCGGAATGGTTCGTAAGCGACAACGATAAAGCCCTGGTCTATATGCACCTGACGCACCAGCTTTACAACAAAGGGGATCCTTATTCTTTTACCTACCTGGATTCCGTTTTTTCCAAGATGGAGAAAGTCGATTTTACGCTTTTCAACGGCCCGGTCCTGGATGTCCGTTACCGGCTTACGAGGCTGCTGGGCCAGATCGGCAGCGACCGGCTCAATCAACGCAACCGGGAAATGATGCGGCAACTTGCCGAAGGCCCAAAGACCCTGGCCCTGAACCACATGATGCTCGGCGTTTCCCAGGAAGGCAATTATTACAGGGCCATCACCTCCATTCCCGACCGGCTGACCGAAGCGGAAGAGCTGGCTTGCCTGACGCTCATTCTCAATCAGGCCGCCGCGAAACAGGAGAGCCCGGATCAAAGGCAGGCATGGGCTTCTCTCGACCATTGGTTCAATTATTTTTACTATTACATATTTTTCGTACCCAACTGATGAGCCGGTATCTCTCTTATTATTATCTGTTGTTTTTTGCGTTGATCACCGGCGCCTTTGCTTCCATGGCACAAAATGCCTATGGTATGACCATCCTGGGTATCGCTGCGATCTGTTTCGGCCTCCTCTTTGCTCTTCAATGGCTTCATACCTGGAACCAAAAGGACAGGAATGGGCTGGCCCTTACCGAACTGACCTGCCTGGTCTTGCTCTCCGTCTTCTTGGCTTTACGGGTATTCAATATCCATTTTCAATCGGTCGAAATCCTGTTTACGGGTACGGCCCTGCTCCTGGCTATGGTATACGGCATACGCCTGTTCCGGATCATCCAACCCGATAAACGCCTGGCTGGAAGAATGACCTGGCTGGTATTGTGTTATTATCTGAGCCTGATTTTTTTTCTTCTGGCCGTATCCCTGGCCCCGCTGATACCTGGTGCGGTGTCGCCTTCCGGCATCCTGGCTTTTATTTTACTTTTCCTATTTGTCACCGGCAGCTGGATCTCCCGGAACCAAATCCAGGAGGGTGAAAAAATTTCCGGTTTCCAGGTTGTCGGCCGTTTCAAGGACCGGTCCGCCCTTCTGCTCTCCCTGTTTGTATTGTTTGCCCTCTATACCGGGTTGACCCGGATCGGGTGGTTGCCGAAAATGTATACCAGCGTGTATCCCCAGACTTATTATCAGTTGCTCAACGAGGCCGAATCGGGCAAGGATATTCCTGTAAATGGGAAATACCGTCATGAAGCCTTCAAGGAAGAATATGACCGGTTTTCGGAGAAACATTTGAAGAATAAAGAATAATTCGACCGCCCCTGAATTCTAACTAACTGGCTAACTGGTAAACTGCTTAACTGGTAAACTACTTAACTGACTACCTTTGCGCCATGATCCTTACCCTCCTACTCTTAATCATCGGTTTTGTCCTCCTGATCAAAGGCGCTCAGTACCTGGTGGGCGGAGCCTCCTCCATCGCAAGACAGAAAGGGATTTCAAACCTGGTGATCGGATTGACCGTGGTAGCTTTTGGAACTTCCATGCCAGAAATGACGGTGAGCCTGGTCGCGGCCCTCGAGGGAAGAAACGATGCGTCGTTTGGCAACGTGATCGGGAGCAACAATTTTAATCTGTTTTTCATCCTGGGCCTGACCGGTCTGATATATCCCCTGGCCGTTCACCGCAATACGGTCAGCAAGGAGATTCCCATGTCCCTGGGACTGGCCCTCCTGCTCATCGTCCTTGTGAATGACACCAGTCTGGGCCTGAGCCGAACCGGTTTCGATATCCTGTCCCGCTTTGATGCGCTGATTCTCCTGCTGGCTTTCGGTGGTTTTTTATATTATGTCTATATCAACACGGTGAAAAGCCCGGAAACGGAGGTCACAGTAGAAGTCAGGCCCTATTCCGTGCCCAAATCCGTGGGATTCATTGTGCTGGGTTTGGCCGGCCTGATCGGTGGAGGTAAACTGGTGGTGGACAGCGCCGTGACCATTGCCCAATCCCTGGGTTTGAGTGAAAGGATCATCGGCCTTACCATCCTGGCCATTGGCACCTCCTTGCCCGAGCTGGTGACTTCGGCGGTAGCGGCCTGGCATAAACAGGATGACATTGCCATCGGTAACGTCGTGGGATCAAACATCTTTAATATCACCCTGATCCTTGGACTGACCGGCATGGTCCACCCGATACCCTTTAATCCGGCCATCAACCGGGATATCCTGTTGTTGATTTGCGGGACGGTCGCGCTGATCTTTTTTTTATTCATCTTCACCCGGCATAAGCTGGAAAGATGGAAAGCCTTTTTGATGCTGGCTACTTATATCGGGTATACGGTATACCTGGTGCAGGAAGGATAAAAAATACGTTTGTCATCCTTATGCCCGGCCCGTAGGGTGCCCACCGCACTGTTTACGGTTTACTGATAACTGATCACTAATTCACCACACCCAGATATTTATCAAACCACCCCAGGGTTTCTTTTACCAGCTCCTGGCGGGGAACAAGATGGCCTCCTTCGTAAATGATGATTTTTTTATCATTCGCCGGTGACCCGATGAGATTAAACATCGGCTTTTGGGAAGTTTCCACGGGGAAAAAAGTGTCGTTTTTCCCGTTCAGCATGAGAACCGGAATCTTCACGCGTGGAAAAAAATGGAGGGGATCAACTTCAGGGAATGTTTTTTGCATCATCAGGCCGCCCACATGGAAAACAGCCGCCTTGAACCGGGTTTCCGCGGCACACATTATGCCACCCATGGCGCTGCCCCAACTGTATCCATAATAGCCGATTTTTTGGATATCCAAATCTTCCCTTGTTTCAAGGTAGTCCAGGGATCGGCCAATATCCTGAAACCAGGATATGACGTGGTCCCTGTAAAATTTGGTTTCCGCCTGTAAATCGGAGCTCAACTGGTCGCCGCGTTCAAAGGTCCCTTTGAATACCGGATACAAAACCGCCCTACCGCTTTTGAGAATAAAATCAAAGGCGCGGGAGGAGGAATTGCCGGAACTTGTCGAAAATTTTCGTTCAAAGATGACCCCTGAGCCTGGAAAAAAAACCACGGTCTGATAAGGCGGGGTATGGTTTCTCGGAAGGAATAAATATGCCGTGAGACGTTCGTGCTGATAAGCTGCATCCAGTTCAATCTTTTCAATTTTCCATGCGCCGCTATCCTCGATAGGACTGACCTCGGGGTTCAAAGGGGTTTTATCGTAGGCGTATTGCCGCAACAGGACCTGAAAAGTTTTTTCGTCGACCGGTTTTTCAGTAGAATAATCCCTGAATGCAAAATCAACCTGGCCGGCTAAGGTTCCCAGGGTGGTATCGGAAGGAAAAGTTTTCATGCATCTGAAACCATTGCCCGGTGAGCGGTCCCATTCCGGTTGGATATAGCCATCGTTGTAAGCATAGGTGGGGTCGTTCCAACCTCCCCCAAGAATAAACCGGTAACCCTTCTTATTGCTTGCGTTTGAACACCACTCCCGGACATTGCCTGCAATATCATATACCCCCCAATAACTTATGCCTTCCAGGCTTCCCGCCGTCACCGTCCCCTGGCCATTAAAATTGCTCTTGGGTATGATGCCCCAGGTGTTGAATGTATTGGCAACCATACTCCAATGAAAAACCGTAGGCAAGGTCTTTCCTGCAAATCTTGCATAAGCCATGGCCTCATACCAGGAAACGCCGGATACCGGATGATCATCTTTCCCGTCCGGATAGGTGCCTGCCTCCCACGAGGAGGGTCCTGGCCGGCCCGTTTTATCCACAAACAAAGTCACGGCCTTTTCAAAAGGGAGGGGGATTCCCGCTGAATGGACCTGCGGCCAATACACACTGTCCCTGTACCCTCCGGCATCCACAAACTGTTTAAACGCTTTGTTGCTGACCTCGAATTGGTCGATAAGATATTCACCTACCCACTTCCCGCCGTGCTGCTCGAGCCCGACTATATTCATTCCGGCCTCGGAAGCAGGAACCCGGACCATCTGCTCAGGATAGGTTCCCAGGCTATCCAAAGTAAGGTTGCGTATTCTGGGATTATAGACCGTGATGAATCCCGGTTTTTCAATTTTGACCCGGGTAAATCCTCTCGGGAACCAGATGTTGGTGAGCGGGGTCGTCCCCAAGGATTTCCACTCTCCTTTTAGATCGTCGTAATCCTTCCAGAACACTTCCGCCCCGGAAGGCCTGGTTTCAAAGCTAACCGACGCGGCAATCTGCGGCCAGAGCAGGATTAGGGAGGAATCCTTTGGAATGTAACGGCTGGCTGCCTTCGCAAGGTCAAATGCCCTGGTTGGGATGATGCTGTTCTCTTCAACCATTTTCTGGATCTGCGGGATCCAGTCTTTCCGGGCGGTTTGTTTCTTCTTCCATGCCGGGAGGACCACAGCCCCAATCCCACCGAACAGCAGCAGGGGCAGGAGCCACTGAAGCAAAAAGTACTTTTTCCTCTTCAAGGATTTGAACCGGGTGTATTTTATTCCTTTTCCTTCGAGTCGCTTCTTCAGGGGAACTTTTAATCCCGGATTGCTTACCGCATAGATTTCAAGGGGCTCTTTCACATTTTTCAGAATGTATTTCCCGAGTGAAACCGTCTGGATATCCGTTTGATTCTTGATGTCATCATAGACTTTGGCTGAGATAAAAATACTCCCCGGGAGGGCCAGCGATTCCAGTCTCGAGGCGATATTGACCCCGTCGCCAAACACATCGTCCTCCTCGACTATGACATCCGCCTGGTGAATGCCGATTCGCAGCGGCACTGCGGGGGACTCCAGCATATTATATTGTACCACCAGGGCCGCCCGGATGGAATCAATGGCGCTTTTAAAACTGCACAAGGCTCCGTCGCCGGTATATTTTACGATCCGCCCCCCATAAAGTTTAACTTCGGTCTCCAGGCATTTTTTAAGTTTTTCCCGGTATTTCATAGCCATCCGCTCATCCTCCTGCATGATGGCGGTAAAACCCATAATGTCTGCAAACAGGATAGCGGCAAGCTCGTGCGTTTGTGGCATGTATTGAATGGTCTTAAGGGATGAATAAATTATTTGTGCATCATGGCCTCCGCTCCGGACCAGTTGTCAGGCACTCCCTGATGCTGGTATTTATTCGCGATGTTGATAAAATATTTCGCCGCATGATCTTCCGGATCCAACCGGAGGACCTGTTGGAATCCTTCCGCGGCGAGGCCAAAATCACGGTTAAGATAAGCGCTCATGGCTTCGTTAAAATAATCCAGGGTCCGGAGCTTCAATTGAAGCTCCTCTGCGGGATAGCCGTTGATGCATTCCACGATATTCAGCACATTGTATTTCCCCTTTAACTGCACCTTTCCCAGGTGCCGGATATGGTACCGCTCCGCCTGTTGAATCTGAAGCAAGGCGTCCCCGCTCAGCAACAAGGGAGAACGGTAATATTTGGTGAGGCTTTCAATCCTGGCCGCCGTATTGACGGTATCCGAAATGGTCGCGGCATCCAGCCGGTATTCATCGCCGGTAATCCCCATGATGAGCGGCCCGGTGTGCAGGCCGATACCCGCTTTTATGGCCTGCAAACCCTCCCGGCTCCGCTCCAGGTTGAAGTCCTGGATGGCCTCCTGCATCTCAATGGATGCCTCTAGCGCATCTTCCGGGGCATCCGGAAACAAGGCCATGATCGAGTCTCCAAGGTACTGGTTGATAAATCCCCGGTGGGCACGGATCACGGGACCCAGACGGGCATTAAAAGCGGATACAAACCGGAAATTTTCCTCCGGGGTCATTTTTTCGGATAGCGTGGTAAAATCGCGGATATCGGTAAACAGGACCGTCACGTTTTTTCCAACCTGGTCCCCAAGCATGACATCGGTGAGCGAGTCCTTGCCCAGCGCACGGATGAATTCACTCGGAACAAATTTTTTAGTGACTTCATGAATCCTCAAAATCGCTTCCTCCCTCTCACGGACCTCCCGGATATTTTTTTCATACAACATCGCGCTTTCAATAGCCGTCGAGGATTGCAGGGCCAGGGTCACCAGCAATTTCAGGTGGGCCGCGGAATATTGTTCCGCCTCCATGCCGGCCAGGATGATGGCCCCCATGATCCGGTGTTTGGCCTTCATGGCCGCGTAGATCAGGGATTGGACGGGGGCTTCCAGGATGCCTGAATCTTTTAATACGTCGAATTCATTTACGATTTCGGATTGCCCGCCCAAGCCGATTTTCAGAAGCAGGCCAGGCTGGCTTCGCAATTTTTCCTCATTAAAAAGGGGAAGGCCCGAGCGGGCAGGGATGTGGAGCTGTTTGGTCTCCTCATTCCAGAGTACCACCACTCCGCTGTGGGAGGGAATGGAATGTATGGCCTGTTCCAGCGTCAGTTTGGCAATGACTTCCGGTTCGATGGTCTGACTCAATTTTTCAGAAAAATTGTAAATGACGTTCAGTTCCTGGTAGAGGCTGAGGACCTCGGCGCCCAGTTTCTTCTTTTCGGCTTCTTTCTGAAGCTGAAGGGACATGAGTTGCGCGATCAGGCGGGCTTGCGGCCCTCCCTTGACCCAACCCAGTATTTCATCATTCAGGTTTACCGGAAAGGACTCCGACTGGCCGGCTACCGCCTCGCCAAATATCAACTGGTGGTGTTGATCTTCCACGGCCAAAGCGTTCCCTTGCATTTCCTGCCAGGACTGCAACCAGGCCGTGAAATCACTTCTTTTATTCAGTAAGGATTTTAGAGTAAGCGGAGACATAAGTTATAAAGGGATGGCCCGGTTAGATTCAGGTGAATTAGTTTCAAACGACTCATGTTCAGCTCAAGGCCAGTACCTGCCGGGCTTTTTCAAGGATCATTTCCGGGTCGAAAGGTTTGGTCATATAAACGTCCGCGCCTACTTCCTGCCCTTTCTGCCGGTCAAATTCCTGTCCTTTGGCCGTGAGCAATATGATGAATACCCCCTCCAGGCCAAGTTCCCGTTTAACCTTATGGCAAACTTCCATACCATTCATTTTGGGCATCATGACGTCCAGGAACACCAGGTTCGGTTTTTCGGATTGAATCAGATGCAGGGCTTTCTCCCCATTGTCGGCGGTGATGAATTCGACGCCTTCGTCTTCCAGCTCCTCCAGGGTCTGTTCGATGAGCATCCGGATATGCGCTTCATCATCCACGATTAAGATCTTCTGAGCCATTCTTTCTATTTTTTAATTCATTCAATATTTTTATCCCTTCGCCTTTCACCCTTCGCCATTCACCATCCACCATCCACCCTTAATGATATACCAGAAACAACACATTCTCCATCCCCTTTTCAAATTGCAGGGCCTGAATGGATTCCTGGTTCCCCGAGAGAAGGGAGTTGATAATGATGATATCCGGTTGGTGTACCAGTGCTTTCTCCACCAGTTCCAGGACATTGGATTCAAGGACGGTGTACCCTTTTGTTTTCAATACTTCGGTCAGGGTGCCTATGGTCCCGCTGTCTTCGTCCACAATCATCACTTTCTTTTTTGACTTTCCCTGTTCCAGCAAATTCCCGATTTCATTAAAGAGGATACCGGTATCAATCGGTTTGTTGAGGTAACGGTCCACGCCGATGCGGAACCCGCGGGCTTTATCCTGAACCACGGACAGGACGATGATGGGGATATCCATGGTCTGAGGATCGTTTTTGAGCACTGCCGCCACATCGAATCCATTCATCTCAGGCATCATGATGTCCAGGAGGATGAGGTCCGGCCGCCCTTCCCTGACCTTTGCCAGGGCCTCTTTCCCGTTGCGGGCTTCTTCAATCTGGTAACCTGCATCGCCCAGTTCCTGCTGGAGCAGGGACCGGATGGAGTCGTCATCATCCACAATCAGGATATGGGCGGCTGGTTTATCGACACTCAAGGGAGACAGGGCCACTTGCTCTTTAAGCTGTTTTACCAGCTCATCCAGGTGCTGGGGCCGGGGTGTTTTGGTCTTGGTTACGGGCAATGAGAATAAAAAGGTGCTTCCTTTGCCCAATTCACTTTCGAGCCAGATGCGCCCGCCGTGGTGTTCGACGATCTCTTTGCAAATGGGCAGGCCCAGGCCGGTCCCTTTCGGTTTATCCGTAAGGGTGTCCCCCACCTGCTTGAATTGTTCGAAAACGGCCGCATGGTCCTTTTCCGCAATCCCAATCCCCGTATCGGATACACTGACCACGATCTCATCTCTGTCCCGGAAAACTTTGCAGGTTACTGTCCCCTGGGGAGTAAATTTCACGGCATTGGAGATCAGGTTGACCATGACCTGGATCAGCTTGTCCCGGTCTCCGGTGATTTCCGGCAGGTCGGTACTGATTTCTTTAATCAGCCGGATGGACTTTTGATCGAATAGAGAGGTCGTCGCTGCAATAGCCCTTTCCGCCACTTCCGGGAGGAATACGCTCTCCTGGTTCCACTCCATTTTTCCCGCTTCGATCTTGGCGAGATCCAGCACGTCGTTGATCAGACTGGTCAGGCGCTGGCCTTCCGATACCACGACATTGAGATTTTCGGATACTTGCTGGATGGCTTTTTCCGTCCTGGGCTCAGAGATGTCCGTGGCGGGAAAGATTCTTTCTTCCAGCCTTTTTTTAATGATCTTGGCAAAACCGAGCACGGAGGTGAGGGGGGTCCTTAATTCATGGCTTACGGTAGAAAGAAAAGCGCTTTTGGCCTCATTGGCTTTTTCGGCCAGTTTGCTGGCTGCTTCTGCTTCGGCCTGGGCTTCTTTTACCTCTTCAAACAAACTTGCATTGTTCAGGGCGACTCCTACCGAAGCGGCAATGGTAGTCAGCAAGCGGAGGTCATTTTCATTGAACCGGTTTTCCTGCTCGGTGCTTTGCACGCTCAGCACCCCGATAATACGTTCGCCTACGGGTATAGGCACTCCCAGGTAAGATGCGGAAGACACCCCCACGGGCTGGACCCCAAGTTGGGCGGTCGTTTCATCCACATCTTTATTGATCAGCAAAGGCTGGCCATCCCGGATAATTTTTGAAGTCAGCCCTTCGCCCAGTTTGCGGGAAGGCATGTCCTCCCCGTACTGGTAAGGGAAATCTATCATATTGGATTTGGGATCCCACAAGGCCAGGTAAACAATATTTGCTTTAAACAGGTCTCTCAACTGATCACCTACCATCTGCACCAGGTCATGGACATCCAGTTGGGAAGCCAGGGCCCGGCTGATATTATTGACCGTGGTCAATTCGGCGGCCCTTTGTTTGGATTCCGCCAGCAGGAGGGTCGTTTCATCAAAAAGGCGGGCATTTTCAAGGGCTACGCTCATGCTGTTGGTGATGGTGGTCAACAAGCGGAGGTCCGATTCACTAAAGGCGTTTTCGATCTCCACATTCTGAAGGCTGATCGAGCCTTTCACCACTTCCCCGACGATCATGGGTACAAAGACCGCGGATTTGGGCGGCTTTCCCATGGATACGCCGGAACCGCCAAATTTTTTAGCGGTTTCCAGGTAATTTTCGTTGATCAAAATGGGCTTGCGGTGCTCAATCATGTACCGGTTGGCCCAGATGAGCGGACGGGGTTCGCTGTAATGCCTTGCTCCTTTCTCAATGACATAGCGCCAATGTTCCATTCCTGCCGCGTGGTCGAAGGTCCGGATCAGCACCGTCTGGGTATTGAAAAGGTCGCACAGGCGTTTACCGACCAGTTCATAGATTGCGTTGATATCCATTTCCCGGACCAAACCGTCCTGCACGCTGTTGATGACGGCCAGTTCCGCCGTCCGTTGTTCGGTTTCTTTCAGCAGGTGGGTGGTCTCATCAAAGAGGCGGGCATTTTCCAGGGCCACGCTCATGCTGTTGGTGATGGTGGTCAGCAGCCGGAGGTCCGATTCGCTGAAAGCATGTTCGCGGTCCACATTCTGAAGACTGATCGAACCTTTTACGAGATCCCCCACCAGCATGGGTACAAAGACCGCCGACTTCGGAGGGCTTCCTTTGGTGACGCCGGTTCCCCCGTATTTTTTTGAGGTTTCCAGGTAATTTTCATTTATCAGGATGGGCTTCCGGTCATGGATGAGATGCTTGCTGGCCCAGATATAAGGTTGGGATTCCACTGTAAGGCGCAGGCCCTTTTCGATAGCATACTGGAAATGTTCGATGCCCTTATCGTGGTCGAAGGTCCGGATGACCAGGGTTTGGGTGTCCGGAAAAAGTTCACAAAGCCGGTCTCCCACCAGGTCATAGATGCCCTTCATGTCGAGTTCTTTGGCCAGGCCCTCCTGGACGCTGTTGATCACCGCCAGTTCTGCGGTACGCTGTTCCGTTTCTTTCAACAAACGGTTGGTTTCATCAAACAGCCTTGCATTCTCCAGTGCCACGCTCATGCTGTTGGTCAGGGTGGTCAGCAACCTCAGGTCCGATTCGCTGAAAGCATGCTCCCGGTCGACATTTTGCAGGCTGATGGAACCTTTCACCACCTCACCCACGATCATCGGTACAAAGACTGCGGATTTGGGCGCCTGACCTGCAGTGACCCCGGTACCTCCGTATTTATGGGCGGTCTCTACGTAATTTTCTTTGATATCAACGGGCTTTTTGGTTTGAATGAGCAATTTGTTGGCCCAGTTAAAAGGACGGGCTGCCACTTCAATATGTTGCCCCTTTTCAACGGCATACTGGAAATGTTCCAATCCGGTTTCATGGTCGAAAGTACGGATGACCAGAGTCTGCGTATCCGGGAACAACTGGCGGAGCCGGTCGCCCACCAGGTTATAAATACCGTGTATATCCAGTTCTCTGGCCAGACCATCCTGCACACTGTTTATGACGGCCAGTTCCGCCGTCCGTTGTTCGGTCTCTTTGAGCAATCGGGTGGTTTCATCAAACAGACGGGCATTTTCCAGCGCCACGCTCATGCTGTTGGTCAGGGTAGTCAAAAGTCTCAAATCGGATTCGTTAAAGGCATGTTCCCGGTCCACATTTTGGAGACTGATCGATCCTTTGACCACCTCCCCTAACATCATCGGCACAAAAACGGCGGACTTGGGCGCTTGTCCCGCGGTCACCCCGGTACCCCCGTATTTTTTTGCGGTTTCGACATAATGTTCCTGTATGTCAAGAGGTTTTTTTGTCTGGATCAGTTGGCGGCTGTTCCAGTTCAGGGGCCTGGGATCCACGATTTGCCGGACCCCCTTTTCCTTGGCATAATGCCAATGTTCAAGCCCCTTCTCATGATCAAAGGTCCGGATGACCAGGGTTTGAGAATCGGGAAATAAAGTACACAGGCGGTCGCCGACCAGATCATAAATTCCCTGGATATCCAGTTCCCTCGCCAGGCCATCCTGCACACTGTTGATCACCGCCAGTTCATCCACCCGCTGTTTCAGTTCGGCGGTGCGCTCATTCACCATGAGTTCCAGTTCCCGGTGTTTCTCCTGCAATTGCCTGGTTCTCCATCGGACAATGGCATATACCAGGGCCCCGGCCAGCAGGAGGTATGCCAAATAAGCCCACCAGGTGGAATACCAGGGCGGTAAAACGGTAAAGGGAAAGGTGGCTTCGCTGCTTTCCGTGTCATAAATGTTTTTCGCCTTTACCCTGAAGGTATAGTCACCGGCCGCAAGATTTCCGAATTCCCTGGAATTCTGCAGATCCCAGTCACTCCAGTGTTTATCCCGGCCTTCCAGGATGCTGGAAAACCGGGTTTCATTTTCCAGTTTAAAAAACGGGGCCGCATAATCAAACCGGATCGTGTTCCAACCTTTGTCAAATAAGGCCTTTCCGGAGGGCGGGCCGAAACCGGCATAATAGACCGAATCCTCATTCAAGGTGATCCCGCGAAGAATGCAGGAAAACGGATCCTGAACCGATTCATCCAGGTTCCCATCGTAGCGGATGATCCCCTCCCTGCCGCTCATCCAGGCAACTACTTCCCCCTTGCTTCCTGCCGAAAGGGCGATGTCCCAGATGGGATAGTTTCTCTTCAGTTCCTTAAACGGGGCATTGACGATTTTATGCTTTCCTCCGGCTGCGGGAATTGCGACAAAAACGCCCCGGCCAAAATTGGCCCAGATCCGTCCCCGTGGATCGGTTATGCCTAAAAGCGTGTAGTCGGCGTTATATACAAATTGTTTATTTAGGATCACTCCCGTATCGCGGATGAACCGCTTCAGGCCTTCATCAAATACAAAAACTGAATCCGCTTCGGCAGCAAAATACACGCTGCCTTCATACTCCAGGATGGTTATGTTTTTGCGGGGCAGGCCTTGCCTGGAGTCAAAGACCTCCACGGCATTTTCGTTGAGCAGCCATTTACCGCTGCTCCGGTCGGGCTTGACCAGTTTTACTTCCCCGATACCCTCACCACTCAGCCATAAATTACCATCAGGCGTTTCGCTGATCAGGCCGATGCCGAGATTTAAAATGGGTGCGAAGGACTCCACCGCATATCCTCCGGTCAAAGGCGAATATCTTACAATAGCCAGTCCGCTCCGCAAGGCACAGATTAACACTGTGGTATCGAGCTTCGATCTGAGTATGGACCTGAGGTGGAAATCATAATTAATACCGGGTATGACGGCAATGCCCTTGTTTCCTTCCAATTTAATCAAACCCCTCTCCGCGCCGCTGACCAGCAGATCTTTTCCATTTACTAAAAAATTTCCCGTCTGGCCGCTGGAACCCTCAACCTTTTCAAAACGATTGGTTACCGGATTTAACTTATAAATACCGTTGTTGGTGCCCGCATAGATTTGATCCTGATGGGTCCCCACACTGAAAACGGTTTTGGCGGGCAAACCCAGCGCTTCGTTGTAAAAAGTCAGGGAGGACCTAAGGTCAAATTTGGCGATTCCATTAAACAAGGGCATCCATAGGATACCCCGGCTGTCTTCAAATACCTGGTCCACCGAATTGTCCTGCAGCCCCACCGATTTGTCGATCCGCTGGATGAGTTTACCCTGTTTGTCAATGATCACCATACCGTCGTTGAAAGTATTCAGGGCGATCAGGCCATTGCTCAGGATACGGCCTCCATACAGGCTGGTATTTACAATAAAGGGATCCGCTTCCGTTTTGAAAGGGGTGAAGTCCTTACCATCGTAGATAAACATACCTTGCGTGCGGGACCCAATAAGCAGACGCTGGTCATCGTAAGGCAACATGACATAAATCCGTTCATTGGCAAATTTTTCACCGTTCGGCACCAAATGAAAACTGTCCTGTCGCAATTCAGTCAGGCCGCGGGTCCAGATCCTCACAAAATACCGGCCCTTGACTTCGGCCCCCACATGGAAGCCCTCCTTGCTTTCGAGAACCCGGAAAGCGCTCCCGTTCCAAACAAAAATCTTGTTATTGGTACGGAAATAGACTTCATCCCTGAATATCTGAGTTTCCCAGACTTCGGCAAATTGCCGGTGTGGTCCGGGCAATTTTTCTTTAAGCGATATAAATTCAAGCTGACCTTTCTTTCCCCGGGCCAGGTATCCCAGATCCCCATTGGTTCCCACGTAAATGGTTCCATCCTTCGATTTGACCAAACTCCTGGTCTCCGGCGCCCCCGGAGGCTTCACCAGGTCCCAATGTTGGCCGTCGTAGATCAGTATCCCAAGGGCATTTGCAAAATACATCACCCCCTGGTCATCTTCCTCAGCCCACCAATTGACGCCATCGGCATTATAATCCTGGTAGCGGTAATTGGTAATGAAAGGCAGCCCCTTCACGGAATGTTCCTGGGAAAAAACCCGGGAAAATATTCCGGTCCAACAAAAGGCAACCGGGAACAATAAAAACAAAAACCGAGTGGAGCAAGGTCTTTTTAGCTTCATATCATATTTGTTACCAAGACTTTACGGTCAAAATGCTGAGGAAGAATTTTTGAAGCGACCTCATTAAACAATGATATAAAATCCTTACTTAAATGTAGCAATATTTTCCAGAGAAACCGAACCGGGTATAAATTGCAGGATGGATCCCGGATTTATGGGAAATGCCGGCATGGAAATTCAGTCCAAGAGCGATGAAAAACCGATCAGATATTTCGTCGCATTGGTCTGCCCTTCGCCGCTTCAGGACAGAATTAACCGGCTAAAATCCCGGGTGAAGGAAGAATACCATTGCAGGGTGCCCATGAATTCCCCCCCTCACCTTACCCTGATCCCCCCCTTTTGGATTGAACCACGCAATGAACCGCTGGTCTTCCATGCCCTCGATGTTTTCCAATACCCTTCCGGCATTCCGCAGATCCGCCTCCAGAACTTCTCCCATTTTGACGGCCGGGTTCTCTATATCCGGGTGGTCGAAGACCCTTCCCTCCTGGAATTAAAAACAAAACTGGAATCACATTTTATTTCCATCCTGGGCGGGGCGGTGGTTCCCGATGTCCGGGTGTACCATCCCCACATTACCCTCGCCCAGGCCGGCCGGCGTAGGTCGGCCTTTCACCGGGCCCTTGAATACTTTGCCACCGGCGAATTCGAAGATCAATTCCATGCGGATAAAATTTCCCTTTTAAGACACGATGGGGTCGCCTGGCAGGTGATCGCGGAAAAAAAAATCGAATGAGTTTATTGAGGATACCTGTCAAAACCGTATTGCCGGTATATGTTTTCAAATTGCGGGTGTTTTCTGAAAGGATCGAAAACCCGGTCAATTTTTAAAGTCCTCAGGGGTGTTTCCAGTCGCTCGAGCGACCGGTTTAACCAATAAAAACAGGAATCCGGTACATTTCTGGAAGCGTAAACTGTGGCTAAGGAAAAACCGGCGTCTTCGGCCCCCTCCGCCGCTAAGGTTTTTAACTGCGCCAGGATGGCTTCACTTTCCCTGAACCGACGGGTTTTGAACTGTGCTATACAAAGTTTGGCCAGAAATTCGGGGGTCAGGCTTTTTTTATGAATGAGGATGGAATCACAGAGGAGGATGACCCTTGTATAATCCCCGGAAAGATCGGCATTATTCACTTCAAAAAAAGCCAGGTTCTGCCGGTCCGGGAAAAGTCCATTTCCTTCTCTTATCAATTGGGCGGCCTTGTCCAGGCGACCGGTTGCCTGGTTTACCCGGATTAAAATGAAATAACTGTTGTAATCCACCGGATCCAGCTCCATGGCCTTTGAAGCGAGGGCGGAAGCTTTATCAAAATCAGCCATCCAGAGTAAAAAGTATCCGTAGCGGTTCAAAATCAAGGCATCATTGGGGTTGAGTTGAAGGGATTTTTCAAAGAACTCCCTGGCTGCCGGAAAGTCCCGTTCGATGGACCATGCCAACAGGGCCAGGGCGGAATATCCTTCGGCAAGCCCGGGAAAAAGGGCAATGGACTTATAAGCATAATTTTGGGCATCGGCCAGGGCAGCCTTGTTTTGAAAGTCCCGCTGTTTATTGATGATCCAGGCCTTGGCCAGCGCGATGTACGCGTAAGATGCGGCATAGTTTGAATCCAACTGCAATGCCTCCTGGTTGTACGCGATGCTTTGTTCGTATTGCTGGGCATTATAAGCATGGAGGCCTTTCAGGTAAAGGGTATAGGCCTCCGGGCTGGTGACCTGGTTCGCAGGAAGGTTATTCCCTGGAAGATTTAAAGTCAACTTTAAGCGCCCGGCAATATGGGCGGCTATTTCATCCTGGATTTTAAAAATATCGGTCATCTCCCGGTCAAAACGCTGGGACCACAAATGGCTATGATCGCTGGTCCGGATCAACTGGGCCGTAATCCGGATCCGGTCCCCGGATTTCTGAACGCTGCCCTCCAGGATGGTCCCCGCATTCAATCTTTTTCCGATTTCCCTCAGGTCCATTTGTTCCCCTTTGAATTGAAATGACGAGGTCCTTCCAATCACCCTCAGATTATTAATTCCTGAGAGGACCGTGATGATTTCTTCCGCGAGCCCGTCACCCAGGTAGGCCTGGTCCTGGTCCGGGCTCATGTCCGTGAAGGGAAGGACCGCAATGGAAGGATCAACGGCTGCCCCTGGATCCGAGGAATGGGCTGACTGATCGCGTGTATTTTTTAAATTGAAATAAATCAAAGCAAACCCTGCGGCAAGGGCCGGCAACAGGTAGATCAAAACCTTTCTTCCCGACCACGGGTATTTTTTTTGTTTACTGCCCTGAGGGGAATTCCTGACCACCGGGCTTTTTATGGGATCCCCCTCCAACAAAATCCGGTAGACTTTGACGGGTTCCCGTACATTTTTAAGTTCCACGGTTTTTACAAACTCCGACCGGATGTCCCTTTTATTGACCAAATTTTGGTGCACGGATTCGGAAACCCAGATGCCTCCGACCGGCGCCATGGCCTGGATCCGGGCGGCTAGGTTGACGCCATCACCGAATACATCCTCGTTTTCAAACACCACATCGGCCAGGTGAATGCCGATGCGCAGTTGATATAGACCGGCTGCCCGGCAGGCTTCCTGGATTTTAATGGCGGCGAGGGTCGCGTTCCTGGCAGATTCGAAACTGGCCATGATCCCGTCCCCGAGCTCTTTAATCCAACGGCCCTGGTACTCCCCGATAATTTCTTGATGGATTTCCCTGTTTTTTTTCAAAAATTCAAAGGCCTTCCTTTCATCCTGCCCCATCAAAGCGGTGTAACCGACGATATCGGTAAACATGATGGCCGCCAGGCGGTGGGTTTGTGACATGGCTTCAGAAACGGCAAATAAATTAAGCCGTTTTCTCCATCCTGCAAAATAAGCCCCGCCCCGGGGGGGCAGAATTTAAAAGCTTTTTAATCAAGACTGCAAAATAACAGGGGTTTCTTCATCATCATTCCCAGGTGCTTGACTCCCCTGGTTCCGAGATCCTGGCAGAGACAGCAGATCTTATGTTTCCAAAACGAAACCTCGGAAGCGTCCTGACAGCAGACAGGGAAATTATGAAAACGGTGGAATTTTGTGAAAATGGAGCCGAGGATCCTTTGGACTTATTCTCAGGTCTTGGGCACTGAATATCCCGGAATTTCTCTTCTCTCGCTCCTCTCAAAATCGCAGCACCAACCTTTCTATTATCTCCCCCCTTTGAAATAAACCCATCCCTGCTCTTGTTTTAAGGCAAGTTCAATGACGGCAGATGGCACTACCACCGCTTCTTTGAGGAGATCTGTTTTGGTGACCATTCTCGAATTCATCGAATGGTTACAAGCTGCGAATACGACTCCCTTTTTTGTCAGTTCCGCAACTGCGTCTTTCGCTTTTGAATAGGCCGTGATCAGCAAGTCGATCCCTCCGCTGAGGCAGACCACTTCAACCTCCGCGCCGGGCAGATCGTCCTTGATGTGCGCAGCCTGGAGGGTTACGCGCTGCTGGGAGATGGAGTCCGCCTCGTTGAACTGGATCACAATTTTATGTTTATTGTTTTCCATCGACTGGAAGGTCTGCTGTGCGTTCATCCGCGCCGAAAAAATGAGCAGGCAGAACATAAATTTTAAACAAGAGATTTTCATCGTATTCGAAGTTTGATTTTGCATGACAAAAATTCAAAGTGATGGCTGTACGCTCACATCGCCAGGACCGCTTATAGGCTTCATTCATATGCGCCTACTCTACCCACCCAATCTGCATGAAAAACGGCCCTTCTAATTTCCATATAATTTATAAATATTTTTTTGATATTATTCACTCCGGGCGCCAGCCTATTCTTCAGGACTACCATCCGGTACGCATTACCCGCCAACCCTATTCCTTTTCTTATCCTGCACGATAATAAAAAGCTAAAGAATATGCTTAAATTGGATGATCTGTATTTTTTAAACCCAATAAACCATGGATGAACTTAAAATGATCAACAACGGCAGCGGGGCCAGCGTCTCCGGCGCCGATTTGGAAACGTTCAAATCAAATTTCCGGGGCAGACTGGTTATTCCAGGCGATGCCGACTACGATGAAGTCCGGACCCTCTGGAACGGCATGCATGATAAAAAACCGGGCATCATCGCACGCTGTACCGGCGTGGCTGATGTGATGGCTTCGGTAAATTTTGCCAGAGATCATCAGATCCTGCTGGCTGTAAGGGGTGGCGGACATAATGTCGGCGGCAGCGCTTCCTGTGACGGAGGCATCATGATTGACCTCTCCCTCATGAAAGGGGTATGGGTGGATCCCAATACCCGTACAGCCAGGGCTCAGGGTGGAGCGACCTGGGGTGATGTTGACCGGGAGACCCAGGTTTTTGGTTTAGCCACTCCCGGAGGGGTAGTTTCCACTACGGGGATTGCAGGCCTTACCCTGGGAGGGGGATTGGGATGGCTGCGCCGTAAACACGGTCTGACCATTGACAATCTGATTTCTGTTGACATCGTCACCGCAGACGGCCAATTTCATACCGCCAACAGCATGCACAATGCCGACTTATTCTGGGCAGTGCGGGGAGGCGGTGGAAATTTTGGCATCGTCACTTCTTTTGAATACCAGTTACATCCGGTAGGGCCCATGGTGACCTTATGCGCCCCCTGGTATCCGGCCGAGGAGGCAGATGCCATTTTACCGGTCTGGAATGAATTCATGAAAACAGCCCCGGAGGAATTGTCGTCCACTGCAATGTTCTGGACCGTGCCGGCTGCCCCCGGTTTTCCGGCGGAAGCGCATGGAAAGCGGGCATTGATTATTGCAGCCGTCCATAGTGGCTCCCTGGAAGATGGCGCCAGGATTATTCAACCTCTGAGGGAATTAGGGAAACCCATGCTGGACCTCAGCGGCCCAATCCCATGGACGGCACTTCAATCTGCTTTTGATGGTTTTTTTCCAAAAAAGCAACAATTGTATTATTTCAAATCCCGCAATCTTAGACAGCTCGATCAACAAACCATTCAGGCCATTATTCCCCAGGCCTGCAAGCCCCCGGCTCCGATGATCCTGATAGCCATCTGGAATTACGGTGGCGCTATGGCGCGTGTGGGAGAACAGGAAACGGCCTTCACCGGACGTCAGGTTCCGATCTTGTTCGGCGTGGATGCGGTCTGGGCTGATCCCGGACAAACTGAGGAAGTATTGGCCTATTCACGCAACTTTTTATCATCGTTGGAGCCTTACTCAACCGGTGGAATGTATGTAAACTTTTCCGGCCTTGGAGAAGAAGGGGAAACTTTAGTCAAGTCGGCTTATGGAAATAACTATGAAAGACTGGTCTCTGTTAAGAATAAATACGATCCGCATAATTTATTCAGGTTAAATCAGAATATTAAGCCAACGGTGTAGGGTGCATATGGGCCTATGGAAAACCGATTCTTTTAAGCAGGTCGGAAAATCGGGGGTCTTCCTTAAGGGATGCCGGAACAAACGCATTGTATTTTATTTGAATTAAGGCAGGATCGCGATCCGCAAACGCCTGTTCCAAATATTCAAATGCCAGATCCAACCGGTTCAAATGCGCCGCGGAAACCCCGGTATAAAAAGGTACCACGTATCCATGCTTCTTGCTGAGCAATAACTCCTCAAATACGGCCTGCGCCTGGATCAGATTGCCATTCCTGCAATGCGCCCAAATTAAACCACAAAGGGCATGCTGGTGACGCTGGGATATGGACAATAAATGCTCAAAAACCGCTATGGCTTCTTCCGTCCGGTTAAGTTCAATAAGGCATAAACCCACCAGGCGGTGAGAAAGGAATGAGTTGCCGTCCAATTCCACTCCCATTCGTGCCATAGCCAGTCCTTCTTCGAATTTTCCACATCCATATAAAGTCCAGGCAAAATCAGCGTGATCAACAGCACTTAGCGGATCCGCCTTTATTCCGGCCCGGGATAAATTTTCCGCTTCTTCAAACTGGCCCTTGATCCAACACAAATAGCCCATACCATATATGGAAAAGGCCTGGGCGAATTTGGGGTTGAGTTGCATAGCCTTTAGGTAGGCCTTTTGACTTTTATCCCAATCCCACACAAAAGCGGCGTAATAATTGGCCAGGGCAAAAAAGCCTTCAGCAAGCTCCCCATCCAGCTTTATGGCTTTTTCGGCAGATTCTTCCATTTTCCGGAGTACCGCCGTACCCGGTGCGTATCCATAGAAAGCCACCAAATAATTGGTCCACGAGTACCCTGAATGGGCTAATGCATAATTAGGGTCGGCCGCAATGGCTTGTTCAAAATATTTTACGGCAACCGGAATGGCGCTGCCCCTTCGATTCATATAGAATCTGCCTTTTAAAACCAATTCATAAGCTTCCGTGTTCTGGGTAGCGTTATTAACCAGGTTTTCTCTTTCTTTATCCAGCAAGGTAATCCTGAGCTGTTCTGTTATAGCCAGTGCGATTTCATCCTGAATGGCGAAAATGTCCTGAATGTCCCGATCAAATTTTTCGGACCAGAGATGAAATCCATCCTGTACACTGATGAGCTGGGCGGTTATGCGGACCCGGTTGCCCTGTTTGCGAATACTGCCTTCCAGGACATGGGCCACTCCCAATCTGCGGCCTATCTCCTTCAGGTCAACCTGCTTTCCCTTGAATTGGGCGGAGGAGGTTCTTCCGGCAATTTTCAGGCTTTTTATATGCACCAGGGAATTGATGAGTTCTTCCGCAATTCCATCGCCGAAATACTCCTGTTCCGGATCATTGCTCATATTGACAAAGGGCAATACGGCTATACTTTTTTCAATCGTTTGGGTCCGGTCCTTCGCCCCGGATGGGTCACTTTTACTTTCTGCCCCATTCAATACCACTTCATAGATATTCAAGGGTTCTTTTACATTCTTCAAAATTTCCGTTTTAACGAACCGCGTGGTGATGTGATACTGGCTTGTTAAATTGAATCGGACCGCCTCCGAAATATAGACACCACCCGGAACAGCAATAGCCTGAATCCTGGAGGCAATATTGACCGCGTCGCCGAATACATCCCCCGACTCAAACACTACATCGCCCTGGTGGATCCCAATCCTCAGTTCGAATTCCCCGGCTGCAGCACATTTATTCTGAATGACTATCGAAGCTTGCACTGCATCCGCCCCATTGGTAAAACTGGCTAATACCCCATCTCCCAGTTCCTTTATCCAGCGGCCACGGTATTCCTCGATGACCGGTTTCTGCAAATCCCTGCTTTTTTGTAATAATGAGAATGCTTTTTTCTCATCCCTGCCCATCAAGGCGGTATATCCGACCATATCGGTAAACATGATGGCGGCAAGTTGACGGGTTTGGGACACGTGTTATCTTTGGAGGTAAAGATAGCGTTAAGAAACCTGTTTCAGAAAGTCAAGCCCGTCAATCAAATACAGACGGCAGATAACCGCCGGCTTAATTCATCACCATACACTTCTCCTGCAATCTGATCTGCTCCGACGTCAGGACTACGGAATAGACCGCCGCCGGGAGTTGATCTGACTGAAATTCGATTTTATATCTTCCGGCCTCCAGCTTCCCCCGGAGCAAGGTGAACATCCGGTTGCCTTTAAAATCGTACAGGGCCAGGTGGACATTCCCGTCCCCGGCAAGCTGGAATTCGACACTGGCTTGGGAGACCACCGGGTTGGGATAGATTTTGAGGGCATTGATTTTTTCCGCATGGGTATGCCGTTGCAATTCATAGATGCCGCCATTTTCCCCGGTGGGAATCCTTCCGGGGATGGCTGTTGGGTTTTTGGCGAATTTGAAACGGCTTGAAGAGAAACGGGGCAGATACCAGAATCCAACGGCTGCTTCCGATTGAATGGTCCGGCTGATCCCGGCCAGGCTTTGCCCGACCGTTACCTGGGTTTTATAGGTATTGCCGGCAACGGGCTGGCCTCCATTGCTGATGGCCGTTTTGGATAACAGGATTTGAGCCGGGGCCTTCGCCCCTACCCATATGCAGCAGGCCAGCAATAGGAGTAAATGGATTTTTTGGGTCATGGAACTATTGGCTTTTTTGTGCTTTTTCGATATCCTTTATTATACTGGCCCCATGGAGAATGGGATTCGCATCCATCTTATCCGGGTACCCGGATTCCAGTTTTGCCGGATATTCAACGCCTGGATTAAACGGCTTGGGATCATCCGTCTTATTCCTTACCACTTTAAAATCTTCGTGTCCGTTGCGCACGCATTTGACTTCCCAGTCAAATTCATAGGTTCCCGATCCTTCCATCAGTTCCTCCACCTCAAAGCCGGTGGATTTTTTACTGACCACGGCCAGGCCTTTGGATTTTCCACTGAGCGGGGTGAGGATGACGGTCATGGTACCCGTGTTGGCTACTTTTTGATAATGATCGCTGAATTCAATGGAAGCCTTGCCATTGACCAGTTTTCCGGTGCCCCGGATATAGGCGGCCAGTTCCGGGCCTTCGAGGCTGCCGTACCAGATTTGTTTATCGGGTTTCCCGGGATAATCCATTTTGAAGTTTTTAATATCGGCAAACAAGACGCCCTGGTTCGAGTTATCGGTGTACATGCCGGCTTTCACCGGGCTCCCGACGATATTGGAATTACAAACTCCGATATACCCCAGGTTTGAGCCATTGGTCGTGGACATGAAGGAATGCTCAATTCCGTTCGGACCTTTCGCGAGGAGGATTCCGCTTTTGATCTCGGCCCTGGGATGTTGGAATCGGTCCACCAAAATCAAATTCACCCCGCTTCCGGTGCTGTAGTTTGACAAATAAGAACCGTCCGCATCGGTTACGGTCATATTGCCCCCGCCGCTCATACTTACTCTTTGCATGCCGCTGACGTCGTACACATTTACGGAACCACCCAGGTTGCCGCTGAACATGGAAGCCCTTTCGCTGCCAGCGCTGTTGCTTGCCCTGACGTATCCATGACCACTGGAGGTGGCCAACAAGCCGGCGATCACGGCGCCCGAAGAATTATAAGTGGCCACCGTCCCGTGATTATCGGTAGTGACCGAAGCTTCCACGACATCCCTTCCGGAGGCATTGCTTACGCTGACAATACCTGAACCCCCGTTATTGATGGTTAATCTGGCTTTGTCTGCGCCTGCCGCGTTGGCTACGCCAATATAACCCCCATTGTTGTTATTGAAACTCAGGTAAGACACCGCAGCCCCGTTCGGATTGTCAGTGACCACCACTCCACCTCCATTTGACGAAGTCATCCGGGCGACATCTTTTCCGCCCGAAGTGTTGGCATGCAGATAACCTCCCCCGCTGGAATTATTGGTGGTGATCCCACTCAGGAAAGTGCCTGCCGAATTGTTGACAAATAAATAACCGCCCCCGCTTACCGTGTTATTGGTCATGCCGGCCAATACCTTTCCGGCATTGTTAAATATATTTACGAGGCCGGTGCCCTGAACGGTGCCGGTGAGGGTGGCTAATTCATTTCCTCCCGGTCCATTGACCGATGCCTTTCCCTGGCCGGCGGTATTCACATTTATCGTTGCAGCCACTTTTCCCTGGTCATTGAAAGTCGTGAGATTACCCCCTCCCTGGTCGTTGGTGGTCAACCAAACCGCATCCCCCCCTTTATGATCCTTTGTGCCAAAAAATCCTCCGCCCAATGTCGTACGCGTGAGTATGGACATTAAGCCACCGGTGGCGTTATTCACCACGATGGCTCCATGAGACTGATCCTGGGTCAGCCTGATCATATCAAATCCCTTATCGTTCCTCAGGGCCATGCCTCCGCCTTTACCTTGGTTGGCCGTGATGCGGACCACTTCCAGTTTATCAATATTGTCCAGTCCTAAATAGCCCGTGCCCTCCAGGGTAGTCATCCGGCCGACTTTGTCGCCGGCGGCTGTTCCCACTTCGATCAATCCTCCTCCGCTGCTTCCATTGCTCAATCTCGCAGTGTTTCCGCCATTAGCATTATAGATATTGAATTCACCTCCGAGGTTGGCCGCGGTGATCATTTCAGCACCTATTTTTTCGGCATTGTTCCGTACATGAATATCCCCTCCCCGGCTATTGTGGGTCATGAACGCTCCGCCTTTGCGCTCCTTGCTGGTTACCCAGGCAAGGCCGGCAGTGCCATTATATGCGAGGGTGCCTACGGCATTTTCGTTGTCATCCATCACATATACCGCGCCTCCATTACCAAACTGAGCCAGATGGGTCTGTCTTTTACCGCTTGGTCCATAGGTCGACACAAAACCTGAGCCTCCCGGGAAAGAACCCAGATCCGCTGCCAGGGAGGCCATACCGTTGAAAAACTTAGCGAAGCCGGAGCCTGAATTATCCCCTCCGATTTCGACCCTGTTTTTAGTGAGATCCTGTTTGCTGACGATTTGCCAGAGGCCTTCACCGTTTTCTCCGACCCCAATGACATTCACAAGTTTGGTCTGATTATTAAATAAAGAAAGTTTTCCGCCATTCAGGCCGTTCAGCAATACCCCGCGGTGATTGGTACCTGACTTGCCATCCGTGACCGTGACGCTGCCTCCGTCCCTTAAAGCCTCAAACACGGCGCCCAGGTTGCCCATATTGTTTTTGAGGGAGAGGGTTCCGTCCGCGAAAGCATTGTGGCCCATAAAAAAAGTATTCAGGCCGTTGTAATTGTAAATATTCAAAAAACCGTTACCCAGGGTATCGCCGCCCATGTGAAGACGGTTCTTATTTACATCCGATTTATCCTGGATGCTGTAAAATCCCTCCCCGCTTTTACCAAAGGTCCCCATGTAGTGGACGGGCTGGTTGGCTTCATTTCTTAATGAGAGGCTTCCACCATACCGGGAGCCGGAAAGGGATGCCTTGACTTTTCCGGATATGTCATTAAGCCCAAGGTCGCCGTCACCCCCGGCCGCGGATAAATAGACCGCGGTTTTGGCTTCACGATTGAATAAATAAAGGTGACCTTCATCGTCTTCATTCCCCCCCATTTCGGCCACATTCTCAGGGTTATTAAAAATGCTTTTGATTTCAAAGAGTCCTGCCCGGTATGCATTAATCCCCAGTTGGTGCACCAATTGAGAATCCCTGTTAAATATTTTGAATAATCCATCGCCTTCCGTTTCGGTGAGTTGGGCGGAAACGGAACCGGATCTATTGAATACATTGATCAGGCCTCCGGCATTGTCATTTGCGGCCAGGAGGAGGGTCCTGTTCTTTTCCACCGAACCCAGGGTGATCTGCCCGTCGCTGAATTCATTGGATTGCATATCGGCCACCGGATTTCCCAGCCGGTTATTGACCCGGATCAGGCCGTTTCTGTCTTCCAGGGTCCCGATCTGGATCATTTCCGTCTCATCCGTGTTATTGATGCCCAGGAAACCTCCCGTCACCTCAGTCAGGCGGACAGCTCTTTTTCCATCCTGGCTGAATAATTGGATGAGACCTCCCGCATTGTCGTTGGCGCCCGCGATCACGGTTGGATTCTTCAATACCGAATTCAGGGTCAGCTGCCCGTCGCTGAATTCGTTGGCAAACAATTCGGCCGAGGAATTCCCGAGACGGTTATTGACATTAATTCTGGCATTTAAATCATCGGTGGTAATGCCCATGGTGATCACCTCCGTCCCGTCGTTATTCAGGATGTCGATGAAGCCGCCGTTTCCATTCTCGAGGATAGCGGCCATGGTTTGGCCCTCCCGGTTAAAAACATTGATGATCCCGCCGGCATTGTCGGTGGCTCCCAAGCTCAAGGTGGGATTGTTCAGGACGGATCGGAGGGTCAGTTCACCATCGCTGAATTCATTAACCTTCAGCTCCGAAACCACATTTCCCAAGCGGTTTTTCAGAATAATAAAAGGCTGATTATCCATAAAATTGGAAAGGCGGATCGTCTCATTTCCCTCCTCATTAAAGACTCCCAGCATGCCCCCGCCATTGTCGGTATTGGATTGCATGCCGATCATAAGCCGGTCCCGGCCGGAACGGATGAATAATCCTCCGTCGCCGGAATTATTGGAACTGGAACTCACGGCTTCATTCCCTGAACGGTTGTAGATGACCAACCTTCCACCCAATGATTCCGAAGTGGTCAGCCGGAGCACGGGAGTTTCTTCTTCATTATAGAGACGTAGAATTCCTGCACCTTCGGCGATGGATTCCAATTCAAGGGCAGTGCGGTTATTGACCGAATTCAACTTCAACCGGCCATCTCCCCTCGCATTCACCCCCAGTTGCGAGGCCAGGATCCCGGCCTTGTTGAAGACATGGACCAGTCCACCGGCATTGTCATTGGAGCCCAGGCGAACCGTGGTATTGGTGAGTACGGATTTTAGGTTGAGTTCCCCGTCGCTGAATTCATTGGCCTTGATATCAACCACCTGCCTCCCCAGCCGGCTGTTCAGGCTGAGTAATGGTTGTCCATCCGGAAAATGAGTGACTCCGAAAGTTTGTGTGCCCTGGCCATTGGACAAACTCAAAGTCCCTCCCAGATTCGAAGCGCTGGTTGAAAACCCGGCAACCGCCAGTGAATTTTGATTTAGGAGGTGCAGGGATCCGGCCGGTCCCAATAATATATTCGGTTTCAATCCAATGGTGGTATTCGGCCCAAACGGATTCTGAATGCTGATGCCCGTTCCCTCTGACAATTGGTTTATCGTCCCAGTGCCGCCTCCGGAACCAGCCGCCGAGATGGTAATGGTTTTGGTCGCGTCATTGGGCACTATGGATATGTTATTGCCAGCTACCAGGTTGATGTTGCCTCCGTCATTGCTCACTCCGCTCAGGCTGGATAAAACATTAGGGACAATTTTATCAGCGGTGATGGTATTGTTCTGAATTTCATTATTGGTTATGGCGTTGGGGTTAACGGAAATGGTCGTCGTCGGCCCATCCGGACCGGTCACCGAAATGGCATTTCCACCATTGATGCGGGATATGCCGGCGGTACCGGTCCCCGGATTTACGGCCGAGATGGTGATGGTATTGTCCTGGTCATTGCTGAGAATGGTGATGTTTGCACCCGCCACGATATTGATATTCCCCCCATCATTCGTAACACCGTTCAGACTGGAAATCAAAGGGGATGATATTTTATCAATGGTCACGGCGTTGGGTTGAATTTTTTCAGACGAGATGGCATTGTTTTCCACATTTTTAGCCATCAGGCTGTAAGGGGTGGAGGTCAATTCTATCCGGGGGGTCATTTCGGGCTCCTGCCCGGTGCGTATCCCAAGAAAATAAGTTTTGTCAAAAGGCAGAGTCAGGGGATTGATTTTCCCCAATATCGTGCTGAACACCCCAGCCTGAACCTGAACATTTTCCTGCTTTTCTTCCCACAGGAAACCGGATTCCTGGGCAGAAGCATAGATCCGGAAGGTCAACAAATATTGTCCGTCCAGTACCGGTTGACCGGAGGCCTGGGACAAAACCCCCTGAATATTGATCGTCCGGGGAGACTGTGCCCGGAGCCAGAAAGGGTACAAATACAATAGGGCAAGCAGCGGGAACATGAAAGTTTTCATAAATACAGGATAATTTCATCCAAGGTAAGCGGGCGGAATGGGTCTATCCATCCCCTCAGGAGGGTATTTTGTGTCCCGGATTATGATTTAATCATCCCCCTGCCTGATTTTCATCACCGGATCCCGGCATCCTGAAAATTAATTTTAGGATTTACCTTGCTGTATGGTATTCCCTTCTTTGAATTCCGTTCGCTTCCGCCTGGAAAGACTGGAGCGCATGATGGACCGGATCGCAATTCAAAAATCAGCCCTGGTTCAAACGGTTCACCCGGCACAGCGGATGGGAGCGACCAACCTCCTTCAATACCTGTCCCTCCGCAATGTGGATATCCGGGATCTCCAGGATGATCTGCATATTCTGGGGCTTTCTTCACTGGCCAGTTCTGAAAGCCATATTCAAAGACAATTGCAGGCCATACTGCAAAGGCTTGGGAAAGAGTACAAACGGGGTTCTCTCAATCCCTGCGATTACCGGCTGAGCCGGAAGGAGATTTTCAGGCAGAGCAAGCTGTTATTCGGCATAAAAAGGGATGAAAACATCCCTCATATCATGGTGACCTTTGATTCCAGCTTCGCGGACGATTACTTTTTCATCAAACAATTGCTTTTGGATGGTATGAACGTTGCCCGGATCAACTGCGCCCATGACGACGAAACCTATTGGTCAAAGATGATCCGGAATTTGCGAAAAGCCTGCCGGAACACCGGAAAACCCTGCAAAATCTATATGGATTTGCCCGGACCTAAGATCAGGACCCAATTGTTGAAAAAAGGCAGTGCGGACGGCAAAGTCACGGTAAAGGAAGGCCAGTTGGTCTGGCTGGCCGACGACAGCCGTGGATTTAATAAAAACGATATTGTGATTGGCACGGGGGAGCCAGGGATCATACCAGGCCTGAAAACAGGGGACCATGTACACATCGACGACGGCCTGATCCGCGGTAAAATCGTAAAAAAAAGCAAGGCTTATGCCCAGGTCCGGATCAGCCGGATATCCTCTTCAAAAAAAAGGATTAAAGCGGAAAAGGGGCTTAATTTTCCGGATTCGAGCCTCCGCCTGCCCCCGCTTACCGAATATGACAAGTCCTGCCTCCCCTTCATCAGCAAACATGCCGACCTGGTCGGATATTCCTTTGTCCGTCATCCCAAAGACCTGGCCTTACTCCAGGATCTGTTGAAAACGTATAAAAAACAGACCCCGGGCATAGTGCTCAAGATTGAAACCCCGGAGGCGGTAAAAAACCTGCCGGCCCTCCTTTTTCAGGGGATGAGGGAAAAATCCTTCGGGGTGATGATCGCCCGCGGGGACCTGGCAGTCGAGATCGGCTTCGAGCGAATGAGCGAAATCCAGGAGGAAATCCTTTGGATTTGCGAAGCCGGACATGTCCCGGTGGTCTGGGCCACCCAGGTCCTGGAAAACCTAAATAAAACGGGCCTGGCCACCCGGTCCGAGATCACGGACGCGGCCCGGGCCGCCATGGCGGAATGTGTGATGATCAATAAAGGCAACCATACCCTGGAGGTGATCAAAACACTGCAGGACATTTTCACGCGCATCGGAGGGCACCACATCAAAAAAAGGTACACCTTCCGTCCCCTGAGCATCGCTACCCATTTTATCCGGAACCGGTAAGCAGGATGGTGATGCATGAGCACTTATCGCAACCCAGAGGCCGGCCATTTTAAAAAGTGGTGCGCGGTTACAGGCGAAGGCTCAAATTCCGGGATTTTACAACCCGTTCACGGCTTTAAAATATGCAATAACCATTCACTTTTTTCCCGCTGTTTACATTATAAGCTAAAGGCCGATATTGGATTTGACTTTTAATGCCTGGATCTCCACCTTCAGAGATAAAGTTCAGATCATATGCCTGTTAAAAATATATATCGGTTGTCCCAGCGTATGATTACCTTTAACCTAATTCCCCTTACACGCTTCTATACCCAACCTGCACTAAACCATGCGTACCTCAAAACCATTTAATTTAACCGTATTTCTTATCCTTATTAAGCTATCCTTTCCGGCGCTGCAAGGCCAAACGCTCCAGATTTCCGATTTCGCCTTATACGGTAAAAATAAAGTCCTCATCTCCTCCTCCAATTCCATCTCTGGAAACGGTTCGATTGGCAGTCTTTCACTCATCCAGTCGACCGGCAATATCGTGCTTGGAGGCGGTGTTCACAGTGGAGGCACGATTGCCCTTTCCAATGGCAATACCGTTTATGGAGAAATCACTGCGGCAAATTTGGCAAATTTGGTTACCCCCGTGCTTACTGCAGGGTCAAGCACCTCCTTTAAGGGGAACCTCCGGGTCAACGGAAACATGGTTATCGCCGGAGGAATGGTCGATGGAAACATTACCCAACCTACCGGAGCAAGCTATTCCGGTCCTGCCCCGGCAGGTGGCAGATCTCTTCTGCCATCGCCCATACCGCTTCCCTCCCTTCCCACACTCCCGGTTATTCCTGTATTCGTACCGGGCAATACGGATATTACCAACAATGCGGTTCTGAGCCCTGAGAACGGAATGGGTAAATGGAGAAACCTTTCTCTTTCCGGTAATAGAACCATCACCTTTGATGGTCCCGGGATTTATGTTTTCAGTTCCATAAACCTGTCAAAAAACAATACTTTCAAATTTGATTTCAAGGGACTTCCCGGTACATTTCAAATTCTGGTGGCCGGAGAAATGAACCTGGAAAAAATTGCCGTCGAATATGCCGGTGTCCCAAACAACGATGCTTCAGCCGCCGCCTCCCGGATATCCTCTTTTACCAATGGAACCGGCACGGCATTCAGCATAGCCAATGGGAACGGCGGATCTAAAACCCGCTGGCTGGGTACGGTATATGCCGCCCGCGGAAACATCCTGATTGGATCGGGAACAGGCAGTACCGAAGTGATGGGTGCCCTTTGGAGCGGAGCTGAAGTGGTGCTCAACAGCGGAGCCAACTTCAGTTTTGTCAAGCCTGCGGACTGCATCCCACCAGGCGCCAATGCCGGTCCGGACCAGGTCTTGAGTTGTACGGTTTCCTCCGTTTCCCTTCAAGGGGCTTCCTCCTCTCCCTTTGCCCAATTTCATTGGCAGGCAGAGTCCGGAGGCCTTATCGCATCCGGCGCCAGTACGCCAACTCCGGTTATTACCAAATCCGGTAAATTTATCTTAACCGTAACAGATCCCTTCACCGGTTGTGCCTCCAAGGATACGGCAACAGTGGTCTATGACCCCTGTATCGATCCCGGTTATGAGTCCGGGACCACGAAGGTTAATGACCTGATCGGTTCTGAGCTGACCGCCCTTTTCGAGCAGGGTGATTTTAACCCGGAGCACCAATTGTTTTTACTGGACAGCAATCAGGAAAAGGTGTTTATTGAAATCATTCCCCTGGCCGGCCAATACAGCCAGGTGTTAAGCCTTTTGCAGACTGCTGAATATGGTCTGGATCAGGTCATCCCCAATCCTCCCGGGATTCTGGTGATTACCGGGCGGTTTCCCATCATGAACCTGAATAAGCTCAACGACCTGCCTCACCTGATCCAGTACGTGCGGCCATTGGTGTCTCCGGTTGCCGGAAACGGGATTGCCAATACGGCCGGAGATAAAGCCATGGGTGCAGATTTCGCCCGGAATGGATTTGGTCTTGATGGTTCGGGCGTAAAAGTATGCGTACTCTCGGACAGCTATAATACTTTAGACAACCGTGCTGCCCTGGATGTGCAAAATGGCGATCTTCCGGGACCGGCTAATCCTGAAGGCAATCTCAATCCGGTCCAGGTCCTGCTGGATTATCCATTCGGCCGTAAACTGGATGAGGGCCGGGCCATGCTTCAGATCATCCACGACCTGGCCCCTAAGGCCTCCCTGGCTTTCAGGACCGGATTCCTAAGCGCTGGGGATTTTGCCAACGGGGTAATCCAGTTAAAAAATTCGGGTTGTACCATCATTACGGACGACCTCACCTATGTCACGGAACCTTTCTTCACCAAAGGGGCGGTAGCCCAGGCGGTGGATAACGTAAATAGCCAGGGAGTTTCCTATTTTACCTCCGCGGGGAATTTCGGCCGTAAATCGTATCAAGCCATATTCACCCCTGGCCCGATTCCCGAAGGAAATAACCTCAGCGGAAACGCCCATGATTTCGGGGGAGGGCAGGTTTTGCAGAAAATAAAATTGAATAAAGCGGGTGCCTATACCTTCGTTTTGCAATGGCAGGATGAGGTTTATTCATTGGGTCAGTCCGTAACCGGAACCCAGAATGACCTGGATATCTATATTACGGACGAGGAGGGGAGGGTCCTCTATGGATTTAACCGGAACAACTTTGGGGGAGATCCGTTTGAAATCCTTCCTTTCCAGGTCACCGCAGCGACAGAGGCCAATCTTATGATTGTACGCGCACAGGGTAGCGGGAATGTAAATTTTAAGTACATCATATTCAGGGGGGATGCCGAGATCCTGAATTATTCAGGCAGTTCGACGATTTTCGGGCATGCCAATACGCAGGGGGCCATGACGGTCGGCGCAGTTTTGTATTCCAACACCCCTGCTTTCGGCGTAGACCCGCCTACCATTGCCTCCTTCTCATCCGTTGGCGGCGGCCTGATCAACGGGCTAATTCCAAATAAACCTGATTTTTCAGCACCCAATGGGGTCAATACCACGGTATCCTTCGGTTCTCAGGATATCGATGGAGACGGTTTGCCTAACTTTTTCGGCACTTCAGCCGCTGCGCCACATGCTGCAGCTGTTGCGGCCCTGGCCTATCAGGCAAGGGTAAAATTCGGATACGGCCTCCCCACTCCCTCAGATATCCGCCAACTTTTTATAAATACCGCGAGGGATATGCATGCTCCCGGGTTTGATTACAGTTCCGGGTATGGCTTTATCCAGGCCGATGCCGCAATTTCAAGCCTTCCTTCATCACCGAAACCTGTGATTACTTCTCTGGAATTTCCTGAAGGGACGGACCTCCTCAACGGCTCCGAATTACCCATACTTCTTACGGTCAACGGGGAGTACCTTACGGAACAATCGGTCATTTATTTCCGCGATCAGGAACTGACCACAATTTATATAGATGGTAACCAGCTGACGGCGTTCATTCCTCCGTTTAGCGGCAACCCTGCCATTACCGTTTATACCCCTCCCTTATCGCCCAGCGGACAGGATGGAGGTTATTCCAATTCCATCACCTTCCTGGATATCCCCAAAAAAAACGTTCAGGTGATTGCGGAAAATAAATCGAAAAAATTTGGGGAAAGACTGCCTGAGTTCACTGCTGGAATCTGGATTGATGGGATACCCCTGAGCGAATCGGGACTGACCCTGTACCAATTGGGCCTTGACCAATTGCGTTTTTCCACGTCAGCGACGGTAATGAGCCCGGTAAATCAGTATCTGCTCCGTCCCTATCGAACATTCGATCCGGAGGATTCACGGGATGCCGGACTGCTGGACCTGTATAACTATGAATTTGTAAACGGGATTTTAAGCATCCGGAGCATGCCTCTAAAAATCGTACCTAAGAACCAAACCGTGGTATATGGCGACCTCCTTCCCGGGGTCGAATACGATTTCATTTTTGACGATTCCAATATGGATCACGGAGATAAAGCGGCCTTCCTGGAAGGAATCCGGAATGAATACCTCTCCGGTTTTAAATCCAATCACTGGGTATTATTCAATTCCTATCCCGAGTCCAATATTGTCCTGCAAGCCAGTGACCTGGAAAATATGGGCCTTCTGGCTAGTAACCGGTCTGTGTCGAATGCCATACCCTTCATCAACGGGGTCCCTTTCCTCAATGGATTACCGGAAGGCAATACCAGCCCGGTGACCTCGTTCATAAATCTGAATCCTCAAAGCATTCTCGATTATCAAATCAATTCATCAGAGGCAATCCTTCGTAACGGAACACCCTTCATTAATGGCTCCCCCTTATTCAACGGAATCCCTTACCTCAATTATGCCGGGATCTTCAATAGCATCCCTTTCCTGAACGGGGAAGCTACCGTGCGTTATGAAAATACCAATAGCGTACCCTTTATCAATTCGGTGCCTTTCATCAACGGCACCCCCTATGTCAACGGCACCCCTTATATCAACCGGAGCGGTTATGAAGAGATCAACGGTACCCCCTATGTCAATGGAGTCCCTTACCTGAACAGCGGCTTTGAACTGATCAACGGCACCCCATACCTCAACGGCACCCCTTTCCTCAATGCCGGGTTTGAGTTGGTGAATGGAATCCCTTATGTCAATGGGGTCCCGCTCATCAACAGCGGTGAGATTTATTTTATCAACAGCGTGCCCTTCGTGAACAACAATGGCTTGTACCTGATTAACGGCGTGCCTTACCTCAACAGTGGTTTTGAGATCATCAATGGTACCCCGTATGTCAACGGCACCCCCTACCTCAACAGCGCCTTTTCACTCATTAACGGCACGCCTTTCCTGAACAGCGTACCCTTCATCAATAGTTTACTGGAGATCATCAATGGTACACCTTATGTTAACGGAGCTCCTTTTATAAATAACAGCAATGGATTCACCCTGCTCAACGGCAACCCCTATATCAACGGCGTTGCCTTTATAAACAGCGGCATCCAGGTCCTCAACGGGGTCCCTTATCTCAACGGGGTCCCTTTTCTGAACGGCAGTCTGGAGCTGGTCAACGGGGTACCCTATTTGAATGGCTATCCGTTTATTAATAGCAGTTCCGATATCCTGATCAACGGAACCCCATTTTTAAACCAGCATTCCGAACTGGCAAGCATCATTGATGAAGATGATCTTTCCCTGGGTGATCAAAGTTTGATATTGCATTCCGTCAATGGCCTTACGGGCCTGACCGCGGGAGATCATTTCATCATACCCGGCGGATACACCCCCGGAGGATTATACAATGGAAATCTCGATATCACATATGGTTTAGGTAACCTTTCGATTTCAAAGGCCGTATTGACCGTAACCGCCAGGGATACCTTTATGACCTATGGTGACCCGGTGCCCCTTTTCACCGGATCCCTGTCTGGCTTACGTTATACGGACCAGGTACAGGTTAACTATATTATGGTCGACGGAAATGGTCAACCGCTGATCAACCCCGGCGCCGGATCCCATTTTATCCAGCCCCAGGTCATCTTATCCGAGCCGGTCAATTATCAGGTTAACCTAGTCCAGGGCCAATTCACGGTAGCCAAAAGGAATTTGACGATTACGGCAGTGGACACGACCCGGGAATATGGACTCCAAAATCCAGTGTTCACCCTTGCTTATTCCGGATTTGCTTCCGGTGATGGAATTTCAGCGATCACCACGCTACCGGCGATATCCACCACAGCGTCCATCCTTTCGGATGTGGGCCCTTATCCCGTCACCCTTTCGGGTGGATTTTCCCCGAATTATAACCTGGTTTATAGTCCGGGCATTCTTACCATCACCAAAGCGCCATTAACCGTTACGGCAAACGATGCAGGCATCAGTGAAGGCGAACCGCTGCCCGCTTTTACAGCCACTTATCAGGGACTCCGTAACCAAGACGCCCTGCTGATCGGGCCCGGAAGTCTCCAATTTGCGGTGTTTGATTCAAATCAAAATCCCTATAGCGGTGCCGCAGGCACTTATATCATTACCCCATACAACCTGAATTTCAGTAAAGGGACGAATTACCAGATTACTTATTTTAACGGTTTTTTGTATGTAAATCCCACAAAAAACGTCCGACATATTCGTCCTTTCCTGGATTGTGTTGAGGATATGGGGGCCCAGGCTACAGGATTGAGGTACAAAGCCAGGTTTTATTATATCAATGACAACGATATAACATTTTATATACCTGAAGGCGAGGATAATAAGATTACTTCCGCGGGAGTCTATTCCGGCCATCCTCCGGTTCTTTTGCTGCCCGGAACCCATTATTTCGAAATTTATTTTGATGGTAAAAAAATGACCTGGAGCGTCCGGACTAAAAACAGCGATAAAAAGAGCGCTTCCAGCAGCGAGGCCAGTTCAACATCCAACAAATGCGCTTCCAGCTCCAATCTTGCCGGCCGAAATCCTTCACCCGGACTCGTTCAAGGGTCTCCTGCCGGAGCATGGGGCTTAATCGCTATTTTCCCAAATCCGGTGCAATCGGATTTCAGTATAATCAGTTCAAGGGAAGTCATTCATTCCACCGGCCTGGAGATGGTTGACCTGGCGGGTAGACGGGTAAACGCCTGGCAGGCGAATCAACTGGATGAACATTCCATTTTAATCAAAGCCGGTCCCTTAAAAACCGGCATCTATTTCCTTCGAATTAAATTACAGGATCGAATTGAAACCATTAAATGGATAAAATTATGACATAGCTCAGTCAGCGGTGCATGCCGTGTAAAAAATGTGCATACAGCATCACCCGGATCCATTGAAGAAAAGCCCTTTATATTTAATAGCCGCATGTTTAAAAATTGTTTTGTTTTTTTACTCTTCCTATCCATTCTGCCCCGGACTTCTGGACAGATGGAATTGGTGGACAGCCTGAAACTCCGGATTGAGACCGCCGAGGAGGATTCAGCTAAAATGAAACTGTACCTGGACCTGAGCCAGGCTTTTTATAACAATTCCTGGGACAGTGCCATCCACTATGCCCAGCTGGCCCGGACGATCGCAACAAAACTGGAACATCACAGAGGGACTGCCCTGGCATATAAGAACATCGGGTTGGCCAATTATTTCAAAGGTGAGCCCTTATTGACTATAGAAGCCTGGGAAAACTCCTTACTCTTTTTCGAAAAAGCTATGGACAAACAAGGTATTGCCAATATTTTGAGCAATCTCGGAGGTGTATATGAACGGAGTGATGAAGCCAGGGCCCTCGATTATTACCTGAGGTCGCTCATCCTGGCAGAAGAGATCGGCGACCATTTCCGGATCGCCACCCTGTCCAACAATCTGGGTGCTTTATATGATAAAAAGCCCGCTACGGTGGATAAAGCACTTGAAAATTACCAGCATGCCATAGCGGTATCTGAACAATACATGGATACCGATCCGCGCTTTGCCGAAGCAATGGGTATTGCTACCGGAAATATGGGGGAAATTTATCTGAAACGAGACCAGGTCGATTCTGCGCTCTTTTATTTCCGGATCGGGGAAAAGTACCTGCAAAATAAATCCAGCCTGCCCCTGGCCTTGAATAACATAGGTAAAGCCTTTCTAAAGAAACTTGATTTTGCCACTGCCTTAAAATACCAGCAACAGGCCTACGAAGAAGCTGCCCGCCCCAATAATAAGATGTATATGACCTTTGCCCTGCTGGGCATGGCAGATACCTATGCCCAGCAGGGGTTGACTGCCAAAGCCATTGAACTGTATAAAAAGGCTGAAAGTTATGCCCTCGAGCTCAATATCAATGATGAATTGCGATTGGCTTATGCGGGCCTGGCTTCCCAATACAGTAAAACCGGGGATTTTGCAAAGGCCTACCAGTTTCAGCTAAAACTGACCAGCATTAACGAGGTGATATACAACAATGAAACCGATAATAAGCTGGCCAACCTCAGGCTCGATTTTGACCTTAAGAAAAAAGAGAATGAAATCAGCCTGCTGTCCAGTGAAAAGTCGCTGCAGGACCTGGCGCTGAACCGGCAAAAACTGATTAAAAATGCCCTCCTTGCCGGACTGGCCCTGGTTTTTCTCATCATCTTTATCTTATACCGCAATTACCGGCAAAAAACAGCTGTCAATAAATTGCTGGATAAGCAGAAAGCCGAAATTGAAAATCTGGTCCTGAACATACTGCCGGAGGAAGTTGCCCTGGAATTGCGGCAAAACGGATCTGCCACTCCGCGCTATTATGAAAGCGTCTCGGTAATGTTTACAGATTTCAAGGGTTTCACCAACCTGACAGACCAGATGTCTCCCCAGGAGATCGTCTCGGAATTAAATACTTGTTTTATGGCGTTTGATAACCTGATCGAAAAATATCACCTGGAAAAGATTAAAACCATCGGGGATTCCTATATGTGCGCCGGGGGCATACCTACACCCCAAAAAGATCATTGTATCCGAATCATGCAGGCTGCGCTGGAAATTCAGCAATATATACAAAACTTTAACCTTCATCGGGGTAAGTCAGGGCTCCCACCCTGGGAAATCCGCATCGGAATACATATCGGGCCTGTCGTGGCTGGGGTGGTGGGAAAAAAGAAGTATGCCTATGATATTTGGGGCAGCACTGTTAATATTGCCAGCCGCATGGAAAGCAGTGACGAACCCGGAAAGATCTGTATTTCCTCCAATGCTTATAACCTGGTAAAAGATAAATTTGAGTGTACCTATCGGGGTAAAATAAATGCCAAAAATATCGGAGACATTGACATGTATTACCTGGTTAAGGAAATACACCACGCTTGAACCCCTCACCAAGCCCCGACCCAACCCTAAACCCGATAATATTGCAGTGGGCAATGTGGTCGGCAGGGAGGGAGAACAGGGAGTTGTTTGTTTTAAGGTGATGCGTAAATAAATTGATTATTTCCTCCGTGTGCCCCGTGTGCTCCGCGCGCATGCCAGCCGGGCGCCACAGGCGCCGGCTGTATTATGTTCACACGGAGGGTGGGAGAGCACGGAGTTGTTTGTTTTAAGGTGATGGGTAAATAAAATGATTATTTCCTCCGTGTGCCCGCGCGCATACCAGCCGGGCGCCACCGGCGCCGACCGTATTATGTTCACACGGAGGGAGGGAGAGCACGGAGTTGCGCCACCGGCGCCGGCCGTTTATGTTCACACGGAGGGGGGGGGAAAGCACGGAGTTGTTTAATTTAAGGGGATGGGTAAATATAAATGATTGTTTCCTACGTGTGCTCCGCGCGCATGCCAGCCGGGCGCCACAGGCGCCGGCCATATTATATTCACACGGAGGGAGGGAGAACACGGAGTTGTTTATTTTAAGATTGGTAAATAAAATGAATATTTTCTCCGTGAGCTTCGTGTGCTCCGCGTGCGTACCAGTTGCCGGGCGCCAGAGGCGCCGGCCTTGTTAGACCCACACGGAAGGAAGGAGATCACGGAGATGATTTTTGTAATTCGAGGGCGGTGGGTAAAATTAAAATGATTATTTCCTCCGTGTGCTCCGCGCGCCTCATTTCTCCGTGCGAAAAGCTCCGCGCCCTCCTTTGGGTGACCGTTTCCCCGGTCCTTTACCAGAATTGGCGGCTTTTAGCTAAAAGCCTGAAATATCTATATTTGCGCCATGTTTTTATCCGTGATCCTCCTCCTTTTGGGCTTCGGAATATTGGTCAAAGGGGCCGATTTCCTGGTGAAAGGCGCTTCCTCCGTGGCTAAAAGAAAAGGCATTTCCAACCTCGCCATCGGCCTGACCGTTGTGGCTTTCGGGACGTCTATGCCCGAACTTACAGTGAGCGTCCTGGCCGCCCTGGAAGGCAGAAATGACGCTTCCTTCGGCAATGTCATTGGCAGCAACAATTTTAACCTGCTGTTTATTCTTGGCGTAGCCGGCCTGTTATACCCCTTGGCCGTTCACCGCAATACCGTGAATAAGGAGATCCCCATTTCCCTGGGCGCGGCTTTTTTACTTTGGTTCCTGGTCAATGATTCATGGAATGGAATGGGCGGCTCCGGCATCAACGGCCTATCCCGCCTGGATGCCCTGATCTTATTGATTTTTTTTAGCGCCTTTATTTATTACGTTTACCTGAGCATGAAGGAAGCTTCGGCAAAAAATGCGGAGGAAGGATACCACCAATACAGTATGCCGTTTTCGATCATCATGATCCTGGGCGGCCTGGCCGCGCTGATCGGTGGCGGCAAACTGGTCGTCGACCACGCCGTGAACATCGCTCAGTACTTTGGATGGAGTGAAAAACTGATTGGCCTGACCATCCTGGCCATCGGGACCTCCCTGCCTGAACTGGCCACTTCAGCGGTAGCGGCCTATCACAAACACGATGACATCGCGATCGGTAACGTCATTGGTTCCAATATTTTTAATATATTCTTCATCCTGGGCATCACCGGAATGATCCATCCCATTGACTATAATACGGAGATGAACCGCGACATTTATGTTTTGATTGCCGGGACCCTGGCCCTGATGGTATTTCTTTTCATTCTCACCCGGCACAAACTGGACCGATGGAAGGCATTCATCATGCTTGCGGCCTATATCCTTTACACGGGATACCTCATCAAACTGGGATAGGTTTATTCGCCCGGATTCTCTTCCTGCATGGGCATCCACAACTTCGCCGCATCCGTGGTCTCGGTGAGGGGAGCCGGTTGACGATTGAACCTTACTGATAATTCCGCCCGGTTCCAACGGTAAAATAAATAAATGCCGGCTACCTGGATCAGCCATGCGATCCAGGATCCCTCATATCCAAAATCCCCTCCGCTGAGTCCCGGGTATCCGGTATCCTGGAATTGAATGAAACTGTACACATCGATGCCGCTCACATTAAAATCCAGCAGGCTGGCCTGGACAAAATTCCAGCCCGCATGCAGGCCGGTGCAGACCCAGATATTTCGGTAACGGATAAAAAAAAGGGCCATCAGGGTTCCGCCGGCTAAAATATTGAGGAACCCGATCCAGGTAAAATGTTCGTTGCCCAGGTGCATCAGGGCGAAAATGGAAGCGGACACCACGAGGGCGGCCAGGGTATTGAAGCGCGCTTCAATCATCGGGATGAGATAAGCCCTGGTCATCACCTCTTCCCCCGCGCTTTGAATGATAAAAAATAAAATAAAACCGGCAAAATAATATCCGTTCCAGTCTGCCGGCAGCAAATGAATTTGTCCAAGAAACCAAAGGATGAGAAAGCCGGGCAAAACCAGGGCAAAGCTCCACAACCATCCCTGTCCAAAATAAAAGAAGGACCGCTCGTACCCAAAACCCAGTCCCGATAGCGGACGCTTAAAAATAGAGTGATGCGCAATCCCTGCAGCCAGCGTGCCACTAAGAAGCACCGGGATAAAAGTGCTGGTCAGCAGGGTATAGGGGCTGGTTTGTTCATTCAGATCGGCGGAGGTCCAAAACAGGTATTCGTTGCCCGAAATCCATTGGATGCCGGTGACGATCAAAGCCCCGGAGGCCACAAACAGTGCGGCAAAAACAAGCAATTCAACCAGGACCCATGCCAATCCTTTAAATAGAACTTTCATCAGGATTTGGTTTTTTCTTCAAATAAGGCTTCAAATTCCGGGCTTTCCGTTTTCATCCAATGGTCCCAGAAAGTAAAATAAAGACCGTAATTAAAATGGAAGCGGCTGTGGTGCAGGGCATGGTGGGTGGCGCCGATCCACCATTTCCCAAGCCAATGACGGTGGGTCCCCGAAGGATAAATCTCAACATTGAGGTGATTGACCACACTGGTCACCGACATGATCAAAAACAGGGCGATCAGCGTGAACGGGTGAAGAGGCATTATAAAGATCAGGATAAAAACCGGCAGGGCCTGCAGCACGCTCTCCACCGGGTGAAATGAAAAGGAAGTCCAGGCCGTGGTGGTCAGGCTTTCGTGATGGGTACGATGCACCAATCGGTATACGCCCGGGCGATGCATCCAGCGATGCAGCCAGTAGTAATACGTTTCATGGATCATAAGGACCAGGAACAAACTGGGAAGCAACCACCAGGCCTTCCACCCGGACAGGTCTGTATAGATGAGGGTACCGCCCCGCTGCCAGAAATAAATGGCCAGGGTCCCCATTACAGCAAAAAGAAGGGAAGCAATAAAGGAATACCGGACCTCCATCCGGACTTGTTTACTCTTGGCCGGCCTCAGGTTTACTTTTTGGGAATGGTACCTGCCGGCAAACCGGACATAGAAGAGGTAATAAAACACCCCTGCCATCAGGACATACCTGAAAAAGATCGCTATCGCTAAAGCCATCCAGGTAATGATCAGGTTAATCAGGTTTCCCTGGCTGAGATCCAACATCGCCTGCAAGTTATAGTGGAAATAGGAAAATCCCGAAGGGCGGCCCAAGGCGCTGGATACCCTCCCCGTCTATCCCATCAAAAAAACAAAAATCTCCGCCTGTAGATTTTCCTGAGATCCTTTTCAAACAAGGTATAAGGGTCCTCGTAAAACTTCAGGAAATCCGGCACGCTGGGCTGACCCGGAAAAGGCGCGTAATAATGGGTAGGGCTGCGCACATCATTCCTCCAAACCAGTACATAGGACAACCGGATCCCGGGCCGGCGAATGGTTTTCAGCAGGGTGGCTGTCCACCATTCCGAATTGGGAATGGACTCCAGGCCCGTTTCAGTAAAAGCGGCCAGCTTTTTATTCGCTTTGGCGATTCGGGAAAGGATGGTCAACTGACCGGCGGCCTTTTCAATATTGTAGGTATCCCTGCCCATGTCCCGGTAATTGTCCATGCCCACCAGGTCCACCCAGGCATTCCCCGGATATCGCTCCAGGAATTCCTCTTCCGTATTGAATTTGCAGTCCGGAGAAAATGCATAGAGGAGGTTGTGCACCTGCTGGGAATCACGTAGGTACCTTACAGTGAAGGTCCACACTTCGATAAATTCTTCCCTGGTGCAATGGGGTTTTCCCCACCAAAACCAGCCCCCGTCCAATTCATGAAATGGTCTGAAAATCATGGGTGCGAGCCTGCCTTTTTCATTTTTTACCGACTTGCAAAACAAGGCCACGGTATCCAGGATGCCTTTATACTTTTCATGGTGAGAACCGCCCGGTTTAATCAAAGACATGGCCGGGGCGGAAATAGAATCCCGCCAGTAAAATCCACCCCTGGATGCCGGATTCATAAAATGCCAGGCCACGGTGGTCACCCCTCCCCGGGCAAAGGTGGCCAGCACATTCTTTTTTAAATTTTCCATCGTCCTGCCGATGGCCTCCGGGGGCCAGCCGGACAATCCCATGAAATCAATGCCGATGACCGCCGGGTGGGAACCGGTCACGGATTTGACATCCGATCGGTCTTCCTCCCCGGACCATCCATGGCCGTATTCCGTGGCATGTTGATGCCCGAACAAGACCTTTTTTCGGGAAAGCTTTTTCAGGTTTTTAAATAAGGCCTTGGTCTCCCTTGTGGCTTTGGGGTCGATCTGGCCATAGGCCGCTGACTGAATGATGAGTAAAGCAAGAAGAAGGGTCAGATATGGTTGCGCCTGTTTCATAAAAAGGAAAGATAAACAAGTCTGCACCTTAAATAGTCCTTACCTCCCATTTAATATTAATACTATTTTATTGAATAATAACAGGATCCCGCTTCATCTACGATCCGGTCCCCGACCGGAAACCAGGCTTGATTTAATAAGTAATGAGAAATCGATAATTTCACCAGTATACTTTAAACTCTAATTCAAAATGATCCCCAGGTTTCTATACTTAACCTTAACCTCAACCTTAACCTTAACCTTAACCTCAACCTCAAAGGCCCAAAGCCCCCAAAAATGGAAGGTCTCTGATCCGCCCGGCCCTTATAAAGAGGTCTCCTTCACCGTTCGGGAAGGCACCTGGATGAATCTGGATCTGGACCCCGAAGGAAAGGAAATTGTTTTTGACCTGCTGGGGGACCTCTATACCCTGCCCGTTGAGGGGGGCACAGCCCGGTTGATCCGGGGCGGTCACGCTTTCGAAGTTCAGCCGCGCTTCAGCCCGGATGGGAAAAAAATAATCTTTACGTCGGATGCCGGAGGAGGGGATAATTGCTGGGTAATGGACCGCGATGGTCAAAATGCCAAATCCATCACCAAAGAAGATTTTCGCCTGTTGAACAACGGGGTCTGGACTCCGGATGGAGAATTTATCATTGCCCGAAAACATTTTACCTCCACGCGGTCTTTGGGGGCAGGCGAACTATGGATGTACCATGTGAGCGGAGGCAAGGGATTGCAACTGACCCCCAGGAAAAACGACCAGCAGGATCTGAATGAACCCTGGGTATCGCCGGATGGACGATATGTGTATTACAGTGAGGACATGTACCCCGGAGGCTTTTTCCAATACAATAAAGATCCCAACAACCAGATCTTCGTGATCCGGCGCTACGACCGTGAAAAAGGAACCAGTGAAACTGTGACCGGAGGAGCCGGTGGAGCGTTTCGTCCCCAGGTATCCCGTGACGGGAAATATCTAGCCTTTGTAAAAAGGGTCAGGACCAAATCCGTGCTGTATGTCCGTGAACTGGAGACCGCCAGGGAATGGCCCGTATTTGATCAATTGTCCAAAGACCAGCAGGAATCCTGGACGATATTCGGAATCTATACCGGTTTTGCCTGGTCCCCGGATAATCGATCCATCTTTATCTGGGCCAATGGTAAAATCAATAAAGTGAATGTGGCCGGATTCAACCAGTCCACCGAGGTGCCCTTCACCTGCCAGGTCAGCCAGAGAATCTATGAGGCCATCCGGCTTAAACAAAACCTCAACCCCGGATCTTTCCAAGTGAAAGCCATACGGCATCTCGTGACCGATCCCCAGGGGAAATACATCGTATTCCATGCCGCCGGCCATTTATGGAGAAAGGAATTGCCGGCTGGCCTGCCCCAAAGGCTGACCCGGAATGGCCCTTTCGAATTTGAACCTGCTTTTTCCCCGGATGGGAAATACCTGGTCTATGTCGCCCTGGGTGATTCCGCCTCCTCCTCCCTTTGGAAGCTCAATACCAATGACCTCCGTTCGGAAAAAATATCGGAAGAACAAGGGAATTATCGGACCCCTTCCTTTTCTCCGGACGGAAAACAAATTGTGTTTGTCAGGGAAGGGTCCAGCGACCTCATGGGCCCTGCCCATACGGCCAGGCCAGGCATATATATCATGGATGCGGCAGGCGGGCCGGCACGCTTTGTCACGCCGCATGGCAGCCAACCTCGGTTTAATGCCCGGGGGGACCGGATTTATTACCAGTCCGGAGGAGGCATGAATTCTACATTAAACAGTTGCAAACCGGACGGTAGCGATGACCGGACCCAAATCAAAAGCACTTACGGGAGCCAGTTTACCATTTCTCCGGATGAAAAATGGGTGGCTTTCATCGACCTGCATAAAGTATATATCGCAGCCTTGCCACAGTCCGGAAAAATCATTGACCTGGGAAGCGGGACTGCGGATTTCCCGGTACGGCAGGTAGCCAGGGATGCCGGCTTCAATCTGCACTGGAGCAGCGACAGCAGGAGGTTGCACTACACCCTGGGCAATGAATATTTTTCCATACCCCTCGAAGACCGTTTTGAATTTATTGCCGGCAAGCCGGAATCCGGGTTTAAAATGCCGGAATCCGGAATTGAAATCGGGCTGAGCCTGCCGATGGACAAACCGGAAGGCCGAATTGCTTTTACCAATGCCAGGATCATCACGATGAAAGGGGACGAAGTGATCGCCAATGGAACCCTGCTCGTGGAGGGGAATCTCATAAAAGCGATTGGCAAAACGGGCACGGTGGCCATTCCTGCCGATACCCGCATCATCCCTTGCCAGGGAAAAACCATCCTCCCGGGATTTATTGATGCCCATGCCCACGGCAACCATTTTAATACCGGTCTATCTCCACACCAGTTCTGGCCTTATTACGTCAACCTGGCTTATGGGGTCACGACCATGCATGATCCTTCTGCCAATACGGAATGGGTCTTTGCCCAAAGCGAACTCCAGAAAGCCGGGAGGATCGTGGGGCCCAGGGTTTTTTCCACAGGTACCATTTTGTACGGAGCGGATGGCAATTTTAAGGCGGTGGTCAATAACCTGGAAGATGCCCGGAGCGCTATCCGCCGGACGAAGGCTTTCGGTGCCTTTTCCGTAAAAAGTTACAATCAGCCCCGGAGGGACCAAAGGCAGATGATCATCCAGGCCGCGCGCGAAATGGATATCGAAGTGGTGCCCGAGGGCGGCTCCTTTTTTTACCACAATACTTCTATGATCCTGGACGGACACACCACCATTGAACACAATATGCCGGTGGCCGAACTGCACGAGGATATCATCCAGCTTTGGAAACATTCCAAAACGGCCTATACCCCAACCCTTATCGTATCGTATGGCTCGGTCAGCGGGGAATATTACTGGTACCAGCATACCAATGTCTGGGAGAAGAAGCGGTTGTTGCAGTTTACGCCAAGGTCCATCGTGGATACACGAAGCCGCCACCGCACCATGCTGCCGGAGGAAGAATATGAAAACGGTCACATTCTGGTATCCAAGCAACTGAAAAAATTGAACGATGCCGGAGTAAAGATCAACATCGGGGCCCATGGCCAGTTGCAAGGACTCGGCGCCCATTGGGAAACCTGGATGATGACCCAGGGAGGTATGGACAATCACCAGGCTTTAAAAACAGCAACCATTAATCCTGCTCAAAGTCTCGGCCTCGACGATTGGATCGGATCGCTTGAACCGGGAAAACTGGCCGACCTCCTGGTATTGGACAAAAATCCCCTGGAAAACATTTATAATACCGAGAGTATCCGTTACACCATGGTCAACGGAAGATTGTACGATGCCGAAACCATGAATGAAACCGGCAATTACGACAAACACCGGAAACCCTTTTCCTGGGAGATGGAGAAAAATGCCGGCTATTTTCCGATAATCGGGGAAAGCCAGGAAGTCGGAAAATGTTTATGCGGGAAACATTAACGGTGGTTAGTGGGTGGTGGGCGGTTTATCAGTTGGTCAGTTTACCAGTTAGTTTGGAGCGCTGATTGCTGATTGCTGACTACCGTATAGGAAATTTCACCCCAAACCCGATATTATACAGGTTGGCTCCGAAATCTTCATCATCAAACTCATCGGGGATATCATTCACGGGATCCAGGATCTTGGAAAAACTATACTCCAGTCCGAATTTAATGTTTCTGCCGAAAAGCACCCCCAATGAGGTACCCAGGTAATTCAGTCCGCCTTCGCCGACCACGCCCTGGTAAACGTACCTAGGCGTCAGGTACCAGGCGGTCCGTTCCCCCGGATGATAGGAGAGGTGTACCGGTAGGTGGGCCTGAAAAAGCACTTCGTCCAGCACGATTCCCTGTATTCCTAGGCCGGGTCCGACCGCAAGGGCAAATTTGGAAGTTTGATCTCCGACCAATTGCTGTTTTACATCAATGACTCCGCTTAATCCGGTGCTGATCTTGATGCCCAGGTCCGTCTTTTGGCCAAGGCCATACCTTCCCCAGAACTCAAGATTGGGCAGGGCGAAGCTTTCGTCGGTACCGAAACTTTCCGAAATGCCCGCAATACCCAGGCTGAGCCCGATCTCCCCTTCATTCTTTGGGGTTGTTCTCGCGGTTTGAAAAGTGGATATCTGGGCACAGGAACCGAGCACCAGAATACTAATAAAAAGCAGTCCAAATCGAATCATCGCACAAAGCTAAAAACTTTTCCATTCTGGTTTGGGTGAAGCTTTGCTTCGGCCTGGTATTTATATACAGACGATAAAAGGAAATTTTTATCGATCCGATTGTACGATGATCTTTTTCGCAATGGAACCCCTGGCCGTGGCCACTTTCACAAAATAAGTCCCCGCCGCAAGATCCCCGGTCTCTAACCCTATCGTCCCCTCCACCCTGGATTTGGGCAGGACCAGGTGCCGGATCTGGTGTCCAAGCAGGGAATACATATCGATTCTCACTTCGTCCCTGATGAGATCGTTAAACTGGATATTCACGCGGTTGGTAGCTGGATTGGGATAGATCGTGATGGAAATGGGTTGGCGTTCATGGGCTATGCTGACTCCGGAACATTTCCATTGGTTAAACAATACTTCGCCACCGGTATACAGGTTACAAAGTGAATCGGCATTGGGGCTGAACAATGCAATTGATCTGACAATACCTGTGGCAGGATGGGCAAGATCAAACCAGGTGGTACCGTCCCATTTTGCCAAGAGATTTATATTCTGGTTGTTGACCATGGTAAACTGTCCTCCCACATATAATTCATTATTTATCACCTTAAGGGCATATATCCCGTTGCCATTATTTACACTGCTGCCTGAGGGGTTGGGTCCAATCCCTAAAGTAGTCCAATATGCTCCATTCCATTGTGCGATATGGTGCGTCTTATTTCCATTTGGAACCGTGGTAGAAACCGCACTGGGAAATTGGCCCGCCACAATCAACAGATTTTTATATGAAGCAATGGCATGCACTCCATCCCCTGAATTAGGTGGCGAGGCTGGGATATTTACTGCCCCCCCGCCTCCTACCTTGGTCCAATAACCAACCCAAATGGCTACGTTGTTGAAGCCACCTGCCGAATTACCAAACCGGCCACCCGCCACGATATTGCCATAAAATGTAGATAATGCAAACACGGGTCCATTAAACCCATTACCAAATGTAGCCCAGCCAGGCCCGGGATTCCATCTTGCAATATTGTTTGCCGCAATTGAGCTGGTGCCAACAGAATTAAAGAGTCCACCCACGACCAGCCCCCAGGCGGTTGAAAGCAAGGCATCCACATTGCTCATAGTTCCATTAATGCCTCCTTGTGGAATGGACGCCCAATTGACCCCGTTCCAGGATGCGATTTTATTTGCCGGGATATTACCGGCCATCGTAAACGCTCCACCTGCATATAATATCCCATTATGAACTTCTATATCATTTACAATAGCATTGAGTCCTCCTCCGGGCAAGGGAGCCCAGTTTGTCCCATCCCAAGATGCAATATTATCTACGGGTATGCCCGGGTTGCCTATCGTGCTGAAGGAGCCAGCAACAATTAATTTGCCCTGGTACACTACCATGTCCTGTATCCAAGAAGTATTAAGTTGGTTCCAGGAAGTACCGTTACAAACAGCGGTACAACTATCAGACAGGATACAGGATGGTTGAAATAATATTATTTTACACGAGCATATCTGCATGCCGCAAATCGTTTGCAAAGTCATGGTAGAATATCCTGTATTTAAGGGTCCAGGCAGGTTGATTTGAAAATTTCCGGGTAAAACCTGGCCAGAAAGATTGGTAGCAGGTCCGGCAAGCGTCCATTGAATATTTGGAGTCGAACAAGAGTCACCAAAACAGCTAAAAATGCCACTGAATGAAAGGGGATTGGGTGCAGGACATCCCATGGTAATGGTATCGTTACAATGAACCGGTATCAACGTACCATTTTGAGACATATTCATGGTATACCTGCCACATTCACATTGGCAGTGCAGATCTACAGTAAACTTTAAGAGGGTATCAAAACACGGTGTACCATTCGAATCAAATTCGACAATGGGAATTTGAATGGTATAGTTTCCACTCTGCCCGTATGAATGCATCCACATACCGGTACTGAATGGCCCAAAATCGATTTGCCCATCGCCCCAACTAATAAAATATATCGAATCACAGGGAGGCAATCGCAACACATTGATCTCGACCTTACATAAAGAATCAACTACACTGAGATGCACGGCATTCATTGCATTCTGTATAAAATTAGCCTGGCTTATACAACAACTGTCCACCTCAGGGGGACAGTTGGCAAAATCAACCTGAGCCACCTGATTAGCATCCAGGAAAATTGAGGACATACCGGTAGCAGGTAATGAAGGCGTCCAACCAGGTTGATTTAATTCTTTTACGGTGTATAAACCAGGCAGTAAAGGACTAAAAATATAAGACCCATTCTGATCAGTAGTCACTGTATCGATAGCTACTCCTTGTTGATTGCATAATATTATTTGCCATCCCTGCAAGGTTTGAAGGCTTCCTGTATAGGACGTACCGGTACAAATAGTATCGATATATTTAATACCGGTGATCGCCGACGGTTCACAACAAATATCTTTACCCAGTCCCTGACCTTTTATACTGCCACATACATTGACGCCGGTAGGACTCCCGTCAAAATTATATACATTGGCTTTAATGCAATACCTGCCTTTATCCAAAATCAGGTTGACTATGGTATCCCGTGTAGGTAAGTGAAAAGGAACTCCGGGAGAACTGGGTACAGACAAAAGTTGACTTACCGTAGTTCCGGTGCTGTCACAAAGGATGAAATTGGCAGAATTATCTGCCAGGACACTGAGCTTGATCTGTATCATCGCTCCATCGGAGCAAACACAAAAACACCTTTGGAAGGAAAATATTCCCTGGTCGTGACCATATTTAAACGCATACAAAGTGAGCCATTTTGAACAAGGTTGGCTGCCATTGGGCTGATCGTCCCAAAACATGGGGTCGGTGTAGGTCACCAATGAAGGTATGGGCAAATTCAGGTTGGAGTACGGAGTTTGTACAATAGTCCAATATGGATCATAACTTCCATTCGGATAAAACTGGCCGGTGCTGTGGTCTATGCCCGTGCTTAGTGAAATACTGTCAGATAAACAGGCGGGTCCGCAGGTGGTATCCGGCTGAGGCGGACAGAAAAACACAAAGCTGGTATCACAACTTACCGTGGTCTGTCCGATGAGGTATTCGGCTTTAATCTTTATCGTATCCGGATTAGAACCATTGTTTATGCACCAGCTGAGGGGGGTAAAACTCCCGGTTGGAATAAAGCCGGAAGCGTGCGTGAGGCTGATATTGCTGAGACTGGACTGACTGGTAAACCAGCCATTGAGATTATCTACCGTAATGGAATTGTAGGAGGCGATGTTTAGCTCCAGCGGTATTTGTGTAATCTTATTCTTAAGTTTATTATCAATGTGCAGCCGGAAACAACAGGCCGGTGGAACGGTCCTTAACGATTCCACCCAGAATGAAATGCTGTCACAGGTGGTGGGTGGACAATTTCCAAAATTGGCTTGCTGGACTTCGTGAGGGCCCAGGGCAACGGGCACCAGGTTGTTCGACGGGTAGGTGAGGGTCCAGCCCGGTTGATTAATTTCTTTCACGGAATAATTTCCAGGCGTGAGCGGGCCAAAGACATAAGATCCGCTGGCATCGGTGGTGACCGTATCGATCGTATTTCCGCCCGCATCACATAAAATAAACTGCCATCCCGGTAAGACGGGTTGGCCTGCATAGGCCTGTCCGGTACAAAGAGAATCCCTGTATTTGATCCCGGTGATATAGGATTCCGGTTTACAACAATCGTCCCGGATCAGTCCCTCCCCGCACACGCTGCCGCAAACACTGATCCCGGTAACTCTTGTCCAGTTTTTAACTCCGGCCCGGATGCAATAATTGCCTTTTTTCAATACCAACTGGGTGGTGGAGGTATCCGGGGGCAACAGGAAGGCCAGACTGGGGTTGTTGCCCGGCGGGTGAATGCCCAATAGGGTGGTCAATAAATTTCCCGATCCGTCATACAGCCAGAAATCCGCTTCATTATCCGCCAGGGCGCTCAATCGGATGGTGATGAGGGCACTGTCCTTGCATACGCAGAAACAATTGGAATAGGTATATCTCGGCCCGGAACCCTTGTCCGCACCTTGAAATGCGGAAATCCATTGAGCACAGGGTGTACTTGCATTGGGCTGCATATGCCAACTGACGTATGGGGCGACCACTTCAGCGGGCCGGGGCAGGTTCAAGCCGGTATACGGGCTTTGAATCAAAATCCAATTGGGATCAAATGTCCCTGTCGGAAGAAGCTGCCCATTCTGATCTACGCCCGTATTCAGGCTGATGGTCGTGGTCGCGCAGGATGGGGACAAGCCACAGGTGGTATCCACCGGGCAATTGAAAACAATATTGGTATCGCAAGTCGACAGATTGTTATTATAAAAAAACCTAATAACCGCACTATGCGGATTCGAAACGCTGTTGATGCCCAGGTCTGCCGCATGAAAACTTCCGGGTGGAATGAATCCCGAAGGATGTGTGATGGTCAGGCGATTGGCGGGTGAAATCACCGAAATGAAGGGAGAAACAATCCCCGCTGAATTAAAGGAAGCCGTGTTGAGGTCAATTTGAATCTTGGTAATTCCTGAAGCCTGGTTGTTTACATGAAACTGAAAAGTGCAGGCATAGGGGATGGCCTGAAAAGGAACCATAAAAGCGGAAATACTGTCGCACTTGGGCCGCGGACATCTTACCATGATTTCAAAACTACAGGTGCTGGTATTCCCACCCATATCCGTCACGGTGTAGGTCACCGTCGAAAGTCCCTGTAAGAAATTTGTCCCGCTGGCATCCTGGCTCCCGGACGCAACCGTCGCTCCGGAGATGACATAAGTGGTATTCAGCATCGGACAATTGTCGGATACAGTAGGGGCAATATTGTTGACCACAACCTTGCATTGCCCGAATGCATCCAGGGATCCGGTCAACGAAATATTGGCCGGACAACTGATGGAAGGAGGTTGGTTGTCCACCACGGTGAGGGTGAAATTGCAGTTGACGCTTTGGTTGCCGCAGTCGTCTGTGGCGAATACGGTGATGGTGTTGACCCCTTTTGGAAACTGGGTTTGCGGGGTAATTAAAATCGAGCTGCCCGAAGCGAGCAGGGAATAAGTCACGACCAGGTTTTGATCACAGTTATCCATCGCAGTGGCTGATGGAAGGGCTCCGGTGTAATAACAGGTGCCCGGATGTGTATTTACGGTAAGATTGGAGGGACAAGTAATGGTTGGAGGCACATTATCCTGAATGAGGATAGTCTGGTTGCAGCTTGAGGTATTTCCACAAGCATCCTTGGCCTGCCAGGTGCGTACAATAGTTCCATTGCAGGGCATGAGGCCGGTGACCACATCCGAATAGGTGATTACAATGGCATTGGATGGGGTGCAATTGTCCGTTGCGGTAGCCGTACCTGTTGAGGCAGGAGCCGTGTTGGTATTGCATCTCAGGGTCACGTTTGCCGGACAGGTGATGACCGGTTTGATCAGGTCAAAATAAGCCACAGTCTTACAGATGGAATCTACACAGCCTGGGCCCGTGGTTTTGAGACAAACGATAAAATCCCCGCATTTGCTGAACTGGTGGTTTGGGTTTTGGGCTGTTGAAGTGTTGGCTGAGCCGCTGCCCGGATCGCCAAAATTCCAGGAGTAGGTTAAAGGGGCAGGGCCAGTAGATTGATTGGTAAATAAAAAATTACCGCAATTGCTGATGCTGTTAAAGGAAAAGGCCGCATCGCATGGCAAAGGATCTGAACAAACCTGTACCGGAATGTTGCATGATCCGGAAGTACCCAGGGCGGTATAGTTGAAACTGATGTTCAGGGCATCCGGATTATTCCCTCCCATCAGGCAGAAGGTCAGCGGACTGGCCCCCCCGACCGGGATAAACCCTGAATTGTGGGATAATAAGATATCCATCTGCGGGGTTTGGCTGACCACCCAGCCTGCATTGACCTCAACTGCAATGTTCTTGAAAGTCGCCGTGCTGATGTCCAGTTTGATCTGGGTGATGGCATTTCGAAGTTTATTATCCAGAATGAATTGAAAACAGCAGGAAGGGGGTGAGGTCCTCAATTGTTGAACAAGGAAGGTGATGCTGTCACAGGCCGCATCGGGAGCCAGGGAACCGCTCTCCGCTACCGGCATAACCTCCTTAAAAGTTTGCAGTCTGAACGCTGTTTTGCCTGAAGGAAAAAAAACAATTACACAGGCCAGTGTAAAAAGGTAAACAAACTTGATCATGGAGTAAGTTTATGGGGTTGATCCTGTCCTGCCGGATGGGCTTCCTTCCTTTAATATCCCTCACAGCGATTCAGGCAATATCTACAGGCTTCGCATCAAGCCATGCTCAAACACACTCTTTTTAATATTCGTACCATTGAATATACTAAACCAATCCTGGAATCCCAAAATGATTTCTATCAGGTCCCGGCCACGGGATTTCATCTTTTAAAAGTACCGAATAAAGATGCCGGCTATTTTCTTCTTATGGCCTGGAGAGCCTGCCTTGCTTCTTCGGTCAGCAGCAGCCTGCCACTGGTGCCGGCCCGGTCCAGCAACCATTTATCCCATTCCGGCTCGCCCTCCCACATCATTTTTTTGATCTCAGTGAGCGCAGGGCGGCTGTATCCGCTGAGCTCATCGATTTTATTCGCAATATGTTCATCCATGGCCTCGGTAATATGAAAGACCTCGTTGTACAGGCCATGCTCCATGGCCCAGGAGGCGGTAAACCAGGAAGCCGGGTTCAAGGTCAAATGATTAAAGGCCGACAAGCCGGTCTTGCGTTTAATGGCCGGGCCCACTACAAAAGGGCCAATGCCATTGATCAGTTCCGCGAGACGGATTTCCGCCTGATCGGTCGCATAACTCAAATCCGAGGCGGCGATCAGGCCAAGCCCGCCTCCGACGGCTTTACCCTGGACGCGGCTGATCACTATTTGAGGAGCGTTCCGGATGGCCAGGATAAGCCGTGCAAACTGGAAAAAAAACCGACGCCCTTCTTCCTCTTCTTTTATAGATAACAATTCACTGAGATCGGCACCCGCGCAAAAACTTTTTTCTCCCTGGCTCCGGATCAAGACCAGCCGGATCTCCGGATCCTCACTGACTTTCTCCAGGTGTGCCCCCATCTGTTCCAGGACGCCGGAAGGCAAGGCATTATGGAAAGGGGTTCCGAATTCAAGGGTGGCCAATGGACCGGAAAGGGATAAATGGCAATAGGACGTCATGATAAAAACGAATAAGAATTTAAAAGAATAAGTTTAACACTTCCTGCGTTCCCAGCCAAAACCTGAATTTCCAATCCCATCCATCTTACGAATCCTATAATCCTACCCATCCTATTAATCCTACTAATCTTATTAATCCTACCAATCCTACCAATCCTATCAATCCTACCAATCCTATTAATCCTAACAATCCTATTACTGCTTCACCGTCTGGTCCAGGGGCTTACCCAACTGAATATAGAGATTTTTACGGCCTTCCTTATCCTTGGATAAAATCTCATGGGCGAATTCAGCAACCTGGAGTGCATGTTCCCTGGGTACCGAGATCACCCCATCTCCATCGGCAACCAATACATCGCCGGGCCTTACCAATACCCCACCTATGGTCACCGGCTTGTTCACCGACTCGATTTCATTTCTTCCGGGCCGGATTCCCCTGCCCCGCTCCATATAATCCAGGTAAACCGGGATTTGTTGTTTGATCAGTTCATCCGTGTCCCGGATGCCTCCATTGGATATAATGCCCCGCGCGCCTTTGGAAACCCAAAACAAACCGTTGAACGATCCCACGGAACCTACGTCCCCATCACCCTGGACATCCAGGACGACCACGGAACCCGGTTTAAGAAATTCCACAAAGGGCTCAGTACTGATTTTTCCGTACCAGTTCCCCTCCCATTTCTGGAATTCCTCTTTCGGCATCGGATTTTTCACAATTTTAGTGGTAGGCACGTACCTGGCGGTCACCGCAATCCCGCAGAAGATGTGCTTCATGCTGTCAATGTCTTTCCAAAGCGCTTCGATGCGGGTATCCATAAGGCCTGCGTCACGAAGCCCCACCATGTCCATACCATCAGAGACATCAGCCACGCGGAGGCCTTGAAACGCTTTAAGGATCTGTTCATCGCTGACCGCCTGCTGGGCGGAGGTCATGCCTGTGAGGAAGATCAAAAATATGGTAATGCAATTTTTCATAACCGTTGGATTTGATACTTAAATATAGGGAATTACAGGGTACGGCTACCGGGCCAATCCCGGAGAAATGGCGGTCAGCCATTCAGACAATCGTCGGCCAGGCTGATTGGGTCGGTACAATCCCAGTAATCGACTTACCTATTGACCAGTTTTTCCCTGGTTTCCAGCACCACTTCCAATCCATCCGGGAATGATTACGGGAAGGGCCGGGAGTGTGATCCGAGAATGTCGGTTTCTAATCGACACCATTTTTCTTTCAAGGCTTGGACGAGAGAGGCAGGACATGCATGTTTCGTGGTTCAGCCAGAGCTTCAGGGAATTACAATTTCCTGCGATGAAGATCCTGTTCGTAAAATATATTTACCGGCAGGCCATTGGCTGATGTCGATATGCTCATCGCGGTAAAACTGGTTTAAATAAACCGGTTGTCCACCCTCATTGAAAATCTGAATGGCCAAGGGCACCGGTGGATGCATGCTTAGGGAAAGGGCTGCTTTTCCGGCGACTTTAACGATCTTCAAGACCGGAGCGGATTGGACCATGGCCGATAACTTATTCTCTTTTCCAAAACTGTGGGAACCTTTTTGGAAGGGGCCTGATCCGTTGGGTAGCCTTGAATAGGCAATATCCTCCTCCATGGGAGGAATGGTCAAACTATCCACCAGGCTCCCAGTGCTATCCAAGAGGAACAATGGTTCTCCGAAGGCGGAAAGTTTAAAATTGGTATGCAATCCGGCTTGTTTGCCGTCCTCATCCGACCAAAGCACCAGGTAACCTTTGCCACTTATTTTGATTCCTTCCGGAATCCGGTATTTTACCAGGTTTGCAGGATTGTCGGTGAGGATCCAGCGGCTCAAATCCACCTCTTTTTCCGAGTTGTTGTGCAATTCGATCCAATCATCAAATTCATGGTCCTGGTCCGCAACGGACAAAGTATTGGCCGACATGACTTCATTGATCACGATGTTTTTATTTTGACGCTGGTCAGAACCTACCCGGTAGCAATAAACATCATTTTCCGCAGCCGGGGGATCGTATGTGGCCGTCTTAAAATCATCGGCCGCAATGGCTTCGAGATAAAATCGGACGAATTCACCGCCTTCCCGGGCGGGTAAAACGGCTCCGAATAATCCATCGAGGGCCTCACCGTCCTGGTGTTTCCCGTCATCTTCCATCCGGAGCCTGCTGAAAGGTCCGTCCACCCCGGTCCCGACATAAATATAGACCGCATCGATGGGCGTCGGGCCTGAAACCCTGGTGTTCACAACGACTCCTTGCCCGGCAAGCGGGGCCTGGAAGGCTACGTTCCTGAATTTGTATTCCGTATCGGTTATTTTCAATCCTTCCCGGTTCACCTCCGGATGCGTCAGGATATATTTTTTCCGGTGGTCCATCCTGATTTTCAAATCTTCTATGGCTTCGATATATGAGGAATAGGGATACAGTTTTTTATTATCCTTCGCCACCACCTTACGAATAAGTGAATCATACCGCTCAATCATCGGAAGATAGACCTCTTGCCTGAACAGATCTTTGGTCATGGTCCGGACGTGAGCAAGATAACGCTGACGAAATTCGGGAATAGAAAAAAGTTTCTGGCACAGGGGGAAGAGGGAGTCCTGTTCGCGCCTAAACAGATTCCAGTTGCCCTGGGGCTGGTCAAAAAAAATTTGATTGTTGTCGTATTGAATAGGGCTCGCCCTGCCGGACTTGTTATCCAAATAAAGAAAGTAGTCCATGCCTCCATCGAACACATAACCGTTGTGGTCTTCGAATACAATTTCGCGGGCCAGGAACCACAAGGCCCTGTCTACATCCAGCACGGAAAGAATACTATCGGGACGGTCCTGGTTCCTCAAAGTACGGGTAAGTGAAATAAGATATTTCCAGGGGTCGGCCATTTTACTTCGCTTCAGGGTGTAGTGCTTTTGATAGACCAAACTGTCTTCTCCCATGAAGTTCAGACTGGTAAAACCGGGTTTCCACTGATCCACCAGCCCGGGGCTTTCCGCCCTCCAGCTGACGCCCTCATTATCCGGGAACCATTGCCTGAGAAATCTGCCGTCCAAGGCCTGGATGTTCGAATAAAGCCCCCAAGGGGTACCATTCAGATACAAATCCACAAAAGAGGCCTTCAAGGAGGGGCCATACTTCCGGGTAAGGTTTTCGAAAAAGACTTCTTTAATGAAACTGGGATCCCAGGCTCCGTTGTGCAGGTTAAGAGTGGTATACCCCATCAGGTTTTGGCTTTCATCCACAAAATCAAGGGTGACGTTCAGGGATTTTTTATACTTCGTTCGTGCGATATGGAAAGAACTGTACCCTTTATAACGGACTCCAACCTCCGGATACGTTTTGCCTTCCATGATCAGGCTAGCCGGGATGTCCTTTTTGACGGGATAATTTTCAAATAATAGGGCCGGCCAGTCCTCCTGACTGAAGCGGAGATCTACCCTTCTTATTATGCGGTCATCATAAAGACCTTTGACTTCTCCGTTTCCCCTGATGAGTCTCCGACCATCCGGGGTGATGCCGTATTCTTCGGGGAGGAACTGTCCTGAGAGCCTTTGACCGGCAATGAGAAAGAGGAATATGTACAATAATATTTTATTCATGCGGACTCATAAATTTATAAATCTTTCAGATCCCGGCGATCAAGGGGCCTGTGAGTATTACATTACTATACCCTTTGCCGCCTCATGGAGTTCGGAAACGAATTATGGCAAAGGACCATCCTTGAAGGGTAGCGAAAAGGGCCAACAAGGCAACCAGCCACTTGTCGTACCTGAACCGGGCTGCACTGGTCAGGCCTGTAGCCTTTTTTTCAGGGCAAACAATTCATCCCGGTACTGGGCCGCGCTGATAAAATCGAGGTCCTTCGCTGCCGCTTTCATTTTCTTTTCTGTTTCGGCCACCAATTTCTCCAACTGGTCCCGGCCGGCATATTCCAGCACCGGATCGGCGGCTTCCAGTCCCCGATCCTGGGGTTCGAGGTAGGCATTCCTGGGTCCACGGACATCCAGGATGGACCGCTGGCCCATGATCTCTTCACGGGTCTTGGCGAGGGACCGGGGGACAATCCCGTACTTCTCGTTATAGGCCATCTGTTTCACCCTCCGGCGTTCCGTCTCATCGATGGTCCGTTGCATGCTGTCGGTGATTTTATCCGCATAAAAAATGACCTTGCCGTTGACATTCCGGGCCGCCCGCCCGGCGGTCTGGGTAAGCGAACGGGCATTGCGCAGAAAACCTTCCTTGTCCGCATCGAGTATGGCTACCAGTGAAACTTCGGGCAGGTCGAGGCCTTCCCGGAGAAGGTTTACCCCTACCAGGACGTCAAAATTACCCAGACGAAGGTCCCTCAAAATTTCCACCCGGTCCATGGTTTGAACTTCCGAATGGATATACTTGCAATTGATATTGAGCCGGCCCAGGTATTTACTTAATTCTTCAGCCATCCTTTTGGTGAGGGTGGTTACTAAAACCCTTTCTCCAGACTCCGCCCGCTTGCTGATTTCTTCCATCAGGTCATCGATCTGGTTGAGGCTGGGGCGCACTTCAATCGGAGGGTCAAGCAGGCCGGTGGGCCTGACGATCTGTTCGACCACTTCACCCATTGTTTTTTCAAGTTCATAGTCTCCGGGGGTGGCGCTGACGTAAATCACCTGGTTGACCAGGCCTTCGAACTCCTCAAAGCTCAAGGGCCGGTTGTCAATGGCTGAAGGAAGCCTGAACCCAAAGTTGACCAGGTTGAGCTTCCTTGCGCGGTCTCCGCCCCACATCCCCCTGACCTGGGGTAAGGTGGCATGGCTTTCATCAATCACCATGAGATAATCTTCGGGAAAATAATCCAGGAGGCAGAAAGGCCGAGTACCCTGGGCGCGTCCGTCAAAAAACCGGGAATAATTTTCGACGCCGCTACAATAACCGAGTTCCCGGATCATTTCAAGATCAAAATTCACCCTTTCGTGAATGCGTTTGGCCTCCAGGTAACGGCCTTCGGACTGGAAAAATTTTTCATGTTCATGCAGTTCGTCCTCGATATCCCGGATGATGTACTTCAGCCGCTCCCGGGGGGCCACATAAAGGTTTGCCGGAAAGATCGCCGCGTTGTCCATCGGCTCGATCCGTTTTCCGGATTCGATTTCGATTTGTTCAATGGATTCGATTTCGTCACCGAAAAATATGACGCGGTACCCATAATCCACATAAGGCAGGTATATATCCACGGTATCCCCCCTCACCCGGAAATTACCCCTTTTGAGGTCCAGATCGGTGCGTGAATACAGGGCTTCAACCAGTTGATGTAAAAAGGCGTTCCTGGATATCCGTTTACCCTTTTCGATGCGAATGATCCCACCCTTATAATCCTCCGGGTTGCCCATGCCATAGATGCAGGATACGGACGCCACCAGGATGATGTCCCTGCGGCCGGACAAAAGCGAAGAGGTGGCCCTCAACCGGAGTTTGTCGATCTCCTCATTGATACTCAGGTCCTTTTCAATAAAAGTATCCGTGACCGAGATATAGGCCTCCGGCTGGTAATAATCGTAATAGGATACAAAATACTCGACGGCGTTTTCAGGAAAAAAATCCCGGAACTCACCGTACAACTGGGCCGTCAGGGTCTTGTTGTGAGAAAGGATGAGGGTGGGTTTTTGGACCTGCTGGATGACGTTGGCGATGGTAAACGTTTTTCCGCTTCCGGTGACTCCGAGCAGCACCTGGTGCCGGTCCCCGGATTTCACACCCCTCACCAGTTGCCGGATGGCTTCGGGCTGGTCTCCGGTGGGTTCATATTTTGAGGTGAGTTTGAAAGGCACGGCCGCAAAATTACCGATTTACTTTTGACGAAGTCTTCGATTTCCAAAGTTTGGTATAGCCTCTTTCCAATTTTGTTCCCTTGACCCTTTACCCTTCACCTTTTTCCCTTTTCTACTTTTGCTCCTTTCGCCCTTCGCCTTTTTCCCTTGACCTTTCCTCCCTTCCTCCTTTTCTCCCTTAAAATATTTGAGTCCCAGGGTAACCTTCCCTAACTTAGGGAGTTAACCTACTAACCATTGTGATTGAAGAGACAGACAACGAACTGATGTACCAGGTCAAATCCGGCCGGTTGGACCGGCTGAGTCTCCTGTTTGACCGGTACCAGGCTCCGTTGTTTGGATTTTTCAGGAGCCTGACAAGGGATGCGGAGCAGAGTGCGGACCTGGTTCAAAATGTATTCTACCGGATACTTAAATACCGCAACCAGTTCCAGGGAGGCCAGTTCAGGACCTGGATGTTTCACATCGCCCGGAATGTGCACCGGGACCAGTACCGGAGAAAAAACAAGGCGGTAAAGGTATCCATCGATCACTACCGGGACCAGTTGAAAGAGGAGGTGGAAGCCGACTTTGATTTACATACGAGGGAACAGCACCACCAGCTCCGGAAGGCGATGGATGCCTTGCCCGAAGACAAGAAGGAGATCCTGTTACTGAGTAAATACCAGGAAAAAAACTATAAAGAAATCGGAGCCTTGCTGGGCTGCAGTGAAGGGACGGTTAAAGTAAGGGTATTCAGGGCCCTCCACGAACTCAGGGTCCTTTACCATCAACTTGAAAAAAAGGAAATCTTATGAACGAAACCGAATTAAAATACCTGGTCGGACAATATCATTCCGGCCGGATCAGCCAGGAAGAATGGCAAAAATTGGAAGAGGCCATTGCGCAGGGTCGAATAGACCTGTCAGAAATACAGGTCCTGAACGAATTGAGCACCAGCATCAGCCGGCTGGAAGACCCGAAACCGCCGGTTGAAATAAGAGGAAAGGTGCTTGAAATGATAGAAAACGAAAACCGACTGATCAACCGGGAAGGGATATGGATCAACCGGGAATGGCTGATCCGCACCGTATTGGCTGCCGCGGCTATGCTCGCGGGTATCCTCGCAGGCTACCACCTGCCCTGGAAGAGCGCTCCCTCCGGAGATGTCGAAGCCTTGCGCGGGGAAGTGGCCGCCCTTAAAGAAACGATGCTTCTGACCCTGATTGAAAAAGAAGCAGCCACCGACCGGCTGAAGGCCGTAAGTTATAGCTATGATCTGGACCAGGGCAGCCGCAAAGTGATTGAAGCCCTGCTGACCACGCTCAATGAAGACAATAATATCAATGTCCGGCTGGCTGCTGTGGAAGCCCTGCAACGTTATGGATCGGAAGACTGGGTGCGGACCCAACTGGTCAAATCCATCGGCCGGCAGGATTCTCCCCTGGTTCAGATGGCCCTCGCAGAATGTATGGTGGCCTTGAATGAAAAAACCTCTGTGCAGGAATTGCAGAAGCTGATCCATCGCGAAGAAACCCCGGAGGCGGTCAAAGACAAGCTCAAAGGCTATATCCGGCAGATCATATAACCATTAAAATCCATAAAAAATGAATAAACCCGTTTTAATACAGGCCATGTTATGTCTGGTTCTGAATTCAAGCCAGGCCCAGTCCTTCACCGAAAAGATCAGCAAAACCTATTCCTTTGAAAAAAAAGGGAGCCAGAATGCCGTGATGGTATTCAACATCAATGGAAACGTCACCATAGAGGGCACCTCCGGGGATCAGGTCCTCGTGGAAGTTGAAAAAACCATCCGGGGGAAAACCGATGCCCGGCTTGCCCTGGGTAAAGAAAAAATACAGCTCGGGGTCATGGACCTCGCCGACACCCTCATCCTTTATGTCAAAGGGACCGGCGCTGAATTTTCAAGGAATTCCAAAAGAAAAGGCCCGGAAGCCGGGGGCTGGGGTTATCAATGGGAGAGGAATTGGAATGGTAATAACGACAATGACAATGAGGATGACCGGGATGAATTTGAGTATACGTTAAATTTTAAAATCAAGATTCCTTCTTCCGTCCATATCATGGCCTCCACCATAAACAACGGAGATGTGGTGGTCAGCGGCACCCGCGGCCTCGTACAGACCCGGAACGTCAACGGTCATATCCGGATCAAGGACATCACCGGCGGCACTCTGGCCCATACCATCAACGGGAACGTGGACATTGATTACGCGTCCAATCCCAAGCAGGATTGCAGGTATTATACCCTGAATGGGGACATCCACGTCTATTTTCCCACGACGGTATCCGGTTCCATGGCCTTTAAATCCTTCAACGGGGACCTCTATACGAATATTGAGCCGCTGACACCCCTGCCTGCGGTGGTTACTAAAAAGGAATCCGAAAAAGGGATCAAATTAAAAGTGGAAAAAGAACGTTTCCGGATGCGCGGCGACGGGCCCTTATTGGATGTGGAAACCTTTAACGGCGACGCCTATCTGAAAGAAATGATTAATAAATAATTCAAAAATCAAATAAAATGAAAAATTCAACTTGGATACCACTGGTCCTGTTTATGTTTGCCTTCATCGCCCTTGCGGGCGCGCAAAGCGGCAATGAATTCACCATTCCCCTCAAAGACCCTGCCAAAAGGGGAAAACTGTACGCCCATCTCAATGCCGGTTCGATCACCGTGAAAGGCAGTGCACGCAAGGATGTGCTCGTCAAATATTCTGCGGTCTCCGACAAAGAAGAAAAAGCGGAAAGCAAGGAAGGCCTTCGCCGAATCAGCGGAAGCAGCCTGGATCTCACCGCCTCTGAAGACGACAATAATGTCAAGGTGGTTTCCAATTCCTGGAATGAAGAAATCAAGCTGGAGATTGAGGTCCCCTCGGGCTTTGATGTCAAAATGCACACCTACAACAGCGGGGACCTGAATATTTCCAATGTCCAGGGCGAGATCGACCTGACCAATTACAACGGGGCCATTTATGCCAGCAATATCCGCGGATCCGTCGTAGCCACCACGTACAACGACGACATCAAGGTCAGCCTGGATGAAGTCAAGGCGGGGGTCCCCATGGCCTTTTCCACCTACAATGGCGACATCGACGTGACCCTTCCCGCCGCGGCAAAAGCCACGCTCAAATTCAAAACTGACCAGGGAGACATTTATACCGGTTTTGATGTCGACATCAAAAGTTCAGGCCCGGTGAAAAAAGAGGACAGTAAGGCGGGCGTGTACAAGGTGATGATCAATGAATGGAGGCAGGGGGATATCAACGGAGGTGGCGCTGAGTTTACCTTCAAGAATTATAATGGGGATATTTACGTAAGGAAAAAATAGACTAGGATTTATAGGATTGGTAGGATTTATAGAACAATCCTACCAATCCTACCAATCCTACCAATCCTACCAATCCTACTAATCCTACTAATCCTACTAATCCTAGCGAACAAGATTGTCCGGATGTTTAAGATTATAAACCCGTTTATACTCCAGGCTTGAACACCCAAAATTAATCAGTAAGCCATAGGAGAATTTAAACATTTCTATATAGTTCATGACCTGGGCCAAAAAAGAATCCTCAAGTATCGCAACTGCCTTAATTTCCAGGACAAGCCAACCCTCTATCAAAAAATCCACCCTGCGCTCTCCGATCAAGATCCCATCATAGTAGACTTGCATCTTGTACTCCCGAATGAAGCGGATCCCCTGTTTTGCCAATTCAATGGCCAAGGCTCTTTGATAAATGACTTCCTGATAACCACTACCCAGGGTGGCATGCACTTTCATGGCACAGCCAATCACTTTATATGTCAGGTCATCCTTTCTCACAGTGTATTTTAGCGTGTGGCGATAAAATTAAGGATTTAGACTGATCAATTCACTCGCCGACCCTACCAATCCTACCAATCCTATTAATCCTATCAATCCTACCAATCCTATTAATCCTATCAATCCTACCAATCCTACTAATCCTACCAATCCTATTAATCCTATTAATCCTATTAATCCTACCAATCCTATTAATCCTATAATCCTATTACTTCCACACTATTCAATTCCGGCCCCCCACCCCGGTTCCCTGCTCCCCCCACGATATAAATTTTATTCTTAACCCTCACTGCTCCGGTACCATGCCTGCCCTGGTTGAGTTTTGCAAAGGAATTCCACTTCATTGTTTTGGTATCCAGGACCTCCACTTCGCTGTGCGCGGGAACCTGGGTATCGCTTTCCCCACCAATTACAATCAATTGATGGCCGTGGGCCACCACAGGTGAACCGGCCCTCAGCGTTGGAAGATTGCTGGATTCGGGAAGCGTGGTCCAGGTCCCGGATTTAAAGTCGTAAACATCCACGGATGCTTCTTTCAGGTTGATCACATTGTTGGTCCGGGCGGTCGTACGCCGTCCACCGGCTACATAAATTTTGTGATCGATGACCTCAATGCAGACATGATCGCGCGCATGGGGGGCATCGGCCAGCCGGGTCCAGGTATCTTTGGCAGGATCGTATTCATCCAGCCAGCCGGTGTGGCCGTCCCAATGGCCATCCTGGGTGCCCCCCAGGATATAGATCTTGTTTTTATAAACCGTGGCCCCGGCTGATCCGCGAAGCCGGTCTTTGGGAATAGCCGGACCCTTCCTCCATTCCTTGAGTTCCGGACTGTAAATATAAATATGGTCAACAGGCAGCTCATGAGGGTAATTCCCGGTAAAGGCGCCGGCTACCCAGATCTCCCCATTGTACACCACGGCCTGGAAATGGTGGAGTTCAACCGGAGGCGAAGGCAAAGCTTCCCAGGCCTTGGTTTTCAGGTTGAGGACATTTACAGGTCGGATCCCCCGGCTCCCGAGGAGATATATTTTGTTTTTCACATGGGCCAGGGCGCTTTCGCTGCGGGCGGTACAGTGTCCGGAGGTCTGCATGGTTTCCCAGCCCTGGGCGGAAAGGAGCAGGGGCAAGAGCAGGATTCCCAAGGCATCCCGCAACCCGTATATTTTATTCATGCTTGTAAAAATAAGATGGATTCTTCATCCCGGTAAAATCAATCAATCTTAGCTTCTGCCGCTTGCACCACACGGAAGGAAGGGGAGGGTTCGTGTATAAAAGCGATCAGGCTCAGATCACCGGTTTTCCAGTTTCCGGATAGAGTGGTCGAGTACTCAAAAGTCTTTTTGACGTTTGTGGGCAGGATCCCGGCCGGATCACCGGAAATGGCGCTGAGGAATGAACGCAATACATGCCGGTGGACATAATTGGTATCCACACCGGTTGGGGTTAGCTGGGCATCCCGGATATTAGTTTCTGTCAGCGCGACGCTTAAGGACAAAACCTGGCTCTGAACCTCCAGCGCCCGGACGTGGACTTTAACCTTGAGTGCAAGCGGATCCGGGTCGGGTAGAATCTCAAGCTCCAAGCCGATGATCGGTTCCTGGTCCAGTTCCTCAGCCACATACCCCGCCCAGAATCCCCCTCCCAGAAACCGCGAAGATTGCCCATTGAAAATTTTACGGCTGATCATGGCGGATGGGTAGCCCAGCGGTTCATTGAAGAGGCGGATCAATTCTGCCCCAAAAGCATTGTCCAGCCTGAACTTATTTTCAGCATTGGTCGGCTGGGCGAAAAAGCCCCCGTGAATGGAAAGGATGATCAGCCGGTCTCCATGGATCCGTTTCAGTTCCTCCAGCAACTGGGCGCCGGCGGGGCAGTTCTGGCACCGGACTCCCGTATACTCTTCAATCAAAACATTTTGGGGATAAACCTGCCCTCCGGGATCAGGGGCGGAAGGAATACTGACGGGTACTTCATCACAAGCCGGGAGCAGGAAAATTAAA
>JAKQHS010000158.1 GCA_029557915.1 Bacteroidota bacterium | reverse complement strand
GTTTGGGTCGTCCCCATCATCAAACCTGATCGGTCCAGGCCCTCCGGATCGGCGGTGGATCAAATTAATTTTGAAGTCGGCGACCCGGTCGTCAACGGTTCGGTCAGGGTGTCCGAGGAATAGGAATTCCCGGGCAAAAGGCCCAGGCCGATGCCCCTTGCATTTCTTTATGTCGGGAATCTTTTTTATCTTCCATACGACGGCAATGGCTGCAATCCGGCCAAATAAAACAACGGCTATGAAAACGATAAATTTTTCTCTGTCAGTTACCCTTCTTTCTGCCCTGGTGATTCTTATGATGACCAGCCAATGTTCCCGGCAAGAGGTAGCTTCTCCTCCGCGCGGTCACCAAAACCTCGCCTTGTCCATTCCCAGTGGCCTTTATTATCAGAGGCTGCCTGGGGATACCAATGCCCTGGAATTCACCGTGGACTCCATCCTTTCCGGACTCAATATTCTCATTACAGATAATCGACAGAATTTCGGAATGTTGAAGAGCCGGGCGCAGGCCAAACGCCTCGGAAGAGGGAGTGGAGGTTATGCACTCGCCATCCCGGCCTTGTACCAGGTTTCCGACAGCAACGGCACCATCCGTTTTGCTTTTGGGCAGGGTGGGGCAGAGGACAGTACCGCTGCCGCTGTGGTCAAGGTCATTTTTGGCAGTTTTGAGGAAACCGGAGAAAAAAAGGTAAAGTACGATCCTGTAGTCATCCAGGTTGCAGATACCCAGATCCTGGACTATACCTACAACTCCGTCCCCCCTGCAAGCACAGGGGCGAGACAATTTTTGCACCTTTCAGCCTCCAATCTCAACCGGGCTTATATCACCATTGACAATCATCCGGCCCGAGGCCGGGTCATGGTTTGTATTCTCGATGCCTTGTCCGGCCAGTTCCTTACCCTTCTGAATCCCAAGACCGATACTGCCCAGTTTTTTGCAACCAAAAAAAGTGTTTATATCATACCGATTATTGTCCCCGAACCTTCAGGCAATTTTGGCCTGGCCATCGATTCCGTCTTCTTTTCGGTAGGCGATCCGGTAGTCAATGGATCGATCAGGGTATCGGAGGAATAGGCTAAGGATTTTTCATAGCAACGATTCAGAGGGTCAGAACCTTAGGGTCATTTCTGCGCCATCACCTCAATCCCATCCCAGTTTTTGGGGCCACCGCTGCCCTGGTACTTCATCGATTTTTTGAGGAAATACTGGGCGACCGAATCCGAGGGGTTGGAGAACAGCACCTGCTCAAAATCACGGACCGCCTGAATAAAATCACCGGACTGAAAACTGGTGATTCCGTGGTCAAAGATCCACAACGAATCCATTTTGAGTTTCCGTACCGGTTCCGGATCGGCATTCAGGCATTCGTACATAGTGAGCGCCTTGGATTTCCCTTTTACCAGAATTTTTCCCAGGCAGCGGAATTGGTATCTGGAAGGGTCTTCGATCTGTTTCATCACATCCTCGCTGATCAGGACACGGACCCCGAAATATTTGGTGAGGCCTTCCATACGGGAGGCAATGTTCACCGTGTCGGCCAGGGTAGTGGGGTCCGCCCGGTTTTCATCGCCGATAATTCCCATGATGAGGGCGCCGTTATGCAGGCCCATCCCCGCCTCCATTTCATCCCTTCCTTTTTTCTTCCTTTCCCGGTTGTAAACCTGAATGGCATGCTGCATTTCAATGGCCGAATCCAGAGCGTATTCCACTTCGTCGGGATAGATGGCCATGATCGCATCGCCCAGGTATTGGTTGACAAAACCCTTGTATTTTTTTATATAGGGCCCCATGCGGCCTACATAAGCATTGATAAAGTTGAAATTTTCTTCAGGGCTAAGCGTCTCGGACAGGGTGGTATAATTGCGGATATCGGAAAACAGAATGGTAAAACGGGCGTTGGTGTAATCCCCGATTTTGGCATCCGTGATGGACTCCCGTCCAATGGCTTTTAGAAATTCGATGGGGACAAATTTGTCCGAAGCCTGGTAAAAGTTTTTAAGGTGGAGATGGGTACGGATCCGGGACATCAACTCGTCAATGGAAAAGGGTTTGGTGAGATAATCGTTGACCCCGACCTCGAAGCCCCGGAGCAGGTCTGAGATGGTATTTTTTGCTGTGAGCATGATCACCGGCAGTTTGTTCGCCAGATGCCTTTCCCTGATTTTTTCACAAAGCTCGAATCCGGACATGGTAGGCATCATGACATCCAGGATCACCAGGTCAAAATGCCGCTGTTTCAGTTTTTCAAGGGCGTCAAAGGCATTCAGGGCCTTGTCCACTTCAAAACCACGCAGGACCAGGTGATTCTCCAATACCCGGAGATTCACGGGTTCGTCATCCACCAACAGGATGGTCGCAGGAGCCTCTTTAATCCGGGTAAGTGTTTCACTCGTTTTCTTTTGCAGTTCCTTGCCATCGCCGGGCCGGGGCAAGGCCGCAGGAATGAGGGCTGCGCCGGCGGGTGGTGACTTGCTTGCGGACGAATCCCGGCTGGTCTGGCTGACCGGAAGACGGAAAGAAAAGGTCGATCCCTTGCCCGGGCTTGATTTTACCTCGATGGTGCTTCCATGCAACTCCACCAGTTGTTTGGTAACAGCAAGTCCAAGGCCGGTTCCTCCCTGCAAACGGGTATCGGACCCATCCAGTTGCTCAAACGATTTAAAAATGGCATCTATTTTATCCTCCGGGATACCGATCCCAGTATCCTCCACCCGGATTTCAACCTGCTTATCTTTCACTTCAGCGGTGACGGTGATCTTTCCCTGGTCGGTGAATTTTATGGCATTGCCGACAAAATTGAACAGGATCTGCTGCAACCGGTTCTCATCTCCCTTGACGAGGGGGATATCTCTGGCTATGCTGTTTTCAATACGGACCGGCTTCGTGCCGATGAGTACTTCGGAAGATTTGATCACCAGGTCGGCGATGACATAAAGATCCACCGGCTGAATCTGTAATTTGAGATCCTGGTTCCGGGCTTTGGAGAAATCCAGGATGTCATTGACCAGATTGGACAGACGTTTGCCGCTGGAGGAGATCAAACGGAGGTTATCGACCGTTTGTTCGCTGAGATTGCCGCAGGCCCCTTCGATCAATGAATCCGAAAGCCCGATGATGCCGTTTAGGGGAGTCCTCAGTTCATGGGAGGTGTTGGCCAGGAACTGGTCTTTGAGTTCATCGATTTTCTGAAGTTGCAGGGCTTTCTGTTTTTCGTACTTGATTTGTTTTTGGTGTTGCTGCAAGCGGTAAATCAAGTAGGAGCCCAACAGGACCAGCAGAAACAATAACGAAAATCCAATGATGTTATTCTTTGCCCGTCTTTGAGCAATAACCTGTAAATCCGATTTGATTTTATCCTGTTTTAGTTTAATCAAGGTTTTCAACATACCCAGTTTGTCGGTCTCCTGGGTCTCATCATGACTTTCATTCAAAACATTATAAGATTTCAAATACTGATAGGCTTTATCGGATATGTTGAGAAAATGATAGGCTTCCGATAAATTTTTTAACGCTGCCCTTTGAATTTGCCAATCGCCCTTTTGACGGGAAACCTCTAAACCTTTGTTTAGGTATCCGAGGGCGGACCGGTACTTTTTGTCCAGGCTCAGGGTACGGCCGATTTCAACATTCGCATTCGCCTGACCCAACACATTTGGCACCATAGCATACATCGTGTCTGCCTGGAATAAATATTCCAAAGCCTTTGAATAATTCCCCTGGTCTGCAAAGGAAATGCCCAGGTTGATGTTAAAATCTCCAATTAAATTCGGAAGTCCGCTTTCCTTCACCATGGTAAGTCCTTGATTGAGGAGATCTATGTTTCGCTGTTTTTCCCCTTGTATTTGATAGACCTCAGCAAGATTCATATATAAGTATGGGAGGAGGCCATGATGGCCGATCTGTTCAGCGATTTCCTTACTCTTGGAATAATATTCAAACGCTTGCTGGACATCCTTTTGCTTGACAGCCATAATACCCAGGACGTTTAAAACGTTGGCAATGCCCAGGGAATCATTTGAATCTTCATAATTTTTTAAAGCCAGAAAATAATATTCCAGTGCCTGATAGTCAAGGTGCCGATCCCTGTAAAACTCACCAAGATTATATTGAGAAACAGCCAACCTGCCCGGGGGGCTACCTAACTTCTCTTTAATTTCCAGGCTTTTTTCATATGCCTCGATCGCTTTGGGAAAATCACCCTGGTCCCTGTAAAGATTTCCAAGATTGTTGTAGGTGCTGGACAATCCATCTTCATCATTCAACAGTTGTTTGATGGAAAGGCTTTCTTGAAAGTTGAACAATGCCTCCCTGAATTGCGCGGATTCATAAAATAGTATCCCCAGGTAATTATGTGCCCAGGCTTGTTCGGGTAAGTCCGAATAATTTTGTACCCCTCTTAAATATTTCTCACAAAAAATGATGGCCGAATCCCGGTTCTCAAGGGACCGGTATGCCCGGGACAAGGATTTCAGGGACTTGATTCTCTTGCGATCTTTTTCAATTTCGGGATGAACAGATATCAACTGAAGACCATACTCCCGGACTTTGTCATACTCATTTTTTGCCTCTGAACTATCCATCCCTTCAATAAGGATGGAAATTTTTTCTTCGCCCCGGGCCCGTTCCAGCCGGCTTTCAAAATCTCCGGCCTGGGCGGAAATGAAAAACGGCAGGAGGGTCCAAAAGAACAAAAACGGAAAGGAGCGGAAAATATAAAAGGGTATACGTTCCATAAGCGGAATTTAATTATGCTATTTACCCAAACCTCCAATTACCTTATACCTAAGATAATCTATTATTCTCTAAATGTAAATGACGCAGAAAAAGTAACCTGGTCCTTAAATAATAAAACAGGTGTCATTACCATTCAATACGAATGATCAGTATCGGAAGGAATGACGCCTGCGGAGTAAAATATGTTTAACCCAAAAATCATAACCTCCATTTTAGGGGTATCCCACAAGCCTTTCATTCCGTCTCCTGGTGATGATGGCAGGGTAGTCCTTAATATAGTAGAATCAGGGCGGGATAAGCATGCGTGAGTCAATTTCAATTCAAAAGCAGAGCTTGGGCTGACACCTTGATCGTTTCAATTCCTTGGGTTCCAAATTATATATCAGCGTATCTCCTGTTTGAGATTCGAATTCCTCTACTTAACATAATATTAATTATGGGCAATTATTTTAGGGATATTTTTATACGGGTATCAGCTAGGAAGCTGATTTACAGCATAATACCCATAAGATGAAATCCGTTAATTTTGAATGATGCGAAAAGGACTCAAATTCTTGCTATATGCTTTGGGCGTCTTGGTCATCCTTTTGTTGTCAATGCCCATTTTATTCAAAGGGAAAATTTCCAACCTGATCCGCAATGAAATCAATCAACGAATTCATGGAGAACTGGCTTTTAGTAAAGCAGGCCTTTCGTTATTCCGTTCCTTTCCGGATTTGTCCGTATCGGTTTATGATGTGGTGGTTTCCGGCGCCGATACCTTTGCACAGACCCGGTTGTTTGAAGCCAGGTCTGTTCAGGTCACTTTAGACTTGTTTAAATTGCTCAGGCAAGGACTTGACGGCGTCCAATTGAAAAAAATCCATCTCCGGGACCCGGTTTTAAGACTGGTCAGCACGCCGTCCGGAACCTTTAACTATAACGATCTTTATCAAACGACCGCAGATTCAGGCGAAGCAGGATCCAAACTGGAAATCCAGCTGAGCTCCATAAAAATCGACCAGGGAGCCTTCCATTATTATGACAGCGCCGGCCAGGTATTCCTTTCATTCAATCACCTGGACCATCAAAGTTCAGGTCATTATTCAGGCACCGGAGGTTCACTGCTCAGCCTGGAACATAAAAATGTATTTGATTCCTTGACGATCCGGTACGGGGAAACGGAGTATCTGAGCGAACTGAAAGGTCTATGGGATGGAAAACTAAGCGCCAACCTGGATTCGGGCAGCTATGCCTTGTCGGAAGACCATCTCAGGCTCAATGATTTGCAGTTTGATCTTAATCTTTTCCTGCATTTGCAGGAGGACAAAACGCGGATGGACATCCAGGTAAAAACCCCTGGAAACGACCTACGCCAATTGGTATCAATAATTCCTGGCGCTTACCAGAAAAACTTTGACAAAATCAGCACTTCCGGGGAATTCAGCCTGGAAGGTAAGCTGAAAGGGTATTACAGTCCATCCGGAAGCAGGCCGGAAATGGATATAAAAGCCACCATAAACCAGGGTATGGTAAAATACAGCCATCTCCCCTACCCGCTCGAAAACATCAACCTGGACCTCCGGGTCAAGTCTCTCGATACCTTGTTCGACCACTTATTGATTCAATTGCCCAAATTCAGCTTCAACTTGCAGAACAACCCCCTGGATGGCCACCTTACGATCGACCACAAATCTTCCGGCAACCAGGTAGAGGGCTTACTCAGGGGCAATATGCAATTGGCCGATTTCCATCAAGCCATTCCCCTGGATTCGATAAAACTGGCCGGAAACCTGAACCTGGACATGCAATTTAATTTTAATGATCAGGCGCTTCAAAACAAAGATTTTGATAAGATAAAGCTGGCGGGTTTCGCCGAAGCCGAAAAACTGGACCTCAGGTATTATAGTTATCCCCGGTTAATGATAAACAGGTTGGTCGCCACCCTGCATCCTAAAAATGTGGATGTCCGGCTTATGGCGGTGAAATTTGGACAATCCGACCTGGAAGGAAATGCAACGGTATTCCATCCCCTGGCCTGGTTTTCAAAACATCAGTCTCTTACAGAAATTAGCATTCAGTCAAGTAGCAATACATTGAATATAAGCGAATTAAACTATTCTTCTTCCAGCGTTACTTGCGATACTTGCATGTCTTCTGAAGCTCACAAGATTCCCCAGCTCCCGGTCCTTAACCTGAACTCCAAGGCTTCCAGGGTGATCTTCAGGGATTATGACCTCGAGGACATCCATTTCCAGGGAACGTATCGACGGGATACCTTATATATTCAATCTCTGAATGGTAATATTAACCAGTCCAGGTTAATGGTCACCGGCCGCTTGGATAATCCCAATGCCTGGTCATCCGATCAGGCGATTCTTTCCGGCTACCTGGGACTAAAAACGGAAGTGTTCCTGGTGGATCCCTGGATGGCGGCGGGCGATCCACAGGAAGTTACTGGAGATACGGCGTATTCTAAAAAATTAATTCCACGTACAGCGCTTTCCATTTCACCTGAAATAAAACTGCTGAAATACGGTAAATACCAGGTCCGGGACATCCGCGGAAGACTGGATTTGATCCAGCAGACGCTGGAAGTTCATGAAGGTTCCGGCAAGCTTTTTAACGGGACGGTGAATCTCGACGGGACTTTCAGCGAAACGGGCGCCCTGCCCATTTTTAATTTCAAATTAGACATGAGTCGTTTAGGTTTCAGCGAAATGTTCAGGGTCTCCCAAACCTTCTCCAAACTTGCTCCCATAGCGGAATTCCTGGAAGGCGTTTTTTCAGCGTCGATGGCCCTGAGCGGCCGGTTGGACCAAAACCAACTGCCCGTATGGAATGAATTGAATGCCGCGGGACTGGTCGAAACGGCGACCGCTGTTCTGTCGAAATACAAACCATTGGAAGACCTGGCTAAGGCCATTCAGCTCCCTTTGCTTGACCTGCTTAAATGGGAAAAATCAAGAAACTGGTTCGAGGTCATCAATGGGGTCCTGTATCTCAAACCCTTTGAAATCCGATATCAGGGCATTCCCATTTCCATTTCCGGTTCGCACAGCCTCAACCAGGAAATCAATTACAACCTGCTTTTCCGGATACCCCGCAAACTTTTTGACAAATACCAGGTAGGCCTGGTTTCCAATCAAAAACTGGATTGGTTGATCGGGGAAGTTAAGAAAAAAGGCCTCGACCCAGGCCGGCTGGATACTCTCAACATCAATCTTGGTCTGACCGGCCCTTTGCGTAACCCTTCATCCAAACTGCAGTGGATGGCGGATGCCCAGCACACCATGAAAGAAGAAGTGACCGCAGCCATTGAGGCGACGGTTCAGGAAAAAGTCGATTCACTGGAAAACCTTGCCAGGGAAAAAGCGGAAAAGGTGAGGGACAGTATTGTGGAAACCCTTCGTAAAGAAACGGAAGAACAAAAAGCCCGGCTGGATAGCCTGGCGCGGTCTGCTGTCGATACCCTCACGGGAAAGGTGGCAGAAAAAGCCAAAGAGGCGCTGGATTCCACCCTGAAAAAGGAATCGGAAAAGATCCTGGATTCCCTGCTCCGGCAACAGACCGATTCCTTGCTCGGTAAAAAAGCGAAAGAAGAAATTGACAAGATCAATGAAAAACTGAAAAATTGGGACCCATTCAGGAAAAAACCAACGTCGGAAAAGAAGAATGAATAGATTGACCTGGGTGCCTTTGATCCTTGCAGCCTTCCTGGCAAGCACGGCATGTTATCCGCCCCGGAACGCCATGCAGAAAACCGCCCGGAAATACCAGAGCGGAAAGCTGACGGAAGATACCTCTTACATATACCAATTGCCCTTCAGAGCAGGTACCAAATCCAGGGTGATCCAGGGATATTTCAGCCGGTTTACCCACAAGCACCGGGCTGCCCTGGACTTCAGGATGCGCCCGGGAACAGAGATCCGGGCAGCGCGTTCGGGCATCGTGATCCGCACCAAAGACGATTCCAACCAGGGGGGATGGAACAAAAAGTACAGGCCGGATGCAAATTTTGTTATGATCGAACACGAGGACAGCTCCAGAGCAAGCTATAGACATCTCAAATACCAGGGCGTACTGGTCAAAGAAGGCGAGAAGGTCACCACCGGCCAGGTTCTCGGATACAGCGGCAAAACCGGATATTCCGCCTTACCCCATTTGCATTTTATGGTGTCGGTCTTTCAGGAGGGGCGCTGGGTTCAAATCCCCACCCGATTTGAATCAAATCCCGAAACCGGATACCTCAGGCCCTGGAGGAAATACAAATCCGTAAATGTACCCCGGTACCGATAAGACGGCTTTCAGCGATTGTTTTTCAAATATCCGACCAGATGTGCAAGGTCTACATCCCGGAGCATTAAGTTCTGGGGAGGAGGCATCAGGCTGCCTCGCAATGGATAACGGCTAACAATGGTTTTTTGCGGGATGTCGTGCACCTTGCCCAGGATATCCTTGAGCCGGACAGGGTCCCCGTCACTCATTACAAAGCCGGTGTATTCCATCCCGTCTGTTGTCTTGATGGCCGTGGCTTCATAACCAAAAACAATGCCCGCCCCGGGATTAATGATGGCATCCAGCAGGGAGGATACATCCATTTTTCCGGCCACGGCACTGAGGTCCGGGCCCACACTGCCTCCTTTTCCTCCGAATTGATGACAATGAATGCAGGCCCTGTTGAATACGAGTCGGCCGCTGTCTTCATTCATTTCCATCCGTTTGATCACATCAATGGAATACTGGTATTTATTTTTCCAGAAAAGATCTCCGGCCATTGCCCGGACGACCGGGTTGGGATTGTAAAAAAGGGTATCAGAAATTTGCCTGGAAAGGGCGGGATCCAGTTTGCCGTTGGAGATTAATTGCAGGATCAAAAGGCCACCCGAGGGATCCAAGGCCAGTTCCAAGGCTGCTTCTAAGCGGGCGCCTCCTTTTTCTGTCATCAAGCGGTTCAGTCCCTCATTCCATATCCTGGTTTCGGGGTCGACGATCAGGGAATCGTAGGCGCCCCAGTCAACCAGGTCCTGCCAGTCGTTGGTCCTGCGAAACGCAAGCCACCAGCGGGCTTCGGAGACCAGGGAGGAATCCTCCGACCGGATCAATCCGGCCATGCCCTTTACCGCGCAGGGCGATGGGATAAAGGCAAGGGTTCCCAAAAGTTTAATCTTTGTGGAATCTTTACCGGGTAAAGAAAGCCGGTGGACAATGTCTTCGCAGGCCCCGGGAGGGCGTATGGCATGGAGCACGGCAACCATTGCAGGCTTCCAGTTTGTGGAATCCAGCAGGGGTTTCAGTATTTGGGAATATACGGAGTCCTCTTTTCTTTTGCAGGCAGCGGCAATGGCAGCCAGCATATAAGCATCGGGATCCTGGTATTGACCGATCAAATCTTTCAACAGAGACCGGGCATCCGCGAATTTCATTCCCCTGACGGCAAAGGCAATTTCGCGGTTGAGTAAGGGATTTTTTTTCCGGATCAGCTGCTGTGCATATTCCGGGACATGACTGGAATCGGCCTGCCTCAGCGCCCTGAAAGCAACCATATTTTTTTCAGGATCGCGGTGATCCAGCAAACGGATGGCTTCAGCCTTCCCTTTTTCCCCGAGGGTCGCAAGCAACCAGATCGCCCGCATGCGGATGTACGGATTGGGGTCCTTCAATAAGGTTTGTACCCTGGGTATCATGGACGGTCCCAGGGCCCGTATTTTTTCAAAAGCCTGGTAACGAACATTGATGGCTGGGTTCCGCACCGCTTCAATCAGCCCGGCAGGGGTATCAAAACGGAGAG
>JAKQHS010000157.1 GCA_029557915.1 Bacteroidota bacterium | reverse complement strand
CGAAATAATTTTTTTTGAAGTCCATTGCAAGAATTTCTGTTACAAGTATCTCCCTTTTTCCAATGGCATTTTTGCATCTTAGAGTCACTTTTCAGTGACTCATTTTTATATTGCCATCAACCGTTAGCAAGTTAGCAAGTTCGATAGAATAGGGAGCGTTCCACAAGACCCCTTGTCCACTTAATTTACTTGCTAACTAGCCAACTTGCTAACTAACCGACTTCTCTTTACTTTTTCTCACACAGAGGCAAACAGTCCACCGGATCGCATTGAGACGGGTCGCAATCCGCCGGGTCGCAGCAGGCCGGATCGCAGGACTCAACTAAACTGAGCAGGGCGGCTATGCCTGAAGCGAAAAGCGAAGAATAGAGGTGAAGGACAGGTTTTGCGCTGACCAGGGAAAACGATTTTTCCTGGGACGCCTCGCTTGGACTTGCCGGAGCCTGAAGGGTTTCCGGCTTCAACGTTTGGGAAGCGCTGACCGAACAAGTTTTTTTGACCGAAGTTTCGGCGCCCTGGCAACAGGATTGGGCGTCCAATTGATAAGGAAGCGCAACAAAAGCCAGCCAAACGGGTAAAAACAAAATCAATTTTTTCATAAATAAAAAGGATTTAAAAAATTACCGGGTCCGCCGGTATACGGGCAATCAGGACCATAAATCACCCCGATTCATACATACTGATCACGGGTTCAAAAGTCAGCCCGCAGGCCGGATAAACTTGTGAGGACCTGTTAGCCACTTGTTAAACGGCTGTTAAACACGGTCTTAGATCAGGTAATTCTTATGACCTTTACACCACATCACAGATCCTATTATGCGGAAAGTCTACACGCTCATTGCCGCCTCCGCCCTGGCCCTGATCTTGCTCATCTTTTTTCAAATGAGGTGGATCGGCACTTCCAAGGCCCTGATCGAAGAACAATTTACCAATAAGGTGAACCTGGCCCTGTGTTCGGCGATTGAACAACTTTCGGAAAGCGAAGACTGCCGTCAAACTTGTCTTTCCATGGAAGGTTGTTCTGCTAAAATTCAGGCCCTGGCTGCCGATTCCCTGTTTTCATCCGTGTTGAAATCAAAACTTGAATTTTACCAGGTGGACCTTCCTTTCGAGGTCAATATTGCCGTTCAGGATACCGCAGCGGGTACGGCTCCACCCTATTCCTGCTCCCTCATGCCCTTGCTGGCCAAGGACGATCATTGGCTGCAACTGATTTTCCAGGGCAAAAAGGACTATTTCAATCAAAGGAACGGCATGATGGTCACGGCTTCCATGCTGATCCTGTTTGGCATTGGTGCTCTTTTTATCTATGCGGCTTACTGGCTGGTCCGCCAGCAAAAGCTTAGCGAGGCCAATCTGCAGTTTTTCAACCATATGACCCATGAATTCCGGACCCCTCTTACCAATATCCAGCTTGCTTCCCGGATGATGAAAAAAAAATCAACATCCGGTTCCGACCCCACCTATCTCAACATCATAGACAGTCAATGTGACCATCTCCGCCACCAGGTGGACAATGTCCTCCATATGGCAACCCTGGAGAAAGAAAACTTCCGGTTGGAAATGGATGAAGTCGACCTCCGCGAACTTGCACGGGAAGTGGTGGATGGCATGAGTATGCAGATCCAGGACAAAAAAGCCTCCGTGGAAATTACCACATCCGAACAACCTTGCCACATCCGGGGCGACCGGTTTCATCTGCGAAACGTCTTCCACAACCTGATTGAAAACGCTTTGAAATACAGTCCTGCCCTGCCCCGCATCGAAATTGGTTTTTTCCCTTTTGCCCAGGGATGGTGCGCCCGGGTGAGGGATCACGGCCCGGGGATCCGGCCCGAAGAAAACGAAAAGATATTTCAGCCCTTTTACCGGGGAGGGGCCACGGAAAGCCCTATCCGCGGATTTGGGATGGGCCTGGCTTACGTAAAAAAAATACTGGACCTCCACCAGGGCCAGATCCGGGTAGAAGCCGCACCAAGCCAGGGAACCTGTTTTGAAATGTATTTTCCGAAAGCATGACCATGAACAGGAATAAGATTTTATTGGTGGAAGACGATACCTCGCTCGGCCCTTTGCTCCTGGATTACCTGGAATCGGAGGATTATCAGGTCAGCTGGAAAAGAGATGGAATGACCGCCCTGGACCAACTCCGTAAACAGGCTTATGATCTCTGCCTGCTCGATATTGCCATGCCCGGCCTGGACGGGTTTAACCTGGCGCGCCAGATCAAAAATCAGTTTAAACAACTGCCCTTTCTTTTTCTTACGGCCCGCAGCCTGAAGGAAGATAAACTGAAAGCCTATGAACTGGGAGCGGAAGATTTTATCACCAAACCTTTTGACCCTGATGAACTGGCCTGTAAGCTGAAAGTCATTCTCCGGAGAAAACAACAGGAACATATACCTGAAACCATGCAGGTCGGCCAATTTACCTTTCATACTTCCATGCAGGAACTGACTTTTGGGGCAAAAGCCATCAAACTAACGGAAAAAGAAAACCAGATCCTTTTGATGTTGTCCTGCAACCAAAATAAAATTGTGCGAAGGGAAGATGCCGTAACCCGGGTTTATGGCAAATACGATTATTTTCTCGGCAGGAGCTTTGATGTATTTATTTCGAGATTGAGAAAAATCCTGAAGGACGATCCGGGCATTCACATTGACAATGTGTTCAGGGTAGGGTTTATTTTAAGGGTTGAGGAAAGAGGGTTGAGGAAAGAGGAAAGAAGTTAGAGGAATCCGCGAACAGTGGTCAGCGATCCTGATCGAAGTTTATTCCTGGTTCACTTTTATAAACTTCCGGCTGCCATAACCCTCCGCATAAAAGGTATACAAACCGGGGGGTAAATTTTGTATCGAATAAACATATTTGAATTCTGCAACAGGATTCAAGGGATCCGCTGCCGCAGAAAGGGTTCTTCCCTGCAAGTCGGTAATCCGGATCTTTGTTTTCTTTTTTAAAGCCTGATAGAATTCAACCACGATTTTATCCCGGGCCGGAGAGGGATAAATATTAAATCCCGGAGCTATTGCGGGGATGGTATTTACGGGCACCACCATTTTCTGATTACCCAACAATTCGGCTACCAGGCTCAGGGGCCTGAATCCATAGCCGGCATAGGAATAACCACGGGTATAACCCATGCCGCCCGGGCTGTTGTCCAGGGAGGTGGGGGGAGCAGTAACGGTGGGTTCGATCTGGCTGTCTTCATGCCATTCATTCCAACTGGTGATGAGGATCATTTTTCGGGCCGGGTCAATAAAAGGCCGGGCCGCTTTGATCGCGTATTCCAGGGTGGATTCGGCGGGCGCCGTTGAAGAAATTTGCCTTGGCCAGTTAAATCCTTTATCACAGGGTACGCAGATATTATTGAATCCGGGAGTGATATTGGGAATGTAGAGTTTATTGTAATTGATCAACTCCTGCTGTCTGTGGTAGTGGGCCATGGATACATCGGCGGGAAAATTGGTTTCCACCGGGTATCCCGTTTTGCCCAGGGTGACATAGGGGGAGATGCCATCCATGAAACTGAGCCGGACCGAATCCGTTTGGGTCCAGCCGTCCACATCGCCGATCAGGAAAAGCGAGACCCCTTTGGAAGCCATGGCCGTACGTACCTTTTGAAAGGCCTGGAGATAATTGCCGGAGTATATGCCGGCAAGGTAAAGGAAGACCACGGGCTTATTATCAATGCGCAGGTAGGCCGGGGATTTGAAATAAGTTTGTTCGAGGTAGTTAAAATGGTCGAGCAGGTCGTTTTCCTTGTTTCCGCTGATATCAATGCCATTGGGGCCAAATCCCAGGATGGCGGATTCATAATAAACACAGAATTTTAATGACGACGATTCCAGTTGCTGAAGCAGGGTGTTTTTCAATACCAGGTCTTCGAAGGAAGAAGGCCCCCACCAGCTGCTTACGATAAAATCGATCCCGGAAGCGGTCATCCAGTGGAAATGTTTTTTCACCGTTTCCGGGTTTTTAACCGAATAATGTCCCAGAAGCGGGGCTTGGGCGGGTTTAAGAAAATAACGGATGTATTGTTCCGGCCAGGGGTGATGATTTTCCTCAGGAATATACCAGGGATAATAATAGACCCCCGTGGTATAGTCTTCAGGCAAAATCCTCCTTGCCGCAGCAACGGCCCCGGCCAGGCCCTCCCTGCCGTTAGCATCGACGGCCGTGACCGTATAAAAATAAGTTTTACCGGTTTGGGCGGATACGTCAGTATAAGTCCCGGTGTTCCCCACGGCAGCAAACACCGGACTGTCTTCAGTGGAAAATTCAGGGGATTCACTCCGGTAGATCCGGTAAGCGGAAGCGCCCTGGACGGGTTCCCATTCCAGCAGGATATTTGCCGTTGCTCCAATCATTCTCAATCCTGCCGGCGCAGGCAGCGGGACATAACCGATGGGCGCTTTGGAATCAATCAGCATGGCGTTGCCCTGGACTTTTGCATGATTCCCATTGCCGCTCTGGTCCAGGATCCTTTGATTGCTGATCGTCTCGAAATTCAAATACAACCTGAGCCCGCCGGAAGAGGTTTGCACGGTTTTATGCATATCGGCCTGGATCTGGGCAGCACTGCGGACATGATTCCAAATCCGGAGTTCATCCATATCTCCCTGTAAGCCCAGAGAGGCTCCCGGATAGCCGAGAAACTCCCCGATACGTAAGGCGGACCCGGAATTTTCCTGGTAATTGCCTTGTTTTTTTACAGCCGTTTGCCGGTTTCCGTTCAGATAAATAAAGACCGAATCTGAAGAAAGCACATAAGCCAGGTGGATCCATCTCTTTTGATTGATCAAAGCCGGGAGGTGCCCCTGTACTTCCGGATCAAAAAACCCAAATACAGGCAGGGGAAACCGGGTCCCTGCAAGCCGGAGATTAAAACCACCTCCGTTTCCTCTTTTATCAAACAAAGTTTGTTCGCCGTCGGCAAAAGCGGGGTTGCCGGTTTGGTTGATCTTCAGCCAGCATTCAAGCGTCATCACCGGCAGCCGCAGGCTGGCATGATCCTCCACCTCCAGGTAGGACCCGGGCTGACCGAAACGGATGGCTTTCTGAGAATGGATTGAAAAGGACAGGAAACCCAGCAAAAAAATGATCAAAGAGGGTTTCAAGTAGGTTATTGCAGTCATGGATCGGGGCTGGTGAAAATCTAATTAATCCTCAGGCCATTCAATAGCTTGTAAATTTTCAAATGAATGGCGGAGTGTTTTATCCGGGTCGGGTGCAAGATCGCGTTCCAGGAAAAAATGTTCCGCCCCGGATTTAAGGGCTTGACGGACAATGGCCGGAATATTGAATACCCCATCCCCCGGATCGGTCATTTTAGGGAAGAGGCTCATCCACTGGTCGGGGCTTCCTCCATCGCCTGAAAAACGGATGGGTTCAGAGGCGTCTTTGAGATGTAATAATTTAAACCGGCCCGGCCAGGCTTTGAGATAGTCCATAGGACTGGCCCCGCTGGCATTCATCCAGAATACATCGAGCTCAAACTTTACCAAGCCGGGATCTGTATTCTCCAACAACAGGTGAAAGGGGACCTTTCCTTCTTTTTTCGCTTCTTCATACCCATGGTTGTGGTAGACAAACCATATTCCATAGGGTTTCATTTGTCTTCCGAATTCATTGAATTCATCAATCCTTTTTTTATAATCATCGAGGGTCCGCCGCTCCTCTTCCCAGAGAGCGGGGTTGGTCACGTATTTTACACCCAATTCGGCCGCTGCATCCAACATGGGTTTTAGGTTCTTCCGCAAAGTAGCCAGGTCCAGGTGAATGGAGGGGGTGCTGAGGCCAAATTCTTTCAGCAAGTCGCGGGTTTGTTTCACAGAAAATCCATAGAAGGCATTGTCCTGGATACCCAATTGGGCACGCAGGGGCTTCCAGGACTCAATGGTTTCCGGAGCGCTGAACGGGTAGGGCCCGAAAAACTCAATTTCCCGGTATCCGATTTTACTGAGCAGCTCCAGGGTTCCCCGAAAATCCCTGCTGACCATTCCGGGCATGGTGAATAACTGGGCGCCGTATTGTTTTTTTCTGGCAGATAAAGTTTTCATTGGCAGGGAACCGAGACTGATCGCAGCCCATCCGGATGTTTTAAGAAAATTCCGCCGAGAGGCTGTAAAAGGACCGGGTTTCATATTTGGTTTTGACTTAAGACGATAAGTTAGGCCGGATCTGCCAAATCTCCAAGACCACCCACCATCCACCTCTCTGTATTATATTCACGCCCAAATTTTCAATAAACATGGCTGAAGCCGCCTCTCTTTATTCCATCCCCTCCAGGTTGAGGCGGTTGGAAAACATGCATATAGTATTCTGGTTATTTAAGGATATCAGCTGGTGCCTGGATTTCAGGCCCTTGGGCGTATTGATGATATTTCCCACCCTGCTCGTCGCCATCTACATCACCCATAAAAACCGGAGCATTAAATCCGAACTGGCCCACAACCTGGCGGTTATCTTCTGGATCACGGCCAACAGCACCTGGATGATCGTTGAATTCATGGGTATCGATGAGCAGGAGATCTGGAAAGGAGTGGACGGGAGGCATTTATCCGTGATTCCCTTTGCCATCGGTATGCTGATCCTGGCTTATTATTACCTCTTTCAACGGAAAAGCGAATTAAGAGGCGACCGGGAAGTCACCTTATAGGTCTTCCCGGGAGACCGGATGATACGGGGAATTATACCTCAGGTCCCTTAATTCAACGCGGAGGTATGCCAAAGGTCCGTCCGGCAAATACCATATCGCTTCTCCCCTGGAGGCCAGCCGGTAACCATGGTAATCCTTATAATCCGATACCGGGGTCACCCACCGGACCTTTCCCGGCCCTGTTTCCTTTGAAATATAATACCGGTCTTCGGATTCAAATGAAATCAGCTGATTTTGTTCATTAAAAAATAAAAGGGCTTCAATCCTGGTTCCGCCTTCGGTGAATTTGGCCTTAACCTGCAGGGGGGCGATTTCCTCCCATTCTATTTTTTTTGAAATAAGGGCTCCGGGGGCCAGGATACAAAGATCATTGAAAAAGGTTACGGTCTCGGCAATATCCATTTCCTTCCCTTCCTGGCGCTGGACCTTCAACAGGGAAAACAAGCGGATGTCCATGGTGGCATGCCCGTCTTTAAACCGGTGGTAGCCGGAAACCGGCAAACCTTTCATTTTACCGTTCATAAAGAACAGGCGGCTGAGCGGCCCGATACGGTTGTATTGTTCGACTTCAAGCGGAATCCAGGCTGCATTCCGGTCCGCCCTGATTTGTGCGTCCAGCACAGCCCGGAAACTTTGAATCCTTGGTTTTCCCACCGTGCCGGAATACACAATATAGTTTTTCACTGCATCAGGGAGCCCGGCCAGGTCTTCCAGTGTCAGAGGGTTTCCCGGGCGGGAGTCCAGGGTTGAAAGGACATGCCGCGCGTCTTTCACAAAACGGTGTCTGAAAAAATATCCCGCAACAGCTACAAACAACACGGTCATCAGGACCAGGTTTGGGATCATGCCCCACTTGCTGTCCTTCCAGTAATTCAGGATAAGGCCTGTGGATAACAAAACCCCTACGGTACCGGGGATCCACCAGGCATTCAACCAGAACAGGTATAAAACAGCTGCCGCGACCAGCAGGAAGGCGCTTAAGCCCCAGATCAATCCGGAGAACCGGGAAACAGGCATCGAAAGCTGGTCCAGCCTTGCCAGTTGAAAGGCTTTTGTAAAGCCCATCAGGTGGATCAATCCATGAACCAGAATAAGAATAAATAGCAGGATTCTCATGTGGAGGAAAATTTACCGGACTGCTTTAATATCATTGCCAGAATCAAGATCATAAGCACATTCCAGGCTAAATACAGGCCGAGGCCCACTCCCGTCAGCACCCAACGGGCATCCACGATAGTCCAGGCCAGGCTGGCCAGGCTCAGGATCATATTGAGCAGGAGCAAAGGCGGGATCCACCTGTTTTTTTCCCGGTACTGGTCTGAGAGCAGCCAAAGGGAAATACCGAGAATGCCATAGCCCCACATTTCAATGGCCCAGGCCAGGGAAAAGGGATTGGACATGGAAAAGGCCGCCAGGAGCGGTTCGTAAAGGGGTTGATAATGAGTTGCCATCTGGCGGACGAAGGTGGTCTGGCAGATATAATTAAAAGTGATCAGGGTGGCAAAAACCAGGACAAGCCCCAGGGATAGGCCCGGTTTCCAGGCGATCGGGTCCTTCTTCTGCCGGTAATCCAAAAAATGGGCCAGCACCAACATTACCATTCCCCCGATCAGGAAGAAACCGAAATAATAGGGCAGGGCCTGTATTTCCCGGTAATGCTCTGCAAAAATAACCGCCGAGGTCCATTCGGGCTGTGGCCCGAACCAAGTTACTAAAACCAATCCAACCGGTCCGGAAAGGATAAATCCCAATAATGAAATCCAGATCGCGATCCGAACCCGTTCAGACATCTCTCAAATTTGTTAAAAAAGGAATAAGGGCCCGGTGAGTAAGGTCAGGCCGAAGGATGCCCTTGGTCAGAAGCGGACAAAGTCCTGGCTGATAATTTTAAAATCCCGGTGAAAAAGATAAATGCGGTCACCCTTCTCACTTTTAGCATTGCCGTCATGGCGGCATCGGCTACCGTATCCTCCATATTTTTTTCAGAGGGGCCGGGACCCTATGAATTCCTTTCCATCCGAGGCCAGACGGTGATGATCTATGGCAAGGGGATATACCGCCACATGTCCGCCGAAGTCGCTCCCCAGGGAATAGCCCAGGATTATGTAACCCTTTTTATCGCCCTGCCCCTTCTCCTGGTTTCTCTATTTAAAAGTTGGAGAGGTTCTTTGGCATACAGGGTCTTGCACACCGGTTGCCTGGCTTATTTCCTGGTCACCTATCTTTTTTACCTGATGATGGCCATGTACAACGGTTTGTTTCTTGTGTATGCGGCCCTCCTGGGTTCTTCCTTTTTTGCTTTTATCATTTCATTAAACGCCATGGACCGCCCCTTGACAAACCGGTTTGAGTCCTATCCTTACAGGAAGTTTACCGGTGGGTTTCTGATGTTTAATGCCCTGGCCATAGCCCTGCTTTGGATGGGAATCGTCGTTCCTCCGCTGATGGACGGCACCCTTATTCCCATGGAAACCCGGCACTATACCACCCTTGTCGTGCAGGGGCTTGACCTGGCCATTTTATTGCCCTCGGCCTTTGTATTGGGTTGGCTTTTTTGGAAAAAACAAAAGACCGGCGACCTGCTGACCCCGGTATATTATGTGTTTTTATCGATCCTGCTGACCGCCCTGATGGCCAAAATCATTGCCATGGGTCTCCTGGGCTATTCCATTTTTCCCGTTGTTTTTATTATCCCGGTATTTCTGACCCTCACCCTGGTCAATACAGGATTAATTTTGAAGCAACTTGTCACGAAGTCCCGGGGGAGCTAAACTCAATTGAACAATAAAACACAGAAACCGGAAACCCATGAATATTGAAAAAAACCTCAACAAAGACCTGATCCTCCGGGAGAAATTGGCCCTTCAAAGGACCGCCCTTTCCAACCAAACTACATTTTTAGCCTATATCCGCACCTCCCTCTATTTTGTAGTCGCAGCCCTCAGTATTCAGAACCTGCTTCGAATTGAAAACGGCTGGTATCTGGAACTGGGATTTTTTGTCGCCTCCGGAATCATATTGGGGCTTGGTCTGATCAGTTATTTCCATCATCGCAAAAGGATTGAAGAAAGCAAAAGACATATTGGCCATTATCAGGACGAATTCCTGGATAAAGCCCAATGAGCATCATATATCCTTTTTAGCGATCAGTTTATGTAAACGGGGCAGATCCATGAGTGCGGCCGTACAATACCAGGGGTGCATTTCGAGCACCAGGGAACCTGCCTGAATGGCCGGATCGGTTTCGGTGAGAGCCCTGGCTTCCTCGAGGCTGCGCACATCAAAGACATAAATTCCGCGGATCTCCCCGTCATCCATCATCGGACCGGCCAGGATCAGTTTTCCTTCATTTGCAAGACGGGTGATGTTTTCCATATGGGCTTTTTGAAGGTTCGCCCGGGTAAGGGAATCCTGCGACCGGTTCGGTCCTGCCTTGAGCAAGACCAGCACATACTGCTTCATGCCATAAGGGTCTGCTCCCCAGGACGCGGCCCTCGCGCTGTCCTGCGAAGAAGAAAGGTCATGATCATCGGAAGGCACTTTGGGCCCCGTAGTATGGCATGCCGCAATCAGGGATAAGGCGAATAAAAAATGAAGGTTCATATCGTATTTTTATACAAAGATATCCGGAGGGCTTATTGATATCCGGTATTCTTAAAAGTTTTCGTTTATGCAATGGAATATTCCCATTTATCTCCTGGCCGTTCTTTCTTTGGCGTCCTGCAAAAAGTCAGCTCCGGATTTCACGGAAGGGCAGGTCTCTCTCGAACCCGGGATGAAGATGTCCTACTACCGTTGCGGACAGGGAGATACCACCCTCCTGTTTATACACGGATGGGGGATCAACAAATCTTACTGGAAAGCCCAGCTGGATGCTTTTTGTCCTCAATACCAGGTGGTGGCGATCGATCTGCCCGGCTTTGGGCAGTCCGGAAAGGACCGTACCGACTGGACCTTTGACCAATACGCCGGGGATGTAAAAACACTGATGGATCAACTGGACCTCAAAAAAGTGATCCTGGTAGGGCACTCCATGTCGGGGGACCTGATTCTCCGGGTGGCTACTATCTATCCCGAACCCATCATTGGCCTTATAGGCATTGACAATCTTCATCAGCCCGGCGGCCCCATGGACTCAGCCCAGGTCGCGGAGGCGGAGGGCTTTTTTGCAATGATGCTGAAGGATTTCGACTCCACCGTGGTCAAAACCATGAAAACCAATTTGTTCCAGCCTTCCACACCGGATTCCATTGTACAGAGGGTTATGAATGATGTATTTGCCGCCGATTCGGTCATTGCGGTGAAAGTGCTGATGGGCATGACAAAAATGGCCCAGGCCGAACAGGCCATGATGCAACAACTGCAGGTGCCCCTCTGCCTGGTGAATTCAGATGTCTTCCCTACAGACCTCGAAAGCCTGAATAAATATTGTGCAAAAGGGGTAAAACTGTATACGGTGAAAGGCACCGGCCATTATCCCATGTTAGAAAAACCCCGGGAATTTAACCAGGCCCTTCAACGGGCCATCCTCCGGCTATAATCCGTTATTTCTTGCTCCAGTAACTCGCAAGCAGGGAACCGGTGATATTCATTAGCGGGCCAAAGAGGGCAGCTGCAAGCCCGACCGTAGCGCCTTTTCCCATCTGGATGGCCAGAGCGGAAGCAAGTCCGCCATTTTGCAGTCCGACTTCTATGGCCACCGTCCTGCAATCCTGCACCGGCAGTTTGAACAACCTGGCCAGATTGTAGCCCAGGAAAAAACCGGACAAATTATGCAGCAGCACAGCGATCAACAACATGCCGCCGACCGTAACGAGGGAATCGTGCCCTGCGGCCGTGACCACCACGATTACATAAGCGATGCCCGCCATGGACAAGAGGGGCAATACTTTCTGCAGCCTCTGGGCTACCACCTTGAGATAGGTATTAATGAGAAAACCAAGGGCTACGGGAAGGATCACGATTTTTGTGATGTCCCACATCATTTTCCAGAAATCGATTTCAATATATCCGCCCCCGAGTGTTTTCATAAAAAAGGGGGTCAGGAAGGGAGCCAGCAGGGTGGCGCAGGAGGTGATGGTGATGGAAAGCGGTACATTGGCCTTGGCGATATAAGCCATCACGTTGGAAGCCAGCCCGCTCGGACTGCTTCCGATAAGGATGATGCCGGCCGCGATCTCGGGGGGAAATTTAAAAATCAGGGTCAGGGCCAGTCCGACAAAAGGCATGATCGAAAACTGGCAGACCAGCCCGATAAAAACCCCTTTGGGATTTTTAATAATCCCCATAAAATCCTCGGTAGTCATGGTGGTCCCCATGCCAAACATGATCACCTGGAGCATGGGCAGTACCAGGGTGGTCAGCTTGACGCCGTTCACTTCAATGAACAACTGGGGGAAAAAGTAAGCGACAATGACTGCAAATACAATGAAAATGGTATACGCGTATTTTTTCATGCTATCCGGGAGATTTAGCGGCAAAATACAAAAACCGATACCAAAGTGAAGGGGTGACTTGAGGTCATCCCTTCACTTGCTTGTTTTTTTTCCGGTTGCCGAAATTTTTTAACAAGGTCACTTCCCTGGGGCTGAGATGACGGAAATGGCCCCGGGGCAGGTCTTTTTTATTCAAACCGGCATAAGCCACCCGGTCCAGTTTGATGATTTTATAACCCAGGTGTTCAAAAATGCGACGGACAATCCGGTTTTTACCGGAATGCAGGGTGATACCCGCTTCATTGGGGCCTGCCCCGTCAATATAACTGATTCCATCCACCTCCGCCCTGCCATCTTCCAGGAGGATGCCTTTTTTGATTCTAAGAAGTTCCTCGGGATCGAGGGGCTTATCCAAAACCACATGGTAAATTTTACGCACTTCGCTGCTGGGATGGCTGAGCATCCGGGCCAGGTCGCCGTCATTGGTCAGCAGAAGCAAGCCGGTGGTCATCCGGTCCAGACGGCCGACCGGATAAACCCTTTCTTTCACTTTTTTTCGCACGAGGTCCAGGACGGTCAGGCGGCCTTTTTCATCGGAGGCGGTCGTGATGGTATCCTTGGGCTTGTTCATAAGCAGGTATACCAAATTGGATTCCGGTTTGAGCAATTTGCCCTGATACGTTACCCGGTCTTTGGGACCAATGCGCAGCCCGGGTTCCGATACGGCTTTTCCATTGACCCAGACCTTGCCCGCCCTGATGAGTTCGTCCGCAGCCCGGCGGCTAGCAATGCCGCAGGAGGCCACATATTTGTTGAGGCGGACCTCTTCCGGGGTATCAGGAATGGATGATGGGCGTTTGGGCTGATCGGATTTCGACAAGGTGGCCTGGGATTGTTAGATCATCAATTGTCAAAGGACGCTAATCCGGTTCAAAACCAAGAATGATGCTGAATTTGCCATAACTGCCGAACCGTTTTTTATCGTTTTCCGGAAGATCTTTGTCAAAACCAAAGCCATAATCAAAACCAAGCAAACCAAACATGGGCAGGAATACGCGCATGCCGAGACCCGCCGAACGCTTGAGGTCAAAGGGATTGTAATTTTTACTCCCGATCCAGGCATTTCCGCCCTCCAGGAAGGTGAGCAAAAAGATGGATGAATTGGGATTGAGGGTCAGCGGATACCGGAGTTCCATGGTAAACTTGTTGAATATGGTGGCGCCCCCGCTGGTAGCGGCATTGGCAGCCAGGTCGGCCACTTCATAACCTCTCAAGGCAAGAATGTCCCGACCGGTGATCCCATAGTTTTGGTTTGAAAGGCCATCCCCCCCAAGTTCAAACCGCTCAAAGGGCACCAGGCCGATTTTTTTATTGTAAAAGCCCAGCAAGCCCATCTTGGCCTGCATTTTCAGGACCAGTTTACCCGCCAGGGTCGAATACCACTGGGCGTCCAGCCTCCATTTGTGGTATTCCACGTATTTAAAAACCTCCTGGGGCGTCCCGTCCGTGTTCAGGTTTTTACGGAAAAGGGAATAGGGCGGAGTAAGGGACACGGTCAGCGAGATATTGGATCCAGACCTTGGGAAAAGAGGATCGTAGATGGTGCTGCGGGCAAAGGTTTGTTTGATGCTGAAGTTGTTGTAACTCCCCCCGATGATGGGCTGGCCGGTGCGCGGATCGATAAAGGACCGGTCGCTGCCAAGGCTTCCGTCCAGCCTGATGTTTTCTATGTTGAGCGTGGTGTTGGTGACAAAATTGTCATCCGGCCATTTCAACTGGGAACCGAGCCCGATATAACCCCTGGCGATCTGGAGTTTCCCGAGACCAAACAATTCCTGGTTAAATTTGGTAAGGAAGGCGCCTAAGGTAAAGGAGTTTGCTTTCTTCCCTCCCAGCCAGGGTTCGGTGAAAGAAAAATTGTAGGATTGATAGAATTTGCCGTTGGACTGGCCCCGGAGGGAGAGTTTTTGGCCGTCGCCCGTAGGCAGGGGGTCCCATTGTTTTTTATTAAACAAATTGCGCATGGCAAAATTGTTGAAGGTCACCCCGAGGGTTCCGATCACTCCCTGGAAACCGCCCCAGCCGGCGGAGAGCTCCAATTGATCGGAAGGTTTTTCCACCACGGAATAGGTAATGTCCACCGTGCCCCTTTGAGGGTTTACGTCGGTATCAATGCCAACTTTCTCCTGGTCAAAATAACCGAGGTTGATGATTTGCCGCTGGCTCCGGATGATGTCGGAGCGGCTGAATTTTTCACCGGGCCGGGTGCGGAGTTCGCGCCGGATGACGTGTTCATGGGTCCGGTCATTGCCCAATATATTGACTTTGTCAATGGTGGCCTGGGGGCCCTCGTAAATGCGCATTTCAAAATCGATGCTGTCGTTTTCGATGGATACCTCGATCGGTTCCACGCGGAAAAAAAGATATCCGTCATCCATGTAGAGGCTGCTCACGTCACGGCCATCCTGGCTGTATTTCAACCGCTGGTCCATCAGTTCCTGGTTGTACACATCGCCCTTCTTAATGCCGAGATAGGCATTGAGCTGTTTTTCGTCGTGGATGGAATTGCCTTTCCAGGTGATGTCCCCGATATAAAAGCGGGGCCCCTCCTCCACCACCAGTTTCAGGTTGAGGGTGCCGTCTTCGTTCCTCCAGATGCTGTCCCGGACAAACCGGGCGTCGCGGAAACCCACGGTATTGTAATACTGGATGACTTTGACCTTGTCCTTTTCGAGGTCTTCCTTAACCAGCTTTGATTTGCCGAAAATTTTCCCCTTTTGTTTGGTTTCGGAAAGTTTGCCGCGCAGTTTTTTGTCGGATACGAGCTGATTGCCTTCAAAAATAATCTGGTCGATTTTTACCCGGTCGTTGGGCGAAACGTCAAATTCCAGGACCAGGCCGTTGCGCATTTTGGTATCTCTTTTTTCAAGCACTTTCACATCCACATCATAAAATCCCTTGTCTTTAAAAAACTGCTTGATCTCATTGACGGCGGTTTGTTTTTTGTTTTCCGTGACCACGTCGTTGCGGTTGATGAACCGCTTCAGTTTTTCATTAAGGTCCTCGTGGTATAATTTTTTGATGCCGGTATAGCTGTAGCGGGCCAGGCGGGGCCTTTCCAGGAGGCGGATTTCCAGGTCGACGATATTGTCCGTAACCCTGGCCTGGATGATTTCCACCTGGGTAAACAGTTTGAGCTTCCAGAGCGCGCGTATGGCTTTCTGGATTTCCGGCCCGGGAATATTTATTTTCGAACCGCTTTTAAGGCCGGTGACCCCGATCAGGGCGTTGGCATCGCTGTTGAAGGTACCGGTGACGCTGATCTGGCCGACTTCATAAGCTTTCGGCAGGTCATAATCAATGAAAGGCAGTACCGTATCCTGCTGGGCCCGCAGGCCGGTAGTCAGGACCAGGCCAAGGATTAAAAGCAAACCTTTCCACATCCACTTCATGTTGTTCTTCCTGAGTTTATTATTAACGAATGCCGGCAAACGCTCATCACTCGTTTTTGTTTCGTTTAACAATGTTTTAAATGTTGGGGGTATGGTCCATCATCAACTGATCGGAAGTCATGCCATAACGCCTTTCCCTTTGCTGGTATTCCAGGATAGCCTGCCAGAAGTCCTTTTTCTGGATATCCGGCCAAAACACAGGGGTAAAATAAAATTCAGTATAAGCGCATTGCCACAACAAAAAGTTGCTTAGCCGTTGTTCTCCACTGCTCCGGATCAAAAGATCCGGGTCGGGATAGTTATGGGTCTCGAGTTCTGACTGGACGGTATGTTCGTCAATTTGGTCGGGATGGAGCAGGCCTTGTTTTACACGGCTGGCGATCTGCCGGGTGGCGCGGGTAATCTCCCACCTTGAACTGTAATTCAGGGCCAGGATCAGGGTCATGCCGGTATTCTGGGCCGTATCCCGCATTCCTTTTTTCAAGGCCTGGAGGGAAGCGGCAGGCAGGGCGGAAATATCGCCGATGGCTTCCAGGCGGATATTGTTTTCATTCAGGGTTTTGACTTCCTGGCCAATGGTTTCGACCAGGAGGGCCATGAGGGCATTGACTTCCTGTTCCGGGCGGTTCCAGTTTTCTGTGGAAAACGCATAGAGGGTCAGGTAACGGATACCTATTTCAGCAGCGGCTTCGGTGCAGGCCCTTACGGCCTTGACCCCGTTGTGATGCCCGTAAATGCGGGGCATGCCCTGCCCCTTGGCCCATCGTCCGTTGCCATCCATGATGATGGCGACATGCTGGGGAAGCCTGGAAACGTCGATCCCGGATTTTAGATCCATGGCAAGTTTACAAAATTGGGTGCAAAAGTACTTAAAATCCAACAAGTTAGCCGATAAATTTTTGAGCAATCAGCTGTCAGCTATCGAGAACATCGGGACGGCCTTCAGCACCATTGCTGAAAACTGATGGCTGATGGCTGAAATCTCTCTACTTTTATCCCAATGAAGTATTTGATCAAATCGGGCATTGGCCTGATCCTGGCCTGGTGCCTCTATCCGGCCTGCAATCCGGTATCCTGTCCGAAAACGAAGAAAGAACTGATCAGCCACTTCAACCAATTTGTCAGCAGCACGGTCAGGGACAAGGAATTTTATTCCATCCGCGAATGGGAGGCCAAAGACAAGGAATTCTCCGGATACCTTCAGGATTGTTATCCCTTGCTGGATACGACCTTTTACCTGGATGACAAACAGCGGTTTTGGAGCGATGCGCTCCGGTATTATTTTAAAAGATATGACAACCGGGTAACCACGGAATTATTGAACAATAAAAATCCCAATTCGGTCATTCTTCAAACCCAGATCAGGTCCAACTGGGCCAATCCGGATGAAGCCTTCACCCGGATTTTTCAGGAAATGACCGGATTAAAATTTGACGAAGCCCTGAAGGCAGCCAGGGATTCCATTGCGGAAGAAGATCAATAGAAAAGAACCCATGTATGACGTCATCCTGAGTTTTATTACCGCTTTTTCGCTTACTTACCTGGTCATCCCCAGCATCATCCGGGTAGCCAAATCAAAACATATTTATGATGAACCGGATGAGTTCCGCCGGTCCCACGACGCTCCCGTCCCACGACTCGGCGGTATTGCCATTTTTGCCGGAGTGGTTTTGTCGGTGACCCTATGGACGCCTTTTCAGGTATTTGCCGGTCTTCAATATATTCTTTGCGCCCTGGTCATTATTTTTCTGGTAGGTTTTCACGATGACATTCAGCCGGTATCCGCCGTCTATAAAATGATAGGTCAGGTCCTGGCGGCCTTTATCCTGGTATTTAAGGCAGATATCAAACTGACCAGCCTGTATGGGATTTTCGGTATTTACCAGTTGCCGGAGCTGGCCTCTATCGCGCTGAGCATTTTTACCATCATCGTGATCATCAACGCCTTTAACCTGATCGATGGCATCAATGGACTGTCGGGGAGCATCTCCGCGCTGATTTCCCTCACCCTGGGCATTTGGTATTTGCTGATCAACCGTCTGGAAATTGCGGTACTGGCCTTTTCCCTTGCGGGTGCAGTCATTGCTTTCCTGAAATACAATTTTACTCCGGCCAGGATTTTTATGGGGGACACCGGCTCCCTGCTCATCGGCCTGGTTTGTTCGACGCTGACCATTAAGTTCATTGAATTGCACCGCGAACTGACCGATTCCGCCTATTCCTTCAAAGCGGTGCCGGCAGTCGCCATTGGGATATTGATCCTTCCTTTATTCGACACGCTGCGCGTTTTCACCATGCGGATCCTGAGGGGCCGCTCCCCGATGAGCCCCGACCGCAATCATATCCATCACCTGCTCATCGATTCCGGCCTCAATCACATGCAGGCCACGGGCATCCTGGTGGCCGTCAACCTCCTGTTTATTTTTATGGTCTGGTCCCTGCAGGAAATCGGCACCCTGAATTTATTGCTGGTGATCCTTGCCTTCGCCACCTTATTGAGCGGGATGTTGTTTTTGATTGCAAGGAAAAGAAGGATGGGAAGGTAAGGCATGGATCAAATAAATACGGGGATACCTGCTCATGGACGAAAATCAACCAGCCACAACAGGGAGTTTCTGCATTGAAATGGGTGAAGGGCCAAAAACTCAAAACGCATCATCGAGCGGCAGTGCGTAACCCAAAAGGTCCATGAAAAGAAAGTAATATAAGGCTGGGTGACAGGTTTAAATACAGCAAGTGATCTTAACTATTAGGTATATTCGTTCAATAAATTGAATTTTATGCAACGAAAGGACTTTATTAAAAACTCCGCCTTATTGGCAGTAGCCATAAGCACATCGGGCTTTATTCGTTTTGACGGCAAAAGATATGTCGGGGATTGCGAAACGACTTCTGATGTATTGGGACCATTTTACCGCCCCGATAGCCCCCTTCGAAACAACTTTGTAATTCAGGGTGAGAAAGGCGAGCCGATTGAACTTTCGGGTAAAATCAAACACGAAGATTGCACAACGCCATACCAAAATGCAAAAGTAGAACTTTGGCATTGCGACCACAACGGCCTGTATGACAACGAATCCCCCGATTTCAAATATCGTGGCACGGTCTATTCCGATGAGGAAGGGAATTATTCGTTCAAAACTATTTTGCCGGTTCCCTATGGTGAGGGCAACAACTATCGGCCTGCACATTTTCACCTGATGATTTCTGCTGAAGGGTATCAACCTTTGGTGACCCAGCTCTATTTCGTGGGCGACCCCTGGATCGGGAAGGACGAGATGGCTTCCTCTCCAACTGCCAAAAGAAGGATTTTAGAAGTAAAAAATCTTAAAGACGGGAGTAAAAAAGTGGCTTTCGACATCAGTATGTCAAAAAAACTTGCTGCCGACCCTGCAATATTCCATCGGTTGGAGGGCATTTATATTGAAGAAAAAGAAGCAGGCAAAGCAAAGGAGTTGTTCAAAAAAGATAACCAGTTGTGGTTCAAATCCAATGGGATGCCTTTTGGCCAGAACCTTGAATATGTTTCCAATAATACCTTTATCATACCAGGCATTCCACCCAAGTATAATTTTTCTTTTGTTTTTGAGTTCATGCCTTCTGGCGCAGTGAAAATGATGGAGGTTTTTCAAGATGAGAAAGGGGAAAAACAAGTAATCGTTTCGATTAAGAAACAATAGTATAATCATTTTTTCTCTCTTTCAGTATCCGTTGCGAAAGATTAGTTTCTCCCGTGAGCAGGAGCTTCACCGGAATGTACGACCTTCAGACGTTTAAGGGGAGAGGGAATTTTCAAGGGGTTCGGATGCCCTCTAACACCACCATTGTTTTAGAACAGACATCTTACCAACCTACCACTTCGTCAATAAAACATAGTTTTGCAGCCATGATTCGAAGCGTTTGTTTTGCGGTCCTCACGATATTGTTTTTTGTTTTTCCTGCGGCCGCCCAATATGGGCTTCGCTGCGACGGTACGCGTTACCTTCAACCGGTTTTTGACTCCATCAGTGTAAGTACGGTCCAGTTTGGCAAAAACAAAGGACCGGCAGGAGACAGCATCACGCTCCGGATGGATGTATACCAGCCGGCAGGAGATCCTGCAGCGGCCCGGCCGGCTATCGTCCTGGCTTTCGGAGGGGTTTTTATCACCGGCGACCGGACCCAGCTCAGGCCCCTGGCCCTGGAATTTGCCAGGAGAGGGTATGTGGTTTCCTCCATCGATTACCGGATCTGGCCTTTTTTTGTACTGGGTTTTCCGGATTCGGCCGACATCGTGGACATCAGCGTGAAAGCCATGGGCGATATGAAGGCCGCCGTTCGGTACATGAAGGCCGCGGCGGACCAATACCGGATCGATACCAGCCTGGTATTCAGCGGCGGGGTATCCTCCGGCTCCATCACCGCCCTGATTTCCGCCTACCTCGACCCTGCGGACAGCGTTCAGCCTTATCTGAAGGAAGTGATTGAACAAAACGGCGGCCTGGAAGGCAGCAGCAATCCGGCAACCCTCTCCTTCAGCAGCCGGGTACGCGGAGTGCTGAATCTCTCCGGAGCCATGCTGGATCTTTCCTGGCTGGATGAAGGGGAACCGATCCTGGCCAGCATCCACGGGACGGCCGACGACTTTGTTCCTTATGCTTATGGCCTTGCCGCCGGCCTGGTTCATCTTTACGGTAGCAGCCTGATCCACCCGGCTTTGGAAGATAAAAAAATTAAAAACCAACTGATTTCAGTGCCCGGAGGAGGACATTCCAATATTTATGATGAACCCCGGTTTCTGCCCTATACCGACAGTTTTATCCAGGTAGCCGCCCGCCTGTTCCATCCGATCGTCTGCGGCGAGGTCAGCACCCGGCTCAGGGAACAACAGGTCCAAACGGCTGGTTTTTATCCCAACCCGGCGACCGACCATATCCAGTTGATCCTGAAAGACAACCGACCTCCCCAATACCTCCGTATCACGGATGCCATGGGGCGTAGTGTTGAATTTATAGGGGGAGGCAGCCGTATTGATTTTCTTCCCGGCCGGCTTTCCCCCGGCTTATACGTCCTGGAACTCATTTATGAAGGAAACCGCAGGGAAAGGGGAAAACTGATGATAAAGTGATCCGCCCTTGTCCTGCTCAGAAAAGGACCACCCGCGACACGAAATAAAAATGAACAGCCTGGAAATTGAAATAGAAAGAGTCAGGATTGACGACCTTGACCTATTGCAGACCATTGGCAGGCAAACGTTTTACGATACTTTTTCACCGGCGAACACCGAGGAGAATATGAATAAATACATGGATGAAGGGTTTTCGTCCGAAAAACTGGCTGCTGAAATAAACAACAAGGACTCTGAATTTTATTTTGCAAAACTAGAGGGTAAAGTCATCGGGTACTTAAAGATCAATTCCGGATCTTCGCAGACCGATTTGAAAGACCACAAAGCCCTTGAAATTGAGCGGATTTACGTGTTAAAGGAATTCCAGGGGAAAAAGGTGGGACCATTGCTTTTTGACAAGGCCCTCCAGATTGCAAAACGGAAGAAAGTAGAATATGTTTGGTTGGGGGTTTGGGAAGAAAATCACAGAGCGATAAATTTTTATAAGAAAAAGGGCTTCATGGAATTTGATAAACATATTTTCAAATTGGGCGAGGACGAGCAGACCGACCTCATGATGAAGCTGGAATTGAAAAACAGATAGGGCATCTGGCCGAATTTTTAACGGGACGAAATTTTCCCGTTGCGGATCGGCCACCCGTATGGGATTTCAAAATAAAGGTCTATGGCGTCAGTTCCTTCTTATACGTCCTCCTTCTTTTATGCTGACGGTACTCATAACCTTTCCAGAGCAACTGCACCTGCACGTTGGATTCCAGTTCGGGATTGGACTCCACTTTTTTGATTCCGAATTTGACTGCGCTTCGGGTGATTTCATAAAAAATGGTGGCGTGCACCCCTTTGTTGCGCCAGGCCGGATCCGTGCCGATCAGATAGAGATCGAGCCGGTCGTTTTGTTTTAAGGCTTGCAAGAGGTGGTACCAGCCCGTAGGGAATAACCGGCCCCCGCTTTTTTGCAGCGCCCGGCTGATCGAAGGCAGGCTGATGCCGAAAGCGATCAGCCGGTTGTTTTGATCGGCCACCAGGGAAAGAAATTCAGGCCTCAGGATTTTTGAATACTTCCGCACATAGAGATTGACCTGCTCGGGTTCGAAAGCCACAAAACCATGGAGCGCGTTATGGGTTTTATTGATCAGCTCAAATACTTCCAGGGCGTATTTTTTGATGTCCGCCCGGGAGCGGATTTCCACCGAATGGATTTTATATTTTTCCTTGAGTAATTCGTTGAAGCGGATGAACCGTTCAGAAACTTCCGTCGGGCAATCCAGTTCGTGCTCGATCCAGTCTGCCGCCTTGACATAAGCCAGTTTCTCCAGGTGCTTTGCATAATAAGGATAATTATACCAGGTGGCGGAGGTAGGCAGTTCTTCAAAACCTTCCACGAGCAGGCCGGCTTTGTCCAGGTTGGTGAAACTCATCGGGCCTTCGAGTTCGGTCATTCCCCTTGCCTTCGACCAGTCTTCAATTTCGCGGAGGAGGGTCCGGCTGACTTCCTCGTCGTCTTCAAAATCAAACCAGCCAAACCGGGCTTTGGCCTTATGGTACAATTGATTTTCCCTTTGGTTGATGATGCCCGCAATGCGTCCCACCGCCCGGCCGTCCCGGTAAGCAAGAAGCAGGCGAAGTTTGCAGTATTTGAGAACCGGATTGTGCACCGGCGAAAAAATATCCAATTCATCGCCCCAAAGCGGAGGGACCCATACGGGGTGTTTCCTGTACAATTCAAACGGATAGCCGATGAATTTTTTTAGATCTGAGCGGTTTGAGGGATTGATTTCGACCAGGCGCACGGACATATTCAGATATTCCTTTTCAGCAATTCCGTCAGCAACGAATTTAAAATTTCTTTCCTGGAAGAACTGGCCTCCACGGCGGCCAGGGCGTCGGAAGCCTTCTGGTTGTATTCCTGGCTCAGGGCTTTGAGCTTATCGCCGGCCCCATATCGAGTAAAAAGTTCAAGCACTTTAGGAACCTTGTCCTCCTCCCGGCCTTCGTAAAGATCGAGCAGGGCTTTCCGGTCTTCGTCATTGGCTTTTTCCAGGGTTTTGATAAAAAGCAGGGTCTTTTTGTTCTGTAAAATATCTCCTCCGTTCATTTTTCCCGTCTGGTCCCCGAAAGCATCGAGGTAATCGTCCATCAACTGGAAGGCAAGACCGGCATTTAAACCCATATGGTACAGGTGTTTCTGATCTTCCTCAGAAGCGCCGGCCGTCATGGCGCCCATCCGGGCGGCGGCGGCCAGTAAAACCGCCGTTTTGTCGCGGATCATATCCAGGTATTCTTCCTTTTTTATAGTGGTCCGCGTTTCGAAATTGATATCCCTTTGCTGGCCTTCGCAAATTTTAATGGCGGTTTCGTTCATCAGGCGGATGATGGATTGAGCCAGTTTGGATTTGTATTGATTCAGAATCTCATAGGTGTGGATCAGCATCCAGTCCCCGGAAAGGATCGCGGCATTGATATTATACTTGGAGTGAACGGTCGGCTTGCCCCTGCGCAGCGGAGACTGGTCCATAATGTCGTCGTGCATCAGGGAAAAATTGTGAAAAACCTCTATGGCCAGTGCGGCCGGTAAGGCCTCGTTCAACTGGTTTCTGAAAAGTTGATGGACGGCAAGGGTAAATACCGGCCTCAGCCTTTTGCCGCCAAGCTCCATGAGATAACGCGCGGGTTCGTACAGTTCGGGAACGGGTCCCCTGAAGGGGTGGTCCTTCCGGTAAGCTTCAAAAAGGGTTAACAACTGTTCTACATAAAGCATGGCGGAAAAATAAGGAGAAATGGGGAGTCGGCAATCAGGAGTCAGCAATCAGCAGTCAGCAGTCAGTGGGTTGGATGTCCTACAATTCAGCAATTGAACCGTAATCATGCAATAGACTAGCTTTTAAAGGCTGGAAAACTGCATGTAAGCACTGCATTCGATTTGGTCTACCGAGGCCGGTAACCGGAGCTTGGCAAGCTTGAATTAGTAGGCTGTTTTTTCATTGGCACGGTTAAGTTCTTCGGATTGTAAAAGGTGGGCTATCAGGTCATGTCCTTCAAGTTGATGGTCCATAGGTAGCTCCAACTGGGAGCGATAAGCCAGATACATGCCTTGCAGGCGAAGTTGCTGCATTTGTTGTAAAGTTTGATTTGTATTCATTGTGATTTGAATTTCATGTGAGAAGATTTACGGATAATGCTCCTTGCCGCGGATGTTGTCATGGTCAAAGAAAACGGAAGGCGAGATTTGGGTGGCATGTCGGTCAAGGCCTCTTTCCAGTATATTTTTGATCAGCGTATAGTTGACCCGAGAACCTTGCAAGGATCTTTTGCAGGGTGCTTCCAGGCGGTCTGAACCATATTTTTTTTGAAGCACAATCATGCCGAAGCAGGCTTTATAATTTTGTTCGATATAGATACAGTTATCCATCATGAGTCTTGCGGCCTGATAAGCGGAGGATCCGATCCTCAAAGCCTGTTCCAGTATATCATCCCGGTTCCACCCTTTAATTTGTTCCATGCGTTGATGATGCGGAGGCATATGATCTCTCAGGGTCGTGTATGCTTTATTCCGGACCTTTCGCAAATGCAAGGCGATTCTCTCCTGGTCCAGATAGATCTCCACGGTGGTTGCATCGTAAAGTACTTATACTTTTTTCCCTACATACCGATAAGGAACACTATAGTAGTGATGGTCCTCGGTGAGTTGCACATGGTAATTGCGTTGCACGGTCAATCGAACGGCTTTTTTAGGTAAGAATGGCAGAGCCGGCAGAGGTTTAAGCAGGAGTTTTTCCTGCTGATCAAAAAAATACCGGCGGCTATAGGGGGTGTTTTTATAGGGCTTTTCGTTGAGCAGCTCCAGTTGTTCGAACAGGGCTTTGTTCAGGTCCTTCAAGCTGGTAAAATTTCGGTGGCGTAATGGCCCATAAATATGATTGTACACAATATATTTACAGCACGTTCCACCATGGCTTTATCCCTCGGGCTATAAGGACGTGTAGCGCTGAAGGTGGTTCCGTAATGTTCACTGAGTTGGAGGCAGATATCGGCAAATTCCGGCTCATAGCGGTCTGACCGTTTTACCGCGGTTCTCATGTTGTCACATATAATTGTGGATGTGACTCCACCATAAAACTTAGTCATCGAGTTGGTCAAGTGGGTAAAGTCTGCAGTTTGTTGGGTGTGAACCGCCTGACAATAAATTAGACCACTGAAAGGAAGAATTGATATAAATACTTCACACTTAATAAGTTCTCCTGTTTCCAGATCAGTGTAGTATAGTTTTTTTCCGGCAAAATCAATCATGGTCATGTCACCTGGTGAATATTCCAGGTGCATGGACAGATCACGGTTCTTGAGGTATTGCTTCAGATGGAAACAGTACCGGCTATAACTGTATCCGTCCGGATGAGTGTCCAAGTATTCCCGCCACGAAAGCTGTCTTGTGACACCGGTTTTAGTCAGTTCATGGCCTGTCGTGCTGAAATGAACAGTGACTTGTCGCATCAGTTCGGCTTCCATCTCCAATAAGTCATTGGAGTAGACCTTCGAGGCTAGTTCTACATCATCTGGCCCCTGACAATCAGAAAGCAACGAAAGGTACTGTCGAACGCTATTACGGCTGATACCTACTCGACGCGCTATCTCCCGGATGGGGATACCGTCACGATGAAGTTGAAAAACTTGTTTTAATTTTTCCATTGGTATCGGTTTTTGTGCCATGCTTCTGGTTTTTAGAAGCAAATGACTACAAAAGCCCTTTCCTAATTGCCGAATAAGGGGGGTCAATCCCGAAGCCTCGGGAGCAGGAATCTCCCAGGGGCACCCTAGATCAGACCCAAAAGGGGTGGGTCAACATGCAAGAATCTCCCTTGGAGACCCCAGATCTGACTCCCAGCAGGTGGGTCAAAATGCAGGAATCCTCCCTTTTAGACCTGGATCTGATCCCTTATAGGCGGGTCAACATGCAAGAATCTCCCGGTGATACCCCTGCTCAGTCCTCCAAAGGGTAGGTCAACATGCAGGAATGGTGGGTCAGCTTAAACAAGAATGGTGGGTCAACATGGTCAGGAATCTACAACTCTGTGTATTTCTTTTTTGAATTGAAGATCCACTGTCCCCGAAGACAGACCAAATTGGTTCCCATCATCAATGGCTGGGAAATGGTCACCGGTTGATCCGGATTTGATCTTCTAAACAATTTACTAACACGTATTATTTGTTCCTTGATACCCACCTTCATGTTCGCCCGGATCCTGATATCGAAGGGGATCTCCTGTTCTATCAGATATTTTATCCAGAGATCTCCAGCATCTTGATTCGGGCAAGATGGAATCCAATGAAAAATAAGCGGAAAATGTTAATGAATTTACTATCTTGAACTTTCGTCGCCATATCTGTGAGATTTAAGTTTAAAAACCTGAATTTCAATTCACAATATCTGGCGATTTTAATTTATGTCATGTGCTAAGGTGAATGTTATTTTTATATTTGAAATAATAAACGCATAGTATGTTGAGTTCTTCATAGAATGTGAGCCAATCGAGAAGAGAGAAAGGAATACAAAAAATTGCCTATTCGATACTGTACTGGTTAAAAACTTACTGCTCCTTTGAAAGCTAGCTAACACCATAAGCCCCATTCACTTCTCCCATGGCTTATTTGAATGCGTTTAGTATACTGAAGGCAATAAGGAGTGAATTATTGTATTTTTGTGAAACCTATGTAACTAATTAGTTACGAACGTGAAATTCAAGCAATATTACTAATGATGCAAAACTTCATTCTCATTTTAGGTTTACTTCTCGGATGTATATTTAAATTAAATGCACAATCAGCTCCGCTTAAAGATAGAGTCTTTAAAGATGACAGTATTTCATTAAATCTCGATAAGAGACCACGCACAGCTTTATTTCTTGGACTATTATTACCTGGAGCAGGCCAAGCCTATAATGGTAGGTGGTGGAAAATTCCATTAGCATATGGAGCATACGGTTTCTCCTTTTATATGATTAGTTCGACAAGAAAGACTTACAGAGTTTGGAATAATAACTTTAATCAAGCAGTAAGAACAGGCAAAAAGGTTGAAGTGGCTCCTGGAATCGAATTTGATTCACGGCAAATAAAACTTATTCGTGACCAAGCTCGTGATAACAAAGATAGGGCTGTTTTTTTAATGATTGGCATCCATGGATTAAGTGCATTGGAAGCATTTGTGGATGCCCATCTAAAAAATTTCAATATTGATGATGATCTTGGAGTTCATTTCTATTCACCTTCGGTTCCTGGATTATCACTCTGTTTTACATACAATCTTCACTAAAATGTTTAAAAATCCTTATATCAGCTAAGGTCAACCTCAAATTACCCTAAAGCTTCTAAGCAGAATTTTATAACAATTTAAATACTTAACAATTATGAATTATTTAGGGCGAAAATGTAATTATTCTTTTGATTACAAATTTTTATTGACCTGTTTTATTGTTTTTCTTACATTATTTGCTTGTCAAAAAGAAAGTGACAGCATAATTAAGTTAGAAATCAAGCCTGAGGCAAGTCAAAGTTTAGAAACACATTATAAACTAGCACAGATATTTGAAAATAAAAAGATTATAGAATTTGAGGGATATAAAGAATTTCAAAGAGTAGCTAAATTTTGTATAGATAACATCGACTTATTAACAGGCAAAATAGAAAATGGTGAAATTATTTTTGAATCTCCTTTTAGAGATTTCATTATGGCTGAGATAGAAATGAATAAAATTAAAAGCGAAGAAGATTGGTTTGTTTTTAAAAATAAATGGAGTGAAAAAGTGACAATAAGGGATCATTCAATAGATCCAAAGTATTTAATGTATTCCAAGAATATTTTGTGCAATTTAAATGGCATATTAAAAATTGGAAATAAATACCATAAATATTTTGATGACTTCTATGCTTCATCCAATGAATTAAATTTACTTGTGAATTATAAAGAAACGGATAGATATAAAGTATCACAAAATGTTACTGTATATGAAATCAAAAATTCTTGTAATATACCAAGATCAGGAAGTAGGGCAAACGATGGTAGTATATCCTGCGTGTATACAGTTAATCCAAGTGGCTGCAACAAAAGAAGAATACAAGGATTTTTAGACTGGGAATCAGAAGTTTTTGATGAACCGGGATTGCCAACAGCCTATACATTCAATTCTCAATCAACTACAAGATATCAATATTTAAGTATAGTATGGTTAAATCGAGACGCTGATACAATTAATGCTACAGTTTCTCATAGAATAGATATAGTAAGCCCACCTTTTAGTGATATCTTTTCTGGAAGTGATGTGAGAACAAATTCAAAACTAGCCATTGCATATGCCAATCCCCTTCCTTTTGCCCACCCATTTACCGTTTCTCAACATACCAGCACACATATTGTGAAAAGAGATGAATGTAATACAATAAATCTTTCTTGCAACAATTATTCTGCTAACTAAATCTTTTTTAAAACTTTAAGTAGACTTTGTTAAATGAATAATTTTTAATGAAGTCTACTTAAATCAAAATAATTTTAATGTGTTAAAAAAAGGCTGTTATTCTTAAAAATGAATTCAAAAAGAATAATATCACTATAGCTTTACCTAATTCCATGTATTGGTAATTCACAGTCCTCGTGGAATATAACATCAGGAATAGGTCATTTTTCATTTATTCACAAACCTCAATTTGTGTTAAACCCAAAACCTACAATAGGATAGCTTGAAATTGGTGGCAATCCCCGGTATTGCTATCTTAATGGGACGAACTATGATACACACAAAAGATGCACGAGTTAGCGAACGAATTCACGGAAAGAAAGATTAGTCCCTGGGGTGAAATTAAATTCAACAGTTCAGCAGTTTATCAGTAGCTGAGTTTCAGCCGAACAAAAGCCACATGGCTCATGGAAGAAAACCGGTTTTGGTCTTCCACAAAAAAGCTTTGCCATACCAGGTCGGCATCCAAGTTGTTGGCCAGGCTGTATCGCAGGGATGGAAGCAGGATCAGCAGGTTGGTGCCCGGAGCAAAAAGGATCCCGGCATTTCCCGAAAACAGGGGGGTGAATTCCCGGGATACGGTTCCGATGACGTTATAACGGGTTGGCATCAGGTTTTCGGCGGAGAGGTTGAGGTCGATTTCTGCCCAGTTTTGAATGGGTTTGTATTTTCCCTGTTTGTTGAATAAGATCCCCAGGTTAAAAAACCAATTATTGTCCGTGAGGTAATTCCATTCCATGGAGAGGTTGAGGTTGGAGGGACTGTTGTTTTTATTGAAAAAAAACTGGGCTTCGCCTTTAAAACCCAGGTTCCTGATATTACCCGCCCAACCCATGCCCAGGGAAGGCCGGTCGAAATACCAGCCGCCGATTAACTGAAAATCGTATTTCCAACGATTGAAAGTATATTTTATCGCGGTGACCGGTTTGTCCTTAAAATGGTTGTAGGCTATGGCCCACTCCACATTTGAGTTTCCCCCGGAGAAATACTGAATGCGGGCGCCATCGTTGCCGGGCCTTTCTTCATAATCCACATCCAGGAAATTGTAGGTATTAAAAATGTCGTTTGGGTTCCAGGTGGTGGTCATGCCCCAGTTGATGCGCTGCCTGCCCAGCCTGAAATTCCAGCGGGTCCCGGTGTATTCAACATTCAGCCGTTCCACACTGGTATGGAGCACCATGGATTTGCCGCTGATCCAGGCTTTCTGCAGATCAAGTCCTTCGTTTTTATTTCGCAGCAGGGCCACATAACCCGGTATCAGCCTGACTTCGTCGCCCCAGATGAGGCGGTTTCGGAATGAAACCGAGGCACTAAACCTTTCATTAGGCATCCATTGCATATTGAGCCGGTGATGGAGGATCGAGGTGATATATTCTTCCTGATTGATTTCGTCGAGGGTCAGGTAGGCCAGTTCCTTGAGATAGCCTCCTGCGGTAAATTTTCCGGATTTTTCCTCAAGGCTGTCCTGGGCGGCCAGTCCGGCCGGTAACATCAGAAATAATATAAACAGTACTTTTTTCACTCAATGCTCCAGTGGTTTAAAGGCGGTATCAGAATCTATCCGGCCGTCAACCAGGGTGACCACCCGACGGGCCCGGTCGATCACGCGTTTGTCGTGGGTTGAAAAAATAAAAGTCATATTTTCTTCCTGGTTGAGTTTGTACATGATATCGAGGAGGTTGGCGGCGGCTTTAGAATCGAGATTGGCGGTAGGTTCATCCGCCAGGATAAACTGGGGCTTGGAAGCCAGCGCGCGGGCCACGGCCACGCGCTGTTGCTGGCCGCCGGAAAGCTGTGAGGGCCGTACATTCATTTTGTCCTCCAGGCCGATCTCTTTGAGCAATTGCAGGACCCTTTTTTCACGGGTTGTTTTGTCAACGCCCTGAAGCAGCAGGATAAACTCTATGTTTTCTTTGGCCGTGAGGACAGGGATGAGGTTGAAGGACTGAAATACAAATCCAATATGATGAAGCCTGAAATCAATGAGCTGGTTATCGGAAAGCTGGGTGATGTCCACCCCGTTGATGAAAATCTTTCCCCCCGTGGGCCGGTCCAGTCCCCCGATCAGGTTGAGCAGGGTGGTTTTTCCTGAACCCGAGGGTCCCACCAGGGCGGTGAATTCACCCTGTTCAATATGCAAATGGACATGATTGACCGCCGGTACCGGGATGGCTTCGGGGTTGTAGGTCTTACTGACATCGTGCGCATCAATTACGGTCTGATTCATACTTTTTTCATCAAGGGTTTATCTTCTTAAGGCTTCGGAAGGCCGCATATTCACGGCTTTGAGAGAGGGGAGTATGGAGGAAAGCAAGGCGGTGATCGCGACGATGGACAAAACCATCACCAGTTGATCATAAGGAAATTCGGGGAAAATCCAACTTTCAAAACCAAAACTGGACATGGCTTCTTTTGCAACGGCAGCGATATTTATCCCGTGGCGGGCAAAATACCAGATGAGGATCCAGGCCAATCCCATGCCAACGGGCACTCCGGCGAGGGTCAACAATATGGTTTCTGATAAAATGAGCCCGAACAGCCGGGCCTTGGTCAATCCCAGGGCGGTCATCATACCGACTTCCCGGGTACGCTCGAGAACGGCCATCAGCATGGTATTGATGATGCCGAAGGCCAGGGCCAGCATGATGATGATGATATAGATAAACATGTATTCATCGAGCGAAACCACCATCAGGTTGGTTTCGGGGGATATTTCTTTCCAGTTTTCGGTGAGCAGGGCGGGGAAGCGGCTTTTTAGCCTTTGATGAATGGTATCGAGCTGGTCATCGGATTGCAGGATCAGGGTGATTTCATGGGATTGCCCGGGAATGGCCAGGAGGTCATTGAGTTCATCCTGCCTGAGGTAGACGGTACGTTCATCCAGCGGGGTATTGATGGTTTGAAACAAACCGCATATGCGGAAGGCGCCGGCCTGGATATCGTTGTCCTTGTTTGTAAGGGTCAGTACGATTTTGTTGCCCAGTTTGAGCTTTAATTTATCGCTCAGTTTCCGGCTGATGAGGATCTGGTTCTTTTTTGCAGGATCAAACAGGCTGCCTTCCACGATTTTACGGGATATATGGGATACCTGTTCTTCTTCCTCCGGCCGGATGCCCGTTACCTGGACGCCGGAGGTCCCGGTGGCGGCCGAAAGCATGGCTGTGGATACCGTCCTCGCGGCAAGAGCCCGGATTTCAGTCCAGCCAAGCAGTTGCTGAATCAGGCTGTCGGAACCCGGAATGATATAGGCTGCGCCGAAGTCTTTTTTAAATTCCGGGTGGTGAATTTGAAGGTGCCCGACTTCCTGGTCAATGACCGTCCTGACCCGGGACTTGAGTATTCCTTTATAAATGCCAAGAATCGCAACTCCGGAAAAAACGCCGAGGGCTACCGAAGCCATGATGATCAGGCTTCGCATTTTATTGCGCCAGATATTTCTCCATGCCATGGAAAAAATCAGATAGGCCGGCCTGCTTTTGTGGTTCATCTTATCTTCTCATGGCTTTGACGGGGTCCATCCGCAGGATTTTATACAATGGATAGAGTGAAAGAAGGAGTCCAAGGCATAAAACGATCAGGCCCTGGGACCAGAAAATGCCCGGTTCGGTCGATCCCGGCATGACCGCTTCAAAACCAAATCGTTCATAGGCCTTTCCAAATTCACCTCCAAAGCGGATGGGATTATTTTTAAAATAAAAAGCCACCGGGATGCTTGCCGCCAGTCCGGCCAGGCAACCGGTGATCACCGTGAATACCGATTCAATCACCATCAGCAGGATCATATTTCCTTTTTTCATGCCGAGCGCGATCAGCATACCCATTTCAAACTGCCTTTCCACCATCATCATGGTCAGGGTACCGAAGATCCCGAAAGCGATCAGCAGGTAAAGGAGGTATTGGATGATTTGCATGGTGAAATGGTCGGTCTTCATGTGCTGGACGATTTCGGGCATCATGTCCTTCCAGGTCATTGCCACCAGCCCGGAATCAAGGCGCTTTTTCAATCCGAGTACAGTTTCTTCCAAAAGGTTTTGGTCATGCAGGGAAATTACAACGGAGGTGGCCCGGTTTTCGGCGCCATAAAGTTCCTGGGCCGCGGGAAGGGACAAAAAAGCCAGTCGGTTATTGAGGTCCGGTGCGCCGTATTTGAGGATCCCTTTTATCGGGTACTTCCCCGCAGCCGTAGCGCCATGAAAACCCTGGCCGATGATGTATACGGTATCCTCCAGGCTGAGTTGCAGTTGTTCGGCAAGGCCTTCGGTGAGAAGGATGGCCTGGTCTCCGGATTCAAGGTACCGCCCTTTTTTTAAACGTTCCTGGAGTTGGGTGACTTCCGACTCTCTCATGGGGTCGATCCCTACCACCAGGCATCCCTTGGTAATATCCCCCGACGACATCAGGGCAAAGGACTCCAGTCTTGGACTCAAGGCATCGATATTGTTTTCTCCGGAAATTTCGGCTTTCAGGGAATCCGACCATTCCAGGCTGTTGTCCAGCACCTGCTCATCCCAATACCCAGCCTGCTGGATCTGGATATACCCCGAGTAATAGCCTACCAGGTTTTGGATCAGGGCGCCGAAGGTCCCTTTCCAGAGGCTGTTGGCCACCACGGAAAAGATCACTGCAAAAAAAATGGCCGACATGGAGATCAGGGTGCGGTTGCGGTTGCGCCAGATGTTTTTCCAAGCCAGTTTGATCAGCCACATCAACGGATGTTTTTCATATTGTTAATTGAAAAAAAGCCATCGGCGATCGGTTGGTCATAAACCACTTTTTTGTAGCGCATCTCGGTTTTCTGGTTCCTTTTTTCGACGGGGATGATTTCAAATCGCGTGGGAATCAGACGCCCGCCCAGGAGGGCGGGATCATAGGCATTCATGATATTGACCAGTTGTCCTTCTTCGTCGTAAAACCGGGTATGCAATTCCATAAAGTCCTTTTTATCAATACATACCATCAGTTTTCCCCAGACTACAGCGGCTTCGGGTTTAGGGACCATCCAGATGGTATGACAGGGTCGACCCAGGATCAGGGTATCCGTCCCCAGGCTGTGTTCAAAATCACGGATCACGGAAGATTCCCGGACCAGGTCGTCGTTGGTAAAGTCGGTCCCCATCCAGCTCTGGCTCATCATGGACGGGGGCAGTTTAATGGTTTTTTCCAGGGTGGGTATCCAATTCCATACTTCCTTGCCTCTTTTCAGAAAAGTAATGCCGCGGTCCCGGGCCGGGGATTGGATCAGGATCATTGCAAAATCATTGCCCTTACTCCATACCCGGAGGTCCATTTCGCGGGACCATGAGGGGCGGATGGTTTTGATGTTCATTTCAACCTGGGAAGTATTGCCCCTCATTTTAGCATCCGCCTTTTTTACGATTTCCAGTGCAGTCTGGCCCGTTGATAGGATGGGTAGGATTAATAGGATTGGTAGGATTGATAGGATTCGTATGAAGGGTAGGATTCGCAGGATGGGGAAAGATTTAAGGATTAAATATTTTGAAATGCAACATTCTGATGATTCAACAATATTTCGGGTCAGGGAATTCATACATTCATGGATTTATATTCGGCCATAATACGCTCCGCAAGCTCCTGCTTTAAGGGTTCAGGGATAAACGCAGCCCGGATGGCATGGAGATTGCAATCCAGGAAGTGGCGGATTCCCCAGGAAAAGTGGCTTTGCAGTTTTTCATATTCCCGGGTAAGGGTGATATCCGACAGGGTCCGGTTGTCCGTATTGATCCCCAGGGAGACTCCCAGCCGGTATAATTTATCGACCGGATGCTCCCCGTAGGTTTCGACGAGATTCATCTGAACATTGCTGGAAGGACAGATCTCGAGGTGAATGTGTTGATCCCTGAGGTATTGAATCAAGGCCGGATCTTCTATGCTCCTGACCCCATGGCCGATCCGGGAAGGCCGGAGTTCGCGCAGGCATTCCCATACGCTGTCCGCCCCCCTTGCCTCGCCGGCATGGCAGGTGCAGGGGATGCCGGTTTGATGGGCATAGTCATAAGCTTTACGGTGTTGGTCCACCGGGTAACCGGCTTCGTCCGCAGCCAGGTCAAAGCCAGTCACATGACTGTTTTTAAAGGTCTGTACCAGTTCCACCGTCTCCATGCTCTGGGCTTCCGTAAAATGCCGCAGGGTACATAATATAAGCCGGGCGTGGATGCCGTAATGCTTGATCGCGGAAGCGGTGGCTTGTTCGACAATGCTCACGGCTTCTCCCGGAGTCAAACCTTTTTCGGTATGCAGCAGGGGGGCGAAACGGATTTCCGCGTAAAAGACCTTGTCCTTTTTTAACTGTTCAAAAAGGTCAAGGACTACCACTTCAAGTTGTTCCGCCGTCTGCATGTATTTAAGGGACTGAAATACGGGGGTGATCAATTCCATCAGGCCTGAACATTTGGCCGGAGCCATAAACTGGCGGTGGTATTGATCCCGGGTGATTTGCGGGTCCAGGAGGTGCAGGGCATGATAACTCAGGGAGCAATCCAGGTGGAGATGCAATTCAACTTTTGGCAAGAGGGAGATCGCCGGGGAAGAATGATCTGATTCCATTTTATTAATATCTCCTTTCAGCCGCAACGGGATAAACGGGTTACTCCCGGACGGCCCTTAAACTGTCTTTTTTCTCTTTTTTATCCAATCTTCTGAAATATCCGCGGAATAAAAAATTGGTTTTCAGCGCTTCCATATTCTGGTTGAAAGAAGAGGTCCCTTTTTCAATATTCTCCAGGGAATTTTGAAGAGAGTGGGTCATGGAGGAATCCCGCAGGATGGCCTGGACAGGCCCTTTACCCTGGTCAATATGGTCTTTCAGCGATTGCACGACCTGGCTGACCTGCCGGGTGATGCGGTTACTCTCTTCTCCGGCCAGCTTTATTTTTTCAGAGGTATTCAGCAGGTTGGCATAGATCAAGGTGTCCTGGAACAGTGCGCCCAGGCTTCCTTTGCCCCGGCTCACGCTGTCAAGCAGGGTATTGACCTCAGCGGCGGAAAGTTGCAATTGATGGGCTGCCCGGCGAATGTCAGCGAGGGCGGCTCTGATGTCGTTTGGGATTTCGTCAGAGGTGACCAGTTTGACCAGGGCCGGGTTTTGGTTGATATTGGTGAGCAGGGTTTTCAATTCCCGCGCGATGTCCGCGATGTCCTGGTTGGTTCCGGACAAGGTGCGCAGGGCGGCGTCGGTATCCAGCGCTTCTTTGGAGGCCAGGACGTTGTCCTCTTCCACCAGGGCCGCCTCTTCTTTCACCGGTTCGATGTTGACGATTTTATTTCCGACAAAACCGTCGTTCCCGATAGAGACCCGGGCATTTTGGCGAATGATGTTTTTAAATTTATTGTCTATATCCAGGACTACTTCGATCAGGGTATCGTTGAGGATGTTGATGCTTTTCACCGCTCCGGCCTGGATGCCGGCATACCGCACATTGTTGCCCGGCTGGAGGCCCTGGATATGCTGAAAATGGGTTTTCAGCAGGAAGGAAGGATGAAAAATATTCCGGTTTTTTCCGATATAATAGAGCAGGATGACCAGGAAGGCCATACCGGCAATGACGAAAATACCCAGCTTGACATAATTAAAAATCGTTTTTGCCATCTCGATGCATTAGCTCATTATTGTTCAAAAAACGGTTTCACGTTCGGGTCCGTACTCGACTTCAGGCGGTCATAGGTGTCCAGGGCATAACATTTCCCTTCAATCAGAACGGCTACCAGGTCGCTGGCCAGCCGCACACAATTCATGTCGTGGGAAATGATGAGGGAGGCGGTGTTGTATTTATTTTGGATTTCCACGATCAGGTCGATGATTTCCTTTCCCGTGATCGGGTCCAATCCCGTAGTCGGCTCGTCGTAGAGGATAATATCGGGTTTGAGGATCAGGGTGCGCGCCAGGGCTATCCTTTTGCGCATGCCCCCGGACAGTTCCACCGGCATCATATCCACGGTATGGGCCAGTCCTACATCTTCCAGGGCTTCCATCACCATGTCGTTTACCTGAGCCTGGGTCACCTGGATCCAGTGGCGTCGCAGGGGGAATTCGAGGTTGTCCCTTACGGTCATGGAGTCATAGAGGGCATTGCTTTGAAACAAAAATCCGATCCTGGCCCTCAGTTCATCCAGGGCGAAATGGTTCAGTTCGGGAACATTTTTTCCAAATACGAAAATCTCTCCCGCATCCGGCCTGAGCAAGCCGATGATGCATTTGATCAAAACCGATTTGCCGGAACCGGATTTACCGAGCACGACGATGTTTTGGCCTTTATAGAGAGTGAGATTAAAATCCTGGAGGACCCGGTTGGACCCGAACGATTTGTAAAGATGGGAAATGACGATCACCTCCTCCTTGGACTGCGGAGCAGACCGGGAAATCCCCGGCGCCACACCGGAAATGACGGTATCGTTTGAATCCGGGTCAGCCATATCCTATTAAATCCGTGACCTGAACCACGAGGAGGTCAGTGATAAAAATAAGCACGGAAGAAACAACTACGGAGGAATTGGCGCTCCGGCCCACCCCTTCCGTACCCTTGCTGCTGTGGTAACCCTTATAACAACCTATGATTCCCACGATAAAGCCAAAAAAGAAGGTTTTAATAAAAGCGGGGAAAATATCGGCATAGATCAGGTTGGTAAAAACCTTGTTCCAAAACAGAGACCAACTGGTGATCCCTTTAATGTTCACCCCCAGATAGGACCCATAGAGCGCGATGCAATCGCTCAGGAGGACCAGCACCGGCAACATAAAGGTGGTGGCCAGCACCCGCGATACCACCAGGTATTTAAAAGGGTTTGTGCCGCTGACCTCCATGGCATCGATCTGTTCGGTGACCTTCATGGAGCCCAGTTCTGCTCCGATGCTGCTTCCGATTTTGCCGGCAAATATGAGGGCGGTGATGATGGGGCCGATTTCCCTTATAATGGAAATGCCCACGATGGCCGGGATCTGGGACTCCACGCCATAATTGACCATCGAAGGCCGCAATTGCATAGTCATCACCAGGCCTATGATAAACCCGGTCAATCCGATCAGGGGCAGGGATTTGTAACCGATGATATAACATTGCCTGAAAAACTCGGAAATTTCATAACGGGGCCTGAACCATTCATTAAGGAACCGGCCCGTAAATACGGCGATCCTTCCGGTTTCGTCCAGAAATTTTTTCAGTGTGGTGTCGGTGGCCATAGGCTATCGTGTTCAAAAATAGGTTTTTGTGCCGAGAATAGAGATTGAAGGAGATCAGACGGGAGGGTGACGGAAATCAGGGTGCGGATGACGCGGTTAATGGGTTAAGGTTTTACGCACAAACTCGCCATTGATTACTTTTTCCATCAGGTCCTGAGGCACATAATAATATAGGTTGGACGCTTCAAATCCAATACGGGAATCCCGCCGGATAATCTCAAACAATTGAACGGCCATTTTAATCTCTTCATCCAACAGATGGTTTATTTGTTTTTTCAACATTTGTTTATTGGCCGAAGAGAGGCTTGCTTTGCCCAGGGAATCCCGCAACAGGATAAACCGGGCCTGGTTGGCAGAGGATGCGAAGTGCAGCCAGGCCGCTTTGGCAATACCCCAGTCTTTGAGCGCCGTTTCCTTATTTTCTCTGCGGACCGTTATTAATACTTTTTTAAACTGATCGAGCCCCTTCTTCCATCCGGCGGCAACCTTTTCGAATTGTTTTGCGAACCCATCTGCCGGATAGGGGCCCCTCCACTTATTGAGATCATCATAAGGGAAACCGACCATGGAAGCAAGGTAATGGGTAGGCTTGGGATACAGAAGATTGGAAGGTCCATATTGCTGGGGGCCTGAATAGAGCACACTTTGGTGATATGGAAATTCCAGGAAGGCATTGCTGAAGGAAGTCCATGCTTTCCGGGCAAAGGGAGCGGCCTGGCTCCCATAACGGGAAATGGCCAGGCTGTCCAGCACGGCTTTTGGATCCGCACCGGGGTCCTGTGAAAATCGCTGTGCAATTTCCAGGTTGGGTGAAGGATAACCGCCTAAAGTCCAACTGAGCATAAAGCCGTCAACATCCACCCTGGACAAATTTGAGGCATGTTGTGCCACCAGATCCAGGGCGGGGATCCAGGGAACAGACGAGAGCTCCCAACTGTTGTTGAATTGGACTTTTGCCACCGTTTTAAGACCTGCTTCTTTGGCCAGCGCCCAATGCCTTTGCGCCCTTGGCCCCGGGCCAACAGCAGACATGGAATATTCATTGACCTGCGAAACGATCCCTCCCCTTTCAATGGGTTTGGCCCATTCGCTCACCGACATCAGCCAGACCGATTTCGGCAAACGGGCAATAATATCCGGTGCATCCCCATGGCCATGCCATCCCCAGTCCCAGGCGATGACTTTAGCGTCCGGATTGGCCCGGTGGACCCCAAGTTCCATGGCTTGGTTTACTTCTGCAATAATATCTGCATAGTCGCGTTTGCTGCATCGCGGACAGCCAGCCTGATGGTCATGCGAAGCACAATGAGTTAAATTTTCTGAGGCCGTAATGGTAAAAATGCCACCCAGATCCGGCACTTCTTTAAATACATAGGCCAGAGAATGGGTGATCCAGTTCAGGACTGTTTCATTGCTTGTGCACATCGTCATATAATTTCCCTGTTGTACTCCTGCCAGGGACGACCGGTTTTTGAAAAAAGCCAAAGGCATGGCACGCGGTTCGTTTACGTAGAGGGATATTTTGATGCCGTATTTTTTGGCTTGTTGTGAAATCCGTTTGAGGTTCGCCAGGCGGGTTTGATGTCCTGCACCGAATTCAGGAAATTCCTTACCGCCAGGAGCCAACTGGTTCAGGACGATGTGCATCCAGACGCCGTTTATCCCTTTAGACGCCAGCTTGGCAAGCAGTCCTTCCGGATAGGGATCGCTGTGGTCATCGATGAGAGGATCTCCAAAAACACCAAAATAAGAATAGATAAAACGCAAACCCTCTGCTGCCGAAAGGTCAGCGACCGGGATCGGGACAGACAAATCCCGGTTACGCATATCCTGTATAAAACCGAAAAGGGGTTCGGCCGGAATCTTAAACGATTTTTTAAATTTTTTTCCGACAAGTTGTTTAATTTCCCAGGCTATGGCCCGTTCCTGTGGATTGGGTGCAGAATATTTCAGGGGGAGGCAGGCCGGTTTGAGATTTCCAAACTTATGAAATAAAAAGTCATCCTCTTTGAGCGAAAATTCCAATTCCTGAGGAGTCATATCAGCCAGGTTAAGCAATTGATCATAAGGGAGGAGATGCCAGTTTCGCCTCAGGACGGTGATGTAAAGTTGTTTTCTAAAGCCTGGTGGTATAGGTTGGGCCGGCGGAAGACCCATAGAGGCGGCAATGGAGTGAATGTCTTCAGCCGTACAGCCTATCGTTTGTGCGATCCGGTCCGGGTCAACCAGATTCCAGTTGCGCCATATCACGGCATACATGCGGTTTGGAAAATGTTCAAACGGGAGTGCTGGCGGATGAGATCCAAGGGGCAAGGATCCTGCGAAAGGAGTTGATCCATGACAAGGAAATTCAGTGCACAAAGAAGAACACTTAAAGCTTTCATGATTATTTTACAAATACTATATTAAGAGGCTGTCATGGGTTAAATATACAGAACAGGTATACGGGTTTCCCTATAAAACCGCATTAATACAAATCCATCATGGGGAGAATGCCAATGGGTTAAATATATAATTTTGATGGACCGCTCACCCGGATGACATACAAGGGCGGGTACAACCATGTCAGACGAAGAGAAAAAAATCCCTCCGGACGAATTTAATCGGTCGCTTTCCCGGTTATTAAATCAAATCGCCGAATGTTACCGCTATCTTGGCCCCGCCCAGCATTTCCGCGCCAACGCTTCGGGAAATCTTATAAAGGGAAGGGCCTGGCTCCGGGAGTAATGGTCAAGAACAGCCCGGCAGAATTAGCTGCCGGAGGGGACAAGACCCTTCAGAAAGCGATTGAACAATTGAACTGGAGCCTGAGCTTAGTCTACAATTCAGATTTTCACCAAATGGTTACTGCAGGATGATTTTTTGGGAAATTATATGATCCGAGCCAATCATTTCCACATTATACAGACCCTTACCCTGGTTTTTAAGATCAAGTTCAACCTGGGCCTCTCCAGGTCTAATTTGTTTTTCTAAAACGATGCGCCCAGTGATGTCGGTCACGCGCAACAAGGCCCCGTGTTCAATTCTGCCGCCCACTTTGACCAGGCCGGTGCTGGGATTTGGGAATACTTGCATTTCCGAATTAAACACCCGGCTGGCGGGATGGTATTTGTAGATTGGTTTTGTATTATTAAAATTGACTCGGACAAGAGTCTCTGTTATTCGAGAGGCCTCAGCAATGGGCAGGTTTTCGCCTTCAGACCTCCTGAATCCCTCCAGCCACCAAGGGGACAGTTGGTCATTAATATATGAATAGGCCGCAGAATAGCCGCCCCTGGTCCCGCCTACAATATACTTATCCTTGGATTTTATCAAAAAGGCTTCCTGAACAGGGATGGTATTGTCGAGGCTGCCACTCTCCGCCACCGCACCATTATAAAATACTTGACGCGCATAATGCATCGTCCCACCGCTGCTGACCGGCCCGGTGCGCCAGGAAGTCGTCACATAGGGGCCTTCCAAAATTGCATTTGAGATCCAGGAAACCGGAGTCCCGGCCAAAGCAGTATTCTGAGGGGCATGTACCATGCTCCACTTTACGGTGCCACCATGATTAATCATGGCGGTATAAGCGCCGGAATGACTATTGGAAAAACAGGAACCGGTCAAAATAATTCCCACCGGGAGGGAAATTCCTCCGGCCGGAAGGATATATTCGAACAATTCTTCAAATTCAGTATACGTATATGCACCGCTCGGTGAGGGGGGCAGGACAACGGCCGTGGACCATTCCAGATTGCCCGAATGATCGATTTTGGTGATCCTGCTGCCGGTACTTCCTATAAAGTATCCACCGTCCCAAGAAGCCACGATGGACCATCCAAAACCGGAAATGGGAATAATTTTTGTCCATTCTATGCGGCCCTGAGGGTCGAATTTCACAACAGCCAAATCGTAAAAGTTGCTGGAACCAACAGCCACCCAGCCGCCATTTTTAGCGTTGGTCACTCCGCCAAAAGTAATGCCGTTGGGCAGATCGGACACCCGGTCCCAGATTTTACGGCCCTCGCTGTCGGTCAGGAGGGCATAGGCCTTTTGGCCGGATTGGCTGCCTGAAGAAACTGCAAAGATTTTACTCTTGTCATGACTCAATACAAAACTTTTCCAAAATACATCAAGTCTTGAAAATCCTGAGGCGGTATGCGATTTCAGAAACAAGGATTTACCCTGGTGATCAAATCCCTGGACGTATAAACTCGTATTGTTGGGTTCAAAAAATTTCGAGCCCACCATGACGTATCCGTATTCGTTGGGTTGCACCTTCCAGCAGGAATGATCGAAGGAACCCCAGTTGTATGTGGTTTCAATTATCTGGGCCTGGACCGCAGGAGCATGACTGACAAAAAGGAACATCAACAGGCATCTGAATAAATATTTCATAGTTGAACATTTTTAAGCTCAATTCACAAATAATTTGGTTTGTTATGTGCATTCCCATAGGTCGCACATAAAGACTGATTGTTTAAAATTTGTAAAAAAGGAAAGTGTCCGTTATGCACAAATCTTTTAACCATCAATTCAAGAACACATAAACGAAATTAATAAATTGTTTTGCAAAGTTCATCCGATCCCTAATATAAACTTAATCACATTGAGTCTTTACTGTATCCTAAATACATTGGTTCGTCTGCAACCTTTTCAAAACCTATGATCCCTAAGAGATTGAAAATCAGTTATCCAGATAGCGAACCCGGTTAACCTCCATCCTCCTTGTCCCTGAATGGATTAAATTCAAACCAATGACTAACTTTATAAAGTATGGTCAGGGAAAAGAATAATAGTGCCCCAGGTGAGTTCAACCGATCCTTGTCCATTTTATTAAATCAAATCGCCGAATGCTACCGCTATCTCGGCCCCGCCCAGCATTTCCGCGCCAACGCATACAGCGCCGCCGCCAAAACCATCGGGCAGATGAAAACATCCGTCCTCGCCCTGGATCACGATGTCAAAAAACTCAGCCAGCTTAAAATCATCGGGGAAAGCATAGCCGAAAATATCCTGGAATATGCGGATACCGGAAAGATCTCGAGGTACGAAGAACTGAAAAAGATCGTGCCGGTCGACTTGCTGGAACTCATGCAGGTGAGGGGAATAGGCCCCTCGACCATAAGGCTCCTGCATGAAAAGCTGCATATAAACAACAAGGAAGAACTTTTAAAGGCCCTGGAGGAAAATAAACTGTCGGATCTTGAAAACTTCGGCCCGCGAAAAATTGAAAATTTGAAGAAGGCATTAAAAATATTCAAGGGAGACCGGCGGATGCCGCTGGCTGAAGCCGGCCGGGTCGGGAAAGCCCTTCTGGAATATGTGCTTAAGATCCCGCAGGTCGAAAGGGCCGAACTCGCAGGTAGCCTGAGGAGGAGAAAGGAGACGGTAGGGGATATCGACCTGGTCATCCAGGCGGAGGACCGTCACCGCAATGCCATCACCAACCGCATCGTGGCATACCCCCTGGTGGCGGAGGTGATCGCCCGGGGCCCTACCCGGGTGAGCATGGTCCTCAACCCGGGGCACGTCCAGGTGGATATCCGGGTGGTAAACAAAGATGCATTTGGTTCAAGCTTGCTGTATTTTACCGGTTCCAGGGAGCATACCCTTCAGTTGCGCCGCCAGGCTCAGAAAATGGGCCTGAAACTGAATGAATATGGTTTGTTTGAAGTGGGAAGCGGGAAAAAGCTGGCCGGGGAAACCGAGGAAGGGGTGTACAAGGCGCTGGGATTGGAATATTTGGAACCGGAAGAACGCGTGTAGCGGACGGTTTTAACCGTCCGTCGTCCTGGACACTCGTGTAACTGACGGGTTAACCGTGCGTCGTCCGGGACGAATAAATTCGTCCCCTACTTGTTATGCGCGATAAACAAGGGCAATTTTAATTCACTCATCAGCACATCCGCCATGCTCTCCCTGAACCATCTGGAAACCTTTCCCCTGCGATAAGCGCCCAAAACCACCAGGGTCCCCGCCGGTTTTTCTTTGAGGTGATTGACGATTTGCTCATCGGGGTATCCTTTTAATACCGTGTATTTGGTTTTTGGAAGTTGGCGTTTCAGGTATTCTTTTATAAACCGGCTGTCGGGCGTGTGCATGGTTTGTCCGCCGGTGCTGATGGAAAGGATCTCCACATTGGACCCGTCATTTTTGCCAAAAATGTAGTTGAACATTTTAAGGGCAAAAACCGATACGGTCTGGCCATCGTAAAGGACCACCACCTGTTCGATGGCTTTAAATTTTGAAGGCACGACGATCACCGGACATTGTACGTCTTCCAGCAAGTGACGGATAAAGGAAGTCGGCGCTTTTTCATTTCGTGGTTTAAAGGTTTCCGTGCCGTTGATCACCAGGAGATCGGCATAGATGCTTTCATGAAGGAGGTCCTTCAACGCGTTGTTTTTGTCGTGGTGAATGGTAAACTGCAGCTTCCCTTTTTTAAACACCTCGTCCAACTTTTCGGCGCTGGCTTTTCGGTGGGCGCGGTCCTGGTTGTCCAGCTCTTTTTTTAATTTCTCCGACACGCCGTCCTCCGTGATCAGGTCGTAGATCTTATAACCGTGGTATTCCCGGTCGTCCAGGAAGACCGCCACGATATGGGCATTGAGTTTATGGGCCAGGTCCACGGAATAATCCTGGGTGGATACCGAATATTTCAGCCCATCAAAAGCAGACAGGATCTTTTTCATAAATAAAAATTGTGACTATAAAGTTAAATCCTTAGAAAGGGAATCTTCTGACCCCAACAAGATGACCACCTGATTTCCGTCAGGCCAATGCCCTTTCCCTCATTCTTCGTCAATATACATCTGCGGGTATTTTTTTTTAAAAGCTTTCGGGGCTACACATCTCCAGGCGATCAGCAGGGCATCTTTCAGTATTTCCGGATTTAATTTTTCCAGTTCTGCCGTGGTCCAGCCCAGGCGGCCCCAGGCATTGGGCACGGGGTAAATGGCGCCCCGGCCGACAGAAGTGAAGAGATCCTGGTATTCCTTATCAAACTTGAGCGTGCATCTTTTTTGAGGGGCATTGACGGTAACGAATATTTTTTTATTGACGCGGTAGGAGACCAGGTCAAAATGAGGATGCTGTTCTGTTTCGGGGAAGGAGAGTGCAATGGATTTTATGAAAGTGGCTGACAGCATGATGGAGCGGTAAAGAGATGAAATTAACAAACAGATCTGAGCTGGCGGAAAGGTACGCTCAAACGGAGGCCTCCGCACTGCGGACCCATCTTTTCCTTAAGTTTGATCCCAAATTCAGTCCAAATGAAAAAGACCACCATCTCCACGCTTTTTTCTTTAATGATGTTTGCCGCTTTTACTCAGAATCGACCTGCGCCGGGCCCGCCACCACCCGCGCCATCCGCTCCCGCGCCAAAAGAGGAAAAAAAACAATCCACCGACATCGTCTTCCATCCGGAGTCCTCGGTAGTCACCCAGCATGAGATCACCATCAAGGGCCAGCGGGTGCCCTTTAAGGCCACTGCCGGCACCCTTCCGGTCTGGGATGAGGAGGGCAAAACCCTTGCCGGATTGTTTTACACCTATTATGAGCGCACCGATGTCCGTGACCGGGACAGCCGGCCCATCATTGTTTCGTTCAATGGCGGACCCGGCAGCGCTTCCGTATGGATGCACATCGCCTACACCGGTCCGGTGGTGCTGAATATAGACGATGAAGGGTATCCGGTGCAGCCTTATGGATTTAAAGACAATCCGCATTCCATCCTGGATGTGGCAGACATCGTCTATGTGGACCCGGTCAATACCGGATACTCCCGGCCGGTCAGCAAGGATATTCCCAGAAACCGGTTTTTCGGGGTAAACGCCGACATCAAATATCTGGCGGAATGGATCGGGACCTTTATGACGCGTTATCAGCGATGGGCTTCTCCCAAATATCTGATTGGAGAAAGTTATGGAACCACCCGGGTCTCCGGCCTGGCCCTGGAACTTCAGGAAAGCCAGTGGATGTATTTCAACGGGGTTATTTTGGTGTCGCCCACCAACCTGGGATTGGTGCGCAGCGCTCCGCAAACCGCCGCCCTGCGCCTGCCTTATTTTGCCGCCACGGCCTGGTACCATAAAAAACTGCCGGCTGATCTGCAGCAAAAGGATCTTACGGCCATGCTTCCGGAAGTGGAACACTTCACGATGAACGAATTGCTGACGGCCATTAATAAAGGAAGCATGCTTCCGGATGTGGAAAGAAAAAACATCGCCCAGAAAATGGCTCGTTTTTCCGGCATCGACGCGGAAGTCTACCTGCAAAACAACCTGGACGTATCCACTTCCCTGTTCTGGAAAGAATTGTTGAGGGACGAAGGGTACACCGTGGGCAGGCTGGATTCCCGGTATAAGGGGATGGACCTCAAAGACGCCGGTGAGCGGCCCGATTACAATTCAGAACTCACCAGCTGGCTCCACGCCTTCACCCCGCCGATCAATATGTACCTCAGGGAAAAGCTCAATTATAAGACCGACCTGAAATACAATATGTTTGGCCCCGTGCGTCCCTGGGACGACAGTAACAACAATACCGGGATGAACCTCGGCAAGGCCATGTCTTCCAATCCTTACCTCCACGTGATGGTCCAGTCCGGTTATTACGACGGGGCCTGCGATTATTTCAGCGCCCAGTACAATATGTGGCAGATCGATCCGGCGGGCAAATTCAAGGACCGGGTCAGCTGGAAGGGATACCGGAGCGGACATATGATGTACCTGCGCAAGGAAGACCTGGCGAGCAGCAATGAGGACATCCGCCAGTTTCTGAAAATGGCGGGTACAAAACCGGGGCAGCCGGCGAAGTATTGAAGGGTCAAAGGGTAAAGGTTAAGGGGAAAGGGAGAAAAAGGATTGAAAAAGGAGACAGGAGGAAGGGAGGAAGGGAGAAATGGAGGAAGGAAGGGAATGAGTCAAAACACTAACTTTGGAATCCTGCTCCTGTAAAACCATGAACCTGTCAGGGACTGGCCGGAATGTCAAGCGGACGATTTATTATCTGACCGCGGTTCTTTGTATTGCAGGCATTGCCTTTGAATGTTCAAATCAGCCGGCAGAAATCAGGGACCCCCTTGAAAGAAATCTTGTTTTAGCTGCCGGCAACCGGCCTGAGCTGGAAAAAGTAATCGACCATTTCCGAAAAGATCCGGACAGCCTGAAACTCAAAGCGACCCTTTTGCTGCTGAGCAATATGGAGGATAAATTTCATTATTCCGGGGAATGGTTAAGGCAGGCAGACTCCCTTTTCTTCAGCCGTGAAGGGGGGCTTGGAGAAGAAGATCTGCAGTTACTCCGGGACAGCGTTTATGGACTCATAGGAAGCCCGGCCCACGCGGACATCCGTAAAATCCAGGATTTGCAGCACCTGACCTCCTCCTATTTAATTCAAAACATAGAGGATGCCTTTGAATCCTGGCAAAAGGCTCCCTGGAAAGAGGCGGTCAGTTTTGACGCTTTTTGCAATTATATCCTTCCTTACAAATCGTATAATGAATATCCTGAAAACTGGAGGCCCTTGCTTCGGGCCCGTTATAATAATTTGCTCCTGGAAAACGGGGTTCCCCAAGCCATGGAAGACATTTGTTGCGCACTGGTCGATGAGGAAAAAAAATGGCTCAAATATTCTGAGGAACCGCGGGGTTATCCGGGAGCCTTAAGCATCAGCTCCATTCTCAAACTGCAAAAAGGATCCTGCGTGGAATGGTCAGCATACGGAGCGGAAGCGGCACGGGCCTTTGGCATACCAGTGGCCATTGATTATGTGCCTCAATATGGTAACCGGTATTCTACGCACAAATGGAACGCCCTGGTCCTGTCGGACACCTCCTTTCTTTCATTCCTCGGCGCGGAAAGCCGGCCAGGGGACCATGCCCCGATCCGGGAGGGGGAAACCAAGTTTGCCAAAGTTTTCCGGTGGCGGTTGGGGGCTGATCCGGAAAGTTTTGCGGTCAAGGCCCGAAAGGCCGGGATCAAAGCCATCCCCCCGTATCTTGAAGACCCGAGGATAAAAGATGTGACCGCCCATTACACGCTGGTGTCTGATCTGAGCTTTGAAGTGAAAGGCGACCCGGGTATGCCCCTGTACCTGTGTGTGTTTAAAAACTGGGACTGGGAGGCCATTGCCGGGGGACTGATTGATCAGGACAAAGTGCGGTTTCCGCAGATGGGAAGGGCCGTGCTGTACATGCCTATGTTTTACCAAAACGGGCGTTACCGGCCCGCAGGCCCGCCGGTCGGTCTGATGGCAGATAATAAAATACAGGTGTACCGGCCAGGCGGCGAAGGAAATCTGGTCCTGAAACGCAAATATCCCTTTAAAAGAACGGAGGAATGGCTTCGGGAACATTCCCTGCAGAATGCACGGTTTGAGGGAAGCCATGATCCGGAATTCACCAAGCCTGCTTTATTATATTATGTACTTCGAAATGTAAGGCCTTATCGGGGGGCCCGGGTGAATAACCTGGCTCTCAAGGACCAATGGTTATATGATTCACTCTGGAGAGAGGCGCCGGTGCGTCATAAGGATAGTTTCCAATACGTCCGGTTGTTATTCAAAAAAGGAAATGAATTCAGGCTTGGGGAGATCGAATTTTATGCAGATGGGAAGACCCGACCTCTGTCGGGCAAAATCCTTGGTAATATTCCTCAAGCCCCCCTGGCCTTTGATGGTTTCCCCGGGAAATGCATCAAACTGCCAAAAGACACCTCTCAAGCCCGCTGGGTGGGGTTGGATCTCGGGAAAAAAACGGCAGTTGAAAAGATCCGTTTTATACCGGCGGATGATGACAATTTTGTGGAGGCCGGCCAAACGTATGAATTGTTTTACTGGAAAGACAAGTGGGTATCGGCGGGAAAGCAGAAAGCCCTGAGCGATTCGCTTGAATATCAAAAAGTACCGCAGGGAACCGTTTATTTGTTGCGTTGCTGGGACTGCAACAATCTGGAGGAAAGACCCTTTACTTATGAGGGGGGTAAGCAGATATGGTGGTAATGGGGAACTATTAAAAATTAAAGAATTAAGAATTAAGGGAATTAAGATGGCTGTATACACGATAACCGCCCTGAACGAATCCGACTATCCCCGTATCCTGGAAATCTGGGAATCCTCCGTCCGGGCCACCCATCATTTTTTAAAGGAAGAGGATATTCAATTATTCAGGAAATGGATTCCGCTGCATTATCTGAAAGCTGTGGAATTATCGGGCATCCGGGATGAAGAGGGAAAGCTCTGGGGTTTTTCGGGAATCCACGGTCAAAGTCTGGAAATGTTGTTTATCCATGCGGACCAGCGGGGAAAAGGATTGGGGAGACAACTGATTACGCAAGCGATCCGCACCCGTCAGATCAACAAGGTGGATGTGAATGAAGACAATCCGGAGGCGATCGGTTTTTATAATAAGTTTGGCTTCAGGGTTGTTGGGCGTTCTGAACTGGACGGCAGCGAGAAGCCCTATCCGATACTGCATATGGAACGCATGAAATGAGGGGCAATGGGAATAGGATTCAAAACCATGCAATAGATTTTCTATTAAAAGCCAGAATGCCTGCAAATATTGGCACTTCCTCCCATTTAGACAGATGGGAACAAAAAAAGGTGATTTGAAAGGAGCCCCCTTCAGGGCGCGTATTCATGACCATCCTCAGCAGGAAGGATGACCTCCATCATCGCAGGCAGTTTGTGTATTGTGGATCGGATGGTCTTATTTAAAAGGGGAATAGCTATTGAATTGACGCCTTGCCCGAACCATCCCCTATAAAAGTTTTGCCGCTGGAAAATCCCCGGAGGCCTTTTCAGAAAAGGGTTTCCGGCCATGGCCTGGTATCGTAAGCATCCGGCTCGCTGTTTTCGGAATGCCGGCCGATGCCTGCCTTGGAAAACAGAACAAGTCCTCCGCAAGGGTACATTTTTAGGGCTCCCGGATGAATAAAACTTATCTGATCAGCTTCATCTTGAGGTTTGACTGCCATCATTCAAAGTCCGGTGAGTCTGATCGCATCTTTGTTTTATCAAAGGACCCGGTTTTAAACCATCACTAAATAAAAAATAAAGGGGGTGAGGGATTAAAAATCAGGCTCTTTGCAAACTTGATTATTTAATTTTTTAAAACCTTTTTATGAAGCTGCTACATTTTATTACTATCCTATTGGCATTATTTATCATCTCCTGCCAACAAGATCCACAAGTCAGAACCACAGAAGAAGAACTCACCGGAATCACTGCTGAAGTCAAACAAAAAATCATCAACCTCGGATTTAATCCTGAAAACTCCTTCAAAATGGAAGGAGGTTACATGGTCGAGGGGGATATTTTTTTGACCGAAGAGGAGCTCCATTCCCTGCCCAACAACCGTATCCCTGTACTGGAGCAATACCGTACCACCAACCTGGTGACCGTTAATGGAACCAAGACGATTTCGATCAGCGTAAACAAGGACGTGGCCAGTTTTACGCAGGCCCTGGATTCCGCCATCGCACGTTACAATGCTGAAAACCTGACCCTTAAATTCAAGCGGGTCAGCAGCAGCGGAAACATCAAGATTTCCAAAGCCGCCTCTTCGGCCACTTACCTGGCAAATTCCGGGTTCCCGTCCAGCGGCAGGCCGTACAGCAATATCTCTGTGAACCTGACCCTTCTGGGTGCCCAGCCGTTTGGAACGATCGCGACCGTACTGGCTCATGAAATCGGCCATTGCATTGGTTTCCGCCACACGGATTATTTCAACCGTTCGATAAGTTGCGGAGGATCCGCCTTAGGCGAAAGCAGCAGTGGAGGCGCCATTCACATCCCGGGTACTCCTACGGATGCCACCCAGGCCGCCCAGTCCTGGATGCTTTCCTGCATCGGTTCAGGCCATGACCGCCCCTTCAATGCCGACGATAAAGTGGCACTGGATTATCTTTATTGATATCAAAGCCAATAAATTTTACAAGGGCTGCACCTTTCTGCAGCCCTTTTTTATTTTTCTGTCGGGGAGAGCCTGTGAATTGAAAGGGGTTGGGAGAATGGAAGCCCCATGCAGTTTGTGCTGCAACGGTTAAGGTTGCCTTCCCTTTATTTTGAGCATGCCCGCGTTGATGGCCACGATTACCGTGCTCAGGCTCATCAATACCGCACCGGCTGCGGGACTCAATAAGAATCCCTGGGGATACAGGATCCCTGCAGCCAATGGCAGGGCGACAATATTATACCCCGTTGCCCAGACCAGGTTTTGAATCATTTTCCGGTAGGTGGCTTTGCCAAAACGGATCAGGGAGACCACATCCGCGGGATTGCTGTTGACGAGGATGATGTCCGCCGTTTCAGCAGCAATATCAGAACCCGAACCGACTGCAATACCGACCTGGGCCTGGGCAAGCGCAGGGGCATCATTGACCCCATCTCCCGTCATCGCCACAAATTCCCCCTCCTGCTGAAGTTCTTTGATTTTGTCGAGTTTTTGATGCGGTAATACTTCTGCAAAATAGTGTTCCATATTCAGGGTTTGGGCAATGGCGGCAGCGACCTCGAGGCGGTCCCCGGTCAGCAAAACGGGTTTTATGTTTTCCCGGCGCAGGTCCCGGATGGCGCCGGCAGACTCCGGACGAAGGGTATCGGAAAGTGAAATAAAACCGGATACTTCATCCCCTCCCAGGACAAATACCACGGTCTCGCTCAAATCTGCGGTATAATCCGGGGGAAAAGGAATTTGATTTTCCTTAAGGTAACCCGGGCTTACCACTTTGATGTCTTTTCCTTCCACGTGGGCTTCGATGCCTTTGCCCGTGATGGCATTAAACTTTTGTACCGACGGCACAGGGATGCCCATGCTTTTGGCTTTGTCCATGATGCCGGAAGCAATCGGATGCTCTGAATTTTGTTCGAGGGCTGCGGCCAGACGGATTAATTCATACTCGTTTAACTCCGGGAGCACAGGCACCACACGTGAAACTTCGAATCGGCCCAGGGTCAGGGTTCCCGTTTTATCAAAAACCAGGGTGCTTATTTTTCGCGCGTTTTCAAAGGCCGTCCGGTTTTTAATCAATAAACCATGTTTTGCGGAAAGGGCGGTGGATTTGGCCACCACCAGAGGTACGGCAAGGCCCAGCGCGTGGGGACAACAAATCACAATCACGGTGACCATCCTTTCCATGGCAAAAGCAAGGCCGTTTCCTGAGAAATACCATACCGCAAAAGTGATCAGCCCCGCGGCGATGGCGATCAGGGTGAGCCAGCGCGCTGCACGATCGGCCAGCAATTGGGTTTTTGATTTGGATTGCCGGGCATCCTGTACCAGTTTGACCACCCGGGCCAGGTAAGAGTCCTTTGCCCCGTGCGATACCCTGATTTTTATCGCCCCGTTTCCATTGATAGATCCTGCAATGACCTGGTCTCCGTGCTTTTTGGCTACGGGTCGGGATTCCCCGGTGAGCATGGATTCATCCACATACGTTTCCCCTTCCGTAATCAGGCCGTCGGCAGCAACTTTTTCACCGGGTTTGACGAGAATGATATCGTTTGTTTTGAGACTGGTGGTTTGGACCTCCATGATATGGTTTCCGTGCACCAGATGGGCATCATCCGGCATCAGCCGGACCAGCAAGTCCAGTTCCCTGGACGCCCCGGCCACCGATTTCATTTCTATCCAATGGCCCAGGAGCATGATCAGGATAAGGGTGGCCAGTTCCCAGAAAAAATCCATCCCTTGTAAACCCAGCACCGTGGCGGAGGAATAGATGTAGGCTACCGTGATGGCAAAACCGATCAGGGTCATCATCCCGGGCTGCCAGGATTTCATTTCATCAAGCCATCCCCTCAAAAAAGGCCAGCCTCCATAAAAAAACACTACAGAAGATAATAACCAGAGCAAACCTTTTGAGCCTGCAAAAACCAAATGGAAACCCAGCCAGTGCTGGATCATTTCCGACAAGAGCAGGATGGGCAGGGTCAGCAGAAGGACGGCCCAGGCACGTTTTTTGAAATCGTCCATCATCATGGAATGGTGGTCGTGGCCGGCATGACCCATGGGTGGATTGGGATTGCCGTGGACCGGAGGGGTTTCTTGATGAAGCGGTTGATGGTGGTGTTTATGTTCCATATCTCAACGTTGAATGGTTAAATTAAACGGAATCCGAATTTTTTCCCAGACAATGGCGATGTCGATCTTTCCATCCTGATGTGTTTCCATGAAATACTGGAGACGCTCTGTATGTTCTGTTTTTCTCGGCTTGACCCGGATTCTTATCAAATCATCTTTTGGGTCATATTCGGAGGTCAGGTGTTGTTCCCAGTGTTTATTCAGAATAACGGTCCATTCTTTCTTGCCGGGAATGGAAAATATGGCATATTCACCGGCGGGTAGACGTTTGCCACCCATCACGAAATCAAAAGGGATGCTGAGTTTAGTGGCATTATGTGCACCGGTGACCCAAACTTCACCAAACGGAACCAAACCTCCCCAAATGATTCTGCGACGAACTCCGGGTGAATGGTAATCAATGGTGATGCTGTCCTGCTCGAGGCGCAGGATAGCCCTGGCAGGGATGCTTTTCCTGGTGGTGTCCGATTTCTGATTCGGGTTATAATTGATTTCACCGGACTGACCCCAACCTATGCCTGAAAGACAACAAAAAACAAAAATCTGCTGGAATTTGATCATGATTATAAAATTTTAATTATTGGTCGTGAGTGTGCGAAGCCATGGGATCCGCTCCTTTTTTGAAAAGGTATTCACTGTTTAATAAATAGGCGCCCCGGGTCACCACTTCTTCTCCGGGAGCTATTCCGGACAGAATTTCCAGATTACCTTCAGATTCCCGGCCTTCCTGCACCATTCGGGGTCTGAATTTATTTTTTCCACTTCGAACCCAGACCGTAGAACCCCTGCTGTCTTTAAGCACCGCCTCCAGGGGTAAGGTCAGGACCTGATCCAGGGGGCTTGTGAGCAAGATCTGGGCCTGCATGCCGGGTTTCAAAGTATGATCCGGATTGGGAATGGATACGCGCAGCAGAAGGATACGACTGTCTGCTTTGAGCTCCGGAGTCATGAACTCAATAGTTCCGGAAACATCCCTGTTGTATAAATCGGGGAAGCGGACTAAGGCTTTGCTCTTCAAATTCACATCAGCCATTTGCGAGGAATATATTTGCGCTTCAGCCCACAAGGTGGAGAGGTCAGCCAATTTGACGATCAGGCTTCCAGCCATGGCGTAATCCCCTTCCAGCACGTTGAGTTCGGTAATATATCCGCTGGATGGACTGAGGAAGGTCGTCGCCAGGGGGTTTGATAAAATCGTCCATTCTGAAATTTGACGTTCACTCATGCCCCAAAGAATCAATTTGTTTTTTGCATTCTGAATCAGGTGATCCATGTTTATCTGGCCGTCCTTCGGGTAGGTGTTTTTATTTTCAAGGGCCTGGAGATATTCGAGTCTGGCGGTATTCAGTTCTTCGCTGTAAAGTTCGTACAATGGTTTTCCGGACACCACATAGTCTCCCAGATTTTTATAATACAGCTTTTCAATTCTGCCCATGATCCTTGAACTGACTGAATTGATTTTTCTTTGGTCAAAATTCAATGTTGCGTTTAATAATATCTTTTTACCGATCCTGGAGGTTGCCAGCGTATCGGTTTGAATATTACCCAGGAGGATTTGCTGGTCACTGAGTTCCAATTCATCCCGGCGGTTCCCCTTGCTGATTTTTACCGGGGTCAATTCCATTTTACATATTGGACATTTTCCAGGTTTGTATTCCACGACCTGAGGATCCATGGAACAGGTATAATAAAGCTCGGGGTCTTTCACGGGCCCGGTTTTTTGGTTACAGGCCAGCAGGAAAAGAAGGATTACGGAAAAAATAAGGGATTTCATGGCTTGTTTTTGACGGTGATGAAACTCTCGCTGTCCAATAAGTACTGGGCATTTATGGCGAACCGGTCATGTATCGAAAGACCATCCTTGAATTCAACCAGGTCCTCCATTACTAAACCGGTCTGCACCGGAATAGCTTTAAAGCCGCCTTCTTTTTTAAGAAAAACCACTTTCTGGAGGCCCGAGGAGAGTACTGCTGATTTAGGTAACCAGTAAGAGGTTTTTGAAGGCCCTGTGATTTTTGCAGTTATGCGACTGCCAATGGGCAATTGCCCGTAACGATGGTCCAAATAGATCCTGGCGGTAAGGGTTTTACTTCCCTTCTGGTAAAAGGGTTCTATAAAATTGATTTTTCCGCGGAGGATGGTTTGAGGTGAGGTTTCTGCCCGGAGGATGGCCTCATTTCCTATTTTAATCCATCCCTGGTTTTCTCCGTGGATATTAATTATAGCCCATGTACGTTTGGGATCGTAAACACTCAACACAGGCTGGCCTTTTTGGACATACATCCCTTCTTTCAGGGTTAAGGGCTCCTCCTCCCCCTCTTTATTGGCCATCGCGCCCTCTGACCGGCCCTCCATCCTTTCGGTTTCGATGACGTAACCGTTTCGTTTGCTGTACACGCCAACGGTAAGGGAGGGTTCACCTGACTTGATGACTTCTTCCATCTGGGATGTTTGCATTCCCAACAGGATTAATTTTTGTTTTGCCGCACGGACCAAACTTTCATTGTCCGGATCCTGCCGCAAGTTAAAAAGCAGATTTTGTTGAGCAGTGACCAGCTCGGGGCTGTAGACATCCATGATCCGCTGTCCTTCATGGATTTTCTGGAACCTATACCGGATATATAATTTTTCTATACGGCCTTCTGTATTGGATGAAATCCGGTACACTTCCCGGGTATCGTAGTCAATCACGCCGGTAGCTTCTCCAATCAGGGAGACTTCCTTTTTTAGAAGGGTAGTATCCCGGACTGTCGAAATGATGAATTCATGAGTGGGTTTTAACAAATCTTCCAAACGTGGAATGGAAGGATCTTGTTCGGTTTGATTTTTTTGCACCAGTTTCATATTGCAGATCGGACAACTGCCGGGTTCATCCTCCATGATTTCAGGATGCATAGGACAAGTGAAGACGGGCGGATGACCTTTATGCAGAGCAAAGTTTGTTTGCACCAGGTCCATTCCGCATTTGGGACATTGCCCGGGCTCCGGGCTATAGAAGGAATCCTCCGGCATGGGACAAGTATAGGTTAGCGGAATTTCCTGAACCGAAGGTCGATCTGGCTGAAGCTTGCAGGCTATAACATGCAGCATGACGAACAGAAAAAGACAGCCTTTTAAAATTTTCATTTTTGTTGTATTAACCGTTCCAGTTCAACCTGAGACCGGAGGGCTTGGTTTAACAAATCGAAGTATTCCAGTTGCTTCATATTTAGGGCTTCCCAGGCGTCGTACAACATGAATAGTTCCTCGGTATTTTGTTCGTAACCCAATTGCATGGTTTGTAAATTGTTTTTCAGAGCCGGAATAATCGTTTCTTCATATCCCGACAGTTGCCTGATTTTAAGTTGCAACTCATTGCGCATGGCATAGGCCATCCCGCTGTATTCGTTCGCCAGCATTTCTTTTTTGGCTTCATAAGACATGGCCTGCCATTTGAGACTTTCTATATTAGCGCGGGTCATTTTGGAAGACCATTTTACCATTGGAATGCTGACCATGCCCATAAGGTTAAATAAAAGGGGCTGGCCCCCGAATCCAAACATATGTTCATAACGAAGGCCAAACTGGGGTCTGAGGGTCTGCTTCTCCGCATCCTGCCGAAGCCAGTTCAGGCGAATGCGTTGGTCCAGCGCTCTGATATCGGAACGGTTGGAAAAGAAAAGGGCCTGGTCAAAAACCCAAAGACTAAAATCATTCAAATGAAACAAAGTGTCTAATTCCAAGGGTATGGTGGGATTTCGGCCCATCAGCGTATTGATGCGGAAGTGTTTATCCCGGATCTCGCTTTCAATCATCCATTGCATGTTTTTAAGATTGCCCAGGGCTGCTTTGGCTTTGTAATAGGCTCCGATTTTGCCCAATCCGAATTGATAGCGGCTTTCTGCATTCTGCACCATGAATTCAAGGATCTGCCGGTTTGAACCAAGCACGGCGAGTTTTTTATTTAAAATCATGGTTTCAAAAAATAAACTTTTGGCGTCGTGTACCAATTCATGCAACACGTTGTTTCTTTGGTCATATTCTGCAGAGGACATGGCCTTCATATATCGTTCCTCTGCATCCAGTTTCTTTTTATTGGGCAACATTTGTTCGCCTGAAATCATGATGGATCCCATCCCGGTCATTTCTCCTTCCCTGCTCCATCGATTGATGTTGTAGGGGGTCATAAATGACCCGATGGCAAACTGTGGAGGCATCCAACTGCGGGCCCCTTCAGCCGCTTCATCCATGGATCTGATCTCGCGGGTGTACATTTTTACAACCGGGTGATTTTGACGAATGGAATCCAGGATCCGATCCAGGGTGTATATTTCCTGGGCTGAAAGAGCCCGAAGGAAGAGGAAACTCAGTACAGGAATGAGGGTTAAACGGGTTTTCATGAGAAGCTGCATTTATTTATCCAAGGATGGTTTGTTAGGTTAAATCTTCAGGTTCCTGAAGATCTTTTTTCAAATCGGCATTTCGGATCAACGCATACAGGACCGGCAAGACGATCAAAACAAACAAAGTGGAAGTGATCAATCCAAATACAAAGGGGTAGGCAATGGGTTTCATGACATCACTTCCGGTTCCCGTTGCCAACAAGACGGGCAACAAACCCAGGATATCCACAATGACCGTCATCAATTTGGGCCTGACCCGCAATACGGCGCCGTCGTAGATGGCCTCTTCCAGGGCATGGGGGTTGAGTTTAAGATTTTGTTCACGGAAAGTCTTTATTTTTTTCTCCCAGGAATGGTTGAGATACACCAGCATCAGCACCCCTGTTTCAACGGCAATCCCAAACAGGGCGATGAAACCGACAGCAACGGCAACGGAAAAATTAATGTCAAAATAATAAAGGGAATAAACCCCGCCCACCAGCGCAACCGGAATGGCGGATAATACGACGAGCACTTCCCTGAAGGACCGGAAAGTAAAATACAAAATGATGCAAATAATGGCCAATACGACAGGCATTATTAGTTTCAGCCTTTGTTCAGCACGGATTTGATTTTCATATTGCCCGCTCCACTGAAGGAAATATCCTTTGGGAAGCTTATTCATGGCCTCTGCCAATTTGTTTTTGGCTTCGTCAACCGTACTTCCAAGGTCCCTGCCTCTGACATTGAACAACAGTGTTCCCCGCAACATGGCGTTTTCGGAGGCAATCATGGGAGGGCCTTCCGTGAGTTCTATATCCGCTAAGGTTCCAAGCGGGACTGGGCCAAAATCCATGGTCATTACCGGTATTTGTTTCATTTTTTCAATGGAATTCCGGAAATCCTGACCCAGGCGCAGGTTAATTGAAAAGCGCTGGCGGCCTTCAACCGTTTGAGACAGCGTCATACCACCCAGGGCACTTTCAATGAACATGTTGACATCGTCGATAGTCAGACCGTACTTGCCCAATTCTTCGCGTTTGATCCGGATATCCAGATATTTGCCTCCGATGATGGGTTCCACATACAGATCTTTAACTCCATCGAGGCCTTCCAGGGTTTTTTTAAACAATTGGGCCAATTGGTTTATGGAATCGAGGTGCTGGCCGAAAATTTTTATTCCTACATCTGTGCGGATTCCGGTGGAAAGCATATTTATGCGGTTGATGATGGGTTGAGTCCAGCCATTGATGACCCCGGGTATTTGCAGTTTTGCGTTCAATTCATTGATGATGTCATTTTTAGTGATTCCTTTTCGCCACAGCGCCTGGGGTTTTAAAAGGACAATCGTTTCAATCATGGAAATCGGAGCATTATCCGTTGCCGTGCTGGCTCTTCCGGCTTTTCCCAGGACGTTTTGTACTTCCGGCACCGTGAGCATGAGTTTATCCTGGACCTGCATGATCCGTTTTATCTCCGCATTGGAGATGTCCGGTAAGGTGACGGGCATGAACAGAAGAGAGCCCTCGTCCAGAGGGGGCATAAATTCACGGCCGAGTCTTAATAGGTAAGGGATGCTGCCCGCGACCAGGGCGATACAGAAAAACAGCGTTAGTTTTTTCCATTTCAGGCACCAGCGAATCACGGGTGAGTACAAAGAGATAATAAAACGGGATATGGGATGCTTGTTTTCTGAATACACCTTTCCTTTCAACAGGACGACCATCAGGACCGGCACGAGGAAGACGGCGACCAGGGCCGACCCGGCCATGGCAAATGTTTTTGTCCAAACCAGGGGGGAAAACAGTTTATGTTCCTGACCGGATAAAAACAAAATCGGGCTAAATGAAACCAGGGTCACCAGTATTGAACTGACTACTGCTTTCGCTATCAGCTTGGAAGATTCCTCTACCCGTCGCATCCGTTCTTTTGGATCCAGCATAGACATTATTGTTCTAATTCTCCGCTTAATGATTTCATGGTATTTTCAACCATGACGATTCCGGCATCGACCAAGTCCCCGACGGCAAGGGCTACACCTGCCAGAGACATGATGTTGGAAGTAATGCCAAACCACTTCATCAGGATGAAGGCGATCAGGACAGACATAGGAATGGTGATCACCACAATCAATGCGCTGCGCAGATGGAGCAGAAAGACAAACAGTACCAGGGAGACGACCAGGATTTCTTCCAGCACCGCCTCCTTCAAGGTTGCGATGGTCGCCTGAATCAACTCCGAACGATCGTAAGCCATTTTGAACCGAATCCCCTGGGGTAATCCTTTTTCGACTTCCTGCATGCGTGATTTTAACCGGGCAATCACATCGTTTGCATTTTCTCCATACCGCATCACCACGATCCCCCCGACTTTTTCTCCTTCTCCATTTTCCTCGACTATACCCAGTCTCAATTCACCCCCCATTTGAACATCTGCAAGGTCCTTTATCCTGACCGGAATGGAATTGATATGGGTTACCGCGATGTCTTCAACTTGTTTGATGTTCTGTATATAACCCAGACCCCGGATGATATAGCCCATATCCGCCTGTTCGAATTTTCGTCCGCCGACATCTTTATTGTTTGCTTCCAGGGCGCGGACAACATCCATTATCGGAATCCTGTAATACTGGAGTTTCAATGGATTTACCACGACCTGATATTGTTTTTGAAAGCCTCCGAAGGAAGCCACTTCACTCACCCCCTCCACGGTTTGCAAAGCAAATCGGATGTACCAATCCTGCAAGGCACGAAGTTCGCCCAGATCATGCCCTGGCGCATCCAGGGTGTACCAATAAACATGGCCCAGGCCGGTTCCATCGGGCCCCAGCGTGGGAACCACCCCTTTGGGCAAGAGTTGTTGGGCTGAATTTAATCTCTCCAATACCCGGGTTCTGGCCCAATAAATATCGACCTGGTCTTCAAAGATTACAAAAACGAAACTCATCCCGAACATGCTGTTGGCCCTGATGTTTTTGACTTTAGGCAAGCCCTGTAGGTTGCTGACCAACGGATAGGTTACCTGGTCCTCCATGATCTGGGGTCCCCGTCCCATCCATTCTGTGAAAATGATCACCTGGTTTTCAGAAAGATCCGGAATGGCATCCACCGGGGTGGTTCTGACCGAATAAAATCCATAGGCCGCGATGATGGCGGCAACAAGCAAGACGATGATCCGGTTTCGGAGCGCGCCTTCTATGAGTTTATCAATCATTGGTAATTATATAAGTTAATGATTTTTACAAAATGCAACCCAATTGATGCGTACGTATTTAAAGCGGTTATATCAGGATTTTTTTTTGAGTTTTACGGATTGTTTTTTAAAAGCCAGTTCAGCTTATACATTTTATGGAAAGTATCGTAATTTATAAGCTCTGCATCGGAATTAAAATGAGCATCCAGGGCATTGTGAAAAGCATGGTTGGTTGGAAAGGCTTTTTTCAGGTTTTCTTTAGTCAGATCCTTCAGCACATCTGACGATGCGGTGGTGAAATAATATTTAGGAGCATATTTATCCACCTCCTTGGCCGAATGTGCCTTATGCATGTACTTGTACAGCAGTATGGATTCTCCCGTGTTGATGACCGAGTATTCTTTCGATGAAGAAGCGATTTTAGCAGTAACTTCCCCTTTTTGAGTAGAAGAACAACTTTGAATAACCAATAACAGGCTGCTTGCACAGAATAATACACTGTGTAAATAATTCGATGTCTTTTTCATTTTAAAAAAATTAAATAAGATTTAAAATAATCAATAAGTCATAGTAATCCCGGCACCCCAACCCATATCCTTGTCATAATGAGTGGACAAAGCCAGGTTTTTAGTCAATATATACTGCAGGCCGGCCATATATTCCCGGTCCGAATTGTACATCAGGGCCATTCTGAATCTTTTACTTAAGGGAATATCTTCCCTCATGAGCTGAAGGCGGAGCCTGCCGTCCATATCAACACGGGCATCGGCCTTGAAAAGCAGGGGAAGCGTGTACCGGAGGCCAAGACATAAAGCTCCACGCTGATCTTTGGTATTGACCTGGCCAAACCAGTTTTTTTCACGTTCATCCGACTTCCGGTATCTCCAGTCAAAACCCAGGTAAGGCATTAGCCATTGCATTTTTCCGAGATACCGGCCGATGTGGGTTTCCGTTTCGTAGCCGTGGTCGTCGTGGTAACCCAGGCGCCATTCCGCTCCCAGGCTCCATCGGGTGTTTTGCAACATCATTTCCCCGTCATTGCCGTTGCTGGCAAAATCATTTTGAAACATAAAATGAAACTCCCGGTCGTCGCGATACAATTTTTTGAGAGAGGCGGCAGGGTCGGGAATCTCGGGATTGGGCGGAGAATCTTCATAACTGAATATTCTGCCCATACCGCTCATCATATGATATAAAATATGGCAATGGAAAAACCAATCATTGGTTTCAGTCGCTGCAAATTCAATGGTATCGGTTTCCATGGGAAAGATATCCACTACGTTTTTAAGGGGTGCATAATCGCCCTGACCGTTCAACAACCTGAAAAAATGCCCGTGCAAATGCATGGGATGGCGCATCATGGACCCGTTGTACAGGATGATCCTGATGTTTTCGCCTTTGCGGATGAGGACTTTATCGGTTTCCGAAACTGTTTTATTGTCGAGACTCCAGACATACCGGTTCATGTTGCCGCTCAATTCAAAACGCATGGTTTTCACAGGCGCCTGGGGCAGTGTTGTTTTAAACGGGGAGCGCAACTGGGCATAATTAAGGGTTACGATTTCCGGCGTGGCGTCGTTTTGGTTTTGTTCCGGCTGGCCGTGCTGATGCTCTTGTTTTTTCCTGTCCTTTCCCGGGCCAGTGATTTCGGGGTACATGACCACATTCATATCCATTTGCTGCAGGCTCATATTCATGCCCATATCGTCAAGGTCACCGTTCATTTTCATCATCTCATTCATCATCTTCATGCCTTCGAAATATTTTAACCGGGGTAGGGGGGTGGCCGGTTGTTTGGTCCCCTTCCCCAACCAGAGAGAGGTCGATTTTACCCGGTCTTCGGAGGTGGCTAAAAACTCATGGGCAAGGCCTGATTCCGGAACGGTCACGACCACATCATAAGTTTCTGCGACGGCAATGATCATCCGGTCAACCTCCACCGGTACGACATCCGGCCCATCGTTTGCGATGATCGTTATTTTCCCTCCCGCATAGTTCAGCCAGAAATAGGTGGAAGAACTCCCGTTGATGATCCTGAGCCGGATTTTATCCCCGGCCTTAAATTCCGCAGCTTCCAATTCCGCTTGCCCATTGCTCAGGAAACGGTCATAATACACATCACTCACGTCCATGGCCAGCATCCGCTTCCATTCATTGACCAGTTTTGTCTTGAAATGGCCTTCGCGGATGGCTTCGGCATAACTCTGGGTGGCACCTTTTTTGATGGCATACCAGTCGGTGGCATTATGCAGTTTACGGTGAACCTCAAAAGGCTTTTCATCGCTCCAGTCGCTGAGCACCAGGGCATAATCCGGTATTTGATCTTCCTCCCTCCAGGTCGGGTCCCCGGATTTTTTACGGATGATAAAGGCCCCGTACATGCCACTTTGTTCCTGGAGTTTGGTATGACTGTGGTACCAGTAAGTGCCGTTTTGTATCAGCCTGAAGGTATAGAGGTGGCTTTGTCCGGGCAGTATCGGACGGGTTGTGAGATAAGGTACTCCGTCATATTGGTTAGGCAGGATCAGGCCGTGCCAGTGAATGGAGGTTTCTTCTTTGAGCCGGTTGTGGACATAAATGACCGCGCTGTCCCCTTCGGTAAATTCAAGAGTGGGCATTGGGATGGTTCCGTTGACGGCGATGGCCTTCCTCGTTTTGCCGCTATAGTTGACCAGGGTATCCGTGATGAATAAGTCGTAGCGTACGATTTTTGCCCCGGCTGCAAACCCCAGAACCGGCAATAGAAAACTTATCAACGGCAACCCGATTTTACCAAAATACAGGTGAAAGATCGAAGATCTCAAGCCGTGCACAGAGCATTGGAATTTCATAAACAGCAGTGGATTTGAAATAAAAAACGAGCCCCTGGTTTATTGCTGAATGGTTTCAACGGTGCGCCCGCAGCTGAGCATCGAAGCCCCGTAATAGGGGTTTTTTACGGGGTTTTCCTTACTCAGCCAATGGGCTCCTTTGCCCCCATTGGCCATGGGGCAATGCTGATAATAAACGGCTTCCAGGGGTTTCGAGGATTTAATCAGGGAGTAGATATTTTCAGAAAGCCGGATAAAAATTTCGCGTTGCCGGGTGATTTTTTTTGTGCCGGCCAGGTCTTTGGCATCCTGCTTCAGTTCCTTTTCCACCTTCATCCAGGCCAGGTGTTCTTCATGGCCCAGTTTATTCATTTCCATTTTGTCGAGCGCGGCGACCAATTGGCCTCCATGGAGGGATGCGTTTTCGGCCTCGGATTTTACCAGGGCGTCTTTTATTTGGAAATAAGATTGGAAGAGGTCTTTAAATAATTCACTTCCGGCTTGTGCACGGGACCTGAAAGCGGTTCCAATGAATATTACAGCCAGGATCAGGATAGGATTGATGGTTTTCATAATAAAAAAGATAGGATTTAGAAAAATAAATTATTGAACATCCGGTGAGGAACCGGAGTCAAACCTGGGAAGGGACAGGCTAAATCCTGAAAACGCAGTTGCGGATATAAACCGCGACGGTATTTAAGGGAGGAGGTACCGCGTTCACCGGGGCCGGCAAGGCGCGGTCCTGGAAGTGTAAATAAACGGGTTCGGGATGCAGCGCAGGCAGTACCGTTTCGGCCAGGGCCAGGTTCAGGGAGAAGGAAGAACCGAGTGTTTTTTGGTCTACGCTGGTTTTCAGTACATGGTGTTCATCCCTGCAGCAGCCCTTGTCCTTTCCTTCGGACTTATTCATGCCGCATTTGCCGCAGATATCCGGGAGTTCATAACCCAGGCTCCAACCGGCCAGCCGCCCCATGCAATAATGGGTATGTAAGGTCAGGCCCGAGGAGGTTCCAAGGTAGAGGATCAATAAAAAACTGGATAATAGTTTTTTCATGACTGCATTACAAAGATAAGCCTGATTTGTAGTCAAAAGGTTATAGGATTCTGAACGGCTTTTATAATAAAATTCAAGGGAGCTAAGCTCCTCCCGAACATTCCCGCACAAAAAGGGCCTGCAGGCATTTAAATCATGTATAGGAGCATGATCAGGCTCATTCCAATCATCAGGGCGTCCTCCGCGATGGTCACTGTGCTCATGGGTAAATCAAAAACCTTGCCCAGGCAGGCGCATTGAATGACCCTTTTGTTCAGCACGGTTTGAAGCACACCCACCAGGCTCAGGCTCATCACGGCAAAGGTGATCGTGTTGGTTACCAGGGGGAACCATCCGCCGAGGTATAAAAGACCAAGGCCCAATTCGACGAAGGCATATACATATCCCCAGGGAGCCCATCTTTTCGCCAGGATATCGTAGCGGGCGTAACTTTCCGCAAATCCTTTCAGGTCAAGCAGTTTGAAAAACGAAAAAACCAGGAAAAAGCCGGCCATAAAATGATTCATCCAGCGCATCCAGCCAAAGGACCCCCGGTACGCCTCGATAAAAAGGGTAAGCCCCAGGAGGTTGGCGAAAACCAGCAGGATGGGTTTGTAGGTCTGGATCCAGGATTTTTCCGGAGTAGCCTCATGAGCGGATGGGTGGGGGGTGATTTTGTATTTATTGGGGCCCAGGGCTTGCTGTAGTTCAGACAACGGAATGGCTTTTTCCAATTCCAGTTTTGCCTGTTGCGCTGTTTTGGATACTTCAGCCGATTTTACATGGGGCAGGGACTGCAAGGCATTTTTGACAGCTAGTTCACAGGATCCGCAGGTCATTCCGGTGACGGTATAAGTTTGTGTCATGAATAATAGTTTTTATGATACAAAATTGAGAGGAACTGATCCGTAGGCCGTTATATTATTCCGTCAAAGAGTTGTAATTAATTGTTGATCAGTAGGGAGCATTGTTGGGGGGTGACTACAAAGGGTTCCCACGACGGCACAGCGAAGCGAAGGACACAAAAAGTTTAGTCCACGACGACATGGTGATGGTTCCCCACAACGGCACAATGAGCATAAAAGGGTTCCTCAAGTCAAGGCGCATTTAAGAGCAAGGATTGAATTCCCCCAGTTTATTCCGGTCTTTGCTCAATGGATTATGTTAGAAAGGTTAGGCTTCTGCGAAGCCTTGATCAGTATTGTGGTTGGACTTAGAAAGGTTAGGCTTCTGCGAAGCCTTGATCAGTATTGTGGTTGGACTTAGAAAGGTTAGGCTTCTGCGAAGCCTTGATCAGTATTGTGGTTGGACTTAGAAGGGTTGGGCTTCTGCGAAGCCTTGATCAGTGTTGTGGTTGGACTTAGAAGGGTTGGGCTTCTGCGAAGCCTTGACCAGTGTTGTGGTTGGACTTAGAAAGGTTGTGCTTCGAAGCCGGGATGATGGATTGCAAATTTCTAAGTGTTGATTATAAAGGTAAGCGGGCAAATTATGAGGTGGGCTTCAGGTGTCCCGCCTGAAACTTTTTAGCAAAATGCCTGGATGAAATAAAGGATATGAAAGTTGCCAAACTTTTTGTTTCCCTTCCTAACGTTTTGCTCTGTTTAAGGCCTGCCCGACTGTATTTGACAAGAAGGCGGTTAGGCGGGCGAATGTTGACTATTGACTATTGACTATTGACTATTGACCATTGACTATTGACCATTGACTATTGACCACTGACGATCACCTTATCAATGGACTTCCTTAATCCCCCTATTTTTTTAAAAGCGGTGGGTGTGAGCCCGGTAAATTTTTTAAACTGGGAAGATAAATGAGCCACGCTGCTGTATCCCAGTTTCCAGGAAATTTCGCTGAGCGAGAGTTCATCGTAGACGAGCAGTTCCTTTGCCTTTTCTATTTTTTGCAGGATAAAGAATTGTTCGATGGTGATGCCTTCAACCCCGGAAAACAAGCGGGATACATAAGAATAGTCTTTATGCAAAGCCTTGCCCAGGAATTCACTGAGACTGAAATGCTCTTCGATGGCCGCTTGCTGC
>JAKQHS010000152.1 GCA_029557915.1 Bacteroidota bacterium | reverse complement strand
AGTTTGATTAACACTGTGTACCAATTCTTTCCAGGATTGATACAGCTCCTGGTAAAGCTGCCTGCCGTGATCGGTGATCTGGTAATATTTCCGGGGTGGGCCCGAACGGGATTCCTGCCAGTTGTATTCCAGATACCCCGCATCCTTCAGCCGGTTGAGCAGGGGATATAAAGTGCCTTCTACCACGATGAGCTCCGAAGCTTTCAATCTTTTGATGATGTCCGATGGATAGACCGGTTGTTCATGTATGATAGCGAGGATACAAAGCTCCAACACCCCTTTGCGGAGCTGGGCTTTACTGTTTGAAATATTAATTGTACCATCCATGGGACAAATATATAGGTCAAGACAGATATTATGTGATGCATAGTACTAATTTTAACAAAGAACCTTTAAATGCCAATATTGTAATCAATTGTTTAACAATATAAAAAGCATTAAATATTTTTATATTCATTAATTGAATTTGTTTTAATACTCCTCTTTCATCATAAAAAAGGTGGTTTTTATAGCAGAAGAGAAATCGTTGGTCGAAAAGAATACGGATGCTTGTCCGGTTGCCGGATCTAAAATGCTTTGGCCAAATAGTCCGGATCCTTGTCACCGAATATAGACCCTTTCAGTTTGCCTCCAATCAGGACCTTATCAGCCAGCTGCCCTCTTCAAAAAGGCCTCATAGCTCGCCGCTCGTTACTCGTAGCTCGTTACTCGTAGCTCGTTACTCGCAGCTCTTTACTCGTAGCTCGTTACTCGCAGCTCGTTACTCGTAGCTCGTTACTCGTAGCTCGTTACTCGCAGCTCATTACTCGTAGCTCGTTACTCGTTCGCTCACCACTTCACCTTCTTATAATACTGAATATCGTAATCCAGGCTGTCAAAAGCGGATTTGCCATACTCTTCCTGTTCAATAAAAAAGTATTTGAGCGCTGATTTTTTATGGCTTTTAAGGATCGCAGGAATATCAAGCTGGCCCTTTCCGAATTCGGTGCTTTTTTTCTCCGTGAGATTCATGTCCTTGAGATGCCAGAGAGGGAAGCGTCCCGGGAACCGATTGAAATAATCAAGGGGTTTTTTACCGGCTGCGACGACCCATCCCAGGTCCAGTTCCATATGGACCAGACCGGATTCCGTGTTTTTCAGCAGGATATCGTATAACACCTGACCGTCCACCGTGTCAAATTCATACTCATGGTTGTGATAACCGAATTTAATGCCCCGGGATTTGCATTGCTCGCCGGCCTTATTGAAAGTATCCGCTACTTCCTGGTAATTGCTCACGGTTTGTCCTGAGGTGGGCATGGTGGAACAAATCAGGTATTCCTGGCCGGCTTCTGCAGCCTGGTCTATGGTCTTAAGCCAGTCCTTATCGACGTGGGCATGGCCACTGCGCAGGGTCATACCCAGGTCCATACAGCTTTGTTTCATTTCTTTGGGACTAAGCCCATAGTATAAACCCTTTTGAGAGCGGGCGCTTTCGATCTGGTTGTATCCCATGGCCGCCAATTTAGCCAGCGTCCCTTTGGCGTCCTGGTTCATCTCCACACGGACGGAATACAATTGAACCCCGATGTTCCGGCGGTGTTTGGGAATGCCGGTCATGTCCTCATGGAGAAATGGAACGGACAGGGCGGATATCGAGCTTTGGTAAAGGAATTTTCTACGGGAGATCATGAACATCGGTTTTGTTCAAAATTAAACTTTAGCCGCTTACCCTTGATGCTTTTGAATGTTTTGTTTAAACAAAAATTATTCTTTCTGCTTTATTTATACGCAATTATCCCTGGTTACTACAAAATGGACAATGGGAGAGGGATCACGGCCCCTGCATTGTTTTATGTATCCGGGACAAATTTGAAGTCCCATAGTTTTTATAATTTATACCTTGAAATGAGCACCATGCCTATTCGATTGAAAGTTTTGTTCTCGGCCTTGTCGATTTGTTTACTTGTTTCCGCATCCGCCCAGCCGGCGGGTTCACCGGACAAGACTTTCCCATGGTGGAAGAAAAACAGCCTCCGGGTAATCCAGGTCAACCTGCCCGCCTATGAAGCGGCGACCCTGGATCCCGACAGCCTGGTCCAGGACCTGGTCACCCATGCAGCTAATGCCGTGATCATCAATGCGGGAGGAATCATGGCGTTTTATCCCAGCAAGCTTGATTTTCACTACATCAATCCGTACATGAAACCGGAAATGCTCGGGAAAGTGGTGGAAAATTGTCACCGGAACGGGATCAAAGTAATCGTCCGGTTTGATTTCAGCAGGATTGACCGTTCCATCTTCGAAGCGCACCCGGACTGGGCCTATGTGGACCGCAACGGGGAGCAAATGATCAACACCGACAAATACGTCACCTGTATCAATGCGCCGTACATGCAGGAAAAAGCTTTTGAAATCATCGCGGAGGTGATCCGCCTTTACCCCGTGGATGGCATTTTCCAAAACATGCCCGGATACCAGGTCAACAATGCTTACATCGGCAAATACCATGGCATTGACCAGAATGAACACGATAAAAAAAGGTTTTATGATTTCAGCGGGGGCATGACCCTGCCCCTTGAAGAGAACCCCCGGGACCCTGTTTTTGTCAAGTACCAGGAGTTTAAAAAATTCACCACGGAAGAATGGCAGGACCGGCTTCACAAACTGGTGAAATCCATGAATCCCAACATTGCCATCTGTACCTATGCCACCAAAAATGTCGACATGATCCGGCATGAGTCCCAGACCAATACCCTGCCTTACTTCCCTTACAACGCTTCGGACAACGTCAACGTCATGATGACCAGTTACCCGGATCATATCGTCAGCAATGCCAGCATCCAGCAGATTTCGTTCCAGAGCCGTTACAACGCCATCGAACCGGAAGAAATGGAAATCCGGCTCTGGGAGAATATAGCCAATGGCTCCGGCCTGGATATGAGCATGATGGGGGATTTAAGAAACTATGAAGATGAACGCAATTTCAGCGTGATGAAAAAAGTGTACGGGCACCACCGAAAATTTGAAAAATATTATGGCCGTTACCGCTCCCTGGCAAGAGTGGCGGTAGTGGCGCCCGGTTGGTGGCCCCACGGCAACACCATGCAGGAATACCGCGGCATCCAACTCATGCTTCAGGAAGCCCATATCCCCTTTGACCGCATAGAAGACAGCCAACTCGGAGCGAGGAGGGAAGATCTTAAAAAGTATTCCCTGATCATATTGCCGGACATCCATACGCTTAACCCGGAGAGTGCGGACGCGCTGGAAAGCCTGGCCCGCGAAGGAATTTCACTGGTCGCTACCAATCAAACGCTGCGGGAACGGCCCGACTTGTTGAATAAATGGTTTGGGGTCAGGCCCAAAAACCGGGTGGAGGATTGCAGCGGCCAATACCTCGAGGTACCTCAGGACGGCCGCTTTCCCTCCCTTCCCGGCCAAAAAATGATCTTTCTCAAATTCAACCTGGGCGAATACGACATGATCTCCTGCGATGAATACCTCATGCCCCTCCTGTCCAAGGGCAGGCCCGGCCCTCCCGAAATGATCGGAGGCCATGACTCCACCGGGTACTACGGGATCGGTCTGAAAAAATATACCGGCGCGATGAATGCCATCCTCCCGCTCAACCTGGGAAAGTTGTACTACCTCCATGGATATGAACAGCATAAACACCTCTTCCTGGATCTGCTCCGGCGTCTTCTACCTTCCCTGGATCAGGACATGATGACCAATGCCCATCCCCGGATCGAAACCATCCTCCGGGAGTTTGATTATAACGAAGAAGCCGCTTTTGGAAAACCTTTTATATCCCGCGGACGTATTCTACACCTGATCAACCTGTCAGGGTTCAGCGGCAATACTTATTTCGAGCCCATGGCGGCCAGTGGCCTGTTTTTTGAATTTCCTTGTGAATTTATTCCCACCAGGGTATGGACCATGTCAGGCCAAAAAGTTTCCTTCAAAACGGAAAAAGGCAAACTGAAACTCGACCTGGCGGAATTGCAAAATTATGAGGGGATCGTGATTGAGAGATAAGACCCTAATTCGGCCTTTCTTCTAAACCGTGGTAATATTCCCAGAGCTGGAGCAGGTCTTCCTTCGTTTTTCCCAGATTTCGTCGATTGGCAAAGGCAAGTAAGGCCTTTTGATGACTGGGAAACTGGGCGATCATTTTTTTGAGGTTATTGATGGGTTTGGCTTCTTCCGTACCGATGCGGTAATAAAACTTATCCGGCATAGGCACATATTTGGCCGGGGTATTCTGGGTCTGGAGGGCTTTGGCGGGTTGCAGTTCCTGGAAACGGATTACTTTTTTCTGAAGCAGTTTGACCTTGACTGAATCCAGCAAAATAAAATATCCCGGCCCGAATTTTCCGTCATGATCGTAAGGTTCCACGACGAAGGTTTGTTTCTCCAGAAGGATCTTCTGGATTTTAGGGGAGGGGTCCAGCAGGAACACTTGGTCCCGATCCTTGAATTCCATCAGGTCATTATATATATCATACTTGACCGGGAGATTGTGCACGATGGCATCCGTGGTCAAGACCATGGCCAGGGTAAAAGAATCATTGAGATAAGGACTTCCCTCGATCTCGGAGCGGTCTATCCTGGGTATGGCTTCCTTGCTCTTCACTAATAGATGGTCAAACAGGTTCCGGCCGACGTGCACGTCGTTTTGGGCCCCGACCGGAAGGGCGGCGGCAAGACTGAAAACCAAAATATAAAAACTTCCGATGATAGGTCCGAAGAAAGACCGGACCCCCTTTGTAGAGTGTCCGCTTACCGGTTTTAAAGCAGTATGTTCGTTCATCTTATAAAGATACCGGAATAATCCATGTGGGGCTATTTTGATCCGTTAGGAAAGATGCCGGTATAGGCGCTGCCCTGGTATGCACCCCATCGTACGGGTTTTTTGACCGGGACCTTCGTAGCAATGCGGTGGACCTGCATGCCGTCAAAGGTGTAGGTATGCCGGAGATTGGTGCCGTGCACGTAGACAATGTCCAGATAGCCGTCGTGGTCAAGGTCTCCGGCCCAGGGGGTGGAAGAGATGTTGTTGCCGTCGAAAGTTTCCCCGATTTGAAGGACTTCATTGGTCTTAAAATCGATCAGGACCAGCATGTTGTAGAAAAACTTCTGATAGAGGTTTTTTATTTCCTGAAAATTGACGCTCAGCAGAACCTCATCATAACCATCCCCGTCCCAGTCCACGGCAATGCCCGAACTGTTTTGATAAAACCCGAGTGAATCCTCGAATTCCACCTTCGCTGTTTTACCGTCGGCCATGAACTGTGCACTCCAGTCCATTTTGGGCCAACTGCCCATGGCGTAGGAACAAAAAGCATCCGGCACCTCATCCCGGTTGAAATAACCCACCGTAATGGAGCTGTAGGTCTCTGTCCCCGGACGTTTCACCTCCCAGAGGCGCCCGAGGCTCATTCCGTCAAAAGCGATCAGGCGGCCGTTCACCGCATTCACCAGGATATCCGTGACCCCATCCCCATTGAGATCGGCCCGGGCCGCAGGGGCAATATAACCCCGGTCCGCCGTACTGTCCAGGATCACCGCTTCACTGAGGTCATTGCGGAGCAATTGGGAAAGTTTACCCAGGAAAAGGTGTCCTCCCAGGGTTTCCCCGCCGGTGCCGAACACGATATCAAAATCAGGGGAACCGGGACTTGGACTTATACAGACCGACATGTAGATTTCTTTGCGGTCGGGCATCACAGCCTGGTGCAGGATGGCGCCGGTGCGGGCGCTGAGGATAAGCAGATAACCCGGCGCCCGGTTGGGGTTGTAGGCTTCCACCTGGACATCGCCGCCGTTGGAAACCAGGAGATCCTGCAATCCGTCTCCGTCCTGGTCCGGTATCCATTGGGGGTTATAGAAATTAAACCACCTTTGTTTACGGTGTTCCCGCGATTTGGGATCAAACCTCCAGATCACCTTGCCGCTGTAGCCCGAAATGGCGATCAATTCACTGGACCGGCCGCTGATAAACACATCCGGATGGCCGTCGGCGTCGATGTCCTGGAAAGCCGCAGAACCAAACATCTGGTCCCTGGCAAAGACTTTCCACATCAGTTCCCCTGTCTTCCCGTTCAGGGCGATCACCCCCGAATCGCAGGTCTGGGTTTCTTCCCTTCCTGCACCCAGGACTATATCATCCGTCCCGTCTCCATTGAGGTCGGCTACCCGGGTGGAGGAAAAAGTCCCGATCCCCGGCAGGTTTTTGGTCCAGGATGTTTCGGTTTGTGAGGTAGCGGGAAGAATGATGAAAGTGCCCAGAATCAGGATCAGACCGGTTACTGAAACATTTATCATTCTGATAGAATACATGAATATAAACGGTTTAAATGGTCCCTTTGCCTCATTTTTAAAAAATTCTATCCCGGGATAAGGATGATTCATCTTGCCTGGACAGCACCCGTACTTCGTTTCAAAGGGAACGATGCCCCGGACCGGTTATCTTTGGGTAAAATCCGGCTTTTGATCCGTACCTGTTATTTAACCGTTGTTTTCTTTGCTGTCACCCTGACCTGGAAGGGCCCGGCCGCCCAGACCGGCTTCAACCATCTGAAAAATGAGACCAGCCCTTACCTGAGACAGCATGCCAGAAACCCCGTGGACTGGTATCCCTGGGGCAGGGAGGCGCTGGATAAGGCGAAGTCGGAAGACAAACTGATGGTCATCAGCATCGGATACTCATCCTGCCACTGGTGCCATGTCATGGAAAAGGAGGCTTTTTCGGATACCGCCGTGAGCGCCTTCATGAACAAACATTTTGTATCCATCAAGGTCGACAGGGAGGAAAGGCCGGACATAGACCAGGTTTATCTCTCGGCCTGCCGTTTGGTCAATGGGGACGCTTGCGGGTGGCCTTTGAACATCATCGCCCTGCCCGATGGAAAACCGGTCTTTTCCGGTACTTATATGGAAAAAAAACAATGGCTGGAAATGCTCGCTTTTTTCAGGGACCAAAAAAATTCGCAAACCGATAAACTGGTGCAGTATGGCCGGCAACTCAGCCAAAGGTTGCAGCAAGAGTCCGGGAATCAGGACGGGCACGAAGGCCTGCCGGATTCATTATTTCATGAACTGGTTTTGGATTTTCTTCCCAATACTGATACGGCCGGGGGTGGCTTGCAGGGCAGCCCTAAATTCCCCATGACGCCCTTGTATGAATTCCTCCTGGCTTATCATGCCCTCTTCGGAGGGGAGGGGGTCTTCAGGGCGGTGGAATCCACCCTGGATCATATGATGAAAGGGGGGATCTACGACTGGCTGGAGGGTGGTTTTGCGCGCTACTCGGTCGATGAAGCATGGACCCTGCCCCATTTTGAAAAAATGCTTTATGACAATGCACGGGCGATCAGCCTGTATGCCCAGGCTTTCCGGTTTAATGGTAAGAAGGAATACCGGGAAGTGGTCCGGGCCTGCACGGACTTCCTTGAAAACCAGTTGAAGGCGAAAAGCGGAGGATATTTTTCATCCTTCGACGCCGACAGCGAAGGGGAGGAGGGAAAATATTATCTCTGGAGCCTGGATGAAGTGGAGCAGGCCCTGGCGGATCCCGGTTTATTTGAAATGTCAAAATCGGTTTTTGGCCTGAGTGAAGAAGGGAATACCCTGGGCAGTGGAGACGAGAGCCTCCCCGGCAAAAATGTGCTTGCTTTTTTCAGGGATCCCGGTGAATGGGCTGCTGCCAAAGGATGGACCCCTGAACAGGCGGAAGGAGAAATGAAACGGGTCAGGGAACGATTGCTGGCCGCGCGCCTTCAAAGGACAAGGCCTGCGGTGGATTCCAAGATCATCTGTTCCTGGAATGCCCTGGTGGTGATAGCCTATGCTGATGCCTTCCAGGCCCTGGGCGAGAAAACGTATAAAAAAAGGGCCCTGGAAAATGGGGAGTTTATCTGGAAATATTTTGTGCAGAAAGACGGGAGCCTCTCCAGGCTTTATGATCAAAAAGTAAAAAAAGGAAATGCCTTTCTTGAGGATTATGCATATACCGGCCTCTCCTACGTACGGCTCTACCAGATCAGCTTCGAGGAAAAATGGTTAAAACGGGCCCAAACCCTGGCAAACTATGCCCTGCGCCATTTTTATGATTCCTCCCGGCATGCATTTTATTACACTTCCGGCCTGGAGCCGGCCCTGGTTGCCCGCACCCTTGACGAAGAGGATGGGGTCCTTCCTTCTTCCAATGCGGCCATGGCCACCTTGCTGTTTCAGTTGGGGACCTATTTTGACGACGGGGAATTCCTTCGTATATCGGGAAAAATGGTTACAAAGTCCATGTCCCGGATGAGGGAGGAGGGCATGAAGGCAAGTTTTGCACATTGGAGCCTGCTTTATATTCAGACAGGCTCCCGGCCTCTATATGAAATTGCCGTGGTCGGTAAAAACAGCCATGAGTTGAGCCGCCGGCTGGCCAGCCGGTATATCCCCAACGCCCTTTTGCTGGGTGGGAAAAGGGGCGGTAAGCTGGACTTGCTCCAGGGCAAATATGTACCGGGTAAAACACTGATTTATGTTTGTCAGAACAAGGTCTGCCAATTACCGGTGGAGCAGGTGGAAGATGCCTGGAGGATATTGGACATAAAAAATTTAAACACGTTACATTATGTTCCCGCCCCCGCCCCCTGAAGGGGAGTCCATTAGTTTGGTATTCGGGAAAATCCATTTTAGTCTCGCCCTGATTGATCTCGCCCTGATTGATTTTATATAAAGTGCAGGGCCAAATCCAAAATTTTTAAATTACAGCCAAGATCTGTGGTTCCCTGGAGGGGTCAGGGGGGGAAAGAATTTATAGAAATTTATATGATTACCGCTCATACTTCCAATTCCTCCCCTTGCCTTCCGCCATCCAATCCAGCGCCGTTTTTATCCGGCTCTGGCGGGTGGTTTCGCTTTTGGCTTCGGTGATCCATTCGATGTATTCTTTTCGGAAGGAATACGATGCCTTGTCAAAGGTTTTCTGGGCCGCCTTGTTTTTGGCCAGCGCCTGGAGCAGGTATTCAGGAGCGACCACTTCTTTTTTTTGAGCCGGCTCTGGTTTTTTGACCTTTATCCCCTGATCATTCAGCGCACAGGCTTCCTGGATCATTTTGATCATTGCCCGGTCGGAGGGCAGGTCTTTAAGGCCGGTGATCTTGCCAAGGTTACCCATGGCCGTACGGTCGGCCAGTTGCAGTTTGCCCTGGGAGGACCGGATCAGTTCGGCCTTCCAGAATCCGAAGGCACAGTGCGCTTTGAAGGCGGCCATGGAACACATCATTTCCCCCTTGTAATCAAAATGGGGAAAACTCCATTTTATTTTTTCTTCCACCTCCGGGCAAGCCTGGTGGACCAGGGAGCGGATATGGTCCAGGATGGGGCGGGCAAAGGGGGCTGCCTTGTCGATATAGGCATCGATGCGGGGATCGGAGCGGGGCATGTGGTTTCGATTTGGAATCTAAAATCAGAAGAAAATGGCTTTTCGCATAATCCAGTTGTGCAAAAACGGTTATATGATAAAAATTGTTTTATATAAGATTTGTATACAATGACTTTTACATACCAAATTATTTAATATGACATGACCTTATCCAGCCATTTGAATGGATTTTTAAAATTTGGTAAACAGGACAATTGATTTGTAAAGGCGGTCATTCCTTCCATGAATCCATTTTTTCTTTTAGCCCAGTGACCTTCAAATTAAGATTAATCGGCATGGTTATTGGCTTATTTATTGACCAATTATGGATATCTCGAAATTCATTATTTAAATAATTAATAGCCAATTGATAAAGCATCTAAAAAAAAATTATATGAATAGCTGGATCAGGCATTCGAACCCTTGGATTTGCCGTTTAATCCAGTCCTATACCCTTTCCGAAAAAAATTATTTACTCCCTGATTTCAAATTTCAAGCTGCATGAAAAGTAAGATTTCTAAAGTCGTTTCAGCATTTATCATCACCCTGGTCGTTGCTTCGGCCATGACCGTCTACCGGACAGGCTGGCACTGGCCCGGCCAGGTGGATCGAACAAAAGGGACGCTTTCAGTAACCGGAAATAATGCTTCAGGAGCCTTCGGATTTGAACACCAAATCAAGACCGTATCCACAGAAGTATTTGCTTTTTTGCTACAACCCGTAATTACCTGTCCGGCACCAGATACGGTGGACTGTGATTCACCTTTGGATACCACTGCATTAGGCAGCCCAATAGTGGTGCCCGATGTGGCTTGTACGATGGGGATCGATACACTTTTTTATAGCGACAGTCTTGCCGATTTTGACTGCCCCAATACCTACAATTTATTCAGAACCTGGATCGTAGTGGATTCCTGCGGACTATCAGATACTTGCATTCAAAGTATCCGGGTGCAGGATACGACGCGGCCGACGATCGTTTGCCCTGATGATATTACGATATACCGTGATGGTTCCTGTGGCATCGATACCACACTGGGGACGACGGGCAGCCCGACGATTGGGGATAATTGCGGCACTCCGACCCTGATTTATAGTGATAATACGGCCGGCTTGGATCAATGCAGCGGGACGGGAAGTATTATACGGACCTTTACTGTGACGGATTCCTGCGGCAATATGAATACCTGTGATCAGACGATCAC
>JAKQHS010000136.1 GCA_029557915.1 Bacteroidota bacterium | reverse complement strand
CCGGGGGAAGGATGGGGCATGTACCGTGAGGCAGGTCATATTGGTAGAGATTGAAATGAAGACAAATCTCGTCCCGGCTGGGACGAAATGTACCTACAATAAATTTTCTACCCATATCCGGCCCCTGACGGGACCCTTGTTTGGACGAAGCTTAGCTTAGGCCATCCGGTATTTGACGAATACATCAATCGAATATTTCCGGGTCAAAACAGGGGTGAAGCCGGGGGTCGGAGCTAAGCTCCTCCCCAGCAAGGTTGAAAAAGGGGAAAGGACAGGATTTGTGCCACGAGGCATCATATTGGTAGAGATTGAAATGAAGACGAATCTCGTCCCGGCTGGGACGAAATGTACCTACAATAAATTTTCTACCCATATCTGGCCCCTGACGGGACCCTTGTTCGGACGAAGCTTAGCTTCGGCCATCCGCAGTTTGACGATTACATCGACCGAAAATTTCCTGGTCAAAACAGGGGTGAAGCGGGGGTCGGAGCTAAGCTCCTCCCCAGCAAGGTTGAAAAAGGGGAAAGGACAGGATTTGTGCCACGAGGCACATCATATTGGTAGAGATTGAAATGAAGACGAATCTCGTCCCGGCTGGGACGAAATGTACCTACAATAAATTTTCTACCCATATCCGGCCCCTGACGGGACCCTTGTTCGGACGAAGCTTAGCTTCGGCTATCCTACACACGAGTCCACTCGGCCGAAGCCCAGCTTCGTCCAAACAGTGAGGCCTTTGTCAAGCTTCGTCCAATCGCCGTATTTGTGGTTTCTGCAAGGGCCGAAGTTAAACTCCGTCCCAACAGTTGCTACACGGCCGAAGCAAAGCTTCGTCCTATCCATCCACCACCCACCAACCTATGGAAAACTGTATTTGCCTGAATAAAACAAGGAAATATTTTCCCTGTATTTTTGAATATTATAGTACTTCGAACATAAGGCGAATTGTTTCTGCTGGTATCGGGTGAAAACGTCCTTTTGGTTCAACGAAAATAGATCGCCGGGCAATTTCTTTTCCAGTTGGTCATAGGATGCATACACCGTTTCCAATGCTCCGAAATCGGGAGTAAAAAATTCATGGTTAAAAACCGCAAAACCAATGGCGCCGCTGAATATGGATTCAATAAAATACCCATCCAGACCTTCTCCAAAGGTCAGGGCCCATTTGGCCTTTGAGATCAGGGCCTTGTATTCCCGATATCTGAGGTTGTGGATGGTCATGATCTGCAAATCGGGCAAGAAGGCCAGTTTTTTTAATATGGCGTCTTTCATCGGGTGCTGATCCGGAGAAAGAACGAGGATGTTCTCCTTTTCTTCCCAGGGTGTAAAGACATATTGTTCCGGGCTGATCCATACGGACAGGTGATGCAACGGCATCCCGATTTTATCCCTTTGTTCCTGGTTGCAGTACTTTAAATGTGCGGTGGTAACCGTTATATTCCGGGTAATGGAACTCAAGCCCCCAATGACCCCGGGGGAAGGCATCTGGCGGATGTTTTGGTTCATCACATTGAGGTGCACCTCAGGGATTTTTTTCAACCATTTCCAATCCCCGGCGGTCAGGTCATCCCGGAATTTTTTTACTGCATATTCGGGGATATGGATCAGGAGCGAGGTCAGGTTGGGAAATTGAGCATTCAACTGTTCAAAACGGTAAACATCGGTCTGGTTGTCAAAATTCTTAAAATTTGAAACTAAATAAGAATTCCTCAGGGTGCATAGAATCGTTGCAGACCGGTGCAGGGGAAATAGTGCAGCTGTTTCTTCGCAAAAGGTTACGATGGAAATGATCCCTCCGGAAATAAATTCTCCTTTGGACCAATGCCCCCCGGGTATGGTAAAAACAATGAGTTTTTTTAAGGATTTCGGATATCTGGATGGCAGCAATTGGTCTTGATGGGCGCGTATTCCCTGCTCCCTGTAAAAATTTTGCCTTGCCTTGGAGTAAACCACAAAGCGGAACAGGAACCTTGCCCGCCGCACAGCTTTTTTAAACAAGTGCTTCATAGGGTATGCATTTACCACCTTCCTGGTATTCCTTTTACGGTGACTCCGCCGGGTACATCCTTGGTGACCACCGCACCGGCCCCAATCCTTACCCTCCTGCCTATCTGCAGGCCGGGTAAAACCACCGCATTGCTCCCGATTTCCGTAAAATCATCAATGATGGCCTGACCCAGCACTTTGCAACCCGGTGACAACGTACAGAATCGCCCAATCCTGCTGCCATGATGCATATGGGCTTGTGCATTCACGAGACAGCCGTCCCCAATGGAGACCGAAGCTGAAATGTAAGCATTGGCCATAATATTCAGACCCTGTCCAAGGACCACCTCAAACGGACTGATTAATGCGTGTTTTGAGATCAGGGCATGCGGATGAGCAGCCAATGCGGTAAAATGCCTGAAAAACTTTTCCCGAATGAGGGGATCGCCAACCCCCAGGATGAAACGATTGTCCGTTTCAAGGGCTTTCCGCAAGGCATCCTCCTCAAACAGAACCTCAAAACCATAGATATTTAACGGCTTTTTCCGGGTTGGATCATACAACCAAAGGGGAGAAGGATCACCAAGTTGGCACCATTCCGTTAAAATTTCCCTGGCATGGCCACCCGCACCGGCAATAACCATAATCTATCGAATCAGTTGAGAGGCAATAATATCACAAATATCCCCGATCTGATTGAGGGTCAGATCATGATACAGGGGAAGGCAGAGTACCTTTCCGGAAACGGACTCTGCCACCGACATGGGCTGTGTCTTCATATAGGGCAAACGGGTTAATGCGGGATAAAAATACCTCCTTGGATAAATAGCCTCGTTCTCAAGGGCATCGCGCACCCTCAGCATTGTTTCTTCCGTTTCAAAGATCAGGGGATAATAGGCGTAATTATACCGGATGCCTGAAGGCAGCCTTGGTTTTTGTAAATGGCTTGAGGCAAGGGTCAGTTGTTTGTCATAATGTTCCGACTGGATTTTACGCCTGTTCAAAAGGGTGGAGATGTGGGGAAAGAGACATAATCCCATGGCGGCATGAAATTCAGAGTTTTTACCGTTGATGCCAAGGCCATAGAAGTCCTCGTACCCCTGGTGGCCGAAATTGCGCATGTAATTTATCCGGTGAGCCAGTTCATCGTTATTTGTGGCAATGCCTCCTCCTTCAACCGTATGAAACAATTTAGTTGCGTGAAAACTGATAGTGGATATATCCCCGAAATTGAGGACGCCTTTACCGCCGATTTCCACGCCGAAAGCATGGGCGGCGTCATAGATGACCTTCAGATTATGACGAAAGGCGATTTCCTGTATCCGGTTTGTCGCGCAAGGGATGCCGTAAATATGGGTGGCCAAAATGGCGGAAGTAACTGGTGAAATGGCAGATTCGATGCGTTCCGCGTCCAGGGTAAAGTCCAAAGGGTCAATATCCACAAATACAGGAGTCAGGTCTGACCAGACAATGGAGGAAGTGGTGGCGACGTATGAAAATGGAGTGGTGATGATTTCTCCTTTCAAATCCAGGGCTTTGATGGCTATTTGAAGAGCCAGGGTCCCGTTGTTTACATAAAAAAAATGTTTGACCCCAAAAAATGCCTTTAGTCTTTGTTCCAGTTCAGCGACGAGGGGGCCATGGTTGGTTAAATGATTCCTTGCCCATATGCCGGACAAATACTCTTCATAGATTTTGAGGTCCGGTAAGAAAGGTTTACCACTGGGAATCATTGATATCTAAAGGTCTGAAATAAATCCAATCCGGCCAAGGGGCCTGAATTTATTGTGCAATTGCTCTTGTCTGGACGAAGCTTAACTGTTTGAACGAAGCTTAGATTCGGCCGTGTATGAGCCCAGTTCCGTCTTCAACTCTTCTATGTTTAGACAAAACTTGGCTATGGCCGTGTAATATTTGGAAGCAAGGGAGGGGTGGATTGCTGCCAATAACTTGTTCGGGAGGAGCTCAGCTCCGACCTCTACACATAGTGTCCACACGGCCGAAGCCAAGCTTCGTCCCCACCACCCACCATCCACCATCCACCACCCACTATCCACCACCCACCACCCACTAATTCCTATCTTTGCCACCTCAAACTACTCTCCTGGGCCGTATACGCAGACATACCATCGTTTCATCCCTTATCATTTACCTTGGATTTCTGATCGGGGCTTTCAATCTGCTCATTCTCTACCCCCGCTTCATTCCGGTGGAATATATGGGGCTCACCAAGGTGGTTATGGATTACAGCGTGATCCTCACTTCCTTTGCCAGCCTGGGGTTTATCGCTCCCTTTTTCAGGTTTCAGCCTTATTACACCCAATACACCGCGCCGGATAAAAATGATCTTTTTCAGCTTTACCTGGTCGTGGTTCATGCTGGCATGGTCGGGGTCACCCTGTTGAGCATGGTGTCTGAAAAGCTGATCACCGGGTATTTTAATGCGCGGTCGCCCCTGTTTTCAGATTATTATTATTCCACCCTGGTTTTCGGTTACTTGTTGTTGCTCTATAATGTGTTTGAAATGTACCTTTTTTCGAAAGGAGAGGCCATTTTTCAATCCTTTGTGAGGGAAATTGTGATCCGGCTGATCATCCTCATGATGGTGCTGGGTGTGATCTGGGGCTTGTCCATGAAAGGCTTCGTATCCCTCTATTCCATTCATTATCTCATCCCCCTCCTCCTGTTGGTGTATTATGCCCGCAGAAAGCATCCCTTTGCTCTTGGTTTGCGATTCAGCAAGACCTCCCTGCGGCTTCTTCCACATATGGCCGGAATGGCGGGAATCGGCTTTGTCCAGAACATCATCAACGCCGGAGTACCCGTGATCGATACCCTCGTGGTGGGAGGCCTGGTGGGGCTGGAAGGCGTGGCGACCTACCTGCTCATGAATTATATATCGACCTTAGTGCACGTACCGGTAAGGGCGACGGCTTCGGTATTGGGTGCAAAAATCTCCGCCCACTGGAAGGACAATGAGGTGGACAAGATCCAGGCCCTTTATCACCGCACCTCCATGTCCTACCTGATCTTTTCCTTTTTTATGGTTTCCCTGATCCTCTTCAACCTGGACCTTTTCCAAAGGCTGATCGGTAAGAACATTACCATCAGCATGGCCGTGATCATCCCCCTGGTGCTCTCTAAAATCATGGAACTCAGCACCGGGCTTTCAAACCTGATCATTGGCTATTCCAAAAAATGGAAAATCGAGAGTACGATCAGCGTCACCAATGTCATTCTGGCAATCCCCCTGAATATCGTGATGGTGGGAAGGTTCGGGATCCTTGGGGCGGCCTGGAGTACCCTGATCCTGGCCACCTTGAGTTTTACAGTCAGAATGCTGGTCCTGTACAGAATTTACCGCCTTTGGCCCTTTCAATGGCCAACCCTGGGTTTTATCGTGATAGGTCTTGCTTTATTTGCGGGATTTTATCTGCTTTGTGGATGGACCCCCAACTTTTTTATGAAGTTGGTCTGGTCGGCCTTGTACACCCTGATCTTTATTTCGCTTGTCCTCTGGTTCCGTTTCTCAGAAGACATCAATATTGTTTTTGGGACGGTCCGCAAAAGGTGGATGAGTTTTTATAAATAAACTTAGATATTCCAAATTTTTAAATTTGGAATATCCCAAACCGATACATATCAGCATATTATAAATTCGATTTGCTGCAAATATTTCTATTTTTGCCCAGATAAAAATGATCATGAATCCCTTTGTCCGTAATTTATTACCCTATTTCCTTTGTGTGGCCATACTCTTTGTAGTTGGCGCCCTGTTTATGGCCCCCCAGTTTTCCGGCAAGATCCTGCAGGGAGAAAATGTACAGAACGCAGCCATGTCCGAGGAAGCCCGCCAATACCATGAAAAGACGGGTGAGATTACAAGATGGACCAATGCCATGTTTGGCGGAATGCCCACTTACTCCATGTACGGGGGGGGCAAGGCGGGACTCAGCGACAAAATCAGTTCGGTTTTCAAATTATTTACGGGAGGGCCACTGGGATATTTCCTCATCCTGTTGATCGCTTCCTACGCGGGTTTTATCGTCCTGGGCGCCGGTCCCTGGTTGTCCCTGATGGGGGCGCTCGCAGCGGGATTTGCCTCCACCCATATCGGGGTGCTGGAAGCTTCGCACAACAGCAAACTGGCGAGCGCGGCCTTTACCATCCTGGCCATCGCCGGCATTTACCGCACCTTCAGGCGGGACTATCTTCTTGGAGGTTTTGCCTTCACCCTGGCCGTAACGCTGAGCATAGGCCACGCGCATCCGCAGATGACCTATTATTTTTTGCTTGCAGGCGGGGTTTTTTCCCTTCCTTTCATCATTGACTTTATCCGGAAGAAGGCATGGCGGGACCTGGGCAAGGTCTTGCTGGTCCTGATCGCCGGATCCCTGGTCGCCCTTTCGGCCAACCTCTACCAGACGGTCACCATACGGGGATTTGCCGCCGATACCATGAGGGGGGGGAGTATTCTCACACCCTCCGCAGAGCGCGATCAATCGACTTCCGTTTCCGAAAGCAGTGAAAGCGGCCTGGGTTATCAATATGCCATGCAATGGAGCGACGGAGTGCGCGACCTCCTGGCCATGGCCATTCCGGGAGCGGTCGGGGGTGCAAATATTGAAAAAGTGGCCGGTAATAACAGTATCAATGCCCTGCTCAGGGAAAGGGGTTTTCAGCCGCAACCGCTGTTGCCGATGTATTGGGGCGACCTGAGTTTTACGGGGTCGCCGGATTATATGGGAGCCATCATCTGTTTGCTTTTCCTGTTCGGCCTTTTTTGGGTTAAAGGGCCGGTGAAGTGGGGAATGGCAGCCGCGACGATACTCCTGGTATTAATGTCCCTCGGTAAAAATTTTGAACTCCTCAACCGGTTCCTTTTCGAAAATCTGCCCCTGCTCAATAAATTCAGGACACCCAATTCCATCCACAACGTTACGAGTTGCCTCATCCCCCTCTTTGCCATTTATACCCTTTGGCAAGTGATTGACCTCGACAAAGGCAGAAAAGCAGTCCTCGGTCTTTTTGTAAAAGTGCTTGCGGGTTTTGTTGGTTTTGTATTACTGTTTGGAATTGGAGGAGGTTTGTTTTTTGATTTCACTGCGGCAGGGGATGCCCGGTATGAACCCACCCTGGTCAATGTCCTCAAGGAAGCGAGGGCCATTTACCTTCGCCAGGACGCCTTCCGGACCCTGTTTTTTGTCCTGGCAGGAGGAATTCTCCTCTATTTATTTTTTAGGGAAAAACTTAAAAAAAGTTACCTGCTTGCCGGACTTACCATTCTCACTTTCCTGGACCTTTTTGGGGTCGCCCGGAGATACCTGAGCCCGGAGGATTGGCAGCCCAAAACCACCCTTACGCAGGGTAATCCGAAACGTCCGGTGGATCAGCAGATCCTGGATGACCCGCAACTCTATTACCGGGTCCTCGACTTGGGCGGCGACCCTTTTCAGAACGCATCGCCCTCCTTTTATCATAAATCCGTGGGGGGCTACCATCCCGCCAAGCTCCGGAGATACCAGGACATCATTGACGCCTACCTGGTCAA
>JAKQHS010000124.1 GCA_029557915.1 Bacteroidota bacterium | reverse complement strand
GCGGGGTATCTGGAATACAACTGGCAGGAATCCCGTTCGGGCCCACCCCGGAAATATTACCAGATCACCGATCACGGCAGGCAGCTTTACCAGGAGCTGTATCAATCCTGGAAAGAATTGGTACACAGTGTTAATCAAACTACAAACAATCAATAATGAATAAGATTCATACCATAAACTTAGGGGGCCATCCTTATACTGTCGATGAAGATGCGTTCGAATACCTGCATGCTTATATCCGCAGTTTGAAGAAACACTTCAAAAGTTCACCGGGATGTGATGAAATCATCAACGATATAGAAAGCCGGCTCGCCGAATTGCTTCAGGAGCGGATGCAGGACAAGGCCATCGTCACCCTGCGGGAGGTAAAAGAAGTCATTGCCATCATGGGCACTCCCGAAGAATTTGGAGCCGAACCGATCGATGAAAATAAATTCGATCCGGAAAAGCCCCGGAAAGAGAGATCCGGAAGAAGGTTGTTCCGCGACCCGGACGACAAGATCATTTGGGGGGTATGCAGCGGCATTGCGGCTTATTTCGGGATCCAGGATCCGGTATGGGTGAGGCTGGTATTCGGACTGATGATCCTGGGCGGCGGCATAGGTCTTCCACTTTATATCATTCTCCGGATCATCATGCCCAAAGCCGATTCCGCTGCCGACCGGCTGGCCATGCGCGGGGAGCCCATCGACTATCAATCCATCGCCAAAAAAATCCAGGACGAGATCGAGCATTTGTCGGGTGAATTCAATAACCCGATGGATCCCGAAAGCAAGCAACAATGGGATGCAGGGTGGAATGCAGCCGGCAAGGGAATCCGTACCGGGGCAAATCTTCTCAGCGGCGTTTTTCAATTTATCGGAAATATCCTCGAACGGATCGTCCCGCTCGCCCTGAAAATCGCAGCGGTGGTAAGCATCGCCATTTTGTGCTTTTTTATTGTAAGCATGATCTTCGGCTGGTCCCTGCTTTGGCCCTATGCCAGCTACCTGGTACCCGGGGTGCGGGCGGCCTCCGCGCTCGCCATGATGAACCTGTTTTTCCTGGGCATCATCCCGATGGTCTTTATCATATTCCTGTTTGCCCGCATGTACAACGGCACCCGCCTGCCCAGATCGCTGGCCGCAGGCCTGGCCGGCCTTTGGCTGCTCAACCTGATGGGCGGCATTTTGTTTGGTGTCAATACCGCCAGGCAGTTTAGCAACCATGCCGAAATCAACCAGCTGGTGTACGAGGGGTCAATCAACCAGGACATCCTGAATATCGAATTGGGCGACAGCAAGGAAAGGGACGATATGTTTACCCTTTTCGGCGAAGCCTGGATCGAGGACCACAGCATTGTATTGCCGCGCATCCCGGTCCATATCGTCGAATCGCCCGATCAGCAGTTTCACGTCAGCCAAAACAACAATGCTTCCGGGCAAACCAGCCGGGAAGCCAGGTTGAGGGCTAATAATCTGCGGAACGTCGCACGCCTGGATGGAAATACCCTTTATGTCAATGATTACCTGGAACTGAACCCTCACGAAAAAATCCGGAATCAGCACGTATCGGTCACCGTTTCGGTTCCGGTAGGCAAAAGCGTAAAAATCAGCAAGGAATTGCACCCGGTGGATGGCCGCCTGGATGAAACTAAAAATTATAACTGGTGGGAAATGCCCGGTAAATTATGGACGATGACCAAAAATGGCCTGGTCTGCCCGGAATGTGAAGCCACCGAATCCAAGCCGATCGGGCAAGAAGTCCATGAGGCGGTTAAACAGGCCTTGGAGGAAAATGTAAACGCAGTCGAGGAAGTCAAGGAAAGAATTAACGATAAAAATCAGAATTAAGGACCCCGGATGCCTTTTCCAAGGTCCCTGTAGTCGGAATTATTTAGATTGGTCTTATCATATCAAAGGTTCTCCGGTCATCCCGGAGAGCCTTTTTTTATGCCGGTTTGAAGCATTGCCCCAACCTGCCGGTTACCCCTTTTCAAGGAAAGGTAAAAGGTCCGGGATCTTCCAACGATAAATCTTATCAATGTTTAATAGTTTTGTATAAACAGCATTGATAAGATGAACCTTCAACAATTGGAATATGCAGTCACCCTCGCCCGGGAAAAAAGTTTCAGCAAAGCAGCGTCCCGGTGCTTTGTTACCCAGGCCACGCTCAGCATGATGGTAAAAAAACTGGAGAAAGAAATCGGGGTGGTCCTTTTCGACCGCAGCAGACTGCCGGTGAGTGTCACCCCTTTCGGGCAGACGATTATCCAGCAGGCCCAGAAAGTCCTGACAGAGATAAAAACCATCACGGCCCTGGCCGCCGAGATCAG
>JAKQHS010000119.1 GCA_029557915.1 Bacteroidota bacterium | reverse complement strand
TTGCCACCACCGCTCCAAGAGCACAGGCATCTTCCAGGCAGACCTGCAGGGGAAAACCCGAAAGTTTTCTGGAGATAAACATGGCCAAAAACGAATCGCCGCTTCCGATGGTGTCCTGCACTTCAACCTTAAAGCCCGGATGGTCGTGGGTACTGTTTTTTTCATAGCAGGCGGCCCCATCCCCGCCGCGGGTGACCAGGATCAGGCTTGCCCGGGGATATTGGGCAAACAATTGCTGAACCTGGTCTTGTTCGCCAGGCTCCGGAGCGGCGTTCCACGAATTGATCAGGTCCAGCTCCTCATGATTGATCTTTATCCAGTCGGCTTTGGATAAAAGATCATGAATCAGGTCCTCTGAATAAAAAGGGGCGCGGAGGTTGATATCGCAAATCCTGATCGCGGCTCCGGGAAGCAATCGTTCCAGGGTATTTCTGCTGACTTCATGTCGACAGGCCAGAGAACCATAGACCAGGACCGGGGACTGATCGGTAAATAAAGTTGCGATGGATTCGGTCCATTCGATGTGATCCCAGGCGGAAGGATATTCAATGGTGTACGTCGCTTCGTTTTTTTCATTGAGTTTCACCAGGACCTTGCCCGTGGGGTAGGAATTCCATTGAATTAATCCGGTTGGAATATTTTTACTCTTCAGAAATTCCATCAATTCGCGACCCAGTTCATCCCGGCCCAGGGCCGTCAGGGGGAAAACCTTTTCACCCAGGCGGTTTAAATGAAAAGCCACATTCATGGGGGCGCCCCCTGCCAGTTTGCCCGCCGGCAACATATCCCAGAGTATTTCCCCGAAGCAAATGATGGTTTGTTTGGTTGAAGGCATGGCTGATGGGTAGGCCTTATTTCAGTTATTGACAATCCGGGATATTAATCCGGCAGAAACTGGGAAACAAACTTTTTTGCCGTTTTGATGGAAGCATAGACGTCTTCCCTGCTTCCTTCGTAGGCTTTGTCTTCCACTTCAATACAGACCGGGCCGCGGTAACGGACGCTGGTCAGCGCGGAAAAAAAGTCCCGCCATCGCACATCACCCAGCCCGGGCAGTTTCGGACTGTGGTACTGGAGGGGATAGGCCATGATTCCATGCCGGTTCAAGCGGTCGGCATAGACCTTGGCGTCCTTGAGGTGGATGTGGTGCAGCCTTTCTTTATAATCATAAACAGGCTGAACTTCATCCATTCTTTGCCAGATCAGGTGGGAAGGATCATAATTGAGCCCCAGGGTCGGGGAAGGGATGATTTCGAACATCCGGTCCCAGATGGCCGGAGTGGTGGCCAGGTTTTTGCCTCCGGGCCATTCATCCCGGGTAAACAGCATCGGACAGTTTTCAATCCCGATCCTGATCTCCAGGCTTTCGGCATACGCTACGATCGCAGGCCAGACTTCTTTAAAACGGTCCAGGTTGTATTCAATCGACTGGCCGGGGTCCCTGCCGATAAAGGTGTTCATGACCGGGACCTCCAAGGCCCGGCAGGCTTTGATCACTTTACATATGTGATCAATGTAAAAAGCGGATTGCACGGGATCGGGATCCAGGGGATTGGGGTAATAACCCAGGCCGGATATTTTTACCTGATATTGGTCCTGCAGGCCTTTGATCCGCGCGATGGCCCCTTCATCCAGACGGTCCACATCAATATGACAGACTCCGGCATAACGGCGGGTATCTGTACCCGAGGCCGGCCAGCACATCACCTCAATGCATTTGAATCCATTCCCGGAAGCAAAATCAAAAACTTCTTCCAGGGAATGATCCCCGAGAATAGCGGTTACAAAACCCAGTGAGAGCATGAACGATAGACGATTGGTTGATTAATACCCTTTATTTTCCTGCGGTTCCATCATAAAACCCGGGAGGCCCAGTCTTCTTTTGGCTTCCTCCAATATGGCCACACTGGAGGTCGCACCAATGCGGGTGACGCCCAGGGACCGGAAGAGCAAGAGGTCGTCCAGTGTGCGGATTCCCCCAGCTGCTTTGATCTGTATGGAAGGATCACAATATTTCCTCATGAGCATCACATCCTCCGGGGTGGCCCCCCGGTAATGATAATCCCCAGTGGCCGATTTGACATAACCGTATCCCGTACTGGTTTTTACAAAGGCTACCCCGACCGCATTGCAAATCTTGCACAGCTTGATCTTGAGTTTGTCATCCGGTAAAAAGTCATTTTCAAAGATCACTTTAAGGATTGCGCCGCCTTTTAAACAGGCCTTGTTCACCGCAGCGATATCCCGCCGGATATAGGGCCAGTCCCTGCTCAAAACTTTGCCGGCGTGCACGACCATGTCTATTTCGGTCGCCCCGTCCTGGATAGCCAGGCGGGTTTCGGCGACCTTGATTTTGATGGCATGGTTGCCATGAGGGAAGCCGATCACCGAACAAACCCTGGTATTGCTGCCCGCTGTAAGCTCCGCAGCTTTTTTAACAAAATAAGGTTTGACACAGACTGTAGCCATCCGGTAGGCAACAGCGGTCTTGCAGCCGTCCATCATCTCCTCATCGGTAAGGGTGGGATGGAGGAGGGAATGATCGATCATGCCTGCCAATTCATCTACGGTATAGTCCATATCCTTGTTTGGTGTGAAGTTAAAGAGAAAATGGATGCGATCAACGGGAGAGGTGAGATGAGTTTTGAGCTGTGATCCTTATCCTCTCCCATACTTGTTCCGCGGACTCCTCCCAGTTATATTTCCCGGCCTGGAGAAAACCGGCTTCCACCAACGCCCGTCTTTGAAGGATCGCTTTTTGCATGGCTTGGACTACGTCGGCAGTATCGTGCGGATTGACCAGAAGGCCTGCCTGGCCACAGATCTCCGGATAACAGGACCGGTCGGCCGCGATCACGGGCGTACCGGCCTGGAAGGCCTCGACCAGGGGCATGCCAAAGCCCTCGTATTCCGAAAGGTTGATCAGGGCCTCGGCCCCTGCGATCAAAGGGCCAAGGTTGGGTTCCGCGACGTAGCCAAGTATGAGGAGGTCCGCCCTGTTTCCGGATCTTGCAATGGCCTTACGAACGCGCCGGTGTTTGCCCATAAATTTTCCTGCCAAGATCAGTTTGTGAGGACTGCCCTCCTGTTTTTTGAAGGCATCAAAGGCCGCGATGATTTGATCTACATTTTTACGTTGATGCAAGGCGCCCACATAAATGAAATAGGGATGTCCATCCGAAAATCGATTGCGGAGGCCTGCGGAATCCGTTATGGGTTTAAAGGAAGGCCGGGCCGCATTATACACCACACTGATCTTTCCCGGGTGGACCTGCAAAATCCTGAGGATTTCAGACCTGGTGAATTGACTCACGGTGAACAGGTGGACGGCTTCCCCCGCATTCTTTTTTATAGCGTATCGGTAATACCACCGGTGGGCAAGGGGGAGGCTGTGCGGCAGGATCAGGGGCGATAGGTCATGGAGGGTGATCAGGCAGGGCACAGAGATCCCGGATGGCATCAACACTTCCGGGGAATAAAAGACCTCGATGCGGTGATTCCTGCAAGCATGGCCAAGGGCCTTGCACCACCACCAGATCAACAGGGGATGGCGACTCGGCGGAAACTTCACAGCGGTTTCAATGTTTTCCCCTTCAGGGATCAGGATGCCCTCCCTGCGGTCATAAAAAAGGATAAATTGGTGTTCCGGATGGTTCCGGATCATGCGCCGGATGATTTCCCAGGCATGCCAGCCTATGCCCTCGAGCCGGTCGCGGAGTAGGAGGCGGGCATTGATTCCGATGCGCATCGGGCAAAAATAACCATTGCCTTTGATGATTGATTTGACCGAGGGGGCCCGGATGACCATAGCCTTGGTACTTTCCGACTCTGCAAAAATCTTATTTTTGCACAGTCAATGGACAGCGGGCCGATTGGTATTTTTGATTCGGGTTATGGTGGGCTCACCATTCTCAAGGACCTGATATCCGCTCTGCCCGGTTACGACTATCTCTACCTGGGAGACAATGCCAGGGCTCCCTATGGCCAGCGCTCCTTCAACACCATTTACGAATACACCCTTGAAAGCGTCCGCTGGTTGTTCAGCCAGGCATGCCCCCTGGTGATCCTGGCCTGCAACACGGCCTCGGCCAAAGCGCTTAAAAACATCCAGCTTTTTGCTTTGCCGGAATTGGCCCCGGACCGGAAAGTGTTGGGGGTGATCAGGCCTACAACGGAAATCATCGGCAACTATACGGCCAGCAAACACATTGGCATCCTGGCCACCACGGGCACTGTGGTTTCAGGGTCTTACCTTATGGAGATCAAACATTTTTTCCCGGAGATCAATGTTTTTCAACAGGCCTGTCCGCTTTGGGTGCCTTTGATCGAAAACAATGAATTCCAGAATCCGGGCGCGGATTATTTTATCGAAAAATATGTCGACCAATTGCTGGCGCAGTCCCCGGAGATCGATATGATCCTGCTGGCCTGTACCCATTATCCCCTGGTGCGTGATAAAATCATAAACTTTTGCCCTCCCGGGGTCAATCTCATGAGCCAGGGACCCATCATTGCCACCAGCCTGAGGTCATATCTTCAAAAACATCCGGAAATCGAATCCAGGCTGAGTAAAGGAAGCAGGTATGAATTCTATACCACCGATGCGGAATCCGATTTTGATTCCCATGCGAGCCGGTATTTTGGTTCTCCGGTAAAAGCCCGTCACACCCACCTGGATCACCGGTAAGTCAGATATGCCAAATCATCAAGATTTGGCATATCCGAAGTACTTTTGAGGCTTAAAACCTCATTTTGAATACAACCGATGTCTTGATCATTGGATCCGGTGTGGCGGGATTGTCAACAGCCATCCAGCTGGCTATTCTCCGTAAGGACCTCAGCATTACGGTCCTGACCAAGACCGTCCAGGGGGAAAGCAATACCCGGTATGCCCAGGGGGGAATCGCTGCCGTCTGGGACGAGACCAAGGATAATTTTGACAAACACATCGCGGATACCCTGGATGCCGGGGCCGGACTCTGCAATCAGGAATCGGTCTACAACGTCGTCACCGAAGGCCCCGCGCGGGTGCAGGAAATCATTGACTGGGGCACCCGTTTCGATAAAACCAAATCGGACCTCGATTATGACCTGGGCCGGGAAGGCGGCCACAGCGAACACCGGATCCTTCATTATAAAGACCTCAGCGGGGCGGAGATCCAGCGCGCCCTGATCGCCAAAGCGGCTTCCTTTGCAAACATCGTTATAAAAGAACATTATTACGCCATCAACCTGATCACCCAACATCACCTGGGTTATTCACTCACCCGTGTATCCCCCAATATCGAATGTTATGGGGCTTATGTTTTGAATAAGGCTTCCAAGGAAATTGAAACCTGGATTGCGCGGGCGACCATCTTGGCCACCGGGGGTACCGGGCAGATTTACAAATCCACTACCAATCCCCAGATTGCCACCGGCGACGGGATCGCCATGGTGTACAGGGCCAAGGGCAGGGTGGAGAACATGGAGTTTGTTCAGTTTCATCCGACCGCCCTGTTCAACCCGACCGGTGAAAATCCGGATTTCCTCGTTTCTGAAGCGGTGCGCGGCTTCGGGGGCATCCTGAAAACCCGGGATGGGCTTGAATTCATGCACAAATACGATGCGCGCAAATCTCTCGCTCCCCGTGATATCGTCGCCCGGGCGATAGACAATGAAATGAAGATCCGTGGGGACGATTTTGTATACCTGGATTGCCGGCATTTGGACCGGGACGCCTTTATAGCCCATTTCCCGACCATTCATGAAAAATGCCTGAGTATAGGCATCGATCCCATGAAGGCCATGATCCCGGTCGTGCCTGCCTGCCATTATATGTGCGGAGGCATTCAGGTCGACCAGTTGGGGCGTTCTTCCATAAAATACCTCCATGCTTGCGGGGAGTGCAGCTCTACCGGCCTGCATGGAGCCAATCGCCT
>JAKQHS010000108.1 GCA_029557915.1 Bacteroidota bacterium | reverse complement strand
TCAATCGACGAAAAAGCAGGATTTACAGGGCATCGAGCCCTGTAAATCTGAGCAAAACAGGCCGAAGCAACTCCTGATATCATCTCTGAAAAAGCAGGAGGCTAAAGTTGAAAACGGTCAACCAAATTCAGGCATGGACAGGCTACCACCCACTACCCACCACCCACTACTCACCACCCACTATCCACCACCCACCATTCCATCCCTTCCTCCTTTTCTCCCGTCTCCTTTTCTCCCTTGCCCAAAGAATGGTATTTTTGCGCCTGATTTATAAAGAAAACAAAGATGGAAAAGATTAAAGTGTACAACCCGGTGGCTGAACTGGATGGAGATGAGATGACCCGTATAATCTGGAAATTTATCAAGGACAAACTGATCCTGCCCTACCTGGACCTGCCGATCCAGTATTTTGATCTGGGGATCGAGCATCGCGATGCCACCAATGACCAGGTGACCATTGACGCCGCTCAGGCCATTAAGGCTTGCGGGGTAGGGATAAAATGCGCCACCATCACCCCGGATGAGGCAAGGGTGGAGGAATTTAAATTAAAACAAATGTGGAAAAGTCCCAACGGAACCATCCGCAATATCCTGGACGGCACGGTGTTCAGGGAACCGATCGTCATGCAGAACGTTCCCCGGCTGGTGAGCAACTGGACAGCTCCCATCATCATTGGCCGTCACGCCTTCGGAGACCAGTACCGGGCGACGGATTTTGTGACCCGGGGCAAGGGAAAACTCACCATCACCTTCAGTCCTGAAGACGGAAGCGCCCCGGTCAGTCATGAAGTGTACCATTTTCAGGGAGATGGCGTAGCTCTGGCCATGTACAATACCGATGAGAGCATCCGTGGTTTCGCCCGCGCCTGCTTCAATATGGCCATTCAGAAACAATGGCCCCTTTATTTTTCATCAAAAAATACCATTCTTAAAAAATACGACGGCCGGTTCAAAGACCTGTTTCAGGAAGTGTACGAGCGGGAATTCAAATCCGTCATGGATGGCATGAACCTGGTATACGAACACCGCCTGATCGATGATATGGTGGCCTCTGCCCTTAAGTGGAACGGCAACTTTGTCTGGGCCTGCAAAAATTACGATGGCGACGTGCAGAGCGATACGATAGCCCAGGGCTTTGGATCCCTCGGATTGATGACCAGTGTGCTGATCACCCCCGACGGGCAGACCATGGAAGCGGAAGCCGCCCATGGAACGGTAACCCGGCATTACCGGGACCACCAGGCTGGAAAACCCACAAGCACTAACCCGATTGCTTCTATCTTTGCATGGACCCGTGGCCTGGAATTCAGGGGTAAAAAAGACGGCAACCAGCCCCTGATCGATTTTTGCCATGCGCTCGAAAAGGTCTGTATTGAAACCGTGGAAAAGGGTAAGATGACCAAGGACCTGGCCGTGTGCATTCACGGCAACAAGGTGGAGCATGGAAAACACTACCTGTATACCGAGGAATTCCTGGATGCCATCGACGAAGGCCTGAAAATAAAATTGAATCGCTGATAACCCAATCTTATGATCCATCTCTGGCAAATCCTTTTTATCCTCCCGTTCCTTTCCGGAAGGGAAGCGTCAGAACCCCATTTGGTAAAATGCAAGGTCGACGCGAAAGTCCTGGACTACACCGCCCTCGACGGCTGCCGGTTCATCCTTGAACTCAAAGACGGCACCCGGTTGATGCCTGTGGAACTGTCGGACAAGGAATTTTTATTCAGCGAGGGCCAGCAGGTTAAAATCACCTATACGGAAGCCAAGGGGGTGGTCTCCACCTGCATGACCTCTGCCGTACCGGTTAAAATCGAATGCATCCAGCAGGTAAAGGAAGGTACAAAACCAGGCCAGGTTTTTATCAAAAAGGAATGCTACGACACGGAGGCCCCGCTCAATGTGGCCTGGCTCAATCGCGTCATCCTCCGCAATAAGGTGATTGACGTCAAGAAAGGATATGAGAATCAGTTGCCTTATTATGTCCTGTATGGAAACGTCAACGTCATGCTGTTTAATTGCACCGGGGGGATCGAATGTGAATATGCACTGACTTCCCTTGGGTCCTGCAGTGAACGCATTGAAAGCCTGTCCAACCTTAAATCCGTCTGGTCGCAAAAATAAAGGCATGATCCACCGGCCTAACGACCCCCTGAATCCGGCCCCCAGCCCGGAGGAAAAGCAGATCGAAAAGACCCTTCGGCCGGCTGCCCTCGAAGAATTCAGCGGGCAGAGTAAAATTGTCGACAATCTCAAGGTTTTTATCCAGGCTGCCAGAATGAGAGGCGAGGCCCTGGACCATGTATTGCTTCACGGGCCGCCCGGCCTGGGCAAGACCACCCTGGCCCACATCATTTCAAATGAACTTGGATCCAGCCTGAAAGCTACCTCCGGGCCGGTCATTGAAAGGCCGGGAGACCTTGCCGGCCTGCTGACCAATCTGAATGCCGGCGATGTCCTGTTTATCGACGAGATCCACCGCCTGAATTCCATGGTGGAAGAATACCTGTACAGTGCAATGGAAGACTACCGGATTGATATCATGATTGATTCCGGCCCAAACTCAAGGAGTGTCCAGATTTCACTCAATCCGTTTACGCTGGTCGGCGCCACCACCCGGATGGGATTGCTCACGGCACCCCTTCGGGCCCGTTTTGGCATCACCTGTCATCTCGATTATTATGATTTTCACACCCTGGTTGGGATCGTGAAAAGGGCGGCAGGCATCCTGGCCATCCCCGTTACCCGGGATGGTGCAGAAGAGATCGCACGCAGAAGCCGGGGAACACCCCGGATCGCCAATGCCTTGTTGCGCCGGGTGCGGGATTTTGCCATGGTCCAGGGAGATGGTACCATTAATATTGAGATCGCCAAGCACGCCCTCATGGCCCTGAACATCGACCGTTGCGGACTCGATGAGATGGACAAAAGAATCCTCAACACCATCATCACCAAATTCAGGGGAGGCCCGGTGGGCCTGAATACCATTTCCACTGCGGTGGGTGAAGAAGCCGGCACTCTTGAGGAAGTCTATGAACCCTTCCTCATCATGGAGGGATTTATTCAGCGAACCCCACGGGGCAGGGAAGCCACGCATAAAGCTTACGAACATCTTGGGATCGCACCACCGGCCGCCGGGGGACCTACTTTATTTGATTGATATGAATAACGAATGGTCGGGGACGGACAAGCATTCCGAAGAATTTATTAATCCGGTCGACAAGACCAAGGTGACCTCCACCCCGGGAAGCCTGCCCTATCCCCATCATGCCGGATCGGCGCTGGTGCGCCCGGAAGATATGGGCAAAGTTCAGGGCTTGGCGCTTCAGGCCATGTACCAGCAGACCGATACCCAACTTCAGCAGATCAGGGAACAAATAGAACTCCTGCTCGCCCAGGGTAAAAACATCCAGACCCGGATCCAGGTCTCCGAACAAATTTACCAGGCAGCCATTGGCTTTGACCCCGTGATCAACCACATCTACCATCTTTACCAAAAAAAATCAGACCAGGCCTGGGCCTTGTCCATGGTGGCCCCGCATGAATGGGGCCGTAAAAAGCCTTATGAATACCTGGCTACGGTCCGCCTGCTCGCAGACCATACCTGGGAAATTTTGAAGACGAGGGAAACGGACGAGGGCTAAAGGTTAAAGGTAAAGGGTAAAAGGTCAAGGGTTAATGGCCTCGTATCTCGAATCTCGTATCTCGAATCTCGAATCTCGAATCTCGCAGCTCTAACCTAACTCAACACCACACTCCATTCCTTACCCCCCAGTTCCACTTCAATATTTTCTTCCAAAGTGGTGGAGAGGGTGAGGCCGACATAATCCACATGAATGGGAAAGGATTTATGCATGCGGTTGACCAGGACGGCGACTTCCAGTTTTTTGGGTAGGGTTTCCAGGATGGGTTTCATGGCGTAAAAAATGGTACGCCCGGTATTGGCTACGTCGTCCACGACGATGATGGTTTTTTTTTCGAGCTGGGTAGGGGTCAGATCAATGGTGATTTCCCGGGAAAGCGGGTCGGCCGGATTCAGTTTTATACGGGTAAGGATCACCGGAAGGTCTGAAAAGCCGGCGATCTCTGATTTGAGGTATTCCGCAAAGCCGTATCCTTTGTTGTTGATCCCGGCCAGGATGATTTCCTTGCTGTCGGTATTGTTTTCCAGGATCTGGATGGCGAGCCGTTTGATTTTTTGCCTGATTTGACTTTCATTCAGGATTTTCATGACTGCGGGGCCTTGATTTTGTAATTTTATGCAAGTTAGAATTTTTAGCCCGGATGCTTTCGATCCTTTTATTTACCCTGTTGACCCTGGGAGGATTTTCCCTGGCCTTTCTGAATTTCAGGAAGATCTACCGTAATATTTGCCTGGGTAAACCGGAAGGCCGTTTGGACCAAAGATGGACCCGGCTGAAAAACATGCTCCTGGTTGCCTTCGGCCAAAAAAAAATGTTTTCCTTATGGAAGCCTGCGGTACTGCATCTGGCGATCTACCTCGCTTTTTTACTCACTCAGATCGAACTGATCGAAATCATTTTAGATGGATTCAGCCATTCGCACAGGGTCCTCGCACCCTTGCTTGGGGGATTTTACACTTTTTTAATTTCCGCGATTGAATTGTTATCGCTTTTTGCCCTGGTGGCTACCGTCATTTTCTTGTACCGGAGAAATATCCTGAGACTCAGCCGTTTTCAGAAACCGGAAATGAAAGGCTGGCCCAGTTGGGACGCAAACCTCATCCTGATTGGGGAGATCCTGCTTGTCCTGGCCATTTTTACCATGAACGGTACGGACCGGGTATTACAGCAGGTGGATCCGCAGCAATACCAGGAGACCGGTTTTTTCCTGGTTTCAGGCTGGCTCGGCCCACTGATGTTTGGGGATTATTCGGCTTCGTCCCTTCACCTGCTGGAACGCGGAGGCTGGTGGCTCCATTACCTCGTCGTGCTCGGTTTTATCAATTACCTGCCAATATCCAAGCACCTTCATATTTTCCTGGCTTTTCCCCAAACCTGGTACTCAAAACTCAAGCCCAGGGGAGAAATGGAAAACATGCCTGTGGTGATGCGCGAAGCCCGTTCGATGCTTGATTTACCGCCTGTCCCGGAGCCCGCCTCCACGGAAAATGAAAGCCCGGAATTTGGCGCCAAAGACGTCTTTGATCTTCCGCGAAGGGTTTTATTGGGGGCCTATTCCTGCACCGAATGCGGGCGGTGTACGGCTGTTTGCCCTGCCAACCTCACAGGCAAAAAACTTTCACCGCGCAAGATCATGATGGATATCCGGGACCGCAGCGAGGAGATAGGCCGGAACCTGGATAAAGGGAAGTTTTCGGTTTCCGGTTACCAGGACGGGAAGTCCCTCTTTTCGTATATCCTCCCGGAAGAAATACATGCCTGTACCACCTGCCAGGCCTGCGTCGAAGCCTGCCCTGTGCTGATCAATCCGATGGAACCGATCCTGGAGTTAAGGCGGCATGAAATCCTGAGCCAGTCCGCAGGGCCTGCCCAGTGGACGGCTATGTTTAACAGTCTTGAAAACAACGGAAGTGTATGGCCCATGACGGATGCAAGGTCTGCCTGGGCGGAAAAGCAATAGATGGATATGGACAGGATAAAAACGGTTTCGGAATATATTTCGGAAGGGGAGCGGCCGGAGATCCTTTTCTGGGTCGGATGTGCGGGAAGTTTTGATCCCCGCGCACAACAGGTAAGCCGTGCTTTTGCCAGCCTGATGAAGATCGCCGGCATCCGGTTTGCCATTTTAGGGGATGAGGAAAAATGTACGGGTGACCCGGCACGCCGGGCGGGCAATGAATTTCTGTTTCAGCTGCTTGCCCTGCAAAACATTGAAACCCTGAAAAACTATGAAATCACCAAAATCGTGACCACCTGTCCACATTGTTTTAATACCCTCAAAAACGAATACCCTGCCCTGGGAGGGCATTACGAAGTAGTACACCATACCGTTTTCCTGAACGATCTGCTCCGGGATGGTCGATTGAAACTGGCCGGAGAAATTCCCGGGGGAGCCCTGACCTACCACGATTCCTGCTACCTGGGAAGGATAAACGGGATTTATGAGGACCCCAGGGAAATCATGAAACAGATGAATGCGGATATCCGGGAAATGAAACGTTCAAAGGCCGGAGGACTCTGTTGCGGGGCTGGCGGTGGCCAGATGTTTAAAGAGGATGAAGCGGGATCCAAACGGATCAATTTGGAAAGGGTTGAAGAGGCCTTGTCCACCGGCGCCGGGACCATCGTCAGCAATTGTCCCTTTTGCCTGACCATGCTCACGGATGGGGTGAAAGCCCTGGACCAGCAGGAAAAGGTCATGGTTTACGACCTGGCGGAACTCATTCTGCAGCAAAAAAGCCCGTAATTTGCGGGGATACCATGTTGATCAGATTTGAAGATATGCCGGGACATTCCAGGGTTTGGATATTCCAGGCTGAAAGGACCCTGGGAGAAGGGGAGGAAATGATGCTGGACATCCTGATCCGCAACTTTTTGGAGGACTGGACCAGCCATCAACGGACCATCCGGGCCAGCTATGAAATCCGCCATCACCGGTTTGTGATCCTTGCGGTCGACGAAGACCAGGTCGGAGCCAGCGGGTGTTCGATCGATAAATTGTTCAGGTTCGTCCAATCGTTGGAATCTGAACTGGGCTTTGTTTTGTTGGATAAACAAAAGATCGCGCTGCAGCAAGCCGGGGAAATTGTCAGTGTGCCCTTGCACACCCTGAAAGAGAAAGTCAGGGCGGGGGAAATGGATAAGGAAGAAAAGTATTTTGACCTGATGATTGCCCAAAAAGAAAGTCTGGGAGAGTTCCTGAAACCACTTTCTTCCGGTTGGCTGGCCAGGCATTTATCAAATGAATTCAAAGACCATGCTCGGTAAAGTAAAACTGTTTTTCGGAATCGAAGGCCTGAAAGTGGATCTCGAAGTCCCCCTTGCATTCAAGGCGGAGGACAAAGTGATCCAGGGCATTTTAAAACTCCATTCCAAAGCGCCGCAAACCATCCGATCGATCGAAATAAAACTCGTGGAAACCTATCACCGAGGCAGGGGCCAGGAAAAGCGGACCAACGATTATGTCTGGGGAAGGATTGCCTGGAATGAATCCCTTGAAATTCCGGCCAACGGCGAAAAAATCATTGATTTCCGGTTGCCGGTGGAACCCCAGTTGTCAAGCATTGAGAAGATGGCCGGCAAATCCGCCGTCCATCATAAAATTGCCAGCTTCGCGCGCCTGCTTAAAAACGCAAAATCCGTTTTTCATGTCGAAGTTTCCGCCAAAGTGGAAGGCACGGCCCTCAATCCCGGAATCAAGAAGGAGATCAAGCTGATCAGTGCCTGACGACCGGAGTCCCGGATCGAAACCCCGGACCGGGCGCGTGGGGAAGACTATTGTTTTTTTAAAGAATCCGGTGGCATTGCCGGATCCAGGGAGGGCAGGGTGTATGCTTTGTCCTTTTTGCCAAATACCGAGACGTTGACATAGCGTTTGGGATTCAGGCGGAGATCCTGGAGCAGCAGTTCCAGTTGCCTGGCTGTGTTGGACAGATTCTGGTAAAGTTTGGGGTCATCCAGGAGTTTGGCTACGGTCCCGTCACCCGTACTTGCCTTTTTGATGAGGGTCTGAACTTCGCCCAGTGCGGCATCCGCATTTTTCAGCGTGGTTTGAAGATTTTCAATCGCCACTTTACTCTCGGCCAGGGTTTCATTCAGGGCTTTGACCGACTGGGAGGGATCGGCCTTGTTCAGTCCGGTACTCATTTCGTCCAGGTTCTTAAGGATGCTGGTGATTTCTTTATTGGAGCCCTGGATATTGGCGACCACGCTTTCCAGGCTGGCGATCATTTTATCCAGTTTGCCGGAGTTCCGCGAAAGGAGGTTGTTGAGCAGGGTAGTGCTGTGGGCCAGGTTGCTGAGGGTTTTTTCAAAATTCTGGACCCCTTCCCGGATTTCTTTTTTTCCCGATTCCCCGGCAATGCTGTCAAACAATTGATTGGCGCTTATTTTGATTTTTTCCAGGTATTGATCGATTTCACCTTCTCCGACAAAACTGCCCAAGAGGCTGCGGGAGCTGGGGATCAGGTAATCCCCGCTTTGGGCGCAATCCGCGTCGCATTTGCCGGACAATAAAATCTGGACGGCCTTGCCTCCCATAACTCCCAGGCTGATAAGTTCCGCTTTCGAATTTTTCGGGATTTTGATGTCCTTGTTGACTTCCAGGATCACGATCGGCGTGGTGTTGTCGGCCGGATCCAGGTAAATTTTATTGACCGCCCCCACCTCGTACCCATTGATCATGACGGGGTTGGAGACCTGGAGTTGATCGATGTTCTCGTATTTGACATAAAAATACTGGCTCCGGGTCAGCAGGTTTTTCCCTATGATGAATTTATAGCCAAGGATGAGAATGGTGATCGCAACAATAGCCAGGATGGCAATTCGGGTTTCTTTTGACATAAAAACGCAAAGATATCAGTAAAAACCAAAAATCTATCATGGTATTCGGGAGCTGGAGAAGCGGGGAACAGGGACAGGTGGCCAGGCTTAAAAGGCAAGGAGTCCGCTCTGGCGGCAATGTCCTATTTTTGCAGATGTTAACAAGCTTATTATTCTATCGTTAACCTTGGGACAATACCGGCCTATCCTTCGTTTTATCCGTTGATCGTGAAGTTATTCTGGTCTTTTATTTGCGTTTTCCTCCTTTATCCCGGACTGCCGGTAATGGGCCAAAACCAGCCGTTGACCGGGCGTCCGGCTATCCAGGATACGGTACCGAAGCCCGATTCCCTGGATGTCCTGATTTCCAAAGACGCGCCGGATGCCGATGTGGTTTACAGCGCCCAGGACAGTTCCTACCTCGATGCCAAGGAAAAAATATTTCACCTTTTTGGCGATGCCAAAGTGACCTACCAGGACTATTCTCTGAAAGCGGCCCGGATCCGGCTGGACATGGATCACGACATAGCCTATGCGGAAGGGGTTCAGGACAGTGCCGGGAAATGGGTGGGCCTGCCCCATTTTTCGGACGGGGAGCAGGAATTTGATGCCATTCGTATGCGCTATAATTTCAGGACCCGGAAGGGGATCATTGATGAAGTGGTCACCAAATACACCGATGTCTTTATCCGCGGCACGACCACCAAATTCGTAGGGGGGGATCCTTCGGATACCACGCAGACCGACATCGTGTACAACCGCAATGCCATCCTGACCACCTGCAATGCCGAACACCCCCATTTCGGGATTCGAAGCACCAAACAAAAATTTATCAAAGGACGACTGGTGGTGGTGGGCCCTTCCAACCTGGAGATCATGGGCGTGCCCACCCCCCTGTGGCTGCCTTTTGGATTTTTCCCCATCACGGATAAAAGGAGTGCCGGACTTATTATTCCCAGGGATTATGAATACAGTCCAAGCCTGGGTTTTGGCTTGAGGAACGTGGGCTTTTATACCCCGCTGGGCCCGCATTTTGACCTGAGCACCCAGTTTGATATCTACACCAGGGGATCCTGGGGGATCCAGCTGGGATCCAATTATGCCAAAAGGTATAAATTCAGCGGGCTGCTCAACCTGGGGTATTCGGACCGCAGGTTTGAATCCGGGGAAAAAGGAGACCTGAGGATCGAAAAATCCTATACGATCCAATGGAGCCACCGCCAGGCTTCCCAGGCCAATCCCTACCAAAACTTTTCCGCCTCGGTCAATATCCAGACCAACGACTACCAGCAGTTGAATTACAATGATGCAAACATCGTCCTGAACAATAGCCTCTCCTCCAACATCAACTACAACCGGACCTTCCCGGGCAAACCTTTTTCCTTTTCCGCTTCCATGAGCCATTCGCAAAACACCAGGGATAAGTCGGTGATCGTGAGCCTGCCCAATTTTAATTTCCAGATGCAGCGGATCTATCCCTTTAAGCGGAAACAAAAGGCCGGGGATGAAAAATGGTACGAACAGATCACTTTTAATTACAATGCAAATGCCCAGTCCCTCATCCGCACGACCGATACCGCCCTTTTTTCCAGCCAGTCCCTGAACAATTTCATCAACAGCTTTGGCGTCCGGCAAGTGGCCTCCTCCGACGTCAATTTCAGGGTGCTGAAATATTTCAACCTGGCCCCGAGCATCAATTACCGGGAAATCTGGAACCTGCAGCAGGTGAACATTACGAATAGGAACGGCAGCCCGGACACCCTGCAAAGGGATACCCTGAAGGGATTCAAAGCGGCTCATCTTTTTAATACCAGCCTCAGCCTCAACACGGCCATATTCGGTACGGCGGTGTTCAAGAAAGGATTTATCCGGGGACTGCGCCACACCATCCGGCCCGGCATTTCATTGAACTACACGCCGGAAAACAATCCTTATACCGGCTTCTATGAAACCCGGACGGGACGGAGGTATTATTCCATTTTTGAAGGCATGACCTATAATGAAGTGCCTACTTCGGGCAGGCAACTGGGCATCGGATACTCCATCACCCATATTTTTGAAGCCAAGTATTTCAGTAAGAAGGACTCGGCGGAAAAGAAGTTCAAACTGTTTGACAATGTTTACATGTCCGGTTTTTACAATTTTGCTGCCGATTCCTTCAAGTGGTCACCCATGTCGGTCAGCGGCGCGACACGGATATTCGGCGGCCTGACCAATTTGAGTATCGGTGCGTCCTTCGATTTCTACCGGGAAGACGATGCGGGCCGGCGGATCAATGAATTGCTGGTCAAGACCGGAGGGGGCCTGGCCCGGCTGCAGGATTACGACATCGGGCTGAGTTCTAATTTCAGTTTCCAGGATGTAAAAAACCTGATCAATAAGTGGAAAGGCCAACCGGCACAGGAACCCGAACCTGAACCTGACAATGAAGATGAGTTGCCGGCACCACAGAAGAAAAAACGGGAGAATCCCGAAACCTTCTGGGATATGTTCAAAGGCTTTTATTTCAATCACAACTTCGCCCTGGGTAATATCATCGACCCCGTCACCCGGGAAGAAAAATTTGGGGTCATCGCCCATACCCTCAGCACCCAGGGCAATATCGAGCTCACGAAGAACTGGGCGGTCAGGGTGGGAAATATTGGTTATGATTTTAAATCCAAAGACCTGACCTATCCGGATTTCGGGGTCACCAGGAGGCTGCATTGCTGGCAAATGAATTTCAACTACCAGCCGGTACGAGGCACTTATAGTTTTAATATTTACGCCAATCCGGGAACCTTCAGCTTCTTAAAATTGCCTTACCGCAGGAACCGGTTTGATCCGCAGAATGATTTGTAGAAATCAGCTATCAGTGATCAGCCATGATCTATTCAACCAACAGTTTGTTTCCGCCGAGAATCTGCTTCCCCGACCTGACCCGGAATGTATAAATTCCCGGATGAAGTCCTTTGGTCAAAAAACGGGAGGGAGCTCCGGCCAGCGAATAGACCCGGACCAGTCGTCCGCCGGGATCAAACAACTCAAGAGTACCGCGGTTGAAGTCACCGGACAGGTCGATGCTGAAAAAATCACGGGCCGGGTTGGGATATGCCTTGATCAAAGGCAAAGCGCCAGGTAACACGATATCTTTTGAAGGCGTGGAAGCATCAAATTCGAATTGAGCGATGCCTGCGCCTGGTCCTTCAGCAGTGACATAATCAAAGGGCCCGGCCGCAAACAATTTGTTTCCCCATTTGGCAATTTTAAGGCCACCGGGAATAACCCCGCTTCCCAGCTCATTCCATTCCATGCCATCGTAGAACGCGATATGGTTCACGGTTTTATTTCCTGCTTTTTGGAAGAAGCCGCCGGCGATCAGGCCGTTTTGGTGCGGCACAATATTGTTTACATACACGGTCCTCCCGTCAGCGGTCAGGGGTTCGCCGACGGCTATCCATTTTTTACCGTCCCATTTCAGTATCCCCACGGATTCGCCCATTCTTTCAAGACGGAGGATGCCCCCGATGTAGAGGTCATCTCCGATTAATTTGACGCATCTGGCGGAGCCCTCGATGCCGATTTCATGGTTGTCTCCGATGCCTGACCATTTGTTATTGGTCAGGACCGCGAAATTCTGGTAAAACTTGTCATCCACGCTGTTGAATTCGCCGGCCACATAGATCTTGTCCCCGTCCACTTCCATATCATAGACCGCACCGGGAATTCCGAACACATATTCAATGCCCTGGCCCAGGGTTTCCCAACGCTTGGTGATCAGGTCAAACCGGGCGATGGAATTTGCGGGTAAAGCATAATTTTCAGCATCGCCTACCACTTTAAAATAACCACCGACATAGAGGTAATGTCCGACCTTGGCCAGGGCCTTTACATGAGCGCCCGCAACGCCACCTACGCCAATGCCTATGGGGGACCAGCTGTTGCCATCCCACTTCGCCACATGAAAAGCTTCCGAGGTGCCTGCAATTCCAAAATATCCGCCTACATAAATATCGTTGCTGTCCACTAGGATGCTCAGGACAGTACCCCGGATGCCATTGTTGTACCCGGTGCCGAGGGATTCCCATTTATTCCCGTTCCATTGGGCGATATTCCTGGTGTATTGGCTCCCCGCGACAGAAAAACTGCCTCCTGCGTACAACCCTTTTCCAGCCGGCTCCAGGACGTCAATATTTCCATCGTGGATCCCCTGGTTGGCCCCCCCGTCATCCAGCAATTTCCATTTTGAATTTTGCAAGTCCCATTCGACGACGTTTACGGGGAAAAGGTCTCCCGCTTTCGTAAAACTGCCGCAGACATACAATTTATTGTTGATCAGCTCTACCCCGAAAACGTTTCCCGGTAAGAATTCATTGGCGGCGCGTCCCAATCCACCAAGGAGTTGCCAGTTGCCCCCTTCCAGCCTTGCAAGGGAGGCAAGGGTATAGCCCAGGGTGTCAAAACTGCCCCAGGCGTAGATCGTGTCTCCGTAAACCTGAAACTGGGAGATATAGGTGCCAAGCCCTTTGGGTCCGGCCACCGGCGTCCAGGTGCTGCCGTCCCATTTCCCGATCCGGGTCGTTCCTTTTTGATCATTGGTATTAAAATAACCCACAGCAAGCAGCTTCCCTGCATGGTCAAACCTCAGGTCGTTGACAGGGTTTTCGGCGTTACCGATGGCAATCCAGTTTGTTCCATCCCATTTGGCAATATTTTTTGCCGGCACTCCCCCGGCCGTGGAGAATATTCCTCCCGCGTAAAGATCACTGCCCTTGGCCGCAAAACTATAAGCATAGACCGGATCGGTATCCGAAGAGCCCCGGAATCCCCCATCAAATGATTCCCAGATCCCGGTGGCCGGGTCCCAGGCGGTGATGCCGTTGGCCAGGCTGTCCCCGGCATACTGGAAGTGGCCTCCTATATAAATTTTCTGCTGGTGTGCAAACAAGGCCCAGACAGCTCCCCTTCCGATGATGGTGTCATTATTTATAATAAATATCCTTCTGACCCCATTGGCGCTGTCCGGTCCGAGGGTATTCCACTGGTTTCCGTCCCAATAAGCCACGCCGTTCACGGTTTTGGATCCCGCCTTGGAAAACTGGCCCCCGATATACAATCTACCATCCAGATACGCGATGGCTTCCACCTGGGGGACATCTCCGGATACCCCATTCTCCGGCCCCACTCCCAAAGAAGACCATTTTTGGCCGTCCCATTTAGCAATGCCATTGGCTTCAACCCCCCCGGCCGTTTTAAACTGGCCCCCAACGTACAAATTGGTGCCGTCGGTGGCGGAAACGAAAATGGAACCGGTAATCCCAGGTACGGTAAAATCCCTGCTCCATTGCCCAGGCAAAAGGGATTGCCTCAACTCCAGGGCCTTACCGTTTAAGTCAACCGGATCCTGATGGTATGGCAGGGATTTAATCCGGCTTTCCTCGTATTGGTAAAGGCCTTTTTGTGTAAAGGCCAGGTGGCTTGCAGCGAAAACCAGTACAATAATAAAAAGGGGCCTCAGGTCCGGTCTTATAAACGATTTGGTATTATGGGATAAAAGCAGTTTGATGTATTTCTTCATAGTTGCAAAGTAATGAAAAATCAGTGCCCCGGTTTAGGACCGGATAATTTCGTTTTTATGCGAGTTGAAACCTTCCAGGTCTTGTTATCAAGCAAAAAGACCTGCAGTTTGATATGCACCCGATACTGGTGATTTGAATCCTCCAGGTGATCTACAAATCGGAAGATGTAGTATGAGCAGGAGGATTGGACCCTCCTGTTTTTTCAATTCCCTTTATTCTCAGTACCGCCACATTCATGGACACCATCCATCCTGTAAAAATCAACATGGCTATTTTTTGAAGAAGAGGCAGGGAACCGGGCATCAGGCCGGTCTGGTAAACGATATAGGTGATGGCCCCTGTAAAAACACTTAAGCCTCCCCAAAAACTGAATTTGGTGTATCCCTGCCGATACAAGAGAGGGCAGATGGCCACAATGGACAAGCCCAGTAATGCCCCGGCAAAATTTATGACCTGGTCATGCCAGGGGGAAAAGAGGAAAACCGTAAGCGCCATTCCGGAAATGCCGGGTAGAACCATGATCTGCGCCCGCCAACGCGATAAGGAAAACAGGGATGGAACGCTTAGCCATGCAAGAATAAAACCAACAGCCAGCAAACCGGTGGCAAGCATGGCCCAGGGACGCGCCGAGTTCGTTTCCCCATTATAAGTCGTGGGGGCATACAGGTCGCACCAATAATTTTCCAGCCATTGAAAGGCCTGCGATCCGGGTTGGGAATCGCTTCCCCCGGGATATTGTTGAATTCCCAGGATCCCAAAAAACAAAAAGGACCCGATGCAAATCAGGGAAAGGATGGACAATTTCCTGGAACTTATACCTGCCACTGACTCTTGACTCTTGACTCTTGACTCTTGACTCTTGACTATTGACTATTGACTCCTGCCTCCTGCCTATTGCCTTTCCTCCAAAGTTCTGTTTTCCTGTACCTCTCTGATCTCCGCATCTTTTCGCAGTTGTTCCATCAGTGATTTCTCTTCCCCCGGCATGACCAGGCAGGTAACCAGCCAGTATTGACGGGTCGCAGGATCGAGGCGTCGTACCGGCATCATGTCCTGTTCACTGAATTTTTGCAGGATGTTTGACAAGGGCACTCCCTCCTCCAGCAAGAGGATGAATTCTTTCTTTATTCTCGGATCGATCCATTTGGCCCAGTTTTCCCCCATTGCCCATTGATCCAATTCCTCCGTGATCTTTTGAAGGGGTGCCGGGAAGATAAAATTGGTAAATATCCTTTTTGGCTTCCCGTCTATATAATATCGCAACTCCGTGGAAGGCGCATCCGCCACCGGCTCCCGGTATTCTTCCTGGTATTTTTCCAATCCCATTTTTTCAAGCTTCGAGCGAAGCGAAGCGATATCGGCTTTGTTGAGCTGCAGGGTATGGAGACCGCTGATTTTCATATTTTGTTTGGCATCCATTTTCATGAGGCCATCCCGGTAAACGGTCAGGCGGTAAACCGGACATAGGCCAAAACAGGGGGATTTGTCCATTTCGATTAATTTCTCACCCTGGGCGGCCGCGGATTGTGTTTTCCGGGTACAAGTAATGGCCATCACCATCAACGGAAGCATCAGTATGGATCTATTCATATCAGGGTTTAAAAAATTTGATCGTCCTCCTTTCCTTATTATAACGCAAATTAATGAAGTAAATTCCTGGAGGCCAGTTTTTCGCCGGGATTTCAGCATGGTCTATAATTTCCACACGATATCGATAGACATACTGGCCCAGGCTGTTGGATATGAGCAGGTCGATCGGTGAATCGGGTACCTCCTTTGCCTGGATCACCAGGAGGCCTTTTGATGTCCGATATTGAACCTGGATTCCGGAAAGGCTGACCGGAGAGGTCCCGGTAGGGCAGGCCGCCGCAGAATTCATCAATCCGGGCCGGAAGGCAGCAAGGACGGAATGCATTCTTTTTACCTGTTCGGCCGTAAACAAATCGAGGCAATAATCGTCCGTAAAATCCATAAAGTTCATAAACATATTGCTGTTGCCGCACGAACGCTGAGGGTATTCCGGGCAGCCAAAATAAGGGCCGTCCTGGACCGGGGTATCGCTTATGCCGTCATCCTCCGTACATTCTCCGATCGTCGTGCCCCAGGTATGTTTCAGTCCCAGGTAATGGCCCATCTCATGCACGAGGGTCCTCCCGAGCAGGTTACGGCTGAAATCGGTGCCCCAGCGGCCCGGATCGATGACGATGCCATCTTCAGCTGGACTGAATGCCGTTCCCCCGATCGTGCTCCTCCCATAAGCGCCATCCATCTTTCCAATCCATATATTGATGTAACGCTGGGTATCCCAGGCTGAACTGCCGCCCGCCTGGTCATAATGAATGAGGTACCTCCCTTGACCATCCCGAACGGAGCCGATCCCTGCAGTCGGGGTCTGGGTACGAAGGATGCCCGTATGGGTTTGGCCGGATGGATCGAAGAGGGCGAGGCAAAACCGGATCTCCGGATTTCCTGTCTTGTCCCTGAATTCGGCGGGTACGCTTTTGCGTCTCGTGTATGAATTGTTGAATTCAAGGTTGAGCCGGTCGATCTGTCGCTTGATTTCAGCATCAGGTATGTTTTCTTCCTGGCGGTTCCAGACCACATGAACGACCACCGGGAGGGCCTTGTCGGATCTGATCTGAGGTTGTAGAGGATAATACGGATGGGGGGTGCCTGACAGAATGGGTATGGCATTGTCGGTTTCGCAGCGAACAGACTGGGCAGGGGATAAATTGAAGAAGTGGAGCGCGAACAGCACCTTTGCCAGGAGTGAAAAGGTGGCCGGGCCGGCCCTTGCATTCGATCTGTTCATGGAGAGGTAAAGATAAGGAGATGAGAGTAAGTCAGGGGGGGCCGAAGACACGCAGACAGGGGGTGTCTCGAAGACACCCTCTGTCTTAATCCCCCCCCCGCCTTATCTTTGCACCTGATGGACACGATTCGGGTAGGGATTGCCGGCCATGCCGGTTTGTTTGAAATTAAATTAAGTAAGAAGATTAAGGATTGCAGGGAATACCTGGATCGATTGCCCTCTCCAAGTACATTGGTTTCCTACCCTTTTCTGACTTCCATCGAACGTTGTCCTCCGGTCGGCTTGCAACCCGCCTATGCCGTTCTCCTGGACGGGTCCGGGAAAACGGTGGGTTTCTTTTATTTCCAGGTCATTTATTTCAAGGCTTCCCAAAGCATCCGGTTCAACCAGGATCAGGATTTTTTCTGCCGCCTGCATAAAAGCTTAAAGGGCATGGTGGCCAACCTGGTGGAATTCAACACCCTGGTGGGGGGAAATTTGTTGCTCAGCGGTCCTTATGGTTGTATCCTGGATCCGGTATATGTTTCTAAACAGGGCCTCATCTATCAACATGTCCTGGAAGAAATGCAGGGCTGGTTGCGTTCCCGGGGAGTTGAAACCAGCGTCACCCTGGTCAAGGACTTTCCGGAAAGGGATAAATATTTTGAAGAAAGCACCTATCACTCTTTTGAAGTGGAGCCCAATATGATTTTGAGCCTTGGCCCCTGGGATCAATTTGAAGATTACCTGGATTCCCTGTTGTCCAAATACCGGGTCCGGGCCAGAAAGGCAATGAAAGCCGGCGCCGCCCTTCAAAAGAAAGAGCTCTGTGAGGAGGAAATTGCCGCCATGAACGGGCGTCTCTTCGACCTTTACCGGTGCACGGCTACCGGGGCCGACTTTAACCTTTTGGATCTGGATCCCATGTATTTTCTGGAACTGAAAAAAAACATGGGTTCCTGTTTCCATCTTTATACCTATAGCCTGGAGGGCCAGCCCCTAGCTTTTTATACGGTGATTGAGGATGGGGAATTCCTGGAAGCCCACTACCTGGGAATCGATGAAGTGCTAAATAAAAAATACCAATTGTATCTCAACATATTGCTCGACCTGATCCGGTGCACCATACAAGGCCGGAAGAAATCCATCCGGTTTTCACGCACCGCCCTGGAGATCAAAAGCAGTGTGGGGGCGATTGCACATCCCCTCACCTGTTATATCAAACACCGGAAAGTGATCAACAACACTTTCGTGCCTTACCTGGTGGATTTTTTGAATAAGAAGAAGGAATGGGTGCCGAGACATCCGTTTAAACAGCCTTGATCCACAGCCTATACTGACTACTGACTACTGACTACTGATTACTGGTATCCCATCTTCCGGTACGCCTCATGCAGCGTGGAAATCTGTTCGTAGATGGAGGAAGACAGATCGGATTCGGAATATTCGAAAGTGGTGGCGGGGGGAAGGGAATTGAACGGGTCTGTTTTCCGGGAAGGTTGGAATAAAAACAGGGAACTGACCAGGAGGATTCCCGCAAAGCTGGCCGCCATGGCCATCCAGCCACTCAGCCTGAAGGGTTGACGGCTGGAGGGTCGATCCAGGCGCTTGGACAGTTCATCCCAGGAGCCGGCCGAAGGTTGGATCCGGATAGATCTGGATTTTTCACGGAATTCGGTTTCGATATGATTTGGTGTCATGATTTGTTTTGTGTTTTTGTCTGTTTTTCCAATATCAGTTGTTTTAATTTTTTCTTTGCCAGGATCAGTTGCGACTTGGAGGTATTGATGCTGATGCCGAGCATCACCGCAATCTCCCGGTGTTTGAGCTCTTCCATGACATACAGATTGAATACGGTCCGGTATCCATCCGGCAGCTGGTCCAGCAGGGGGATGATCTCGGAGCCTTCCAGTTCAAACTGCCGCAGGTCGGTATCTTCCTGGATCAGGGGAAGTTTTTCATCCAGTTCAGACTGGGGCAGCCTCTTTTTACGCAGCCACATCAGGGCCTCGTTGACCATGATTTTTTTCATCCAGCCCTCAAAACTTCCCCTCCGGTCGAATTGCCTCAGGTTGCGGAAGATCTTGAAAAATCCTTCGATCATCACATCTTCCGCGTCTTCATCGCTGCGGATATAGCGGCGGCAAATTCCCAACAGGATGGGCGCGTACCGGTCGTATAAGGCCTGTTGGGCTTTCCGGTCTTCTTTAAGACATTGTTCCAGCAACTGGTCTGTATGTACCGCTGATGATCCGATGGCTTTTTTTATTAAAGATGCGAATTTTGTGGTTTCTGGTGGGTTCGCACAGGGCTTTGGTGCTCACAAAGATGGTGTCCCACAAAGACGCGAAGACCACGAAGCATGTTGATTTTAAAGTAATTATGCTCCCTTGGCCTTTTACCGTTTACCGTTGACCCTTTACGTGGTTCTCACGAGTGTCCCACAAAGATGGTGTCCCACAAAGACGCGAAGACCACAAAGCAGGTTGATTTTAAAGTAAATTATGCTCCCTTTGCCTTTTACCGTTTACCGTTGACCCTTAACGTGGTTCTCACGAGTGTCCCACAAAGATGGTGTCCCACAAAGACACGAAGGACACGGAATAGGTTGATAATTAGTAAGTTGTAAATAAGGCGACTGATAATGGGATTCGCTGCCCGGCGATTTAATTCCATTTTCTGAACCGCAGAGGGACTCAGGGTTCGCGGAGCAAGGAATTAATTCTTCCGGCATCGGAGATGCATGACCTTATTGGTAAAAAATAAGAACAAAACAATGGCTTCGGAGAAGC